>NZ_JBQXYF010000001.1:0-561010 GCF_052645355.1 Halomonas sp. V046
CGCGGGGCATCGGCTGGCGCTCCGGCAGGGCCGGGTCGATGCGCACGTCGAGCCATTCACCGGCGCGGACAACGCCGGCGAACAGGCGCAGCTGGCCACAGGTGCGCCCACGCTCGCCTTCCAGGCGTGCCCGGGGCAGACCGGATTCCTGCATGGCACGGGTGATCAGGTCATCGCCGATGGCCTCGATGTTGTCGGCCACGGTCTCGAGAAACCGCGCGCGCTCCTCGAGGCTTGTCTCGCGGTAGCCGTCGAAGGCGGCCCAGGCGAGTTCGCAGGCACGCTCGACCTCGGCCTTGCCGCCGGCAGGATACCCGGGCTCGAGCCGGTCGCCGGTGGACGGATCGATCCCGTGGATGGCGGAACCCTGGGCCAGGACGGCCTGGCTACCGATCAGTTGCTTGCCTTCCAGTGTCATCATGCGTCTCCTTCGAGAATGCGACGCCACCGAACCGGCGGCATCGAACAAAAAACCGTGATGCGTCGCGCCTGACTCCTTGGATGCCTTTACGCTCAAGGGTTCACCCGGTCGGCACATTTTCTCTGCGAATCTTGCGTCAACGCGACGGGCGTCAGCGAACCAGGGCCGGACGCTTGGGATCGAACTCCCAGCCCTTGATCAGGTACTGCATGGCCATGGCGTCATTGCGTTGGGTGACGTCCAGGCCCTTGTACTTGCGATGGGCTTCCATCAGCTTGTCGTCGTCGATTTCCACCCCGAGCCCGGGCGTCGTGGGCACCGTCAGCTTGCCGCCCCGGATCTGAAATGGCGCCTTGGTGATGCGCTGGCCGTCCTGCCAGATCCAGTGCGTGTCGATGGCGGTGATCTCCCCCGGGCAGGCCGCGGCGACGTGGGTCATCATGGCCAGCGAGACATCGAAGTGATTGTTGCTGTGGGACCCCCAGGTCATGCCCCACTCATTGCACAGCTCGCCCACCGCGACGGCGCCCTGCATGGTCCAGAAATGACAATCGGCCAGCGGGATATCCACGGCATCGAGTGCAACGGCGAGCTTCAGCTGCTTGTAATCGGTGGCGATCATGTTGGTCGCCGTGGCGAGCCCCGTGCGCTTCTTGAACTCGGCCATGGTCTCACGACCGGAGTAACCGCCCTCCTGACCGCAGGGGTCTTCAGCGTAGCTCAACAGGCCCTTGATCGGCTCCAGCACCCTGACCGCTTCCTCCAGGCCCCAAGCACCGTTGGGGTCCAGCGTCAGCCGGGCCTCGGGGAACGCCTCGTGGAGCGCACGAATACAGTCAGCCTCCTCCTCACCCCGCAGCACACCGCCCTTGAGCTTGAAGTCCTTGAAGCCGTAGCGCTCATAGGCGGCCTTGGCCAGATTGGCTACGGCGTCAGGCGTCATCGCCTCGCGATAGCGCACCTCGTCCCAGGCATCGACCGGATCGCTCGCTCGCGGATAAGGGAGATCGGTCTTGTCCGGGTCGCCGAGCAAGAACAGGTAGCCAAGCGCTTCGACCTCATCGCGCTGGCGACCGTACTGGCCGAGGAGATCGGCCACCGGCATGCCAAGGGCCTGGCCGAAGAGATCGAACAGGGCCGACTCGATGGCGGTGACAACGTGCACCGCAACGCGCAGGTCAAAGGTCTGACGACCGCGCTCCTCCGGACCGTTACGCGACAGCACCTGGCGGGCCTGGCTCAATACCTTCTTGACCTCATGGACCCTTGCACCCTCGATCAGCGAGCGGCACTGCTCTAGCCCCTTGAGAATGCCTTCGCTGGAGGGGATTTCGCCGACGCCGCGGTTACCGGATTCGTCTTCCAGTACCAGCACACAGCGAATGAACCAGGGCGCGTGACCGCCACTTAAATTGAGCAGAAAGCCGTCTTCGCCGGCGACCGGTACGATGTTCATCTTGGTGATTCTGGGAAACATGCCATTGGCCTCGTGAAAAGTGTCGTATCGCCGAGCTCAGGTGACCGGCGCCGGATTGAAAAGGACCAGATCGTTGTAGAGGCCAAGGCGCTCCGCCGCGACTCGCTCGCGGCCGCTGGCGACCTCCAGGATCAGATGAAACAGCTCCCACCCCACGTCTTCGATGCTGGCCTCGCCGGTGGCAATGCGTCCGGCGTCCAGGTCGATCAGATCGAACCAGCGCCGTCCGAGGGTCGAATTGCTCGAGACCTTGATCACCGGGGCCATGGACAGGTTGTAAGGCGTGCCGCGACCGGTGGTGAAGACCTGCAGATTCATGCCGGCGGCAAGCTGCAGGGTGCCGCAGATGAAGTCACTGGCCGGCGTGGCGGCGAAGGTCAGGCCGCGCTTGCGCAGTCGCTCGCCAGGGCCGATGACGTCGACAATCGGCGAGTTACCGGACTTGATCACCGACCCCAGCGCCTTCTCGACCACATTGCTCAGGCCGCCCTTCTTGTTGCCGGGTGACGGATTGGCGCTGCGGTCGGCCTGGCCCTGGGCCAGATAGTCGTCGTACCAGGCCATCTGGTCGATCAAGGCCTGGCCGACCTCGCGATCCACCGCCCTCGGCGTCAACAGATGGATGGCATCGCGAACCTCGGTGACCTCGGAAAACATCACGCTCCCCCCGGCCCTGACGATCAGGTCCGTGGCAAAGCCCACCGCGGGGTTGGCGGTCACCCCAGAGAAGGCGTCGCTGCCGCCGCACTGCATGCCGACAACCAGCTCGGCGACCGGGCAGGTTTCGCGCCGGCGCCGGTCAAGCCGCGCCAGGTGGCGCTCCGCCATGGCCAGAATGCCATCGACCATGTCGCCGAACCCTTCGAAGCTCTCATCCTGAAGGCTGAGCACGTTGGCGTCGGGGTCGGCGGCCTCGGTGTTTTCGTAGATTTTGACCGGACGATCATCGATCAGCGTCGATGGCTGAAGCTTCTCGCAGCCGAGCCCGATCACCATCACTTCATTGCCGAAGTTGGGATTCAGGGCGATGTTCTTCAGGGTACGAATCGGTACCACCGCGGCGGGTGCATTGATCGCCACCCCGCAGCCATAGGAATGGTTGAGGCCGACCACATCATCGACGTGGGGGAAGCGCGGCAGCAGTTCACGCTTGATCCGCTGAACCACGTAGTCGACGGTGCCGGCCACGCACTGAACGCTGGTGGTGATACCGAGCACGTTCTTGGTCCCGACGCTGCCATCGGGGTTGCGAAACCCTTCGAAGGTGTAGCCTTCCAGAGGCTCGATATCGGCCACCCCACGGGTGGCCAACGGCAGTTCACCGAGGGCCGGGGCGATCGGCAGGCGCACATTGGTTTCGTTCACATGCCCGCCGCAGGCAATCGCCGCCACGGCCGTGCCGATCACCTCGCCGTAGCGAATCACGCGGTCACCTTCGTCCAGGTCGGTCAGTGCGACCTTATGGCCCTGGGGAATCGCCATCCTGGTGGTGACGTTGCCGTCGATCGCAACGCCTTCGGCGAGTCCGCCGTGCTGGACCACGATGGCGACATTGTCGCTGGGGTGTACGCGAATCACGCGAGCATTAGCCGTCATGGGTGTCGTGACCTTTTCCTGTAGCGGTTTGCGTGCTGCCGGTGACCTGGGTCAGCTCCATCTTCTGTTTGGCGCGGGACTTGAGACCCACCACGATCGAGAACGCCACCGAGGCCGCGATCAGTCCCCAGAGCACCATCGCAATCGGGCTCTTGGTGAAGAAAATCGAGTAGGTACCGAAGGATTCCAGGCTCTTGACGAAGTAGACCTCCGCCGAGCCGCCGAGGATGAAGCCGATGATCAGCGGCGCCACTTCGAGCCCGATCTTCTGGATGACATAGCCCAGCACACCGAAGATCAGCAGGGTCCAGACGTCGAACATGATGCCGTAGTTGATCGCGTAGGCGCCGACAACACACATCATCACGATGATCGGGAAGAGAATGTATTTCGGTACCAATACGACCTTGGCGATGTGCTTGATGGCGTAGAACATCAAGAAGAACATCACGACGTTGGCCACCACCAGCGCGGTCATCATGACGTACCAGGTCTCGGGGTTTTCCGGGATAAACAGTGGCCCCACCTGGATGCCTTGCAGGGTGAAGGCACCGATCAGCACGGCGGTGGTCGAGTCGCCGGGAATGCCGAGGGACAGCAGCGGAATCAGGGCGCCACCGGTCAAGGCGTTGTTGGCCGACTCCGAGGCGATCAAGCCCTGGGGCGCGCCTTTGCCCATCTCGCTTGAATCCCGCGACAGGTTCTTTTCCTGGGTATAGGCCAGCACCGAGGCGGCGCTACCCCCGACGCCCGGCAACATGCCGACGAAGGTGCCGATGAATGAGGAACGCAGCAGGTTGGTCAACCGCCCCTTGAAGATGCCAAGGGAGAAACCGCCCTCCTTGCCGATCTTGATCTTCTGCCCGGAAAGACCGCTCTTCACCCCCTGTTCTGCCTCGAGCAGGATGGTCGAGATGCCAAAGATGCCGATCAACACCGGCAGCAGCGAGAAGCCCTCGAACAGGTACGGCTCCATAAAATCGAACATCAAGCGGCTCTTGCCGTTGCCGCCATCGGACAGACTATAAGTGCCGATCAGGCTCAGCCAGATGCCGATCACGCCGCTGAAGATACCCACCAGCATATTGTTGGACATGGACGCGATGACCGTCAGCGCCAGCAAGATGATCAGAAACTTCTCGACGTAGGAGAACTTGATGGAAAACTCGGCCAGCATCGGTGCGAACAGAAACAGCACCAGGGCACTGATCAGCCCCCCGACCAGAGAGGCCACCACGCAGGTTTTCAGCGCCCGCTCCCCTTCGCCCCGCTGGGCCATCGGGTAGCCATCGAAGGTGGTGGTGATGGACGACGGGGTACCGGGAATATTGAGCAGCACAGCGGGCACCATGCCGCCGGAAATCCCCCCGACATAGAGGCCAAGCAGCAACGCCAGGCCATGGTTGAGGCCAAGGGCGTAGGTCAACGGCAAGCACACGGCCACGGCCATGGTGGCGGTCATGCCGGGAATGGCGCCGAAGATGATCCCGACCAGCGCACCGAGGGAGGCCAGCAGGAAGAAGGTGATATCGAGTAACGACAGGATGTCGAGCATGACGTGGCTCCGCTACGGCAGGGTGATGTAGAACAGCTTGGCCAGGATCACCCAGGCCAGAGTGGGGGCCACCACCGCATTGATGGCGGCGGTGATGACCTTGCGCCGGGTTCGGGTATGCATATAGGCAAGGGACATCAGAAACAGGAACACCATGGAGACAAACAGGAACCCATAGCCGGTGTAGGGAAACAGGTCGCCGACGACGGTCATCAAGTAGAAGTAGGCCGCGATCAGCGCCAGAGTGCCGAAGAAACGCCACCCATCCATGGACTCGCCGATGATCGGAAGACACTTCTCACCACGTCTTACGGCGGCGAAGAAAGGCACCACACGCAGCACCAGAACCAGGGCAAACAGAATCGCGAGAACCCAATGAATGATGGTGGGGAAGAACAAATGAGAGGTCTCGAAATCAATCGAGACGGACAGTGGAGAAGTTGGTCCAGATTCCATAGCGGCTCCGATGAAGGCTTTCGTTCAATGCGAGCCTTTCTTTAGCGTAGTGATGCGGGGACACAAGTCGGCGCCATTGCCGTGCAATGACGCCGCCTATGGACAGGCGCAGTGGTGCCGGTCCGCCTTACTGCTGAAGGTCGGTGATAATGCCTTCGTAACGCTCGGCCTTGTCACGCAGGTGGGCTTCGGCCTCGTCGGAGGGCATGAAGTCCGGAATGAAGAACGAGGTCTTCTGGGCTTCCTGAATCTCACCCTCGGCGTAGATCTCTTCTAGCGTTGCATCGATCTGTTCGACGATGGCGGGATCCATGTCCTTGTTGTAGAGGAAGAAGAACTCCTTATCGAAGGCGAAGTTCTCGCCCTCACCCATGGTCACCTCGACGTTGGGCTCGACGAACTCGAGCAGCGCCTCGCGATCGGTCTGGCCAAGACCAGCCTCGTTGGCCTGCTGAAGCGTCTCGTGGCGGGCGGTCAGCCAGACGAAACGCATGGCCTTCTGGTCGTCTTCCGGCAGGCGGGTGTACTGCTCGTTGGCCTGCACCGAACCATTGATCAGATCCGCCTGATCATCGAACAACAGCTGGTTCTTGTCCGCCTGGGAGCCGGTATTGACCGCCACCAGGTTGTCTTCCATCCCTGGGTGTTCGATGCGAATGGCATTCTTCAGCGCCGTATAGCCGATTTCCGACACCCCGCCTGGCTGGATCGCGACCCGCACGGTCTCGCCACCGCCGACGGCTTCGATGATGGCATCGAGCGTCTGGTAGGGAGAGTCCTTGGGCACCAGATAGGCGTTGCCGGGATTGATGGCGATGGTCGGACCGATGATGTAGTTCTCGAACGGATCCTTGTATCCCTCGACCCCGTAGAGATTCCCCAGAAACGACTGGTCGTGGAAAATCATCAGGGTGTTGCCCCGGGGGTCGCGATCCAACGCCCGGTAGGCGGCGCTGACGCCGACCGCATCGACCTTCATGTTGAGATCGAGCTTCTCGGCCAGGGCGTCGACGACGATGCTGGAGTTCTGGTAGGTATCACCGCCGGTGGAGCTCGACCCGATGACCACGCGGACATTGCCGCGTAGCGGACCGTCCGCGGCCATTGCCACGCCGCTGCCGATGGCCAGGGAAGCCATGACGACGGAAGCGCCGAGCCCAAGGGAGAATTTGGACATGTTCATGAGATCACCTCGTTGCGTCTCTTGTTGTTGGCTTGTCATGCTCGGGGGGAGCGACTCGCGACTAGAACGTCTTGGCGCGCTCGATGATCGCTTCCAGTTGCTGGCGCTCTTCAGGCGTGGGCATCTCGAGCGGCGCTCGCACATCACCGGATGGGCGACCGACGATGGCGGTACCGGCCTTGATCAGGCTGACCGCGTAACCGGCCTTGTGGTCACGCAGGGCGACGAAGGGCAGGAAGAAGTCGCGGGAAATGCGACGCACGGTCTCGCTGTCGCCGGCACGCAGGGCCTTGTAGAAGGTCACCGCCATGTCCGGCACGAAGTTGAAGACCGCGCTCGAATAGGTGTTCACCCCCACGGCCAGATAGGCCTCGGCGATGACTTCGGCGGTCGGCACGCCGCCGACGTAGGCCAGGCGATCGCCCACGGACTTGATGATCCGGTTGAGCGCCTGCATGTCGCCCTTGCCGTCCTTGAGTCCAACGAGGTTGGGGCAAGCATCGGCCAGGCGCTGCACGGAGGCGGCGTTCATCACACCGTTGCCGCGGTTGTAATAGATCACGCTGATCGAGGTGGAGTCACAGATCTGGCGGGCATAATCGACCAGTCCATCCTGGGGGCACTCGGTCAGGTACGGCGGCATCAGCAGGATGCCGTCGGCCCCCTCCTCCTCGGCGATCTTCGCGAACTCGGCGCCGGTGGCGACGCTCAGGCCGGCGCTGGCGATCACCGGCAGCTTGCCGTTGACGGTCTTCACCGCCAGACGAACGATCTGACGAAACTCCTCGAGAGACAGGCTGAAGAACTCCCCGGTACCACCGGCCACGAACACCGCGGAGATTTCATGGCTGACAAACCACGCCAGACGATCGCGATAACTGTCGGCGTCGAATCGCCCCTGGGCGTCGAAATCGGTAACCGGGAAGGACAGCAGGCCGTCACTGATCGCGTCTTTGACTTGTTGGTGGGAAAAGCTCACTAGGGCATCCTCAATCGTCATGGGCATATCGGAGAGCGGCGCCACGAATGCTGGCTTTGGCACCACCGCAACGTCATACATCATACAAACTATGAACTACAAACTAGCCGTCCGCCTCCTGACTGGCAAGAGTCACTGTGGTAGATTTAGACCAAAGTTCAACCACGAACCGCGAGACTCGCTATCGAGGCCAAGGCGCCCGACCGCGGGGCTGCGTGTCATTGCCTGATGCCTTGGCGCCGTTGCCCCAGGGCCCGCCTAGTCACTCCCAGGACGCAGCATGTCACTGATCGACATCTTTCTCGCCACCCTCGACGTCACCCTCCCCGTCTTCGCCATGGTGTTCATCGGCATCGGCCTGAAGCGTCTGGGCTGGATCGACCAGAGCTTCGTCAACACGGCATCGCGGCTGGTGTTTCGTGGCACCCTGCCGACCCTGATCTTCCTCAGCATCATCGGCGCCGATCTTGGCACCACCTTCAATCCATGGCTGCTCGGCTTCTTCGCCCTCGCCACCCTGGCAAGCTTTCTCGCCAGCTGGGGTTGGGCGATCCTGCGCGTCGGGCGCCCGCGCCGAGGCGTCTATGTTCAGGGCGCCTTTCGCGGCAACTGCGGTATCGTCGGCCTGGCCCTGGCGGCCGGCATGTACGGTGACGCAGGCGTCTCGACCGGGGGGTTGCTGCTGGGAGTGGTCATCCTGACCTACAACGTGTTCTCGGTGATCGCCCTCGCCGCCTACCAGCCCACCGACGGCGCCACCAAGGGACCGGACTGGGCCGGCATCTTCCGTCATATCCTGAAAAACCCGCTGATTCTTTCCGTGTTCGCCGCCTTGCCGGTGGCGCTTCTCGACCTTGATCTGCCCGGCTGGCTCGATACCTCGGGCCACTATTTCGCCTCGCTGACCCTGCCCCTGGCACTGATCTGCATCGGCGCAACGCTTTCCACCCGGGCGTTGCGCCAGAGCTATCGCACCGCGCTGAGCGCCAGCATCGCCAAGATGGTCGTGTTACCGCTGGCCGCTACCACCGCGGCCTGGCTCGCCGGCTTCGAGGGCCGCGAGCTCGGCGTGCTGTTTCTGTTCTTTGCCAGTCCGACAGCCGCCGCGGCCTTCGTCATGGCCAAGGCCATGGGCAGCGACGAAACCCTGACCGCCAATATCATCGCCCTGACCACCCTGATGGCGAGCATCACGGTCACCGCCGGCGTCTTCATTCTGCGCGTGGCGGGGCTGATCTAGGACGCTCTCGCCCCTGCCCCCCGTGCGCTATCGCGACCGAGACATGGCCGTCGCATGACCGTGACATGACCTGGCCCGCATGGCGCGGGGGTCTGTTCTGCCGCAGACAGGGTCTGAGACAGGGTCTGAGACAGGGTCTGAGACAGGGTCTGGGCGAGCATTGCGCTGGCCCTGTCAGCGGACATCCAGGCGCCCCATGGCGTTGGCAGGTAGTGGCAATCCCCGCGCGAATCAGCCCTGGCCCCGGGCCTCGGTACCCTCGACGATCTCGAACTGCTCGATGCCGCCGCCCTCGGCGGTGGCCTCAGGCGGCAACGGATTGGCATGGGCGCGCTTGAAGTCATCGCTACCGACCCAGCCGCGAAAGGCCGCCTGGCTTTGCCATTCGGTCTCCACCACGTAGGGCGCCTGATTGCCCATCGGGCGCAGCACGCGCATGGCGACAAACCCCGGCTGCTTGTCGATCTGTCCGGCCCGGGCGCGGAAGCGGGCCTCGAACTCGTCCTCGAAGCCCGGGTTCACGTAGATGCGGTTGTTGACGATAAAGCCCATGGCGATGTCCTTTTGATGATTGGCAGGAGCTCGAGTGCTCCAATGCGGGCCTCAGGCCAGCGACGACGGTGTGGTCATGCCGTTGAGCCGTGCGCACCCTGCCGCCCGGACCTCGGCCGACAGCTCGGCGATGGCCGCCGTGGCAAAGCCAACGCCGGCATCGCTTCGCCCCTCCACCAGCAGCCCGGTCAGCGCCGCCACCAGCGGCATATGGCTGACCAGCATCATCGGCCGATCGTCCGCTTCGCCGAGCAGCCAGTCGACCACCGCTTCGGGCGGGTCGTCCGGCGTGATCAGTGCCAGGGTGTCGATATCCACCGTCGTCGGGAGCGCCTCGGCCACCAGCGCCGCGGTCTGCTGGGCCCTGGCGTAGGGGCTCGCCACCAGACGCAGCCTGGCAAGCTCAAGGTCGGATCGCGAAGCCAGCCAGCGGCCCATCGCACGGGCCTCCGCCTCGCCCCGCTCGCTGAGCCTGCGGTCGGGGTCCGGGTAGCCGTGGACGGCCTGCCCGTGGCGCATGATCAAAAGGGGTTCAGCCACCTTTAGCCTCCGTATCGCGTTGGTCCTGCTTGACGTCTTCGCGGGGCAAGACGAACTCGACGTCGCTACTCTGCTCGTTTTGCATCAAGAGTTTGGCCATGTCTCGGGCCGGTACGCCACGAAACAGCACCTGGAACAGGCCCTCAGCCAGCGGCATGTAGACGCCGTCTTCGCGCGCCTTGGCGCGCACCAGCTTGACCGTATTGACGCCTTCGGCGACCTGGCCCAGGGCGTCCACGGCCTCCTTGAGACTCTTGCCCTCGCCGAGGGCCTGCCCCACGCGATAGTTGCGCGACAGCTGGGAGGAGCAGGTGACGATAAGATCGCCGACCCCGGCCAAACCAAGGAAGGTCATCGGGTTGGCCCCCCGGGCCACCGCGAAGCGACTCATCTCGGCCAGCGCCCGCGTCATCAGCATACTGCGCGTATTTTCGCCCATGCCGAGTGCCGCGGCCATGCCGGCGGCGATGGCATAGATATTCTTGAGTGCCCCACCAAGCTCCACGCCATAGCGGTCGTTGCTGGCGTACACGCGAAAGTAATCGCACCCCAATGCCGCCTGCACGCGGGAGCGGGTATCGGCATCCGTGCTCGCGATCACCGTGGCGGTAAGCTGCTTGTCGGCCACCTCACCGGCAAGGTTCGGCCCCGACAGCACGCCGACGTGGGAGAAGCCGGTCTCATCCTCGAGGATCTGGCTCATCAGCTTGAAGCCCTCTTCCTCGATGCCCTTGGTGGTGCTGACCAATACCTGATCGGCCGTCAGCCACGGCCGCGCCTGGCGCACCACATCGGCGAAGGCCTTGGAGGGAATGGCCACCAGCACCAGGGTGGCGCCGGTCAGCACCCAGTCGAGCCGATTGGAGGCGGTCACCGCGGGGTTGATGGCATAGTCAGGCAGATAGCGCGGGTTGCGATGATCGCGATTGATGCTCTCCACCAGGTCCTCGTCACGCATCCACTGGCGCACCTCGTACCCGTTGTCCGCAGCGATGCTGGCCAGCGCCGTGCCGAAGCTACCGCCGCCCAGTACCGCCACCGTCATACGCTCGTCGATCATGGTCGCCCCGATAGGAAGAAGTGTTGGTCTTGGATTGTAACGAAAAACGCCCCTCGAAAGGGGCGTTGGCAGCATCAGTGCGTGTTACCTGCGATCAATCGATCATCGGCAGCAGGCTGTCGATGGTCGAGCGGGCATCGCCATAGAACATCCGCGTGTTGTCCTTGAAGAACAGCGGATTCTCGATGCCGGAGTAGCCTGTCCCCTGGCCACGCTTGCACACGAACACCTGCTTGGCCTCCCACACCTTCAGCACCGGCATGCCGGCGATCGGGCTGTTGGGGTCTTCCTGGGCCGCCGGGTTCACGATGTCGTTGGAGCCGATCACGATGACCACGTCGGTGGAGGGGAAGTCGTCGTTGATCTCGTCCATCTCCAGCACGATGTCGTAAGGCACCTTGGCCTCGGCCAGCAGCACGTTCATGTGGCCCGGCAGACGTCCGGCGACCGGGTGAATACCGAAGCGCACTTCCTTGCCGGCGGCGCGCAGCTTGCGGACCAGCTCGCTGACCGCGTTCTGGGCCTGGGCCACCGCCATGCCATAGCCCGGCACGATGATCACGCTATCGGCGTCGTTCAGGGCGCTGGAGACACCGCCTACGTCGATGGCGACCTGCTCGCCCTCGATTTCCGCCGCCGGCCCCTTGGTGCCACCGAAGCCACCGAGGATGACATTGACGAACTTGCGGTTCATCGCCCGGCACATGATGTACGAGAGGATGGCACCGGAGGAGCCAACCAGGGCGCCGGTCACGATCAGCAGATCATTGGACAGCGTGAAGCCGATGGCGGCAGCGGCCCACCCCGAGTAGCTGTTGAGCATCGACACCACCACCGGCATGTCGGCGCCGCCGATGCCCATGATCAGGTGCCAGCCGATGAAGAACGCCAGTACGGCGATCAGCAGCAGCGTCCAGAAGCCGGCGCCATTGAGGTAAGCGATGGCCAACACCAGGGTCAGCAGTGCGGCCCCGGCGTTGAGCCAGTGCCCGCCCGGGAACTGCTTGGGCTTGCCGTCGAGCTTGCCCGACAGCTTGCCGAAGGCGATCACCGAGCCGGTGAAGGTCACCGCACCGATGAACACGCCGAGCACCACTTCGACCTGAAGAAACGTCAGCTCGGCCGGCGTCTTGTGGGCCAGGGTCGCGGCGAAGGCCGACAGCCCTTCCAGCGACTCGCCGGCAGCACGCATGGCCGCCACACGGGCACGCTCAAGCTCGGCATTCCAACCGACGAACACCGCCGCCAGGCCGACGAAGGAGTGCAGCGCCGCGACCAGCTGCGGCATCTGGGTCATCTCGACCTTCTTCGCCACGTAGGCACCGATGCCGGCACCGATGGCCATCAGCGGAATCATCAGCCAATAGTTGCCGATACCCGGGCCGAACATGATGAACAGCACCGCCAGCGCCATGCCGGCGATTCCGTACCACACGGCACGCTTGGCCTTTTCCTGGTTGCTCAGCCCCCCCAGGGAGAGGATGAACAGCACACTCGCCGCGATCGCCGCGGCGGTTACGAATTGTTGTCCTAGCATTTCGTCTCTCCGCGGTTCAGGACTTCTGGAACATGGCCAGCATCCGGCGTGTCACCAGGAAGCCACCCACGACATTGATGGACGCAATCAGCACCGAAAGCCCGGCGAGTAATGCGACCAACCAGTTACCCGAACCGACCTGGAGGACGGCACCGAGGATGATGATGCCGGAAATGGCATTGGTGACCGCCATCAGCGGCGTGTGCAGCGAGTGACTGACGTTCCAGATCACCTGGAAGCCAATGAAGCACGCCAGCACGAAGACGATGAAGTGCTGCATGAAGGACGCCGGAGCGACCATGCCGAGCAGCAGCATCACGACACCCCCGGCCGCCAGCATGCCGACCTGGCTCTTGGTCTGGGCAACGAAGGCGGCATGTTCAGCGGCCTTTCTCTCCTCGGGCGTCGGCTCCTTCTCCTTGGGTTTGGGCTTCGCCGCGGCGATGGCCTTGACCTTGGGCGGAGGCGGCGGAAAGGTGATGTCGCCCTGGTGGGTCACGGTGGAACCGCGAATCACATCGTCTTCCATGTTGTGATCGATCTTGCCGTCTTTCTCGGGGGTCAGATCGGTCAGCATGTGACGGATGTTGGTGGCGTAGAGCAGCGACGACTGGGTCGCCATGCGCGACGGGAAGTCGGTGTAACCGACAATCACCACGCCGTTATCGCTGACGACGCGCTCGTTGGGCACGGTCAGGTCGCAGTTCCCGCCCTTCTCGGCGGCCAGGTCGATTACCACCGAGCCCGGCTTCATGGCCGCGACCATGTCCTCGAGCCACAGCTTGGGCGACGGACGTCCCGGAATCAGCGCGGTGGTGATGACGATGTCGACTTCCGGCGCCTGGGCGCGGAACAGCTCGAGCTGCTTTTCGCGAAACTCGGGGCTCGAGGGCGCGGCATAGCCGCCTGTCTCGGCGCCGTCCTGACTATCCTCGAAGTCGAGAAACAGGAACTCGGCACCCATCGACTCGATCTGCTCGGCCACCTCTGGGCGCACGTCGAACGCACGCACCACGGCGCCTAGGCTAGTCGCGGTGCCGATGGCGGCCAGACCAGCAACGCCCGCACCGACCACCAGCACCTTGGCCGGCGGCACCTTGCCCGCGGCGGTGACCTGCCCGGTAAAGAAGCGGCCAAACTGGTTGCCGGCCTCGATGACCGCACGGTAGCCCGCGATGTTGGCGGTGGACGACAGCGCGTCCATCTTCTGGGCACGGGAAATCCGCGGCACCATGTCCATGGCGATGACGGATGCGCCCTTGGCCTTGCAGCGCTCGAGCATGTCCTCGTTCTGCGCAGGCCAGAAGAAGCTGATCAGGGTCTGGCCCTCGCGCAGGCGGTCGGCCTCCTGCTCGCTTGGCTCGCGGACCTTGATCACCACGTCGGCGTCGGTGAACACGGCATCGGCGTCCGCTACCACGGTAACGCCCGCCGCTTCATAGGCCTGATCGGTAAACCCGGCTCGCTCACCGGCGCCGGTCTCGATCAGACACTCATGGCCCAACTTCTGAATGTGTCCGGCACTCTCGGGAGTCAAGGCGACGCGCGCCTCTCCCTCGAACCGTTCCCTTGGTGCTCCAATTTTCACTATGGATCTCCCATATGGCCAACGTTAATGCGATTGCTTGTTATGTTTTCTTATTGTCATTGCTACCAGTGTTACCTTTTGCGGGGTATCTGCACAAGAGGTAAGCACGAGTTTTTGGTGCACCGCAGCGTAGCGGCAAACGCCTGAATCCATTAAGAGATTGCTGACAATCACAGGGTGTAACCTTATGCCTTAACGAGCCTGGCACCCGCCCTTGAGGCGTTCGTGGCGTGATCACACCATCGAAGATTAGGCAAAGCGCCACGCCGGCGCCCCATGTCTCGGCGCTGGCAGGGAAAAATGAGCAAAACAGTGTCTCGTGATGCTTTTGACCAAACAGGAAAAAGCCGGCATGAATGCCGGCCTTTGCAGGGTACGAGCAGCGCTCTTCTCGACGGCGGATGTCGCGCTTCGACATCCGCCGTCGGGCCTTGATTCAGTCGCCGAAGGGATTGCGCAGCACGATCGTCTCGTTACGGTCGGGGCCGGTCGAGATGATGTCGATCGGGGTGCCGACCTGCTCTTCGAGGAAGCTGATATAGGCGCGGGCATTGGCCGGCAGTCCGTCGACCTGCTTGACGCCGAGGGTCGATTCGCTCCAACCCGGCAGGTCCTGATAGAGCGGTTCAACGGCCTCGTAACCTTCCGAGTCGACCGGCGTATCGAGTACCTCACCGTCCTTGCTGCGATAGCCGACACAGACGCGGATGTTCTCTAGACCATCGAGCACATCGAGCTTGGTCAGGCAGATGCCGGACACCGAGTTGATCTGCACCGCGTGGCGCAGGGCCACGGCATCAAACCAGCCACAACGACGGGCACGCCCGGTGGTGGCACCGAACTCATGGCCCTTCTCGGCCAGATGACGGCCATGCTCATCGAACAGCTCCGTCGGGAACGGACCGGAACCGACACGAGTGGTGTAGGCCTTGGTGATGCCAAGCACGTAGTCCAGATACAGCGGACCCACGCCGGAGCCGGTTGCGGTGCCGCCGGCGGTGGTGTTGGAGCTGGTCACGAACGGATAGGTACCGTGGTCGATATCCAGCAGCGAGCCCTGGGCGCCCTCGAACAGGATGTTCTCGCCGTTCTTGCGCAGGTCATGGACCAGCCCCACGGTGTCGGCGACCATCGGCCGCAGCTCTTCGGCCATCTGCATGGCGCCGTCGAGCACCTCCTGAAAATCGACAGCCGGCTCGCCGTGGTACTGGGTCAGCACGAAGTTGTGATAGTCCAGCACCTCGCCGAGCTTGGACGCAAACCGCTCGCGATGGAGCATGTCGCCCAGACGCAGGCCACGACGCGCGACCTTGTCCTCGTAGGCCGGGCCGATGCCGCGACCGGTGGTACCGATCTTGGCGACACCACGGGCCTTCTCGCGGGCCTGGTCCAGGCGGACATGGTAATCGAGGATCAGCGGGCAGGCTGGCGACAGACGCAGGCGCTGACGCACCGGCACGCCCTTGCCTTCGAGCTCGCGAATTTCCTTGATCAGCGCTTCCGGCGACAGCACCACGCCGTTACCGATGACGCAGGTCTTGTCGTCACGCAGCACGCCGGAAGGAATCAGGTGCAGGACGGTCTTTTCACCGTCGATGACCAGGGTGTGGCCGGCGTTGTGCCCGCCCTGGAAACGCACCACCGCGGAAGCGGACTCGGTGAGCAGATCGACGACCTTGCCCTTGCCCTCATCGCCCCATTGGGTACCCAGTACGACTACGTTCTTGCCCATTGCTTTCTCGTCTCTCGTTGTTGCGCCGTGGCGCCCCTGAAGTGATTGCGCCACGGCGCCCCATCAGATACCGACGCCAGACTCAGGCGCCCCGAGCATCGACGGCGATTGAGCCGCCCATGCGCTTGAATGTCAGTTGTCTCTTCGCGGAACGGTGTTTCGAGTGTCAGGCCGACCGCGAGGCTGTGTCCAGTGTCTCGAGGGTCCAACCGCCATCCCCGTGCACCAGGCGTTCGCAGCAGCGATGGGCCTCGGCGTCGGTGCGTTGGCCCGGAAGCGCCTGAACCACACGACGGCCCTCGACCCGCAGTGCCTGGATGGCCTCCTGCAGCCCCTCGTTGCCGTCGTTTACCGGCGCCCAGATCCCGTCGACGGAAGGCTCTCTTGGCGCCAGCGTGGCCAGCAGCTTGAGGTCCATGGAAAACCCGGTGGCCGGCCGAGCGCGACCGAAGGCGCGACCGGTATCGTCGTAGCGGCCACCCTTGGCCAAGGCCTGACCATAGCCCGGCACAAAGGCCGCGAACATCATGCCGGTGTGGTACTGATACCCACGCAGTTCGGCAAGATCGAAGTAGCAGGCGACATGCGGGTGCTCTGCCGTGACACCGCGATGCAGCTCGCACAGCTTGTCGAGTGCGTCATTGACCGCTTGGGGGGCCTCGCTGAAGGCTTCCCGAGCCGCCTCGAGCACGTCGGGCCCGCCGTGTAGCTCACCGAGGGCACGGAACATGCCGGCCAGGGTCGGATCGGATACCGAACGTTCCACTTCGGCATCGAGTTGACCCGGCGACTTCAGTGCCAAGGCGGCCGACATCGCCTGCTGGGCATCGCGATCGAGTCCCGCGGCCTGAATCAGGCTGCGATAGATCTCGACATGGCCAAGCGCCAGGTGAATCTCGTCGGCACCTGCCGCGCCGAGACTCGCCAGGGCCAGACGCAGGATCTCGAGATCCGCGGCCAGGCTCGCGTGGCCAAACAGCTCCACCCCGACCTGAACCGGACTGCGGCCGCCCTGGTGCTGATCGGCCTTGGCCCGCAGCACGTTGGTGCAATAGCACAGCCGTACCGGCCCCTCACGCTTGAGCGAATGCGCGTCCATGCGAGCCACCTGCGGGGTGACATCGGCACTGACGCCCATCATGCGTCCGCTGAGCTGGTCGGTAAGCTTGAAGGTCTGCAGGTCCAGGTCGGTACCGGTGCCCGTCAGCAAGGAGTCGAGAAACTCCACCGGCGGCGGCATTACCTGGTCGTACCCCCAGACGTGAAAGAGATCGAGCAGCGCCCGGCGCAGCTCTTCCATGCGACTGGCCTGAGGCGGTAGCACCTCATCCATGCCGTCCGGCAAGAGCCAGCGATCAGCGATGGTCATGTCGGTCATCCTGCTTGAACAGTGGGCCTGGTCCACACGCGCACGCGAAGCCTCGCGCACTGAGGAGTCCCTGTCGGGAGATCCGGCGTGCAGGCGATGAGCGGAAGTATTCGGCCACAAAAAAACCGGGCCACGCCCGGTTGACGGATTCTATCACGTTTAGCGCCGGGATGAACCCCACGAAAGAGCACAATGCAGCTTCACGAGTGGCGTTACCCGGCAAAAGGCCCCAGAGCAAGCTCTGAGGCCCTTTGTTGGCGCTCCTTGAGCCCTGTCAGGCCTTGAGGCAGACCAGCCTCTCAGCCTTCCAAGCCCTTGGACTTCGAGCCCCCTGGAAGACCAAGGGAGCTCGCCAAGCGCCTTAGCCCTCCGGCCGCTCCGGGCTCTTCAAGTAGCGGAAGAAGTCGCTGGAGGGATCCAGCACCATCATGTTGCCCTGCTCCGCGCTGAACGTCTCGCGGTAAGCATTGAGGCTGCGCCAGAAGGAGAAGAATTCGGCATCCTGCTGGTAGGCCTCGGAGAAGATCGCGGCGGCTTCGGCATCGCCTTCACCGCGCAGCGTCTCGGAGCGCTCGTTGGCCTGGGCCAGCAGCACCTGACGGCGACGGTCGGCGTTGGCACGAATACGCTCGGACTCTTCCTGACCCTGGGCACGCCACTCGCGGGCTTCACGCTCACGCTCGGAACGCATGCGCTCGTAGACCGCCGAGGAGACGTCCTCGGGCAGATCGATACGCTTGACCCGGATGTCGAGAATGGCGACACCGAGCTCATCACGCATCAACGAATCGAGATCGCTGGTCGGACCGGTCATCAGGTCATCACGCTTCTCGGAGATGATCTGCTTCAGATTGAGCTGACCAAACTCGTTACGCAGGCTCTCGTCGACCCGCGGCTGAATCAGCCTCACGGCCATCAGCTCGTCGCCGGCCGTCGCCTCGTAGTAACGGGTGGGGTTGACCACCTGCCACTTGACGTAGGAGTCCACGATCACCGCCTTCTGCTCGAGGGTCAGGTAGCGGCTGGCATCGGTATCCAGCGTCAGCACCCGGGTATCGAACTTGCGGATGGTCTGGGTCACCGGCACCTTGACGTGCAGGCCGGGCTGAATATTTTCCTCGATGATCTCACCGAAGCGCAGCTTCACCGCGCGCTCGGTTTCATCGACCACATAGAGGCTATTGCTGGCAAGCCAAGCCACGGCGGCCAGGCCGCCGACGATGAGCAGGGATCGGTTATTGATCATTTAGCGTCCCTCCCGCTGGATGCCGGTGTCGCGGCCACTGCGACTGCTGTTGCTCGACGTACTGGACTCGGCGCGGATGCGATCGAGCACCTGCGGATCGAGCTGACTGCTGTCCGCCTCGCCGGCGGAGGCGCTGCCACTCGGCTTGAGCCGGTCCAGCGGCAACACCATCAGCGGGCTCTGCTCGCTGACATCGACCAGCACCTTGTTGGTCTGACCGAGCACCTCGGAAATGGCATCGAGGTACAGACGCTCACGCATCACGTCGGGAGAATTGCGATACTGGGTCAGCAGCGCGCTGAAGCGGTTGGCTTGACCACGCGCCTCGGCGACCACGGACTCACGGTAGCCCTGCCCCTGCTCGACCACTCGCTGGGCCTGACCCTGGGCCGCCGGGATGATCGCATTGGCGTAGGCCATGGCCTGGTTGATCGTGCGCTGACGATCCTCGCGCGCCCGGATGACGTCATCGAACGCATCCTGCACCGCATCGGGGGGCGAGGTGGATTCGACGTTCAGCGTCTGCAGGCGGATACCGGTGCCATAGTTGTCCAGGTACGACTGCAGGCGACTGGCGACCGAGGAACCGAGGATTTCACGGCCGGACGTCAGGATATCGATCATGTCGGTGCCGCCAACGACGTGGCGCAGGGCCGAGTCGAGGGCATTCTCCAGCGACAGCTCAGGATCGCGCACATTGAGGACATAGCCTTGCGGATCGGCGACCTGATACTGAGCCGAAATTTCCACCGAGACGATGTTCTCATCCTGGGTCAGCATCGACTGGGTCTGGCTCACCGAGCGCACCCGGGTCACGTTGACCATGCGCACGTCGTCGATCAGCGGCGGGTTCCACTGCAGACCCGGCGTGACGACTTCCTGGAACTTGCCGAAACGCAGCACCACGCCACGCTCGGACTGGTCGACCAGATAGAAGCCGCTGGCCGCCCACACCGCGAGGGCGATGATGATCAACAGCCCCGGCAGGGTAAAGGCGTTGCGCGACTTGCCGCCGCCGCTCTTGCCGCCATTGCCGTTGCCACCGCGCTTGCCACGGCCGCCCAGCATGCTGTTGAGCTTGTCCTGAAACTTCTTCAGGGCCTCATCAAGGTCCGGCGGCCCCTGGTTGTCTCCGCCGCGGTTGCCGCCGCCGTTTCCCCCACGTCGGCCCCCACCACCACTCCAGGGATCGTGCTGGTTGCCGCCACCAGGCTCATTCCAGGCCATACGTCGTCTCCACTCTGTGCATCCGCCGCGACGCTTGCGACGGGCATCGGTTGCGATCCGTGTCGGCGCCGCCTCGGGGCGACGCTGTGTCGACCCGATTTTCGGGTCGTCGTCAGGCTTCCCAGACGTCGCGTTCCTTGAGCGACTCGGGAAGGTAGTCGTTGGCACGCTCGCCGAGGCGAGCCATCAGCTGATTGAAGTCACGCCGCGGCAGGCGAACTTCCAGGCAGGTATGCCCGGCATCATCGAAGCGTTCATCGCGAACCGCGCCCAGTTCGTGCAACGCGGCGCGCAGCTTGCCCTGCTCCGGTGCCAAGGTCAGATCGAAGTCGATGACATCGTCGGCCAGCCGCTCCGACAAGGCCTGAGACAGTAGATCCAGCCCGAGTCCTTTCTGGGCCGACAACCACACCGTGTCCGGCACGCCGTGTTCATCGCGTTCGATGCGCGGCGCGCTGTCGAACAGATCGATCTTGTTCATTACCTTGAGGCTCGGCACCTCATCGGCACCGATTTCCGCCAGCACGGTATCCACCTGGGTGACATTGAGCTCGCGATCCGGATCCGCGGCATCGATGACGTGCACCAGCAAGCTCGCTTCCGCCGCCTCCTGGAGCGTGGCACGGAAGGCCTCGACCAGCTTGTGCGGCAGGTGGCGAATGAACCCGACCGTGTCGGCCAGCACCACTGGCCCCACGTCCGTTACCTCGAGCCGCCTCAGCGTTGGGTCGAGAGTAGCGAAGAGCTGGTCCGCCGCATAGACCTCGGCCGCGGTCAAACTGTTGAACAGCGTTGATTTGCCGGCGTTGGTGTACCCCACCAGGGACACACTGGGAATCTCGGCGCGAGAGCGAGCGCGGCGATTCTGGCTGCGCTGACTGCGCACCTTGTCCAGGCGCTTGTGGATGGCCTTGATGCGAGCACGCAACAGACGACGGTCCGTCTCGAGCTGAGTCTCGCCGGGACCACGCAGGCCGATCCCCCCCTTCTGGCGCTCGAGGTGGGTCCACCCCCGCACCAGGCGAGTCGACATGTACTCGAGTTGGGCCAGCTCCACCTGCAGCTTGCCCTCGTGAGTACGGGCGCGCTGGGCGAAGATATCGAGGATCAGGCCGGTACGATCGAGCACGCGACACTTCAGCGCCTGCTCGACGTTGCGTTCCTGGGAAGGACTAAGCGCATGGTTGAAGATCACCAGTTCTGCCTGGTGCACCGCCAGCGCCTCGCGGACTTCCTCGAGCTTGCCCGACCCCACATAGGTCCTGGAGTCGGGGCGCTGGCGAGACCCGGTGATCAGGGTGGCAGGCTCGGCACCAGCCGAGCGCACCAGCTCCAGAAACTCGCCGGGATCTTCGCGCTCCTTCTCGTCCTGAAAGTCGAGATGGACGAGTACCGCCGTTTCACCGGCGTCGGGACGTTCAAAAAACAATCAATACCTCACGCAATTAGATTTCCGGCTGCGCGGCGGGGTCTTGAGCCGGGAGGCGCACGTTACGCGACGGCACCACCGTGGAGATGGCGTGCTTATAGACCATCTGGCTGACCGTGTTGCGCAGCAAAATGACGAACTGGTCGAAGGACTCGATCTGACCCTGCAGCTTGATGCCGTTGACCAGGAAGATGGATACCGGAATGCGCTCCTTGCGCAGGATGTTCAGGTACGGATCTTGAAGGGACTGCCCTTTGGACATGTTGCTCTCCCTGAGTGTCTTAGGGGTTGAAGTTATGCCGATGCTCGCCTCTGCCGTTGGGAAGCGGCGAGCATCGAGGATTCGGCGGGGCCCGGTCAGTCGGCCACACGAACTCGATATCTTACGCTATGTCCCGGATTTGCGCACCAGTTTCCAGATTCGCTCGGCGGGATCCCCGACCAGGGGGTCGACCCAATTCAGCCGCGGCCAACTGCGCATCCAGGTCAGCTGACGCTTGGCCAGCTGACGCGTTGCCACCACTGAGCGAAAGCGTAGTTGCTCTCTATCGAACTCGCCGTCCAGATACGCCCAGGCCTGACGATAGCCGACGCTCTTCATCGACGGCAACGTCGGTGACAGGTCACCGCGCGCCCTCAACGACGCCACTTCCTCGAGGAAACCGGCGTCCAGCATCGCCCCGAACCGCTTCGCTATTCTCTCATGTAGCACGGAGCGATTCGCCGGCGCGAGACCTATGGACAGCGTGCGGAAGGGAAAGGTTTCAGGACGCTGCTCACGCCACAGTTGCGACAGCGATTTGCCACTGACCTCATACACCTCCAGCGCCCGTAGCAGACGCTGAGGATCGTTGGGATGAATCCGTGCGGCGGACTCCGGGTCGACCCGGGCCAGCCGCTCATGCAGCCCCTTGAGCCCATGACGCTCGACGTCTTGCTCAAGGGCGGCCCGCACGTCGGGGCTCGCCGACGGCAGGTTGGCGACGCCTTCCATCAGGCGCTTGAAGTACATCATGGTGCCCCCCACCAGCAGCGGCACCCTGCCTTGCGCGGCGATCTCATGCATCTGGGCCAGCGCGTCGTCTCGAAACTCCGCCGCCGAATAGGGCTCGGCGGGATCCCGAATATCGATCAGCCGATGCGGCGCCCGCGCAAGCTCTTCTGGTGATGGCTTGGCGCTGCCGATGTCCATGCCGCGATAGACCATGGCCGAGTCGACGCTGATGATCTCGCCATCGAGGGCGTCTCGGGCGGCAATGGCCAGATCGGTCTTGCCCGCCGCGGTGGGGCCCATCAACACAATCGCCAGGGGCCGAGAATCGACGCCCATGTCACTGGCCTCGCAGGAACAGTCGATCGAGCTCGCGCAGGCTCATCTGGGTCCAGGTCGGACGACCGTGATTGCACTGACCACTGCGCTCGGTATGTTCCATATCACGCAGCAGGGCATTCATCTCGGCGACGGTCAGCAGGCGATTGGCACGCACGCTACCGTGGCAGGCCATCGACGCCAGCAGTTCATTGATATGCGCCTCGATGCGGTCGGAGCGGCCATAGCGCTCCAGATCCGCCAGCATCTCACGCACCAGCGGCTCCACGTCGGCATCGGCCAAGAGGGTCGGCACCTGGCGCACCAGCAAGGTTTCGGGGCCGGCGGCATCGAGCTCCACGCCGAGCCGTGAAAATGCCTCGTGCTCCGCCTCGGCGGTCTCGACCTCGGCCGGGCTCGCCGCCAGCGATACCGGTACCAGCAGCGGCTGGGCATCCAGGGCTCCGCCATGAACCTGGTGCTTCATGCGTTCGTAGACGATCCGCTCATGGGCGGCGTGCATGTCGACCAGCACCAGCCCGTGAGCATTCTGGGCGAGGATATAGATGCCATGCAGCTGGGCGATGGCGAACCCCAGCGGCGGCGCCTGAGTGGCGTCTTCCGCGGGCATCGGCGCCGCGCTGGGCGTGCCCTCGGCCAAGGCGCCGGCGCCACCCTCGACGCCGACCATGGTCCGCGGCAAGGGGCGCACGCGCTCGCTCTGCGCCACTCCGGCGGCGTAACCGCCAGCACCAGGGGCTGCCGGCTGTGGGGTAAGCAGGCTCTCTTCATGCTCCGGGTGCAACTGGCGATAGCCATCCATGAAGGCCCGCACGCGGTCCGGCGTGACATTGGTGCCGCCCTCGTCTCGGCGCGCATGCAGCGCCATGGGCTGCTGCTGCCAGGCGCCAGGCGCGGGCTGGCCACTGGCGGGGCGCGGCTCACGAATCTCGCCGGTCTCGGGGTCGACGTCGAGGCCCTCGTGGTCGTCGTGGCTGGCGGCGGACTCGGCCTGGCCGGCGCGCGCCTCACCGAGAGCCCGGTGCAGACTGGAGAACAGGAAGTCATGAACCATGCGCCCATCGCGAAAGCGCACTTCATGCTTGGTCGGGTGCACGTTGACGTCCACCACCGTAGGGTCGACATCCAGGTACAGGACAAACACCGGATGACGACCGTGGAACAGCACGTCGCGATACGCCTGACGGACGGCATGAGCCACCAGGCGGTCGCGCACCACCCGCCCGTTGACGAAGAAATACTGCTGATCGGCCTGGGCACGCGAGTAGGTCGGCAAGCCCACCCAGCCCCACAGGCGCAGCCCCCCGGCCGCGATATCAAGCGTCAGGGCGCTGTCGAGAAAGCCCTTCCCCAGCAGCGACTTGAGGCGCCTTTCTCGGGTCTCTTCGTCGTCTGCCACGGGCAACTGATGGAGCGTCTTTTGATTGTGGCGCAGCACCCAGCCGATATCGAAGCGCGACAGCGCCTGGCGCCGGAAGGCCTCCTCGACATGGCCAAACTCGGTCTTCTCGGTGCGCAGGAACTTGCGCCGAGCCGGGGTGTTGAAGAACAGGTCGCGCACGATGACCGAGGTCCCCCTCGGGTGCGGCGCTGGCGTGACCCGGGGCTCCATGCGGCGCCCTTCCGCCACGACTCGCCAGCCCCCGCGCGGGTCGTTTTCGACGTTGGAGGTCAGCTCGAGCCGTGACACCGAGCTGATCGAGGCCAGCGCCTCGCCGCGAAAACCGAGGCTCGCCACCCCCTCGAGCTCGTCCAGCGAGGCGATCTTGCTGGTGGCGTGACGCGATAGCGACAGCGGCAGGTCGTCCTCGCCGATGCCCGAGCCATCATCGCGCACCCGGATCAGTCGCGTGCCGCCCGATTCAATCTCGAGCTCGATGCGTGTACTGCCGGCATCGATGGCGTTCTCCACCAGTTCCTTGACCACCGAGGCCGGCCGCTCGACCACTTCACCGGCGGCGATCTGGTTGGCGAGTCTCGGATCGAGGATCTGGATGCGGCGCCGTGTCGCCGTCGGGCCTGGGGTTGAGGTCGGGGTATCGGTCTCGTTCATGAGCTCGGAATCCTCAGCACCTGTCCGACGCGGATCACATCGCCAGACAATTCGTTGACCTGCTTGAGCTGGGTCAGCGGTACACTATGCCGCGCGGCGATGGCAGACAGGGTGTCACCGGGCTGAATACGGTACTCGTTGGACGCGGTGTTGCGCCCCTGATCACGCTGCCAGGCCAGCAGGCTCGCCGGAGGCGGATTCCGCTCGAAGTGGGCGCGCACACCGCCAAACACCGCGCTCATCATCCGGTCCTGATAGCCACCATCGCGCAGACGCCGCTCTTCCTCCGGGTTGGAGATGAAGCCGGTCTCCACCAACAGCGACGGAATGTCCGGCGACTTCAGCACCACGAAGCCGGCCTGCTCCACGCGCGGCTTGTGCAGGTCGTTCAAGCGACCGATCCGATCGAGCACCTCGCCACCGATGGTCAAGGAGTCATTCAGGGTCGCGGTCATGGTCAGGTCCAGCAACACGCCACGCAGCACCTGGTCCTTGTCGTCAAGCGACAGGTTGCCATCGACGCCGCCGATCAGATCGGAACGGTTCTCGCTGGCGGCCAGCCACTTGGCCGTCTCGGAGGTTGCACCGCGTTGGGACAGGGCGAACACCGAGCTACCGTGGGGCCGCGGGCTGTTGAAGGCGTCGGCATGAATCGAGACGAAGAAGTCGGCCTTCTGCTCCCGCGCGATGATAGTGCGCTGACGCAGGCCCACATAATAGTCGCCGTCGCGAATCATCACCGCCTTGAAACCGGCAGTGGCGTTGATCTGGCGCGCCAGGCGATCGGCCATCTGCAGCACCACATCCTTCTCGCGGGTGCCGCTCGGGCCCAGGGCGCCAGGATCCTCGCCGCCGTGGCCCGCGTCCACCGCGATGATGATGTCGCGCTTGGGATGGGGCTGGGCCGCATCCACCACCGGCGCCGCCTCGACCGGGTCTCGACCTTCGGCCACGGCCACGGTCTTGGCCCGCTCGGCGGCGATTTCCTGCTCGCGAATCATCGCCTCGATGGGATCGATAGGATCCTCCACGGCGCTCTCGCCGGGATACTCGAGATCGACCACGAAGCGATCACCGTATTGGGCGTTCGGCGCCAGCGAAAAATGCCGCGGCTCCACCGCCCGGCTCAGCTCCAGTACCACGCGCAGATCATCGCCTTCGCGCACGCCGGTGCGCACCGAGCTGATGGCGCTGCCCGAGAGGTCCATGCTCGAGGGCGAGGCCTTGAGCTCGGTGTCTGCCAGATCGATGACCAGACGACGGGGATTGTCGAGCTGGAAGACCGAAGCAGACGCCGGCGACGACAGGTCGAACACCAGCCGGGAGTGGTCCGGCGCCGCCCACAGGCGAATATTGTCGACGTTTCCCGCTAGGGCCAGCGGGCTAACGAGCACACCGCCTGCCAGCGTCACGACGGTCATCAGGAAAAAGCCGGCCAGACGGCCAAGACGCTGACTCATGCGTCGCCCTCCGCGGCCAGTCCGTGAGCGCCGAGCGAAGTTGCGACCCGCGCCAGTACCCGGTCACCGCGGGGCGTGTGCGCCTCAAGGCTGGCCTCGCGGCCGCCATCCCGGTGGGCCAGGGAAACGCGAACATCGGGCTCGGGCAACCAGCCTTCGCCACGCTCGGCCCATTCGATCAGGCACAGGCAATCCTCGGCGAGCAGGTCACGACCGCCGATGAACTCGAGCTCCTCGGCATCCCCGAGGCGGTACAGATCGAAATGGTAGAGCCTGACGGCATCGAGCTCGTAGGGCTCGACCAGCGTGTACGTGGGGCTCTTCACTGCGCCTTGATACCCGTAGGCACGCAGCACGCCCCTGGCGAGCGTAGTCTTGCCGGCACCCAGTTCGCCGGCGAGGTAGACGCGCCCGCGCCCCTCGAGCGCCCGCCCCAGGCACTCCCCCAGTGCGACCTGGCGGTCTTCGTCATCGAGTCGCAGCAGCATTATCCTCGCCTATCGTCGGATTGACCAAAATTCGAGCACAGGATGCCAGATCGCTCGCGAGCAGGCCACGTTCACCGCCCTGACGTGCCGCCATGTCGCCGGCCAAGGCATGCACCAGAACGCCGGTCTGCGCGGCCTGCTCCAGTGCCAGCCCCTGGGCCACCAAGGCACCGATGATGCCGGCCAGGGCGTCACCCATGCCGCCGCTGGCCATGCCCGGGTTACCGAATGGACACAGCGCCAGACCGCTCGGGCCGCAGATCAAGGAACCCGCGCCCTTCAATACGACCGTGCCACCATAACGCTGCTGCAGCGCCTTGGCCGCCGCCGGCCGGTCGCTCTCGACCTCGCCGACGCTAAGCTCCAGCAGCCGCGCCGCCTCGCCCGGGTGTGGCGTAAGGATCCAGTCGTCGCGACGCTCGCCGGCGAAGCGACTCGCCATCAGGTTGAGCGCATCGGCATCGACCACCAGCGGCACCCCGAGCCCCATGACCGCCTG
Source organism: Halomonas sp. V046 (assembly GCF_052645355.1). Classification (NCBI taxonomy): domain Bacteria; kingdom Pseudomonadati; phylum Pseudomonadota; class Gammaproteobacteria; order Oceanospirillales; family Halomonadaceae; genus Halomonas; species Halomonas sp. V046. Next base: position 27,018 of record NZ_JBQXYF010000001.1, read on the forward strand.
GAAGATCCCCTGCCCCCAACTGTCCTGGCCAAGCCCCGGGCCGACCACGGCCACACTGAGCTGGGCCACTCGGTCATCGAGCTGGGTCGCGCCGACCACGCCCTTGACCATCACCTCAGGACAGCGGATCAGGCTCGCGGTGACGTGCTCCGGCGCGGTGACCAGCAGCACCTTGCCGGCTCCTGTGCGAGCGCAGCTTTGCGCCGCCAACAGCGCGGCGCCGCCCGTCCCCGCCCCCCCGCCGAAAATGCCGGCAAACCCGGCCGCGCCCTTGTGTGCATCCCGCTCCCGGGGCGGCAGGCCCTGCTTCAGCAGCTCAGGCGCCAAGCGCCAGGCACAGGGCTCAAGATCGGTGTGGACCAGGGCGTTGACCCCCAGCGATTCCACCACCACCTCGCCGGCCAAGGCCGCACCGCGGCCGGTGTGCAGCCCGAGCTTGTCGGCGATAAAGGTAACCGTGACGTTGGCGCGCACGGCCGGGCCACGTGCGGCCCCGCCGTCGGCGCAGACGCCGGAGGGGATGTCGATGGCCAGCACCGGACGTTCAGCGCCATTGATCGCGGCGATGGCGCTAGCGTAATCGGGGCGCACATCGCCGTGAAAGCCGGTACCGAGCAGTGCATCGACGATCACATCACCTTCGAGCCCGACGCCTTCCTGCCAGTCCAGCCAGGCGACGCCGGCGGCGTCGGCAAGCTCGGCGGCGCGCAGGGCCTCGCCGGTCAGCTTTTCTCTTGGCGGCACCGAAAGGCGCTGCACGCGCCTGCCCTCACGGGCGGCCAACGCCGCCAGAACATGGCCGTCGCCACCGTTGTTGCCACCGCCACACAGCACCGTCAGGCACTTGGTCGCCGGCCAGCGTGCCTTGAACCAGCGCCAGGCCGTGCCCGAGGCACGGTGCATCAACGCGAAGCCGTCCTGTTCCTCGGCAATCGCTCGGCGATCGAGTTCGCGTACCTGGCCGGCGCGGTACAGGGGCGTCTGGCCGGGTTTCGCCTCACTCGGCGTTGTCCCCACTGGCTTGGAGGGGTTGACGTGGGGTTGGGGGCTGGACGGGGCGCTCATGCGGTATTCCCTCCTGGCGGGATGCTTTACCATGGTGTGACGTTCCTCCCTGAAGTCTAAGGCCTTCTTCTCTCGCGCCTAAGACGCGATGGCCCACGTGCAAGGTATGTCCTCTTTTATGTCTGGTCAGTCTGCCGTTACCGACGCCTCCCCGGCCGCCGATCTGAACGCCCTGGCGACGCTGATCAAGACCTGGGGCCGAGAGCTCGGCTTCCAGCAGGTCGGCATCACCGACGTCGACCTGGCCGACGACGAAGCCCGCCTCAACCGCTGGCTCGAGGCCGGCTATCATGGCGAGATGGGCTTCATGGCCAAGCATGGCACGAAGCGCACCCGCCCGGCGGAGCTGGAGCCCGGCACCCTGCGCGTCATCAGCGTGAGGCTCGACTACCTGCCCCCCGAAGTCGAAACCACCAAGGTACTCGGTCAGCCGGCCAGGGCCTACGTCTCACGCTATGCCACCGGTCGCGACTACCACAAGCTGATGCGCAAGCGCCTGCAGAGTCTGGCCAAGCGCATCGAGGCCAAGGTCGGCCCGATCGGCTACCGCGCCTTCGTCGACTCCGCCCCGGTCATGGAGCGGGCCCTCGCGCGCAAGGCCGGCCTCGGCTGGTTCGGCAAGAATGCCATGCTACTCAACCCCAAGGCCGGTTCGCTGTTCTTTCTCGGTGAGCTGTACACCGACCTGCCGCTGCCGGTGGACGAGCCCTTCGTGGCGGAGCATTGCGGAAGCTGCAGTAGCTGTCGCAGCGCCTGCCCCACCGGCGCCATCGTGGAGGACAAGGTCGTCGATGCCCGCGCCTGCATCTCGTATCTCACCATCGAGCTCCACGATGCCATTCCCGAGCACTACCGCGAGGCCATGGGCAACCGGGTGTTCGGCTGCGACGACTGCCAACTGGTGTGTCCCTTCACCCGTTTCACCCGGGTCAGCGATGAGCCAGACTTCGCGCCACGTCACGACCTCGACCGCGCCAGCCTGTTGTCCCTGTTTGCCTGGGGCGAGGAGGAATTCCTCGAGCGCACCGCCGGCAGTCCGATCCGCCGCATCGGCTACGAGCGTTGGCTGCGCAACCTCGCCGTGGGGCTTGGCAATGCCCCCTGGAGCCAGGCGGTGGAAGCCGCCCTGCTCGTGCGCCTGGCCTATCCCTCGGACCTCGTGCGTGAACACGTGCGTTGGGCCCTCGACCGCCAGCGCTTGCGTCGCGAGCAGCGCATCGTCACCGGCTGACGACTGATGCCGGGCACGCCTTCTGCGCCTGCCCTCGCCACTCACCCTGTCGCGGCGTCGTCCTCGGCCACACGCAGGAAGGTCTTGCGATAGTGGGCAAGCTCGGCAATCGACTCCTTGATATCGTCCATCGCCAGGTGCACGTTGCGCTTGGAAAATCCGCTCAGCGCCTCCGGGTTCCAGCGCTTGGCCAGTTCCTTGACGCTGGACACGTCCAGGTTGCGGTAATGAAAGAAGCCATAGAGCTCCGCCATCTCCCGCTCGAGGAAGCGACGATCCTGATGGATCGAGTTGCCGCACATCGGCGATGAGCCTGGGGTGACGTAGGTCGCCAGAAACTCGAGCGTACGCCGTTCGGCCTCGCGCGTGTCGATGGCGCTCTTGCGCACGCGCTCAACGAGCCCCGACTCCCCGTGGGTACGGGTGTTCCACTCGTCCATGCCGGCGATCAAGGCAGCGTCCTGGTGAACCGCCATCACCGGGCCTTCGGCCACCACCTCGAGGTTGGCGTCGGTGACCAGGGTCGCGACCTCGATGATGCGTTCACGATCGGGATCAAGCCCGGTCATCTCAAGATCGATCCACACCAGCAGATCGTTGCGCGGAGTCACATTGGGGGTGTCGGTCATCTGGGGGTCCTCGGCGAAAGGGAAGCCATCGACCGGCAGGCGACGGTGTCTCACGACACTGCCCCCCGGGATGGGTACAATGCGGCTCATTGTACCGACCAACGGGTAGGCATGAGCAAACGCAATCTGAGCCGCCAGCAGCGCTGGCGCATCGAGAAGATCCAGGCCGAGCGCGCCAAGCGCGCCGAGAAACGCCAGGGTGACGATGACGACAAGCTCGCCGCCGGCGAATACGGCGCCGAACGCGATGGCCGAGTGATCGCTCACTTCGGCCGCACCCTGGACGTCGCCGAGCACGCCGGCGAGACGCCTGTGCGCTGCCACCTGCGCGCCAATCTCGAGGGGCTGGTCACCGGCGACCGAGTGATCTGGCGCCAAGGCGAGGACGGCAGCGGCGTGGTGGTGGCTCGTGGCCAGCGCGACAACGTCCTCGAGCGGCCAGACATGCGCGGTCTGCTAAGGCCGGTGGCGGCCAATATCGACCAGATCCTGATCGTCTTTGCGGTAGAGCCGGAGCCTCACGCCGGGCTCATCGACCGCTATCTGGTGGCCGCCGAATCCACCGGCATTCAGCCGGTTCTCGTGCTCAACAAGACCGACCTGCTTCCCGATGAAGGCGGCGAACTGCGCGACCTGCTGGCGCGCTACGAAGGCCTCGGCTACCCGGTGGTGGCGACCACCACCGCCAGCGATGACGGTCTCAGGGCGCTGTACACCCAATTGGCCGGGCGCACGTCGGTGTTCGTCGGCCAGAGCGGCGTCGGCAAGTCGTCGCTGATCGATCTGCTGCTGCCCGACGAGAGCCTGCGGATCGGCGACCTGTCGGTGGACTCGCGCAAGGGCCGCCACACCACGACCACCGCCCAGCTCTACCGCCTGCCGCCGCCGAGCACCGAGATCGAGGCCGGCGAGTTGATCGACTCCCCCGGCATCCGCGAGTTTGGACTCACTCACCTGGACGAGCAGAGCGTGACCGACGGGTTCATCGAGTTCCGCCCCTTCCTCGGACGGTGTCGATTCCGCGACTGCCGCCACCGCCAGGAGCCCGGCTGCGCCCTGCTCGAGGCCGTTGACCAGGGCCAGGTGCATCCCCAGCGCTTTGCCAGTTATCGTCGAATCGTCGATAGTCTGGATAATGACGGTACGCGCTAAGCGCCGACCGAGCACCGCTTGAGCCCGAGGAGGACGAGAGATGAGTTCCGAAGATAACCTGCTGCCCCTGATCGTCGAGCCGCAAGGACTGGCCGACTTGCTCGGCCATGAGGACATTCTCGTCATCGATGTGCCGCTCAAGGCACAGAGCTATACCGATGGCCACGTGCCGGGGGCGATCTTCCTCGACCATCGCCGTCTGTTGAAGGGCGATGGGCCGGTGCCCAATGAACTACCGGAGCTCGACGAGCTGTCCGAGCTGTTCTCGTCGCTTGGCCTGACCCGGGATACCCACGTGGTGGCCTACGATGATGAAGGCGGCGGCTGGGCCGGGCGCCTATTGTGGACCCTGGAGCTGATCGGCCACGGCCGCTATTCGTACTTGAACGGTGGCATCCACGCCTGGCGCGACGATGGCCAACCACTATCCCGCGATGACGTGACGCCAACTCCAAGCGACTATCGGGCCGAGATTCTCAACCCCCGCGTCGCCATCGACCGGCTGGAGCTCACCGAGCGCCTGGGCGGCGAGCACTTCGCCATCTGGGACGCACGCTCAGCCGACGAGTTCGACGGCAAGAAAGGCGACAACCAGCACCTTGGGCACCTTCCGGGCGCGGTCAACATGGAGTGGACCCTGGCCATGGATCGTGAGCGCTCGCTTCGCCTGCGCGACTACGCCGAGCTTATTACCGAGCTTCAGGCCATGGGCATCACGCCGGATATGGAAGTGGTCACTCACTGCCAGAGCCATCATCGCAGCGGCTTCACCTGGCTGGTCGGCAAGGCGCTCGGGTTCGACAACATTCGCGCCTACCCCGGCTCGTGGAAGGAATGGGGCAACCGCGACGACACGCCGATCGAGGCCTGAATGAGCACCGCGGTGTCGCGCTATCGCGGCGACCGTCAGGCCCGACGCCGTGATGGTTTAGCCGCCCCAGCGCCCGAGGCCGCGGTCGCTTGCATCAACACCCGTGCAATATCTCCACCTCCGGGAGAGACGCCAGGCGTCTCTCCCCATCCTTTTCTCTTGCAGCGAGACTGCCCGTGTCATCTGCCAAGCTGTTTGCCCTGATCCAGTACCCCCTGCCCCACCATCTGATTTCACGCCTGGTCGGGCGCCTCGCCGAGTGTCGTGTGACCTGGCTGAAGAATGCGCTGATCAAGGCGTTCATTCGCCAGTTCAAGGTCGACATGAGTCAGGCGGTGGAGACTGACTACCGCGTCTACCCCACCTTCAACGCCTTCTTCACCCGGGCCCTGGAAGCCGACGCTCGGCCGTTGGAAGATGGCTTGCTGTGCCCCGCCGACGGCACCCTGTCCCAATGGGGCGACATCGACCGCGGGCAGTTGATTCAGGCCAAGGGCCACCGCTTCAGCGTCAGCGATCTGCTCGGCGGCGATCCGTTGAAGGCCACCGAGTACGCCAGCGGCAGCTTCGCCACGGTCTACCTGTCGCCCAAGGACTACCACCGGGTGCACATGCCCCTGGCCGGTACCCTGACCGAGATGGTGTACGTGCCCGGGCGCATCTTCTCGGTCAATAGCGCCACCGCCGAGCAGGTACCCAACCTGTTCGCCCGCAACGAGCGCCTGGTGTGTCACTTCGATACCGAGCACGGCCCCATGGTGATGGTGCTGGTGGGTGCGATGATCGTCGCCGCCATCGAAACGGTCTGGTCGGGCCAGGTCACCCCCTTGTCGGGCAAGGTCGAGCGGATTCGCTTTAACACCCCGGTGCACCTCGACAAGGGCCAGGAGATGGGCCGCTTCAAGCTCGGCTCCACCGTGGTCATGGCCTTCACCCAGCGCGTCAATTTCGATGCCATCGACAACGCGCCGGGCGACGCCGCGGCGGTCCGCATGGGCCAACGCCTCGGTGCCGAGCCCGGCCAGGAAAGCGTTACGGACCAGGTGTAACCCGCACCAGGTTGGCGCGACGCGACGCAATAAGAGTGCCACGGCTGGTGCATCGCGCATCAGCCCGTGCGCTACCGGCCCCAGGCAGCATGTCAGCCAACGACGGCGAGTAGCGTGTCAGCCAACGACGACGGGTAGCGTGTCAGCCACCGGCTCCAGGTAGCGTGTCAACCAACGACGGCGGGTAGCGTGCCCGCCACCGGCTACGGATAGCATGTCAGCAGCCGACTCCAGGTAGCATATCAACAGCGTGGCGTAGAAAAGGCCATCACCTCTTCCACCCGAGCCTTGCCGAGCGCCAGCTGAATCAGGCGATCGAGCCCCAGTGCCACACCGCTGCCTTCCGGCATGCCCTCCTCAAGTGCGGCCAGCAGCCGCTCGTCGATGCCGACCTCGCCGAGTCCAAGGGCGTGTCGGGCCGCGTTGTCCGCGCTGAAGCGGGCACGTTGCTCGCCTGGGTCGGTCAGCTCGTCGTAACCGTTGGCAAGCTCGACCCCGGCCAGATAGACCTCGAAGCGCGAGGCCACCCAGGCTCCGTCTCTCGGGTCCCGATGGCGCCGTGCCAGCGCCGCCTGGCTGGCCGGGTAGTCCAGCACCACCTCGACGCCGTCCTGGCCAAGGGTCGGCTCGATCACCAGCCCCATCAGCAGATCCAGGCACTCATCCCGCGGGGCCTCGTGCATGGCGATCCCGCCACGTTCGCTGGCCTCTCGGCGCAGCGTGTCGAGGTCAACGCAGAACGGGTCGATGCCCAGGTGTTCGATAAACAGGTCCCGATAGGCGCGGCGACGCGGCGTGCCGGGCTCTCGGCCCAGCACGGCGTGGATCAGGGCCAGCGTCTCGTCGATCAGGGCATCGAGGCTCCAGCCCGGCCGATACCACTCGAGCATGGTGAATTCAATGTTGTGGCGCCCCCCCACCTCGCCGTCGCGAAAGCTGCGGGCAAGCTGAAAGATCGACCCCGCGCCCGCGGCAAGCAGCCGCTTCATGGCAAACTCGGGCGAGGTCTGCAGCCACAGCCGCTCGCGTCCGGCCGGTGTCACCGCCGTGCACGCCAGCGACGCCAGATGCACATCGGTGCTGCCGCCATGGCCCAGTACCGGCGTCTCGACCTCCAGCACATCGCGCTGGAAAAAGAACTCACGCACCCGATGGGTTAGCGCCGCTCGGCGGCGCAGGGTCTCGATGGTCGCCGTCGGGCGCCAGTCATGTGAAGGCGTCGTGTGCATGTCGCTCACCGTCGTTGTCGTCGTCCCGACCATCCAGCGCGGTCCCTCGCCGCGGCCGGGCGTGGCGGTCATGGGGGTAAGACGCACAAAGGCCACGCGCTGGCGTGGCCTTTGTCGTCGCTGTGGCTCAAACAGTCGCCGCCTCGGCTCGGCGAGGCGACCACGGCATCAAGCGCGGGACACGTAGTCGCCGGAGCGGGTGTCGATCTTGAGCACTTCGCCCTGGTTGATAAACAGCGGCACGCGAACCACGGCACCCGAGGACAGGGTCGCGGGCTTGGAGCCCCCCTGAGCGGTGTCGCCCTTCAGGCCCGGATCGGTCTCGACGACCTCGAGCTCGATGAAGTTCGGCGGCGTCACCGAAATGGCGTTGTCGTTCCACAGCGTCACGGTGTAGGCAACTTGCTCCTTGAGCCACTTGTCGCTGTCGCCCAGCGCCTTCTTCTCGACGGCATACTGCTCGAAGGAACCGTCGGTCTTCATGAAGTGCCACATGTCGCCGTCGGTGTAGACGTATTCCATCTCCAGATCCATCACGTCGGCGCCCTCGAGGGAATCGCCAGACTTGAAGGTACGCTCCCAGACGCGTCCGGTCATGAGGTTGCGCAGCTTGACCCGGCTGAAGGCCTGGCCCTTGCCCGGCTTTACCAATTCATTCTCGACGATGGCGCAGGGATCGCCGTCCAGCATGACCTTCAGACCGCCCTTGAATTCATTGGTAGAATAGTTCGCCATAAGATCTCTTCCTGACATCGCGCCCGTCCCGGCGTCGGGTCGGGAGGGCTTTCATTACATTTGGCGAGGGCAAGACCCTCACCCGCATCGATAGGTGGCACGCATGATAACCCGAAGCCCCGCGCTTTTGCAGCGAAAGCCCGCGACGGCCACTGGGACGGCGGACACCGAAAAGGCCCTGGCCAGTGACAGCATGACGACCGTAAAGACCGAAACAACCACGCCGGAACAACCAAGCCGCGAGAGGCCGGCCACGGCACGTATCATCCCCAGCGTGCCAGCGACCGGCCCGATAGAACACGCCGACGGCGTGCCAGCGACCGGCCCAATAGAGCGCACCAACAGCGTGCCAGCGACGTCCCCGATAGAACACGCCGACGGCGTGCCAGCGCCCGGCGCCTGGCAACGCCAATTGGCGGGCGCCATTCGTGATCCACGGGCGCTCTGCCAGCGCCTCGAGCTTGACCCGCGCTGGTGGCCAGGCGCCGAGCGGGGGCATGAACTGTTCGAAGTCCGCGTGCCCGAAGCCTTCGCCGCGCGCATGCGCCCGGGCGACCCCTTCGACCCGCTGCTGCGCCAGGTCTTGCCCCTCGCAGACGAAGGCGCGCCGACGCCCGGCTACGTCAGCGACCCGCTGGGCGAAGCCGATCACACCCAGCGCCCCGGCCTGATTCACAAGTATCGTGGCCGCGTACTGTTGATCACGAGCCCCGCCTGTGCGGTGAACTGTCGCTACTGCTTTCGCCGCCACTTTCCCTATGCCGACAACGCGCCCTCACGCCCCCAGTGGGACGCGACCCTGGACTACCTGCGCGACGATACCTCGATCCGCGAGGCCATCCTGTCCGGTGGAGACCCTCTGGCGGCCAGCGACAGACAGCTTGGGTGGCTGGTGAGCCGCCTCGACGCCATTCCTCACCTGACTCGGCTGCGCCTGCACACGCGCCTGCCGGTGGTGATCCCCGACCGGGTCGACGGCGCGCTGCTTAAGTGGCTCTCCGCCAGCCGCCTGAAGAAGGTCGTGGTGCTGCACATCAATCACCCCAACGAGATCGACCAGGCGGTGATCCGGGCCTGTCAGCGGCTATCCCGCGCCGGCGTTACGCTGCTCAACCAGAGCGTGATCCTTGCCGGCGTCAACGACAGCGTGGATACCCTGGAGGCGCTGTCGGAGCGATTGTTCGAAGCCGGCATCCTGCCCTACTACCTGCACGCCTTCGACCCGGTCGCGGGCGCCGCCCACTTCGATGTCAGCGACGCCAGGGCCCGCGCACTACTCGACGAACTGCGCACCCGACTGCCGGGCTTTTTGGTGCCGACACTGGCCCGGGAAGTACCGGGTGAGGCGAGCAAGACCCCCCTGCTCTGACGCGAGCCGTCTGGCGCCCTTCAGGCGTTATCCGCGTGACGTGGCCGGCCATCGGTCAGCCGACGTCTGCGTCGAGCATTACGTCAACAACGCAAAAAGCCCCCTGCAACAGGCGTTGCAGGGGGCTCGGGCACGCCGGGCGTGTGTTCCGCTTTCCGCGTCCGACGTCAGGCCGGCCGCTCACGCCAAGGGACGCGGCGCAGTCGGATCACACCGTCTCGGCAGTCACGTTCGGCGCCGACACTTCGGTGGACAAGTTGCGGTTGATCGCGCTCATCACGCCCTTGATCGAGGCGCTGGTGATGCTCTCGTCGCTACCCACGCCAAACACCGCTTCACCGCCGATTCGCACTTCCACGTAGGCAATGGCCTCGGCGTCGGCGCCTTGGCCGCGGGAATGCTCGTGGTAATCGATGATCTCGACGTCGTGGCCCTCGGCGGCGAGCGCCTTGACGAAGGCCGCCAGCGGGCCGTTGCCCTGGCCGCTGATGGTCTGCCGCTGGCCGTCCTTGGCGATACAGGCCTCGAGTGTCACGGTCGGGCTATCGGGCTCGGACGACAGACGATGGCTGACCAGGGTGAAGGGCTCGGTCTTGGCCAGGTACTCGTCGACGAAGGCCTGGTAGATCATGGCCGAGGTAATCTCCTTGCCAAGACGGTCGGCCACCTCCTGCACCACCTGACTGAACTCCATGGACAACCGGCGCGGCAGCTCGATGCCATGCTCCTGTTCGAGCAGATAGCAGATACCGCCCTTGCCCGACTGGCTGTTGACGCGAATCACCGCCTCGTAACTGCGGCCCACGTCCATCGGATCGATGGGCAGGTACGGCACCGCCCAGACCGCATCGGGGTCGGCCTGGCGAACGGCCATGCCCTTCTTGATCGCGTCCTGGTGGGAGCCGGAGAAGGCGGTGAACACCAGATCACCGACGTAGGGATGGCGCGGGTGGACCGGCAGTTGATTGCAGTACTCGACTTCCCGCATCACCGGGGTGATGTTGGAGAAATCCAGTGCCGGGTTCACGCCCTGGGTATAGAGGTTCATGGCCAGGGTGACGATGTCGACGTTGCCGGTTCGCTCGCCGTTGCCGAACAGGGTGCCTTCGACGCGGTCGGCGCCGGCCATCACCGTCAACTCGGCCGCGGCCACGCCGGTGCCGCGGTCATTGTGCGGATGCACGCTGACGATCAGGTGATCACGATGACTGATATGGCGGCAGAACCATTCGACCTGATCGGCGTAGTTGTTCGGCGTCGCGCACTCGACGGTCGCCGGCAGGTTGACGATCATCTTGTCGTCCGCGGTGGCGCCGTAGGTCGCCATGACCGCATCGACGATCTCTACCGCGAAATCCATCTCGGTGGTCGTGAACAACTCCGGCGAGTACTGAAAGGTCCAGTTGGTCTCGGTCGCGGCATCCATCTGCGCACGAATCTGGGCGGTGGCGTCGGTCGCGATCTTGATGCACTGCTCACGATCGACGTTGAACACCACCTTGCGAAACACCGGATCGGTGGCGTTATAGACGTGGACGATGGCGTTCTTGGCGCCCTTGAGAGACTCGAAGGTGCGCTCGATCAAATGCGGACGGGCCTGGGTCAGCACCTGAATGGTGACGTCATCGGGAACCTTGTCGTCCTCGATGAGGCTACGCACGAAGTCGAAGTCGGTCTGAGACGCCGACGGAAAACCAACCTCGATTTGCTTGAAACCGATCTTGAGCAGCAGGTCGAAGAATCGCTGCTTGCGCTCCTGATCCATCGGATCGATCAACGCCTGATTGCCGTCGCGCAGGTCGACGCTGCACCACTGCGGCGGCGTCTCGATGCGACGGCTCGGCCATTGGCGGTCGGGCAGGTCAACGGCGACGAAGGGGCGGTACTTGGCGGATGGATCATTGAGCATCATGGCGGCGGTCTCCGAGGGTCGTGTTCAGCGTTGCAATAGGGTCGTTGATCTTGTCTGTTGCCGAGGCGCGGCGGGTCATGCGCCACGCTCCGGCGTAAACGGCGACGCCCCGCATGCCGAATGGCATGCGGGGCGTAATAAGTCGTCGTGATGCTGCGCGTCGAGCGGCCATACGGCGAGCGGCCATGGTCGGTCGAGCCACCGGGTGCCCGGCTTCCCGTTTGATGACACCACACGCACGCTGGGCGTCGAAGCGGCAGCCTCGAGACGCTTCACCGGTGGCGGCGACAGGGGGGACCATCATGATAGGGCACTGTGTGGCGGATGACATTTCTACTTACCTCGACGAAGACCTGACAGGTGGGGATGCGACGTGCGGCATCTCCCGGCGCGCTTAGAAGCGGGCTAGTAGTCGTAGGTCTAGGGCGAGCAAGCGAGACGTCATTTTCATGCCCCTAGAAAATCAGGACTGGCCCGCGATGTCAACTCCACTGCGTCGACGGCGCTGTCATATTGCTGTCCTCAGGAGCGTCTAGTCTGAAGAAGTTCGGCTCTTGAGTCAGGTTCTCGAGCCAGGATCTCGAATCCGCGTTTGGCGCTATAGCCCTGGCCAGTCAGCGGCGACCTGAGCATCGGACGCTCCGAACACCATATCAATGGATCACGACAACATCTGAAATCAAGCCAAGGGAGATCGTCATGCTGGAACTCATCCGCGCTGTCGCAGCGCCTTGCGGCCTTGAACCATCGAGTCGATTGGCGACCAGGCCATCTACACTCATCGGACGCATCCTCGCAGTGCCAGCCTTGTCGCTGCTCGTCTCTACCCTGGCACTGAGCCAGGCGCCGACCGCAGCCGCCGCGGATACACCGCCCGAGGCCTCGACATCCGGCATGCCGGTAAGCCTAGGCCCGCGTCCGTACTTTCTAGTCGATGACATGGATGAGGACAATGCGCAGTCGGCGGACCTCAAGGCACGCCTTGAGCAGTGCGCCGCGAACCGCACGAGCTTCGAGCGCAGCGACTTCTCCATCGGTCACCGTGGCGCTCCCATGATGTTCCCTGAGCACACCCGGGAGGCCTACCTCGCCGGGGCGAGAATGGGCGCCGGCGTGCTCGAGTGCGATGTGGCGTTCACCGCCGACAAGGAACTGGTCTGCCGGCATTCCCAGTGTGACCTGCACGGCACGACCAATATTCTACAAACGCCGCTGGCCGAACAGTGCGCCGTGCCACCGGAGTACGACGACAACGGCAAGCTGACCAACGCCGCCGACGTCCAATGCTGCACCAGCGACATCACCCTGGCCCAGTTCAAGACCCTCGAAGGGCGCATGGATGGCGTCAATCCCGAGGCCGATACCCTGGAGGGCTACCTGGCTGGCAACCCGGCCTGGCGCACCGAGCTCTACGCCGACCGTGGCACCCTGATGAGCCACGCCGAGAGCATCGAACTGTTCAAGTCCCTGGGCGTCAAGATGACGCCGGAGCTCAAGACGCCCAGCGTCGACATGCCCTTCGACGGCATGAGCCAGCAAGACTACGCCCAGAAGATGATCGACGAGTACAGCGCCGCCGGAGTCGGCCCCGACGACGTCTATCCCCAGTCGTTCCTGCTCGATGACGTGCGCTACTGGATCGACAACACCGAGTTTGGCGACCAGGCCGTGTATCTCGATGACCGAGACCTCAAGCCCGAATTCGATGTCAGTGACCCGGCGACCTGGTCACCGTCGATGCAAGAACTCGCCGATCAAGGGGTCAAGATCCTGGCGCCCCCGATGTGGATGCTGCTGGCCGAAGGCGACGATCCCGAACGCCCCATCGTGCCATCGGTCTACGCCGAACAGGCCAAAGCGGCAGGTCTCGAGCTGATCGCCTGGTCCTTCGAACGCTCCGCGCCGCTGGTCGACGATGGCGCCTGGTATCACCAGACCATCGATGGTGTGGTCAATAACGACGGCGACAAGATGGTGGCGCTGGACGTGATGGCCCGTGACGTAGGCGTCAAGGCGGTGTTCTCGGACTGGCCGGCGTCGGTATCCTTCTACGCCAACTGCATGGCCGAGGAACTCGATCTCTGATCCCCCTCCACCGCCAGACACACGAAAACGACCGGGAGGATAACCTCCCGGCCTGAACGCCATCCGTGGCGTTGGCGCCCCTAACGCCATTCCGAGGACTTTAGTCTAGCGGCAGTCGGGCCGCGCTCCCCTCCCCCATCCGCGGTAGGACGAGCGGCGTGCTTGAGGGGTAGCCACACATCGCCAGGGTCGAGAGACGGCCGTCGCCAGGCAGCAAAAAAAGCAGGAGACGAGTCTCCTGCTTGCCTGGCAACGGACGCGATCTCGGGCGACGCCTCTACCCTTGCTTGAGCACCAGCGGCCGAGTGGCCTCGCCCCCCTCGTCATCGATATCGACCACCTTCTTGGCATTCCACACCGTGAGTGCGAGAAACAGCGAGACGACGCTCGCGCCAAGCCAGAAGTACTGGGCCTGGGTGAAGTCGTAGACGCTGGCACCGGCCGAGGAGTCAACGCTGATCAAGGCCGCGGAAATCACCTCCTGGGCCGATACGGCAATGTAGGCGAACAGGCCAATGAAGCCCTTCACCGCGCCCACCGCGTTCTTGGGCATCAGATCGCAGGCGGTCAGCCCGGCCAGAAACACCACGAGCCCGCCCATGGCAAACCCGATCAGCCCCAGGGCCACGGCATCCACCAGGCGATGGGTTGGGCCGAAGAACATCAGGCACAGGCCGGCGATGTTGGCCAGTCCATAGAGCAGGGTCGGAATGTGGCGATTGGAGCCGAACAGCTTATCGGACACGATGCCCGACAGCACTGCCCCGAACAGCCCCGCAATCGGATACGTGGACATGGCAAAGCCCGCATCCAGCAGCGAGTAGCCCTTCTCTTCCTGGAGATACAGCACCGCCCAGGAAGACATGGCGTAGCGGGTGGTGTACATCGCCGCACAGGCCAGGGCGATCAACCACACCGTGCGTTGCCGGATCACGAACATCTGGGCACGACGAGTGGCCTGGGGATCATTCTGGTTCTTGATTTCCGGCTCTTCATCGAATGCGCTGGCGGCATCCGGCAAGCCATAGGTCTGAGGGCGGTCCTTCAACAGGAAGTACATGCCGATAGCGGCGGCAATGGCGGCCAGTCCTGCACCGATAAAGCCGGCACGCCAGCCAAGGTAACTGACCAGTACCGTGGTCAATATCCAGGTGATCCCTTCACCGATATTGCGCGATGCCCCCCAGATCGAATAGCGGCTACCGCGCTGGCTCGGTGAGAACCACTGGAACAGCGACACGCAGGATGGTGCCGACCCCACCGACTGAAACCAGCCGTTGAGACCCCAGAGTAGAACGAAGAAGAACGCCGCGGTATTGAAGCCCATCACGATGGCGGCGATGCCGGACATCAGCAGCGAGAAGGACATGAACCGGCCGATATTGGCGTAATCCGACAGCACCCCGTTGGAGAATTTTCCAATCGCATAGGTGAAGTAGAAGGCCGACCCCATCAGTCCGAGCTCCTCGAGGGTCACGATGCCCGCATCCAACATCGGTTTCTTTACCACCCCGAGGCTCAACCGAACCACATAGAACACGGCATAACCAAATACCAAGCCAATAAACACTTGCCACTGATAGCGCTTGAAGCGACTGCGCATCGTGTCTTTCGATTCCATTTCCAGCGGGAGATCCGGCCGCGTCTTGAAGGTACCTAGCACCATTAGCTCCTGATATTTTTAGTAGTTGTGGAAATACCCAATCTATCGATCTAGCGTTATTTTTCTCTTCGTATGGCGTTGAGAACGACAGCAAACGCGACGACGAAACCTACGCGAATCGCACAAACAAAGGCATCACCCGCCAGAGGATGGCCGGAGATTCAAAGAGGTATTCCACATGAGCCAATAGCCAATGCATGGGGCGCATGAGGACAAGCGCCCTACCCATCGGAGGTACAAGGAAAGTGAGTGTCAACGGTGACTCACCCGGCCAATCGGGCCTGCCGACTAGCGTTGACGCACAGACGAAGGCGCCTCACCTACCCCCATTTAGCCACGGCAGCACCATGCCAGCCTCATGTCAGCCCCATGCCAGCCTCATGTCAGCACCATGTCAGCCCCATGGCCGAACCCCGATCAGGGAGCGCAGCACGATGACTTTCTCGCGAAAATGACCGCTTCTGCCCTCGAGAGCCGTAAGCCCACAGCAGAGGGTGAGCCCACCACCAAGGGAAAACGAGCGGCAGACAGACAAACGGGGCGGGAACGAATACTCGTTCCCGCCCCGTTATCAGAGCTGCGTAGCCGATATCACCTCGCTACTCGGCCGACCTTCGGAGGTAGAGTGACGGCTAGGCGTGTGGCGCCTCGGCCTCTCGATCGCCGCCGTCCAGGTCGGCCTGGCGATAGCCGATCAGATACAGCACCGCATCCAGGCCCAGGGTCGAGATGCTCTGGCGCGCCTGACTGCGGACCAGCGGCTTGGCCCGGAAGGCGATACCTAGGCCTGCCGCGGCGAGCATCTTGAGATCATTGGCCCCATCGCCCACCGCGATGGTCTGCTCCATGCTGAAGCCTTCACGGCGGGCAATCTCGTGCAGCAGGCCGGCCTTGCGATCGGCATCGACGATGGGCTCGCGCACCTCGCCGGTGACCTTGCCATTCTCGATGACCAACTCGTTGGCATGGATCTCATCGAATCCGAGGCGCTGCTGAAGATATCGCGCGAAATAAGTAAAGCCGCCCGAGAGAATCGCCGTGCGATAGCCCAGCCGCTTGAGGTGGCGCATCAGGCGTTCGACGCCGTCCATGAGCGGCAACTCGTCGGCGATTTCGGCCAGCACCGATTCATCGAGCCCCTTCAGTTTGGCCATGCGCTCGCGAAAACTCTGCTGGAAATCGAGTTCGCCGCGCATGGCCCGCTCAGTGACCTCGGCCACTTCATCGTAGACCCCATGGCGGCGGGCCAGCTCATCGATGACTTCGGCCTGGATCAGGGTCGAATCCATGTCGAAGCACACCAGGCGGCGATGGGTGCGCCAGATCGAGTCTTCCTGCAGGGCGATATCCACCCCGTGGGCCGCCCCGAGGGCCAGCGCCTTCTCGCGCAGGGCCTCGACATCGACCTCATCGCCGCGCAGCCAGCATTCCACGCAGCTGCCCTGGGCCGGCGCCTCGCCATCCAGCGGCTCACGGCCGGACAGCCGGTGCATCAGCTCCACGGTCAAACCGTGCGCGGCGGTCAGTCCACCGACCTCGGCCAGAATACCCGCCGGCAGGCGCGGCGCCAGCAGGGTCATGATCAGCCGCGGCCGGCTGGCCTGAACGCTCCAGCGATGATACTCCTCGGCACCAATCTGGATCGCCTGCACATCGAGGCCAAGCTCGGCACCGGTCGCTCCGAGTGCGCCTTCGAGGTCTGCCTCATGATCCAAGGCCACCAGGGCCTCCAGAGAGACGATGCCGAAGGTCACGCTCTGGTTGATATCGAGAAGCCGCGCACCGCTTTTGGCCAGCGCTCGCCCGAGCCCTGCCAGTTGACCGGGGCGCGCCTGACCGGAGGCGCGCATCAGGATACGACGTGTCATGAATGTCCCTTGTGATCGCTATGCTGGCGGCCGCAGGCGTCGAATCGTGCAAGCGAAACGTTCCGCCTGACGGCAGCCGGTCGTGTGGGGGCTTTCTACAAGCCTGGCCGCGGGCGCCTCTACAAGCCCAGCCGCGAGGGCTCTCTACAAGCCCGGCCGCGGGCGCCTCTACAAGCCCAGCCGCGGGGGCTTCTACAGGCCCAGCCGCGGGGGCGTTATCAGTGCGTGCTACGTCTCGAGTGTCTCGAGCCGATCCACTTTCTGCAGGCCGCGGGGCAGCTTGCTGCCGCGTCGCCCCCTGTCGCCCCGATAATAGTCTAATTCGTCGCCCTTGAGCGTGACCTTGCGCTTGCCGGCGTGGACCACCAGCGAGTGGCCCGGTGCCAGCACCACCACGCCACGCACGAATTCTTCGCGGCGGGCAGCCCGAGCGCCGGGAATATCGATCATCTTGTTGCCCTTGCCCTTGGACATCTCCGGCAGCTGTTCCAGCGGGAACACCAGCAGGCGGCCTTCATTGGAGACCGCCGCCACGGTCAGGCCTTCGCCGTCGGGCAGTTCCACCGGTGCCATCACGTTGCAGCCTTTCGGCAGGCTCAGCACGCCTTTACCGGAGCGATTCTTGCCGGTCAGATCCTCGAGCCTGGCGATAAAGCCATAACCGCCATCGGAGGCGAGCAAGAAGCGCGTCGTCGGGGCGGCCAGCATCACCCCGGTCATGCTGGCGCCGGCGACCACATTGGCCTTGCCGGTCACCGGCTCACCCTGGCCCCTGGCGCTCGGCAGTTGATGGGCCGGTAACGTATAGGCGCGCCCGGTATCGTCGAGCAGCACCAGTGGCTGGTTGGTCTTGCCGCGGACCGCCAGGTGGAAGCGGTCGCCGGCCTTGTAGGACAGCCCGTTGGGGTCGATATCATGGCCCTTGGCGGCACGGATCCAGCCCTTCTCGGAGAGCACCACCGTCACCGGGTCTGCGCCCACCAACTCGACCTCCGACAGTGCCTTGGACTCCTGACGCACAACGATCGGTGAGCGGCGGTCGTCACCGTACTCTTCGGCCGCTTCACGCAGTTCCTTCTCGATCAGGTTGGTCATCGCGGCGGCGCTGCCCAGCAGCTTCTCGAGGCGCTTGCGCTCTGCCTCGAGTTCATCCTGCTCGGTGCGAATCTTCATCTCTTCGAGCTTGGCCAGGTGGCGCAGGCGCAGCTCAAGGATCGCCTCGGCCTGGCGATCGGACAGGCCGAAGGCCGCGATAAGCGCGCGCTTCGGCTCGTCCTCCTCGCGGATGATGCGGATCACCTCGTCGATATTGAGATAGGCGATCAGCAGGCCTTCGAGCAGGTGCAGGCGGTCCTGAACCTTGCTCAGGCGATGCTCCAGCCGTCGGCGCACGGTGGTGCGGCGGAACTCCAGCCACTCGCTGAGCATGTCAGGCAGCGGCATCACCCGGGGACGACCGTCAAGGCCGATCACGTTCAGGTTGATGCGCACGTTCTTCTCAAGATCGGTGGTGGCGAACAGGTGCGCCATCAACGCCTCGATATCGACCCGATTGGAGCGCGGCTCGATGACCAGGCGCGTCGGCTCTTCGTGGGTCGACTCATCACGCAGGTCTGCCACCATGGGCAGCTTCTTGGCCTGCATCTGGGCGGCGATCTGCTCCAGCACCTTGGCACCACTGACCTGGTAAGGCAGCGCGGTGATCACCACCTGCGCCTCTTCCATCACATAACGCCCACGCAGCTTCACCGAGCCCCGCCCGCTCTCGTAGACCTTCCTGAGCTCGGCGGCCGGGGTGATGATCTCGGCCAGGGTCGGGAAGTCCGGCCCCGGCAGATACTCCATCAAATCGACGGTGGTGGCACCGGGGTTGCGCAGCACATGGCAGGTCGCCTCGACCACTTCGCGCACGTTGTGCGGCGGAATATCCGTCGCCATGCCCACGGCGATACCGGTGCCGCCATTGAGCAGCACATGGGGCAAGCGCGCTGGCAACACCACCGGCTCGTTCATGGTGCCGTCGAAGTTCGGCGTCCAGTCGACGGTGCCCTGCCCTAGCTCGGACAGCAGTACCTCGGCGAACCGGGACAAGCGCGCCTCGGTGTAACGCATGGCGGCAAAGGACTTGGGATCGTCGGGACTCCCCCAGTTGCCCTGTCCATCGACCAGCGGATAGCGATAGCTGAACGGCTGAGCCATGAGCACCATGGCCTCATAGCAGGCGCTGTCGCCGTGGGGATGGAACTTACCCAAGACGTCACCGACGGTACGCGCCGACTTCTTGTACTTGGCATTGGCATTCAGCGCCAACTCGCGCATGGCGTAGATGATGCGCCGCTGGACCGGCTTCATGCCGTCACCGATATGTGGCAGCGCTCGATCGAGGATGACGTACATCGAATAGTCGAGATACGCCTTTTCGGTGTACTCGCGAAGGGACAGGCGTTCGACGTCGCCCTCCGCCACCGGAATATCTATGGTCATAGGTTCTCTCTTTCCCGCCCCGCCACCAGGGACGGAGATCACGATCTCTTGAAAGCAGCCGGAAGCGACAAGCCGACAGCGTGAACAAGCCCTGCGCCTCTCTGCCGTTGCCGCCCCGTTGGGCGTGGCGACGTCCCGGGCTTTCTCTCATCAGACATCCACCAGACATCCACCAGACACCCACCGGCGACGCGGTTAACGCTCGTGGCCGAGGCGCCTTAAGGTTCCTGTCGCGCCGTCGCCGAGCGGCTGCCCGCATCTGGCTTTGCGCATCTGGCTTTCTGCGTCGGGCTTTGCGCATCTGGCTTTCTGTACCTGGCTTTCCGCATCTGACCCAGGTTGAAGGCGCGCTTCGGCCTCACCGCGCCTACCGCGTTTATATCTCGATGTCCGCCAGGTTGCCGTAGTCTTCGAGCCAGCTCTTGCGGTCGCTGGCTCGCTTCTTGGCCAGCAGCATGTCCATCATTTCCATGGTGCCGTCGTCCTGTTCCCGGGTCAGCTGCACCAGGCGCCGGGTCTCCACCGCCATGGTCGTTTCGCGTAACTGCAGCGGGCTCATCTCGCCCAGGCCCTTGAAGCGCTGCACGTTCGGCGTGCCTCGCTTGCCTTCGAGCTGACGCAGGATCGCGGCCTTCTCGCTCTCATCGAGGGCATAGTGCACCTCCTTGCCGAGATCGATGCGGTACAGCGGCGGCATGGCGACGAACACGTGACCAGCGTCGACCAGTGCCGGGAAGTGGCGCACGAACAACGCGCACAGCAGGGTCGCGATGTGCAGGCCGTCGGAGTCGGCATCGGCGAGGATGCAGATCTTGTGGTAGCGCAGCTTGGTCAGGTCTTCGCTGACCGGATCCATGCCTACCGCCACGGCGATATCGTGGACTTCCTGGCTGCCGTAGATGTCATGAGAGTCGACTTCCCAGGTGTTCAGGATCTTGCCGCGCAGCGGCAGAATCGCCTGGGATTCGCGGTTGCGAGCCTGCTTGGCACTGCCGCCGGCCGAGTCCCCCTCGACCAGAAACAGCTCGCTGAGCGCCGGGTCCTGGCCGCTGCAGTCGGCCAGCTTGCCGGGCAAAGCCGGCCCCGACGTGACCTTCTTGCGTGCGACTTTCTTCGAGCTCTTCTGACGCCGCTGGGCGGCGCTGATCACGAGTTCGGCCAACGCCTCGGCCTGGTCGACATGATGGTTCAGCCACAGCGAGAAGGCGTCCTTGACCACCGCGGAGACGAAGCCCGCCACGGTGCGTGACGACAACCGCTCCTTGGTCTGACCGGCGAATTGGGGATCGAGCATCTTCACCGACAGCACGTAGGCGACGCGTTCCCACAGGTCTTCTGCGGTGAGCTTGACCCCGCGGGGCAACAGGCTGCGGTATTCACAGAACTCCCGCAGTGCGTCCAGCATGCCCGAGCGCAAGCCATTGACGTGGGTGCCACCCTGGGCCGTGGGAATCAGGTTGACGTAGCTTTCCATCAGCGAGTCGCCGCCTTCCGGCAGCCACTGAATGGCCCAGTCCACGGCCTGCTCATCGTCGGCGAAGTGGCCAACGAAGGGATGGGCCGGCAGTACCTCATAGCCGTCGGTGGTCTGCGCCAGGTAGTCGCGCAGGCCGTCTTCGAACTGCCACGCGCTTTCGGTGCCATCGGTCTCGACCAGCACCACCTTGAGCCCGGGGCACAGTACCGCCTTGGCCCGCAGCAAGTGCTTGAGCCGCGGCACCGACAGGCTGGGGCTGTCGAAATAGCTGAGATCCGGCCAGAACCGCACCAACGTGCCCTTGGCCCGCTTGGGCGCCGAACCGATCACCGCCAGCGGCGATACGGTATCGCCATGCTCGAAGGCCATGCCATGGCGATCACCGTCCCGAGCCACCTCGACCTCGAGACGCCGAGACAGCGCGTTGACCACCGACACGCCGACGCCGTGCAGTCCGCCGGAGAAGCGGTAACTCGACGACGAGAACTTCCCGCCGGCATGCAGTCGCGTCATGATCAGCTCGATGCCCGACACGCCGTGCTCCGGGTGAACATCGATGGGCATGCCACGGCCGTTGTCTTCCACTTCGACACCGCCGTCTTCGCGCAGACGCACGGCAATCTCGCTGGCGTGCCCGGCCAACGCTTCATCGACACTGTTGTCGATGACTTCCTGAACCAGGTGGTTGGGGCGCGAGGTGTCGGTGTACATGCCCGGGCGCTTGCGCACCGGATCGAGTCCCGAGAGCACCTCAATCGAACTGGCACTGTATTGGGTCATGCGAGATCCATCATCGTGATAGCAAAGGTCATGGTGGAGGGCATCCAGGTGGCTGAGATCATGATGGCGTGGCGCCTGCGCTCCGATCGCTCATCGAAGGCGTATCGCCGGCCTGCTGGTACGAACTGCCCCGCGCGTAGCCGACGTCCAGCGCAGCGCACAATGGCGGCAAGCAAGACAAGGGCCTGCCTGAACGCTGCCAGGATGGCCTGCGCCTGGCCCACGCCTGGCCTTGGAAGGCCCTGCTAGGCCAGCGCTTGGAGCGCGATTCAAGCGCCGGGGACGACGGGCGCAATGCGCCCCGGCGCGAGGCGGTAGCCGGCGAAAGCCAGCACCGCCGGCAGGTAGTCGGCCAAGGCCGCGAAGCCATGCTCGCCGCCCGGGTGCAGGATCATCTTCGCGCCCCGGTAGGCGGCGAAGGTATCTGGGCTACTCAACGTCTCATCCTGCGTTACCAGCAGCACCAGATAGCGCCAGGGCGACACCGTCTCGGGTGTCATGGCCGCGATCTGGTCACGGTGCGCCGGCTCTATGGCAAAGCTCTCGCCGGTATAGTCGTTGATGAAGCGCTGACCCAACATGGTGTCGACCAATCCCGCAGGGCGCACCGCCGGGTTGATCAGCACCGCCTTGAGGTCGTGGCGTTCGGCCAGCACCGTGGCCAGAAAACCGCCCATGGAGCTGCCCACAACGACCGGCCGTGGCCCCAGTTGCGCAAGCGCCGCCTCGGCAACCGACAAACCATCGTTGGCCCTGGAGGCGAGATCCGGGGTTCGACAGGCAAGCCCCAGGTCGTCACAGGCGGCCTTCACCAGCCGCGCCTTGGGCGATGCCCCAGCGCTGTTGAACCCATGCAAATAAAGCACACCGCTAGCCGCGGCGCCTGCTGCACTTTCGCTCAGCATACCGGAAACCCTGTATATTTTACCAGCATCCGTCCCCTTCTCCGCGCTTGTCGCAGCGAACCTCGTCGCTGCCTCCCCGCCGGGCAAGGCCCGAGCTCGGCGCGAGGCATCGGTCGAGCGCCGTTGACGCTCCCGCGAGCTTACCCCAGGCATGTTGGTCGATGGATACGCAGGGGCCTGGCCCGGCCTTACTGGTCAGACGTCCGCCAGGCCGCCTCGATCAAGCCTCGGGTCGAGGCATCCATCGCTTCTACCCCTTCGCGCTTCTCGATGATGTCACGGGTCTCGTTGGCAATCTTCTTGCCCAGTTCAACGCCCCACTGATCGAACGGGTTGATGCCCCAGATGGTCGCCTGGACGAAGACCTTGTGTTCATAGAGGGCGATCAGCGCGCCCAGGGTGGCGGGCGTCAGGCGCTCCAGCAACAGCGTCGTCGATGGCTGGTTGCCGCGGTAGCGCATGTGCCCCGGCCGCGGGCCTTCGTCGTCGATGGCGTCATCGCCGAGCATCAGCACCCGGGATTGGGCGAAGCAATTGGCCAGGGTCAGGCGATGTTGGCTCATCAGGTGCGCCCGCGTCGCCGAATCCGTCACGTCGTCATAGCGCGACAATGGCGCGATGAAATCACACTCCACCGCCTGGGTGCCCTGGTGCAGCAACTGATAGAAGGCGTGCTGGGCATTGGGACCGAGTTGCCCCCACAGCACCGGACAGGTCGAGTACTCGACCGCCTCTCCCTTGTTGGTCACGGACTTGCCGTTGGATTCCATCTCGAGCTGCTCGAGATAGGCGGCGAAGTACTCCAGGCGGCCGTCGTAGGGCAGAATGGAATGGGCGCGGATATCGAGGAAGTTGTTGTTCCAGATGCCGGCTAGCGCCAGCATCACCGGCAGATTGTCGGCGAGCGGCGCGGTCTGGAAGTGACGATCCATGGCGTGAGCACCGGCGAGCAATTCGCGAAAGCCGTCCATGCCGATGACCAGGGCGATGGGCAGGCCAATGCCGCCCCACAGCGAATAGCGACCGCCGACCCACTCCCAGAACTCGAGCTGATGATCGCTTGAGATGCCCCATTCGGCCATCTTGTCGGGACTGGCCGAGATGCCGATGAAGTGCTGACGCATCACCAGGCTTCTGTCGACTCCTTCTTCCCGCGATACCCCGTTGAGCCGCGCCAGCAGCCAGTCCCGTGCCGTGGTCGCGTTGGACAGGGTATCGATGGTGGTGAAGGACTTGGAGGACAGCACGAACAGCGTCGTTTCCGGGTTGAAGCGGGCCAGGTACTCCGCCAGCTGAGAGCCATCCATGGTCGAGGCGAAATGGACCTCGACCGGGTGACTGGCGTCGGGACGACGGTCGACCAGAGCATTGGTCACCATCAGCGGCCCCAGGTCGGAGCCGCCGACGCCCAGGTTGACCACATCCCGAATCGGCTTGCCGGTGGCGCCCCGCCATTGCCCGGACAAAAAGCGCTCCACCATGGCGTCCATCCGGGCAAGCGTTGCGTGAACGCCTGGCACCAGGTCTTCTCCTTCGACCACCAGCGAGGCGTCCTCGGGTAGCCGCAGGGCCGTATGCAGCGCCGGACGATCCTCGCTGATATTGACCTTCTCCCCGGCGAGCAGGCGGCGAATCGCCTCGGGGACCTCGGCCTGCTCGGCGAGCTCCAGGAGCCGATCGACGGTGTCCTGTTCCCAGCGCTGCTTCGAGAGATCCAGTGTCAGACCGGCCGCTTCACGCCGAAACGTTTGAAAACGATCCGGTGCATCGTGAAACATCTCACGCAGATGACGTTTCCCGACCTCTTCGGCGTGGGCCTTGAGCGCCGACCAAGCCGACGTCCGATTGATCTCTGACATTCATCCTCTCCTTGACGAGCTGTCGTGCAGCCGCGTGTCTTGACGCGTAGAATATGCTCCTTTCCAGCTCCAAGACACCGTCGACCCATGAGTGACGCATCTTACCGTGACGCCATCTTTTCCACACCCCTGGACAAGGTGGCGCGCTTTTCGTTCGACGAGCAGGTCGTCGCCTGCTTCCCCGACATGATCCGGCGCTCGGTGCCGGGCTACGGCCAGATACTGGCCATGCTCGGCCTCATCGCCCGCCGTCACCTGCGCCATGGCGCCCACGTCTATGACCTGGGGTGCTCTCTCGGCGCGGGCGGACTGGCCCTCGCCGGGCACCTGCCGCGCGATGCCTTCCGGCTGACCGGGGTCGATCTGTCGCCGGCCATGGTCAAGCGCGCCCGCGAGACCCTGGCCGAGGAATACCCCGATCATGACATCGAGATCATAGAGGGCGATATCCGCACCCTCGACTACCGCGCCTCGGGCATGATCGTGCTCAACTTCACCCTGCAGTTTCTCGATCCGGGGGAGCGCGAGGCACTGCTCGTGCGCCTCTACGAGGCGTTGGAGCCCGGCGGCGTCCTGGTGCTTTCGGAGAAGATCAAGGCTGGCGATGAGCAGGACAACGCCTGGCTCGTCGAGCGCTATCACGACTTCAAGCGCGCCAACGGCTACAGCGACCTGGAGATCAGCCAGAAGCGCAACGCGCTGGAGAACGTGCTGGTTCCCGATCGCCTGGATGACCACCACCGACGTCTTGCCGCTGCCGGCTTCTCGCGCTCGCTGACCTGGTTCCAGTACATGAACTTCGCCTCGATGGTCGCCTTCAAGGATCCTGACGCGGAGATGACGCCGTGAGCGTGCCGGATCATCAACGCGCCCTGTACCGCGCCTTCCTCGAGCAGTCCTTCCAGCACGAAGCCATGGGCAAGTGGCTGGCCCGCTTGCCCGAGCAATTTGCCCAGGGCCTGGACCGCAAGCGCCATGGCGACCTGCCCGGCTGGGAAAAGGCCGTCGCCAAGCTTCCGGCCCTGCCAGACCGCCGCTGCGTGCGGCTCGACGCGGACAGCGTCACGGTCGACGTCGAGCTCGACGACAGCCGCTCGCGCCAGTGCGAGAACCTGCTCAAGGCGCTGATGCCCTGGCGCAAGGGGCCCTACCGCCTGGCCGGCATCGCCATCGATACCGAATGGCGATCCGATTGGAAGTGGCAGCGCGTCGCGCCCCACCTGGCACCGCTGAAGGGACGCCGAGTGCTCGACGTTGGCGGCGGCAATGGCTATCACGCCTGGCGCATGAGCGGGGCCGGCGCCGAGTTCGTGCTGGTCATCGACCCCTCGCCACGCTTCTACTGGCAGTTTCAGGCGGTGAAGCACTTCATCGGCGCTGCCGATCAGGGCCGAACGCATTTTCTGCCCGTCGGCATCGAGGATATGCCGGAGAGCCTTGGCTTCTTCGATACCGCCTTCTCCATGGGCGTGCTCTACCACCGCCCGTCACCGCTTGAGCACCTCGCTCAGCTCCGCGACACCCTGCGCCCGGGGGGCGAGTTGGTGCTGGAAACACTCGTGGTGGCGGGTGACGACACCACCGTGCTGCTGCCAGGCGATCGTTACGCGGCGATGCCCAACGTCTACTTCTTGCCCTCTTCCGCCGCGCTCAAGGGCTGGCTGGAGCGCTCGGGCTTCTGCGACGTCAAGGTAGTGGACGAGGCCATCACGTCGTTGGACGAGCAGCGCGCCACCGAGTGGATGACGTTTCAGTCGTTGGCGGACTTTCTCGACCCCGCAGACCCAAACCTTACCCGCGAAGGCTATCCGGCACCAAGACGCGCCGTGCTGGTCGCCACCCGGGCGGGCTAAGGCCGTCGCGCCGGTCAGCGTGGCGCTCTATAGGTCAGCGTGGCGCCCGATAGATCAGCATGGCGCCCGATAGATCAGCGTGGCGCCCGATAGATCAGCGTGGCGCCCGATAGATCAGCATGGCGCCCGATAGATCAGCGTGGCGCCCGATAGATCAGCGTGGCGCCCGATAGATCAGCATGGCGCCCGATAGATCAGCATGGCGCCCGATAGGTCAGCGTAGCGCCCGATAGATCAGCGCTGTTCCCTGCCCCGTTCCCTGACACTTCAGGCCGCGCAAACGACGCTGCCCCAGGGCCCAGTACAGGCCATGGGGCAGCGCTTGCCAGGCAGTGATGTCAGCTATGCCAGCGGTCGATCAGACGAAGTCCAGCACCATGAAGTACGGGTTGTCGATCAACACTTCCATCCGGGTAATCTCGTCCAGCACCACCACCTTGTCGCCGCGCTCGGTCTTGAGCGACAGACACTCTTCGCGCTGTTCGTTGAAGTCGGTATCCAGGGCCTCCCCGTGCCTCTCGGCGCCGCCTCGCAAGGACAGCTTTACCGGGAAGTGGTAAAGGCAGGCTATTTCGATATTGTCGTAAAGATGGCATGCAATCATGGTCAGACCTCCTTGCACAGCCGAAGGGCAGATGCCGCCTCTGTGACGACGCAAGCACCGCATCCTGCCTTTGGTTTAGATCAGAGACCAGCGGATCACCAAGTGCCTGCCCGATAAGGATAAATGCCATCCGTGATCGCTTAGGCCTTGCCGTGTCACGGGACTGAACCCGGCGCGAAATGGACAAGCCAAAAGTGGCAGGGAAGTCCATGGCAAGGGCCTGTTCCACCGGGCTTTTGGCGCTATCGGGGCGACTCATCGCGCAACGGCCAGCGCGTCCCGGGTCGCCCCGACCGTCCGGAGGCGACCGACCAAGAGCCGCAAAAAAGCGGACCCCGGTGGTGCACCGGGATCCGCTGATAGGAGGGTACTGCCGGGACCGTCAGCCCTTGAGCAGCTCGCGCAGGTCCTTGGCTTCCCAGTGCGGGAAGTACTTTCTCACCAAGGCGTTGAGCTCGATTTCGAAGCCGGCCCAATCGACTTCTCCCACGGCGCTGGCATCGGCTTCGGCGACGCCACGGATCATGCCGGCACCGACGGTGACGTTGGTCAGGCGGTCGATGACGATAAAGCTGCCGGTACCAGGGATGCGGGCGTAGTCATCGATGGCCACGTCCGCCGTCAGCGAGACCTTGCACCGCGCAATGGCATTCAACTCGAGCCGCTCGGCGCCATGCTTCTCCAGCGTGTTGACGTCGACCTGATACAGAATCTCCTCCACACGCCCGGCCACAGAACGCCCGGCCAGGCGGATATCGACCTGGCGACCCGGCTCCAGCGGCGTTTCGTGCATCCACACGATATCGGCCTCGAATGCGCTGGACAGAGCAATGTCGGCGTCTTCGGCCACCAGCCAGTCACCGCGCGAGATGTCGATCTCATCGGCGAGCGTCACGGTGATCGCCTGGCCCGGATAGGCTTCATCGAGATCGCCGTCGAAGGTCACGATGCGATCGACGCGACTGACCTTGTTCGATGGCAACACCTTGATCGCCTGACCGGCACGCAGGATGCCCGCCTCGAGGGTGCCGGCGTAACCGCGAAAATCCAGGTTGGGGCGATTGACGTACTGCACCGGCAGGCGCAGGTCGGTCAGGTTCTGATCGCGGCTGACCTCGACGGTCTCGAGCAGCTCGAGCAGGGTCTCCCCCTGGTGCCAGCCGAGCCTATCGCTGCGATCGACCACGTTATCGCCCTTGAGCGCGGACAGCGGCACGAAACGGATGTCCTCGGCGGAGAGCTGCGTGGCAAACGCCCGATACTCGGCGACGATCTCGTTGAAGCGCTCTTGTGAGTACTCGACCAGGTCCATCTTGTTGACCGCGATGACCAGGTGCTGGATGCCCAGCAGGTCGGCGATGAAGCTGTGGCGCCGGGTCTGGGTCTGCACGCCATAGCGCGCATCGATCAGGATGACCGCGAGCCCCGCGGTGGAGGCGCCGGTGGCCATGTTGCGCGTGTACTGCTCATGCCCCGGGGTGTCGGCGATGATGAACTTGCGCTTGTCGGTCGAGAAGAAGCGGTAGGCCACGTCGATGGTGATGCCCTGCTCACGCTCTGACTGCAGGCCATCGACCAGCAGCGCCAGGTCGACCTCTTCCCCGGTGGTGCCCTGGGTCTTGGACGCCTGGGTGATGGCGGCGAGCTGATCATCGAAGATCATCTTGGAGTCGTGCAGCAGGCGCCCGATCAGGGTCGACTTGCCGTCATCGACACTGCCGCAGGTGATAAAGCGCAGCAGATCCTTGTTCTCGTGCTCGTGGAGATACTGCTCGATATTGTCGGCGATCAGCGTTGATTGATGAGCCATTTAGAAGTATCCCTCGCGCTTTTTCTTCTCCATGGAGCCGGCCTGATCGTGATCGATGGCGCGGCCCGAGCGTTCGCTGGTGCGGGTCAGCAGCATTTCCTGGATGATGTCCGGCAGGGTGGCGGCCTTGGACTCCACCGCGCCGGTCAGCGGGTAGCAGCCCAGGGTCCTGAAGCGCACCGACTTCAATTCCGGCGTCTCGCCTTCGTCAAGCGGCAAGCGCTCGTCGTCGACCATGATCTGCATCCCGTCACGCTCGACCACCGGGCGCGGGGCGGAGAAGTACAGCGGCACAATGTCGATGTTTTCCAGATAGATGTACTGCCAGATATCCAGCTCGGTCCAGTTGGACAGCGGGAAGGCACGAATCGATTCGCCCTTGTTGACCCGAGCGTTGTACAGGTTCCACAGCTCCGGACGCTGGTTCTTCGGGTCCCAGCGGTGGTGCTTGTCACGGAACGAGAACACGCGTTCCTTGGCACGACTGGCTTCCTCGTCGCGACGGGCGCCACCGAAGGCGGCATCGAAGCCGTACTTGTCCAGGGCCTGCTTCAGGGCCTGGGTCTTCATCACGTCGGTATAGCCGCTGGAGCCATGATCGAAGGGGTTGATGTTGGCCGCTCGCCCTTCTTCGTTGGTATGCACGATCAGCTCCATGCCCGCTTCCGCGGCCATACGATCGCGAAACTCGATCATTTCCCGAAACTTCCAGGTGGTGTCCACGTGGAGCAGCGGAAACGGTGGCGACCCTGGATAGAAAGCCTTGCGCGCCAGGTGCAGCATCACCGAGGAATCCTTGCCGATGGAGTACATCATCACCGGATTGGCGAACTCGGCGGCCACCTCACGAATGATGTGGATGGACTCGGCCTCGAGCTGCTTGAGGTGCGTCAGGCGCTTCGGCGTCAGTGTCGCGCCGGCCTGAGCGGCTCCCTCGCGGGAAGGTGCATGAAGACTGGTCATGGCCCGGATACCTCGCATGACGTGGGCGAAAATGGCATGCGAGGGAGAATACCGCGGGGCGAATAATAACGTAAAAGAATTAATATCTATCTTTTTAGAACGAAAAACACTTCTTCCACCGCGAGAGCGCTAGCCTCACACCTCGACGCGTTCGACCCAGGACTGAAAGCCGCCGCGACTCAGGTCGAGCACGCGAAAGCCCGGCCGCGAGGCCTCGTCCAGGGCAAAGGTGTCGCTGCCGGGCAAGAACTGATCCGACGTCGACGGCGTGGCGAAGACCTGGATCTCGCCGTTTTCACCGGCATATCGCCCATGAAAGGCCTGGTGTACGTGCCCACACAGCACCAGCTTGACCTGGGCAAAGCGCTCGACAATAGCCCAGAAGGCGTCGCCATCGACGAGCCCTAGCTCATCGATCCAGGCCGTGCCCACCGCCATCGGCGGGTGATGCATGACGATCGCCGTGGGCCGCTCATCGCGGTCAAGCCGCTCGGCAAGCTCAAACCGTTGCGCCTCGCCCACCTCGCCATGGGCCTCGCCGACGACGCGGGTATCGAGCTGCAGCAGACGCCAGGTGCCGGCATCCAGCTCCGGGAGCACCTCACGCTGCACCGCCATCGTCTCCGGAGCGTCATGATTACCGGGAATCCAGAACCATGGGCAGTCCAGCGTCGCCAGCGTATCCGCCGCCAGGGCATAGGAGGCATCGGTCTCGTCCTGGCTGATATCGCCGGTCACCAGCACCAGATCCGGACGCACCGCACTCGCCGCCGCCACCACGGCGGCAAACTGGCGGGCCGGCACACCGCGGCGAGAGCGAGCCAGGGGATCGGCGTAGAGGTGAGTGTCGGTGATCTGAACAACACGCATGGTCGTCGCTCTCCTTGAGACGATCGTGGAAGGGCTTTCGCCAGGATACAACGGACAATGGGAAGATGCCGATCGGGCCGACCGGGCCGACCGAACAAGCAGCGAGATCCGTCTCGAGCCTTGGGGGTAGCGTCTGCGGCTGCCGGTCGACGTGGGTCATCGAGAGTGGCTGTCGATACCGATTATCGAAAGTGGCTGTCGAGGCGGGTTATCGAGACTGGCGGTCGACACGGGTTATCGAGAGTGGCTGTCGAGAGTGGCTGACCAAACCCCGCCTATCACGCAGGGCCCGGAGCCGCCTGTCGCGCACGGCGATGGCCGGCGCTGCCGACCGGCCGCTCAGGGCAGCTCCGGAAGATCCAGCGAGTGGCCATGGGCCAGGCCATGATCGAGCCATTCGCCGAGAAAGCGGTTGAGCTGCAGTTTCTCGTCGGGCTGGTGCATATGGGCGTTGGGGTAGCGGTAGCGGCCATCGAAATGGCGCTTACGCTGAAAATCGGTCACCTCGGCCATGCGCACGTCGTGATAGAGGTGCACCCGCATGCGCGGCGTATCGATCACGCCATCGAGAATGCCGCTCTGGGACACGGCGATGATGCTGGTGTACGGCGCCTGCTCGATCAGCTGCAGGCTCAGCGCCCCTAAGCGGTGGCCACCGCTGACCAGTTCGACCTCGCGAGTGTCTCCCGCCTCCAGATCACCAAGCAGCCGCACCAGGCGCACGTAGTTGGCCGTGCACTCTCCCTGCAGTGTCCTCAAGTCGGTGACATAGGCACTGCGATTCGCTACGCGATGATTCGACACGCTACCTCCTTGCTCTCAACGAGGCCCGTTCGGCGGCCAGCCAGTGAAGGCCGATCAGGCACATGGCGTTATCGAGTCGTCCGGCGCCGAGGAGTTCCCAGACCTGAACAAACGGCAATACATGGACACGAATATCTTCGTGCTCCTCGTCGAGCCCGTGCACCCCGCCGAGACCGCCACTGTCGATCAGTCCACAAAACAGGGTGACACGTTCATCACAGGCACCCGGACTAGGATAGTAGGTATGCAGCAAGATGAGGTCCCCGACCTCGCAACCGGCCTCCTCGAGTGCCTCGCGACGGGCAACGTCCTCCAGCGACTCGTCCTTGTCGACGAGCCCGGCGACGCACTCGAGTTTCCACGGCGTATGCGCATCGTTCAGGGCGCCGGCGCGAATCTGCTCCACCAACACCACCTTGTCCTGCTCGGGGTCGTACAGCAATACCCCCACGGCATCGTGACGGTGGTGAACCTCGCGCACCACCTCGCCGCTCCAGCCGCCTTCGAACTGGCGATGACGCAGGGTCACCTTGTCGAGGCGAAAGAAGCCCTCGTAGAGGTATTCCCGGGACATCACCTCGACATCATCGACGGTGAAAGGGGCATTGAGGCTGGGCGAATCCGTCATGACAAGGCTCCTTGGCAGATCGCCCCATTATCCGGGTCTGGCCCCGCCCTGCCAAGGAGCCCTACCAAGGAGCCTTGCCAGAGTGTGGGCACAGCGCGGACGCAGCGCCGGGCGCCAGGAGCCGTGGCTCGGCGTCTCGTCGAGAATGATCGTGCCGGGGCATTCGGGAGCGGAAAGCGGAAAACTACGGCCAGAGGCCTCGGGCCTGCGGCGGATTGAGGCGAGTGTCGAGGGCAAAAGGCTCCTGGATCACCACCTCATAGAGCCCTTCGGCAGCGGCCGGGTTCATCACGATGTTGCGACTGTGGCGTGAGACCGTCGAGGGAACAATGATGAAGGGGTGCTCATCTAGCAGCCGATCTCCGTAGCTCTGCTGCCCTTGCCCGGGTGATCCCGGGACCAGCCAATTGGGGTTGGGCAACGACTGCGCGGCCACCTCATGTGCCAGTGACGGGGCGAGGATGCGGACGCAAAGAAGGACGTGCGCGATGTTATCCAGGGCCTTGAAACCTTTGTGGGCCGCCACCTCTAGAATCGCGGTGGAAGGGTCAAGCGCTCCGTAGACCGCGGCTCGCCCTTTCGAATTCCAGCGCCCACCACCTTGCTCTGCGCCAAAACCGCTGTCCCAGGTTTCGACATGACGTTTTCGATCCAGGCGCCACAAGCACAGAGCGCTGCGCAGGCAGGCGTCGCACATCAGGTGTAGACCCCGTAATCCAGTCGCGTCAGAAAGTTGTCGACGAGCTCGAAACCGACCTGAGTGGTGATCAGGTCGATGGGCTTGCGGCGCTCCAGCCCCATGGCCGGCGTGCTCATCCAACGCTGCGCTTCCTGGGGATCGCCAAACACGTTTTCCGCCTTGGTGAGGATCTCGGCGAATCGCCAGGTGCGGCTGCTTTGCTCCGCGGTGAGTGGTTCTGGGGACTTGACTCGCCGGTACAGGGTACGCTCGGACATGCCAAGCACCTTGCTGACGACCTTCTTGTCACGCAGCAGATCGACCGACTCGACAAAATGAATCACGTCTTGCGAGGCCAGCCCTTCCTCGATCATCTCGTGGATTTCGAAGGGTGACCGTGTCTGGCCGTCCCGGTACCCCACCAGCCGCTGGTAGGTCCGCTCCAAGATGTCTGGTTGCCGATCTGCCGAGTTATCCGTTGAGGTCATCACGTCGTCCCCCGCATTGCCATATGGCGCTATTATAATGCCACATGGCAGTACCGCCAACCTGGGGCATTCGCCGAGAGGTCGTGTCAGCAAGAGGCCTCGGCAGACAAAGGCCTCGGCAGACAAAGGCCTCTCTGGCGCGCCCCCGGGCTTTTCACTACACCAACACTAGAGATCGGAGAGCAGGCTCTGCGCCTCGCGCTTGAGCGCCTGATCGGACGCCTCGCGCCCGGCGCGCAGCGGGCCCTGCAGGGCGAGCTCGGCGTGCCTTTTCGCCTCCTGGTCGCGGCCCTCGTCGGCAAGATAGGCGGCGTAGTAGAAATTCACATCGACGCCGTCGGGGCGGATCGCCAGCGCCTTCTCGAACATTTCCTCGGCCACGTCGTCGTCGCCGAAGGCCACCGGCCACCCCGGTGCACGGTCATAGAGGGCGCCGAGCGTGACATAGGCCGAGCCGTCGAGCCCGGACGAATCCAGTGCCACCGCACGCTCCAGCGCCCGGCGAGCGGCCTTGGCGTTGTCCAGCGCGCCGAGCCCGCCCTTGGCCTTGGCCAGCGAGGCCTGAATGATGCCCTGCCACACCAGCGGCTCGCTGACGTTGGGGCTGGCCTGCACCAGTGCATCGGCTTCGCTCGCCAGCGACTCGAGGGCCTGCTCGCGCTGTCCGCTTGGCGTTGCCGTCGTGATGGTTTCCCAGCGACTGCGAAGCTCATCGACGCTGGATGCGGCCAGCGCTAGCGTCGAGGCCAGCGCAAGCGTCGAAGCAGCAATGAGGGGGAGAAGACGAAAGGAGCGTCCGGGTGAGCGGCTATCGCAACGGCGTGTCATGGCATTCTCCGAGGGCGTGCGTGGGATTGTTATCGTTGCGGCGTCTCCAGGACCTTACGTGGCCCTGGGGTGCCACGGCGGCGGCACGCACCATTCACCGCCACCTGAAATGTAACGAACGTTTGAATGATTGACCAGTACGGCCAAGGTCTAGCCGTGATCGAGGCCCGACCGCCCCACCTTCTCGAACGGCCCGCTTGTTCGCAGAAGGCCGCCAAGGCACTCTTGGTCGAACCCAAGCCCTGGCCAAGCCAAGCGACGTGACTAAGCCCAGCGCCGTGCCTAAGCCCAGCGACATGACTAAGCCCAGCGACGTGACTAAGCCCGGCGACCAAGCCCGGCGCAGACGCATCCCGGCCCCTATCGCCCGCCGGGACTTAGGGCCAATACCAGCCAACGAAGGGAGTGCCATGAAAGGCCGCAACATGACCCGCTGGCGCGATCCTGCCAAGGACCCGCGCCAGGAACCCAAGAGCAACCTGATCACCCTGGAGGGCGCCGAGCGCCTGCGCGGCATTCTCGACCACCTGTCCCGGGTCAAGCGCCCCGCGCTCTCGACCAAGGTCGGCGAGGCCGCCGCCCTTGGTGATCGCAGCGAGAACGCCGACTACACCTACAACAAGAAGGAGTTGAACCGCGTCATCGGGCGTATCCGCTACCTGACCAAACGCCTGGACGAGCTACAGGTGATCGATCGACTTCCGGCGGATACCGACAAGGTGTTCTTCGGCGCCTTCGTGACCCTCGAAGATGAACACGGCGAGGAGATGGCCGTGCGCCTGGTGGGCCACGACGAGACCGACACCGCCAAGCGCTGGATCAGCGTGGATGCACCGCTGGCCAAGGTGCTGCTCGGCAAGTCGCTGGACGACGAAGTAACGGTGGCGGCCCCGGGCGGCGACACGACCTGGCTGATCACCGAGATTCACTACCGCACGCCGGGCCAGAAAGACTGACGCCCTGCTCGCTATGCACGATCAGGGCGTTGGGCGTCTATTGTGAGTGATGTCAGCGCATCGGACTGTTGAAACGTCAGCCGAGAAACTGGCCGAAACACTAGCCGAAACGCTAAGTCCGGCGCGCCGAGTAGACCCGGAAACGACCGTCATCGGCCACAATCTCGAAGCCGCCAAAGGCACGCTCCAGCGGATCGGCGTAGGGCAGGAAGGCATTGGCCACCAGGATCAGTCGACCGCCGGGCACCAGGTGGCTCGGCGCCTCTTCGATCAGCCGAGCGGCGGGGCCATAGTCGATGCTGCGCTCCTGGTGAAACGGCGGGTTGCTGACGATGGCGTCGAAACGCCGCTCGCCCAGGGCCGAGTAGACGTCGCTCTCCAGCGCCTCGCCCTCAAGCTCGTTCGCCGCAAGGGTTCGCCGAGTCGCTTGTACCGCGAAGGCGCTCACGTCCGCGGCGCAGACGTGCCGCCCTTGCCGTGCCAGCCAGGCGCTCAGCACGCCGTCGCCGCAGCCCATGTCCAATACCTGCCCCTTCGGCTGTTGTGCGGGCAGATGCGATGGCAACTGACCCAACAGCAGGCGCGTACCCTCATCGAGCTTGCCGTGACCGAACACCCCCGGGTGACTCGCCAGGCTCAAGCCTTCGGCCTCGAAGTGCGTCCAGACGGCCTCCGGGTCCAACGCCAGACGCGCCGTGCGGGTCTCGAACAGCGAACAACGCCGGGCGCTATCGAGCTTGCGACAGCCAAGCCCCAGCGCCGCGAGCACCTTGAGCACGCGCTTGATGCCGCCCTGATTCTCTCCCACCAACTGCAGCCTGGTGCCCTCCGGCAGCCTGGCGCAGAGCCACAGCAGCCACCACTCGCCGAGGGCATGTGCCTTGGGCCAGAACAGCACCGCACCGGGCACCGGCGACGAAGCCGCCTCGTCAATGCCCTCGCCATCGAAGGGCGAAAGCGCCGGCCGGCCACGCTCGTGCCAGGCCCGACGCACGGCGAAATCACCACTCACCAGACACCCCTGGCCGCCTTCCAGCCAGCCATCGCGGGGCGGCCCCACCCACCACCAGCCACGATAGTCGGCGTCCTGGCGCTCCAGCAGTTGGCCGACCGGCGTCTCGGCGCTCATGGCGACTCCTCCTCAGCGGTACTCTCGACAACGTTATCGACGACGCTCTCAGTGACGTTATCGGCGACGCTCTCAGTGACGTTATCGGCGACACTACCGGCGACACTGTCAGCGGCACTAGCGTCATCCGAGGACGCCGGACGTCGCAAGGTGTAGAGCAGGTAGCGGCCCAGCCGCCAATGCGGGTCCGTGCGACAGTAGCGGTGTTCAAGCTCGATCAAGCGTTCAAGCTCGCCCTGCTCCGCCGGCGGATGACGCAGGTAATCATGAAAGACGCGAATCCCGGCGACGCCCTCGAGGGTAAGCCCCAGGGACTCGGCCCAGGTGGCCACGTCGGCGTGGGTCACCGGGGAAATAGGCGTCAGGCGCTGCCGCTGCCCCTTGCCCTCGAGGCGGTCGGCCAAGGCCTTTTCCAGGTTGCCCTTGACCACATTGGACAGGCGCAGCGCATCGCGGTTGAACACCATCAGCGACAACTGCCCACCCGGGGCGACCAGAGACGCCAGCGCCTCGAGTCCGCCACGCGGATCGCCCAGCCACTCGAGCACCGCGTGGCAGACCACCAGGGGCCAGGGACCAGGGGCTCGGCTTGCCAGCGACTGAAGCGGCGCCTGAACGAAACGTGGCGCACCGCTGCCGATCTTTCCATCCACCGTGACATCCGCCAGGTCTTCACGGGCGCGCTCGAGCATATCGGCGGAAGGCTCGGCCAGGGTCACGTCATGTCCACGGGCCAGAAACCAGCGAGCCTGCTGGCCGAGCCCCGCGCCCACATCGAGTACCGGCTGCCCGGCAAGATCGAGCATTTCCGGCAACAGCCGATCGAGCAACGACAGGCGCAGTTCACCGCGCAGGTGACCGTACAGCGACGCCGAAAACTTGTCAGCCAGGCCATCGAAGTGACGATCGCCATGGGCAGACAGCGGCGACGCCGCCGTGGCCATGGTCGGAGTGCCAAGTGAAGCGCTAAACGGCGTGGTATCGCGCCGGGAGGGAGTATCGGGCATGCAGGCAGTCGAGTCCGCGGTAAAAGCTCTAGGTGTGCGCATTCTACCGAGGATTTGGCCTCATCACACCGCCACCGAAGAGAGGCGGGTTTATCTCGACGCGTCAGACGCTTATAATGCGCGCCGCACGCCCTCTTAGCTCAGCAGGATAGAGCAGCCGCCTCCTAAGCGGCAGGTCGCAGGTTCGAATCCTGCAGAGGGCGCCATCGACGCCCTTCCCACCTCTTCTCTCTTCTCTCTTCTCTCGTTCCCGCTGCGATCGAGCCCGCGCTGCGCCATCACTGCGTGTCGAGCACATCACGCACGCTCTGCGGTTGGCTTAGCCCAACCTCATCGGCCTAGATCGGCATCGACACCTGCACGCAACTCAACAGGGCATTCTTCCGGCATCTTAATCGGGAAGAGAACCAGCAGGTCAAACATGACATTGAGCGGAGACAGTTCGCCGCTATCGGTGCCCTCTTCCTCAAACTGCTACCGCTACCTCACGGGAGCAACGAGCATCAAGCAGAGATCCCAGCGCTGAACTGTGAAATACCGCGAGAGGCCATCCAAAACAACAGGGTGACAGCGAGACACCTGAAGGAGCTGGAGGCAACTCTGGCAAGCGCTTCAGCCTAAGGGCAGTTACACAAGCGCCCAACCCATCAACCCGCCATACGGCGGGGTTGATCCGTTTTGAGCCCTATCTAATGCGCTGCCCTGGGCGTCTTCGAGTGTTGCCCCCCCCCTACCCCCGTCCGCCACCCTGGCGCGCTGTCGACACCCCGCCCCCCCTGCGCGCTAAACCTGTCGGTTTTAATGCAGTCATGCACTTGGCTCAAAGTCCCGCCGATACTGGGCTCCATAGGGGGTAGAAGGTCCTCACTATTCATGCGAATCCATGCGAATTTATGCTGAGTATGCAAGGCGTTGGTCTAACGTCAGTGGCGTATTGGGGGAATCTATGCCACGTTCGCAATAGTATGGTCTTGGAAAGGCCTGACTGGTCCGGAGGCTGCTTATGACCCAAAGCCGACATGCTGGTAGGTCCAGTGGGCACGTCGATTCGTGTTATGCAGCTGGCGGGATGATTAGTTTGCCACCGTGCTAGCCGCGAACAACAGCCTTCTAAGGTGATTAATCAGTGAAAACTACCCCCTCTATTCACAAGCAACTGGAATACGCTGATCGTCGTGGTGAATTGATTCCATGTCTTCTTTCGCTTGAGAGTCATATTCGCAGACAGGAATACGGCCCAGTATTATGTAAGCTTCATAATTTAGGGAAAATTTCGCTGGTGTCAGATCATAACCTGGCCGTTATTGAGGACCTAGATCACAACGAGTTTTGGTCGATTGTGCATTTATTTGATCAGGCGATCCCCGAACTGGATTGTTCGTTTCGAGACGTACTGAGGTTGGTCCACACTCTAGCTAGTAAAGCTGGACCTGACGGCGCGGCAGGGATGCCAAATATTTCGCTGGTTAAATGGTGCAAAGCCAATACTGAAAAGGCTAAGCTGATCGTCGATGGGGCTATATCTCTCGATAAATTATGCCTTTCACATTGTGTTTTTGCGGTTCAAGCCCTTGGGAGCATAGAGCTTGCCTTCGAGTTGCTAGGGCACTCCGATAAAGCTGTTGTCGCTGTGGGGCTGCGTTCTCTTGGGAGGCTTGAGGTAAGCAGTGAAACAATTGCCAAACGCGTCATAGACGAGTGCTGCAAAGTCATCGCTATTGAAAAAGATCAGAACGTAAGATCTTCCGCTATCGAAACTACGTTCAACACCTGGGAAAAACTTGGTTCGTTTGAGCCATACCGACAACAGGAGTTCATTGAAGCGATTATCGATGAAAAGGGCGATAGCGAATTAGTTCAGTTATCAGCTGCTTTATTCTATCATTCAAAGGGCGTTGGGGCTGAGAGTATCGATATTATTTTGCAGGTTCTCGCTGGAGAAGTTTCAAATCCACAGGCAACCCTTCATTGGCTGGACCATGCCTTACATGCAAAAGACGAAGGATGGGATCTAAATAAAGTCATAGAAGTATTCGCCACTCAAATTCCGAAGCTGGAAAACTCAATCGAACCGAGTCAGCTTTACAATTTTTGCCAGTGGATATGGAGTAGCCCTGACAATGCAGCTCAACTTTTTTCTAGTTGGCTTGTTAGCGGTCAGTTTGATTTATGCAAGTTTCTCGCGGATATGGTTGGAGAAGGCGGCAATAAAAACAACATTGTTGAAATTTCTAGGGCCAGGTTGCCGAATGATTTGAATGATCAGATTTTCTTGGCACGAAAGTGCGTTGGCTTTCTATGGCTTCATGAAATTACCGCCGCGTCCATTCTCTTGAGCATCGTAAAAAGCGGGAAGAAATTAGCGAGAGAAGAGGCCGAAGAATTATTATATAATCCTCTGCTTCTTAGCTATAATGGTGATCTTCGAAGTTTCCTTAACGAACGAAGAAAAAAACCATCAAAGCGCATCTCTGGTTGTATTAAACGTCTTATAGAAAAGCATGATATTTACCTAGAAGGTCTTAAATCAACGGAACACCTGGTCGAGTTTCGTCCCACTATTGAGCAACGACGTGCCGCAGCAATTCAGGATCGTGAGTGCAATAAAGAAATTCAAAAACAAGCACATGAGAGATCTTTAATTTGCCAGTTAGTTCCTCGCCAAACCCTCCTTTACGGGAAGAAAAGCTTTTCCCTAATAAGCGGGGAGAATGGCAAGAAAGTACCCAGTGTCACGCCATTGTCAGAGTTTTTCTATAGTGCTGAGTTTCCACGACTTGCTGTGATTGACCCAGTGGGCTTTAACGAGATGCTCACAATATTTCGAATTGAGCAAAAGGTTTCGCAATGAGGATCATTCTGAAAGAGTACCTCGCTTCGCTTAAGGAGCGTGGAGATCTAGATAAATCTGTTTTGCCCAACCTACTCTCTGAAATCGGACTGCGCGTACTGAACACGCCAATGATAGGGACTAGGCAGAATGGTGTGGACATAGCAGCTGTTGGAAAAATAAAAGGTGAGGATAAGCAGAGATATCTATACCTATTCTGTATCAAGGCGGGAAACATTTCTCGTAGCGACTGGTCAACGGGAGTTCAGGCTGTCCGCCCGGAATTGGATGAAATTAGAGACATTTATCTGCGGAGCAACGTGGCTCGAGAGCACGCAGATCTTCCGATTAAAATCTGCCTGTGCTGCGGAGGAGAGCTAGAGGAAACAGCTCTTATGAACTGGGCAGGATACACTGCCCGGTATACGACGGACAAGATAAGCTACGAAGAGTGGAATGGATATCGACTAGCCGATCTCATGATGCGTTGCCTCTTGGCCCGTGAGCTTTTAGAAGAAGAACCACGTCGTAACTTCCAAAAAGCAGTGGCAATGGTCAATGAGCCTAGTGTTTGTTATGAGTACACGCGCGCCTTTCTCGGAAACCTTCTACTAGAAGAGCACTCATCTCAGAAAGATCAACTTCTTCGCTTGCGCCAGTCGTTTATCTGCTTACATGCAGTGATATCTTGGGCGATTGAGGCGAATAACTTAGAAAGCACATACAGGGTTTCCGAACTTGGTATGCTGTTCTGCTGGAATTTAATTCGGAAGCGAGAGCCAAAGAAAAGGCCAACCAAACATGAAGAGACCTTGGCGTTTATTTTTGATCAGTTCTTAAAGCTGTATCTGACAAAATCGGAGATGTACTTGGAAAAAACGGCATATGCCCATGGCGGGACGCCGCACGCACTCTCTGTAGCTGTACGCTCACGGGAGTCAGTTGATGTTAATTTGGCAATGTTTGAGCTCTTGGGCAGATTGGCTACGCGTGGAATTTGGACTGATCTATTATCAAAACGTTTACCAGATGGCGATCCAGATTTCTTGAAATCTTTGACAGAGAGTACTAACCGAACATTGGATACATTGGTTTCGATGATCAATTCTAATCCGACTCTCAGTTCGCCGATTCGAGATGACCACATGATTGAAATTTCGTTAGTTATGTATCTTGCTCAGTTAACGCAGTCAGAGTCTCGCTTTCTGCCATGGTTGAAATTCATTTCTCACCGAACAACTTTCGCTCTTATCACAAACTCTCGGTATCCCACATGTCTGAGAGACTACGTTGATCTTCTAGCGCATCCGGAAAGTGCGGATCAATCGTACCTTGATGAAGCATGTGTGGGCAGTATTTTATATCCCTATATCTATTTTTGGATGCTGTACGTAGCCGATGAGAGAGAGACGAAAGAATTCACTGAACGTCTAAATCAGAAGATACCAAACTGTACCCATCAAGCATGGTTTCCAGACGAGGATTCCGATGATTTAATGTGGTTTGGTGAGACGCATCACGGCATTTGTGTTACCGATTTATCGCCTCATAATGGCCATGAAGCATTGATGGAAACATTAAACAAAGCTATAGAAACTTGCACTGCCATAAGTAATGTTAGTGCAATTAGGACTGGCTTAATTCCTATGTTCTTGACTGCGTGCAGACATTACCGATTGCCTATTCCGCCAAACTTCTGGTTTCTTCGCAAGTAGATTGAATAAAACCGCTAGTTTTTAATGGTTACTGGAAACAACAAGATACTTTCCAGCTACACAGGCTAAAAATGCATAACAAGTGGTTAGAGATAACGTCTACGGCGAACCTAAACCAAGCGTAAATCAGGCTTTTCTGAACGACCATGCTTGGCCGGATGTCAAACTTTATACCATGCTGATGGACCTGGCGTGGTAGCTGATGGCCGAATCAGCGGGGTAGTAGGGGGTGTACGCCCTATCTATCCTACTCATCGCTACTTTGCATTTTATTTAAGGATTTATATGTTATGAAAGACAGTTCAAAGGGAAGGTTCCTTCGCCGGTACACTGAGCTACCGTTTCTGATCGACTTTCTCGAATCAAAAAACATCACACTTCTCAATCCGAAGTATTGGGATGATCGTAATGACTCATATTATTTGCAACAATATGGAGTAGCTACTGGGCTTAGCTCAATCTATTCACTGTGCCTTACTGAAACTAACGAAACTTATCATCACTGGAGGGTTTTTTCACATGGAGCCAGTGGCGTTTGCATCGAGTTTCATAAAGGAATGTTTTTGGATCGTGTGAGGCAAGTGGAAGGCTTAAGAGCAGAACCAGTAATATACAGAACGTTAGATGATATGCGTTCAAAGCCGCCAGAAACCGAGGAACTGCCATTTATTAAGCGTCATGCCTTTGGCGATGAAATGGAGTATCGTCTTTTTGTTGCTCGCACCAATCACGAGACGATCACACTCAAGATTCCAGTTGGCCTCGACACAGTCAGTCGAATCATGTTAAGCCCTTGGCTCCCCAAGGAAGTCGCAAATCAGGTTAAGTCGGCCCTTCGAGCCATAAGAGGATGCAGTAAGATAAAGATCTACAGATCAACTTTGGTAGAGAATGAAGCTTGGAAAAGGTTTGCAAAAAATGAAATATAAAAATACGTGGAAAGAAACGTTGGACCCCATTCGCACTTTTTCTTCGATAAGGCTCTACCCTGCGTCCAATGCACCTGAGCATAGCGCTGTATCAGAATCTCCTTAAAGGCAGACTTTGGCCGAAAGTGGGCAGAGGGCGTTCCATTCGCTGCGAAGGCATGGATGCACAGCCATGTGTTGCGGGAAGATGGTATA
The DNA here is from genome assembly GCF_052645355.1 of Halomonas sp. V046. Taxonomy (NCBI): domain Bacteria; kingdom Pseudomonadati; phylum Pseudomonadota; class Gammaproteobacteria; order Oceanospirillales; family Halomonadaceae; genus Halomonas; species Halomonas sp. V046. Next base: position 69,669 of record NZ_JBQXYF010000001.1, read on the forward strand.
GCTAATGGTATAATAAAATCCCAAACAAACAAGAAAAGCTATTTATAACAGATAGTTAATTAAGCTTATCGAATCCTGCAGAGGGCGCCATCGACGCCCTTCCCACCTCCTCTCCCGTTCCCTCCGAGCCCGCGTCGCGCCATCACTACGTGCCGAGCCCACATCAAGTGCACGCTCTGCGGTTGGCTTAGCCCAACGTCATCGGTCTCTTCGCGTCTCTCATCCGTGCTCGCTCCGGGAATACGTTGTCTGGCATGACGTTGACAAGGCCAGCAGGGGCAACGCGACCGGCGATGAGATGCCGTCTGATCCCAGGTGCCGACGAGCCTGACCGGCATCCCTTCCCTTTTTGTAACGCCAGCTACGCCCATGACGAAGCAACATACCCGGTACACCGGCACCTACCACGTGGAGCTCCGCAACAACGCTGAGCGTGGCGCCCTCTACCCTTGTGCTGTATGTGGCAAGGCCTGCCCACGGCTTTGCCAACACGACCAGGCGACATCTGAACGGCTTCCGGCACCACTGTCATCGACCCGCCCGCGTGCCCCGCACCTTCGCGGCTTGCAGCCAGCCATTGTCGACACCATCGCCGGGGCCGCCGAACAGGCCGCCCCGGCCCGGTAGGTTCCGGTACGCTGCCCGCGCTATGACGCGGGCGGTTTGGCGCCATGGTCATTGCGCGCTCGATATTCTCGAGTGCCCCAGGATGTTGCGGCTGGCCCTGACCGTCCCCCTCACAGGGCACTCGCTACTGGCAGGTGTTGATCCATTAAAATAGATCAATATTGTGTTTTGATCTATCATGATAGATCAATGACTATTGAATCTCATCGCGCAGATTGATCTGCTTTAGCAGATCAAAACTAGCAAATGATATAGAAAAGCAGATCAAATGAGCTATAGGACGGAAGAACTGACCGCACGACTCAAGGCCGCACGAGAAGCGAAAGGGCTCAGCCAGCGGGAACTGAGCGCTCTCGCCGGTGTGCCGCAGTCGCACATCTCGAAAATAGAAAATAATGCCGTTGACCTGCGCGTCTCAAGCCTTTCTTCCATCGCCCACGCGCTGGACCTGGAGTTGATGCTCGTTCCCCGCAAGGCTCTTCCAGCTGTCCAGTCAATCACCCGCAGCGTCGCCAGCACGCCGGTCATCAATGCGGCAACACGGCGGGAACTCGACCGCATCCGCGAGATGGTCGATGCCCTCGCATCCCATGCATCTGGTGCGAACGTCGAAAATCTCCAGCGCCGCATCCGCGAGATCACCCGAATCCAGAGCCAAATTGACCCTGAAATTCTAAAAAAGGTAAGGCGCACCATCGAGTCTATCGAGTCCTCGAGCAGCGATGAGGCCGTCAACAGGGCTGCCGAGAACATCCGCTCTTTGCGCAACCAACTCGCCCATCGCGCGGCGTCCCAGGAAGTGGCGCGCTCGCCAAGACCGGCCTATCGGCTGGAGGAGGAGGATGATGGCTAATGTCTCTGTCCTTGACGTCCTGCTCTATGGGGAAGCCATCGGCACTCTCACCAATGTCGGTGGAGACCGAACGATTTTCGCCTTCAACGACGCCTATATCGACAACCCTGACAGACCGACCCTGGGACTGGCCTTCAAGGATGAGTTCGGCGCATTACTGACGGACTTCCGCGCCTACCAGAAGCGCGTGATGCCCTTTTTCTCGAACCTTCTGCCTGAAGGCCATCTGCGCAAGTACCTTGCGGAGAATGCGGGCGTAAATCCCGAGCGCGAGTTGTATCTACTGTGGGCGCTTGGTCGCGATCTGCCCGGCGCGGTCACGATCAAACCCGCTGATGGCGAAGCATGGCCGCCGGTTAGCGGTGAGAGTACCGATGCCGGTGACGCCGTGGGTGATCGCCGCGAGAACGCCTTGCGGTTCTCGCTCGCAGGGGTGCAGCTCAAATTCTCGGCGGTTCTCGCACCGACGGGCGGCCTGACGATTCCGGCATCTGGCGTAGGTGGCTCATGGATCGTGAAATTCCCATCGCGCGAGTTCGATGGCGTCCCCGAAAACGAGTTCTCGATGATGACACTCGCGCGCCTCACCGGCATAGACGTCCCCCCCATCGATCTTGTCGACATCGGCAGCATCAAGAATCTGCCCGAAGGAATCGACGAGATCGGCCAAAGCGCCTTCATTATCGAACGGTTCGACAGGCTGGCTGACGGCAGCGCCGTCCATATCGAGGATTTTGCGCAGGTCTTCGATGTCTATCCCGAGCATAAATACAGAACCGCAACCTTGCGTAATATTGCGCAGGTACTTGCCGCCGAGACCACTGACGCTGATATCGCCGAGTTCATCCGGCGGCTGGTGTTCTGCGTTCTGACCGGAAACGGCGATATGCATATCAAGAACTGGTCGCTCATCTATCCCGACCGGCGAAATGCGGCTCTCGCTCCGGCCTACGATCTTGTCTCGACCATCCCCTATATCCCCAACGACGATATGGGACTCAGAATCAGCCGGGCCCGCGCGTTTTCCGAACTGACCAATGACGAGCTTGGGCATTTAGCAGCCAAAGCGGCCATTCCCGAAAGGCTTGTTCTGGATACGGCGCACGAGACTGTCGCACGCTTCCGCCAGCACTGGCAGGCCGAAAAGCACAACCTTCCGATGACAAGGCAAGTCCGTGAGGCGATCGAGACCCATATAGAGAAGCTCCCGATAGCGCAATAGAAGGCTGCCACGAACAAGCGCGAAGCCATCGAAAGGTTCTTCGTCGTTGGCTGTGGAATTTGCCCTCAGCGCTGGGCCAGCATAGTGCCTCTACGACGATAGGAGACATGGGCTGTCTATCAGAGTAGCGGTATATTGACAGTGCCCACCTGTCAAAAATCATTAAAAATCAAATCATTATTTTATCGAATCCTGCAGAGGGCACCATTTATGTCCTGTGTAATACTGCTCCGCTATCGGAGCCTGATTATCCGGCGCCTCGCCCTGATCGTCGTCCGCAAGCTGGCGCGACCGCCTGTGGAGTATCCTCCTGCCACAGAAGTCCTGTACGCCTCCGCGCTCCGAAGCTTCATCAGGTGGATCAGCCGTTAGAAGCGGCATCAACACGTCTTCCAAGTGCCTTGACAGGCTCCGCCAACTGTCTCTCTCAGGGTAGAAATAGAAAGCCCGCCGCAGTGCCGGGCTTTCTTATGCACCAGTTACGGTGCCAGCAAGGTGTTTCGCCTAGCCTTCGCAGTTCTCACCGATCCACTGGCCTTCCTGCTGAATGGTTACCTGCTGACCGTTGTCCATCTTGATCGCGGTAGTGAAGTGCTCATCGCTGTGCAGGGTGATATCGGCATCGAAGGTGGTTGTGCGAGCGGCGGAGGGGCAGGATGCCTGCGCATCAATGACATCGCCGTCGCGGCTGATATTGATGTCCTCACAGCCGGATGCCGTCCAGTCCTTGCGCATCGTCGCCGCCATGTCATCGGATTCTTCCGCGGTCATGCACTGCGTCTCTGTCGTCTCCTGGGTCATCTGCTCAGGTAGCTGTTCGCCTGTCAGGCTCTGGGTGATTTCCCACTGTCCAGGCTTGAGGTCGTTGGCCCAGGCGCTGGTGGAGGCCGCGATCAATAAAGAGGCAAGTAAAAGGTGTCGTGACATGAATCCTTCCCGTCGTCGAATGAAATGAGACCGAAGTATCGGCGACGCAAGCCTATATCAGCGAGATATAGAGCGACAATGACTCTGGCCGATCAGCATAGTTGACGTCGGATACAATAAGCGTCTGCCACGATCAAGCGCGAAGCCCTTTCCGCCACCCGTGGCTTCCAGAGGCGCCGATGAACGGGTGCAGGAGTAGAGAAAATCGTGAGGTCGTCGCCGATTACCGGTCACGTTCAGCGCGCGCGACGGACCCATCATCCGCGATCCGAGGCCTCGACATACCACCACGAAGAAGGTGGCATTGCTGTGTCTGTGAAGAACCTCGGCCAGACACGTGGAAGTCTCGTTTCCCTGGTCGACGAGGGCAAGGCCGTCGGTAGGGTGGTCACGGAGATCGAGAGCCGATCAGGGAAACCAGCGCTTGAGCGTGATGCTGGCCTTCTGCTTGTGCTCGTCCTTCACGTAGCTGGCGACGGTCATCAGGGCGACGGCCAACATGCCCATGTCGTCGGTGTAACCGATCAATGGCGTCAGATCTGGCAGGGCATCCAGCGGCGAGATGAAGTAGCCCAGCGCGCCATAGATGGTGGTCTTGGCCCATACCGGGGTGTCCTTGTCGCGGGCGGCGTAGTAGAGCATGAGCGCCCGAGACAGCGTCGCTTCACCGGCGACCCTGGCGTAGCGGCCGATCTTGGTCCAGAAACGCTCGTCAGAGTAATGGTCGCGATGCTCGCCGAGCTCTTCACCGGCGAGGATCACTTCCTGGGAGGGCATCTCGTGGTTCATGTCACACTCCGATTCGATAAGTGAAATCCGGGCCCCTACCCCGCCTGGGCCACCACAACGGCCAATGCCCGAGGGTGGCGCCAACCCACCTGACCAAGGGGTCGCCTTGTCTGTCCGGCCCCTCACGAGGCCAGCGGCACTCCATCATACTTGGCCTGGCCCTTGCCATACATCTGACCGAAGCCGGGAATGTGGGTTTCCCATTTCGGCGGCGTGCCGATGATGTCCATCAGAATATCGATGAAGCGCCGGGTTCTGAGCGGCATGTCCCGGTGCGGGTAGAGCAAGGTGATGGTGCCGAAGTCCTCAAGCGGCAAGTCGGTCATGATCGGCACGATGCGCCCGTCACTGACCTCGTCGTAGATCGCAAACGCCGGCAGCACGCCGATGCCCATGCCGTCCATCACCCCGCGCTTGATGATTTCTACCTCGCTGGTGCGAATCTGACTGTTCAGAACGAGCCGTTGCTCGTGCCCATTGGCGTCACGGTACGGCAGAAAGTCCAGCTGAGTCTGCTGCGTCAACCAGGTCAGCGCCGGCAGCCGAGACAGGGTCGCAAGATCCTTGGGTTCGCCGTGGCGCTCGATGAACTCCGGGCTCGCTCCGATCAACAGCGGGTTCGGTGCCAGGGGCGCGGCGATCAGGTTCGAGTCTTCCAGATCCCCCACCCGCAAGGCCAGGTCATAGCCGTCGCCGATCACGTCGACCCGGCGCTCCTCCAGCTGCAGGTCGACCTCCACGTCGGGATAGAGGCGGCGAAAGCGGCGCAGCGCCTCGAAGCCGATACAGCGCCCGAGGATCCCCGGCGCACTGATTCTTAGCCGCCCGGTGGGACGCTCTTGCAGGTTCTCGGCCAGCGCCTGGGTGTTGTACATCCACTCCCTGAGCGAGCGGCCTTGATCGAGCATGGCAAGGCCGGCGTCGGTCAATGACAGCGAGCGCGTCGAGCGATTCAATAGCCGCACCCCCAGGTCCTGCTCGAGCCGGGCGATGTGCTTGGAGACCACCGATCGATCCATCTCGCGGCGCTTGGCCGCTTCGGAAAAGCTGCCAAGCTCGGCGACATCGACCAGCAGTAGTAAACGACTCGGGGTATCCACGGCTGTCTCTTGCCTCTTTGGTTCGTCGCTATTTTTCCGTCGCAGAGACCACCGAGGGGCGCAGTGACGGTTCGCGCACGCTTGCGTGCATTTCAGGCAACAATAATGTGCGACCAACCGGTCTAATACAACCCTCATTGAATGCTTACACTGGCGATCCTCACTTTCAGGAGTCGCCTGATGCAACACAGAAGCCCCCAGGGCGGCGGCGCCATGCGGTCGCCCGCCTCGGCCTCATCCTCCTCGCTGCGCCCGTCACATCTTGCTCGTCGTGGCCTGTTGCTGCTTGCCCCCGCCTCCCTCGCGCTGCTGCTTGGCGGTTGTGAGCCAAGCCAAGGCGAGACCGCAACCGCCGCTGCCGCCTCGGCGCCGCCCACGGTAGAAGTCGTCGAGGCGGTGCGCCAGCCGATCGCCACCTGGTACCAGTACACCACGCGCCTGGAGGCCCCCGAGCGAGTCACCCTGCGCCCGCGGGTCAGCGGGCAGGTGGCCGAGGTGCTGTTCGCGGAAGGCTCTCGGGTGGAGAAAGGCCAGCCGCTGGTGCGCCTGGATACGGCGCCTTTCGAGGCAAGGGTGCGTGAACTCGACGCCGAACTCGCCCGCGGCAAGGCGGAACAGGCCCGCGCCAACGGCGAATCCCGACGCGCCAGCCAGCTGGTCGGCCGCAACCTGATGGCGCGAGAAGAAGCCGAGGCCAGACACGCCAATGCCCAGGCGCAAGGCGCCCAGGTGGCGTCGCTGCAGGCGCAGCTCGATAGCGCCCGGCTAGACCTTGACTACGCGGTGGTCACGTCGCCGATCAGCGGCCAGGTATCGAGCGCTCAACTGACCGCAGGCAACGTCGTCAGCGCGGGGCAAAGCGTATTGACTACCCTGGTCAGCACCGACGCGGTGGACGCTTACTTCGACATCGACGAGCGCACCTGGAATCGCCACTTTGCCGGGGTCAGCGCCGCAAGCGGCTGGCCGGTGGAGCTGCAGCTGGCGGGCCAGGATGACTTTCCCTTCGAGGCGAGTCTCGACTTCATCGACAACCAGGTCGATCAAGATACCGGCACCCTGCGCGTAAGGGCGCGGTTCAGCGCCCAGAATCCATCGCTGCGCCCCGGCGCCTTCGCCCGCGTCCGGCTCGCCGCGGCCCGCCAGACCGACGGCGTGCTGGTACCCGACCGCACCATCGGCACCGATCTCGATGCCCAGTTCGTGCTCATCGCCGCCGAAGACGGCACCCTCGCCTACCGCACGATCACCACCGGCAGCCGCTTCGGTGCCTGGCGCGAAGTGACCTCAGGCCTCGATGGTGGCGAGCGCGTCGTTGCCGCGGGGCCGTCGAAGTTCGGCCCGGGCATGGCGGTGACGCCCCAGTCCGTCGACGGCCCCGACCGGGCGCCCCTCGAGCAACTGCGCGAGCGCACCGATCGCCTGGCCGAGCGGTTGCCGGCCCGCGCGGCCGAATCTCCGGCCTCGCTTGCCGCCGATGGCGGCCAGAGCGCCACCGCTCGGGAGCGCACATGAACCTGTCGAGCTTCTTCATCCGCCGTCCGGTGTTCGCCACGGTGCTGTCGATCCTGATCGTCGTGGCGGGGGCCTTGGCGCTGTTCAAGCTGCCGATCTCGGAGTATCCCGAAGTCGTGCCGCCAACGGTGGTGGTCAAGGCCAACTACCCCGGCGCCAACCCCGAAGTCATCGCCAAGACCGTCGCCACCCCCCTGGAGCAGGAAATCACCGGGGTGGAAGGCATGCTCTACATGGACTCCCAGTCCACCGCCGACGGCAACCTGACGCTGACGGTGACATTCGGGCTCGGCACCGACCTGGACAAGGCCCAGGTCAATGTGCAGAACCGCGTGGCCCGCGCCACGCCGCGTCTGCCCCAGGAAGTGCAAGCACTCGGCGTCACCACCGAGAAGTCATCACCCAACCTGACCATGGTGGTGCACCTCACCTCCCCCGATGGACGCTATGATCAGCTGTGGCTGTCCAACTATGCCCGCCTCAACCTGCAGGACGATATCGCGCGCCTCGATGGCGTCGGCGACGCTCAGCTGTTCGGTGCCGGCGAGTACGCCATGCGCGTGTGGCTCGACCCCGCGGCCATTGCCTCTCGCGGGTTGAGCGCCAGCGACGTGGTGACGGCGCTGCGCGCTCAAAACCAACAGGTTGCCGCCGGCAGTCTGGGCGCCCAGCCGGCCCCCAATGAAAGCCAGTTCCAGCGTCTTCTGAACGTGAAGGGCCGACTGTCATCGCCGGAGGAATTTCGCAACGTCGTGATCCGCGTCGATGACTCTGGGCGTATCACTCGCCTGGGTGATGTGGCCCGGGTGGAGCTCGGCGCCGATCAGTACGCGCTGCGCGCCCAGCTCGATGGCAAGGATGCCGTGGCCATGCCGGTGTTCCAGCGCCCCGGCTCCAATGCCATCGCCCTGTCCGACTCGGTGCGCGCCTACATGAACGAGGCCCAGAGCGACTTTCCCGACGGCGTCAGCTACGACATCGTCTACGATCCGACGGTGTTCGTGCGTGGCTCCATTGAGGCGGTGATCCACACCCTGCTCGAAGCGATCCTGCTGGTGGTCGTGGTCGTGGTGCTGTTCCTGCAGACCTGGCGGGCGTCGCTGATTCCGCTCATCGCGGTGCCGGTGTCGTTGATCGGCACCTTCGCCGCGATGCAGATGATCGGCGTCTCGATCAATACGCTGTCGCTGTTCGGCCTGGTACTGGCCATCGGTATCGTCGTCGACGATGCCATCGTCGTGGTCGAGAACGTCGAGCGCAACATCGAGCTCGGCCACTCGCCGGTTGAAGCGACCCATATCGCCATGCGCGAGGTCAGCGGGCCGATCATCGCCATCGCCCTGGTGCTGACGGCGGTCTTCGTGCCGACCGCCTTTATCAGCGGCCTGACCGGGCAGTTCTACCAGCAGTTTGCCCTGACCATCACGATCTCGACGCTGATCTCGGCCTTCAACTCGCTGACGCTATCGCCGGCGCTCGCGGCGCTACTGTTAAAACCCCATGGCGCCAAGCCGGATCTGCTCACTCGCGTCGTCGATGCGCTGTTCGGGCGCTGGCTGTTCGCCCCTTTCAACCGCGCCTTCGCCACCCTGTCGCGCGGCTACACCGGCCTGATTCGCCGCCTGATGCGCTTCGGACTGATCGTCGGCCTTGGCTATCTGGCGCTGCTCGGGCTGACCGGCAAGCTGTTTGACGAGGTGCCGGGGGGATTCATTCCGTCACAGGACAAGCAGTACCTGGTGGCCATGGCTCAGTTGCCGGATGCGGCGAGCCTCGACCGCACCAGCGACGTCGTCAGCGAAATGCAGGAAATCGCCCTGCAGACGCCCGGCGTCGCCCACACCGTCGCCTTCCCGGGACTGTCGGTGAACGGCTTCGTCAATGCCTCCAACTCCGGCATCGTGTTCACTACGCTTGAGGACTTCGAGCAGCGCCGCTCGCCGGCACTGTCGGCGAGCGCCATCGCGGCCAAGCTCAACGCCGAATTCGGCCAGATCGACGAAGCCTACGTGGCGGTCTTTCCGCCACCGCCCATCCTCGGGCTCGGCACCACCGGCGGCTTCAAACTGCAGCTTGAAGACCGCGGCAACGTCGGCTTTACCGGGCTCTTCGACGCCACCCAGCAGGTCGTCACTGCGGCCAACCAGGACCCGCGCCTGGCCGGCGTCTATTCGAGCTTTCGCATTCAGGTGCCGCAGTTCGATGTCGACGTGGACCGCGAGCAGGCCATGATCATGAACGTGTCCCTCGACGCCGTGTTCGACACCCTGCAGATCTACCTGGGCTCGTTGTACGTCAACGACATCAACCGTTTCGGCCGTACCTATCAGGTGCGTGCCCAGGCCGACGCCGAGTATCGCCTCGATGCCCAGGCAATCTCCCAGCTCAAGGTGCGCAGCAACGACGGCCGCATGATTCCGCTCGGCAGCTTCGTCGAGATCAGCCCGGCCACGGGACCGGACAGGGTCATGCACTACAACACCTTCGTCAGCGCCGACATCAACGGCTCGCCGGCGCCAGGCTACTCGAGCGACCAGGCCAAGCAGGCCATCGAGGAGGTGCTGGCGGCTACCCTGCCCTCGGGCGTGGGCTATGAATGGACCGAAGTGACCTACCAGCAGGTGCTGGCGGGCAACACCATGATCTACGTCTTTCCGCTGGTGGTGCTGCTGGTCTTCCTGGTGCTCGCCGCCCAGTACGAGAGTTGGTCGCTGCCGTTCTCGATCATCCTGATCGTGCCCATGACGCTGCTCTCGGCCATGGCCGGCGTATGGCTCACCGGCGGCGACAACAACATCTTCACCCGAATTGGCCTGATCGTGCTGGTGGCGCTGGCCTGCAAGAACGCGATCCTGCTGGTCGAGTTCGCCCGTGAACAGCAAAACGCCGGGCACTCACGCCTGGAGGCGGTGCTCACCGCCTGCCGCCTGCGACTACGCCCGATCCTGATGACCTCGGTGGCCTTCACCGCCGGTGTTATCCCGCTGATGCTGGCCACCGGCGCCGGCAGCGAGATGCGCCAAGCCATGGGCGTGGCGGTGTTCTACGGCATGATCGGCGTCACCGTCTTCGGCCTGCTGCTGACGCCGCTGTTCTACGTCGGCGTAAGGCGTGTGGTCGAGCGTCGCGCGCGAGGCGCCAGCGAGGAGCCAACGCCCGCCATCGAACACAGCTCCTGACCCTGCTGTCATCCCGGCAGCTTGCCTTGGGCCCCGGACTCGCGCCGGGGTCTTTTTTTTGGCTCGAGCGGTGTGGCACCGCGAGACGCGCCTGACCGAGTCGCGGATTCGACGCCCCCTGCCGAGTGCCCTCCGCAACGCCCCCTTCGACGCCCCCTGCGACGCCCTGTGCGACGCCCCCCGCGACGCCCTGCCGAGCGCCCGGCGCCGACGATGTCCGACACGCCCACGCGGCGCTACGGGCGAGGCGGCGCCCCCGCGTCGAGACGACGCCGTGCACAGACACCCACGATGACGCCCAGGCCTGGCACATCGACGGAAACCCGCATAGATTGGGAGTGCGCCATCACCAACGGCTGACATCGCTACTGCCCCGTACCGCGACAATCCGCTATATCCCTGTCCACTATCGGAGCTTTTCCGTATGCGCGTCTTCTCCAATCCGGTCGGTGCCGGCTCGCTGTGGTTCGATAACCTGACCACCGCCGATGGCACCCCGGTCGCCTATGACCCCCAGGCACGCGCCTTCCTGCCGATGCCGCCCTTCTGCGCCAATCGCGAGGTCATCGGCTGCAACTGGATCGCACCGAGTCAGGGTGCCTTCTGCCAGTCCTGCGCCATGACAGCGCTTGCCCCGGATCCCTCGCTACCCAACGCAATGCTGAATTGGGCACAGACCGAAGCGGCCAAGCGCTGGGCCCTGGACAATCTCGGGCGCTGGCACTGGTTTCGCCCCGAAGACCCCGGCACCCGCCCGGTCTTTCATCTGCTCGCCGAGGGCGCGACGCCGGTTCCCATGGGCCACATCAATGGGGTGATCACCATCAGCGTCACCGAGGCAGACCCGGTGCTGCGCGTGAGCCGTCGACAGGCACTGGACGAGCCCTATCGCACCATGATCGGCCACATGCGCCATGAAATCGCCCATATGCTGTGGTGGCGCCTGAGCCTGCGCCACGATTTTCTCGATGCCTTCCGTGCCATGTTCGGCGATGAACAAGCGAATTACACCAGCGCCCTGCAGGCCCACTACACCAACGGCCCGCCACCCGACTGGAAGAACAACTTCCTGACCACCTACGCCTCCGCTCACCCACACGAGGACTGGGCCGAGACCTGCGCCCACCTGCTCCACCTGACCGATATCGCCGACAGTTTCGTTGCCGCCGGACTCTCGTCGCCGGAGCTACCCGACAGAAACTGGGATCCCTACTCCGAAACCAATGCCGAGCGTCTGATCACGGTCGCGGCCTCCCTGACGATCGGGGTCAACCACATCAATCGCTCGATGGGGCTTTCGGACCTCTATCCCTTTGTGCTGTCGGAGCCCGCTCGGCGCAAGCTCGCCTTCGTTCATGACTGGCTACGCCGTGGGGCCCAAGGGCGCTGACCGTGCGCTGATCGTTTGCCCCGCGCCGCGGACCACCGGCGGCGTGACGCCCACGACTCCCCCGCTGACGATGCGTTAGGTGGCGTGTCGTCGGAGCCCGCTCCGTCCAGAGCGGGTCCTGGCCATCCCCCTCATGGTGCCGTCAGCCGCTTGCCGGTATCGGCCAAGCCTCCAATAACCTGACGGCCAAGCCACAGGCACAGACGACGCTTACTTCTATCGATGCAGGAGCCCCGGCATGAGCGTACTGACAACCTTCGATCTAAGCGGCAAGACGGCCGTCGTGACCGGCGCCCGGCGCGGCATCGGCGCCGCAATGGCCCTTGGTCTGGCCCAGGCCGGCGCCGACATCATCGGCGTCAGCGCCAACATGGCCGCGGATGGCGGTGACATTGGCGAGCGCATCGGTGCGCTCGGTCGCCGGTTCCGTGGCATCGCCTGCGATTTTTCGGATCGGACCGCCGTTCACCGGCTCGCCGAGCAGTTGCGGGCGACCCAAGTGGATATCCTGATCAACAACGCCGGCACCATCGCGCGAGCCCCCGCCACCGAGCACGCCGATGAGCTGTGGGACCGAGTGATCGACGTCAATCTGTCGTCCCAGTTCGTGCTAACCCGAGAAATCGGCAAGCAGATGGTGGCCTGTGGCAGCGGCAAGATCATCTTCACCGCTTCGCTGCTGTCCTTCCAGGGCGGCATCACGGTACCCGGCTACGCTGCCAGCAAGGGCGGCATCGCCCAGCTGACCAAGGCCTTCGCCAACGAGTGGGCGGCCAAGGGTGTCAACGTCAATGCCATCGCCCCCGGTTACATCGCCACCGACAATACCGAGGCCCTGCGCAATGACCCCGACCGCTCGCGGGACATTCTCGCGCGTATTCCGGCGGGTCGCTGGGGCAGTGCCGAGGACTTCATGGGTCCGGTGGTCTTCCTCGCGTCTCAAGCATCGGACTACCTGCACGGCACCGTGATGACCGTCGATGGCGGCTGGATGGGCCGCTGACGGCGGCCAAGGCGGCTTATCACCCGCAAGCTGAACGCCTGGCGAACAAGCGAATTTTCGCGACCATGCCATGACCTGCGCCAGCGTGACTCCTGGCGCTATCCTATCCCGAGATCTTGCCACCTTGTCGACATGACACTTCCGTCTTGGCAAACCCCTTCTCCCACCACTGTGCGCCACGATGAGTCTGTTTCGATGGCACTTTTACATCAATTTTGCGGGCATAGATTGCTGTTCTTTCTCACCGACCAGCGATGAGAAAGAACGTGTTTTCGTCCAACAATTTAAAAGTCATCCAATTGGGACCCGTCGTTTCCTGCCCCATCCGGCCTTGCCCCACCCGGCCTTGGGTTTTTCTGAAAACAGGAAATTCCCGCACATAATTTACTGAACACGGCGTCAACAAGAAAAAACCGCGCAGATGAATCGCATCACGCCATGCCAACGGCCGTCCGAGTGACTCGCCGGGTATCCGGGCAGTTTGACACCCTCAATTCCGAGACTTCATATTGAACAGGCTAACAATAATCTCCCCTCTACCTGCGAGACGATCATGAACAAGAAAACCCCATCGCTGATCGGCCCCCTTGCCTTCGCGGCCGCTACTCTGGTTGGCGCCAGCCTGACCTCTTCCGCTTTCGCTCAAGACCCCTACACCGTCGGCATCGAAGCCTCCTTCCCACCCTGGGCATACGTCGAGAGCGGCGAGTTCAAGGGCATTGCCATCGATGCGATGAGCGCCATCGCCGAAGAGCAAGGCTTCGACATCGAATTCCAGGATATGCCCTTTCCCTCGTTGATTCCGGCCCTCGCCGCGGAGAAGATCGATATCCTGGCGACCGGCCTCACCGTGACCGAGGAGCGCGCCGAAGCCATCGACTTCAGCATTCCCTGGTGGGAAACCAATGATGTCGTTCTGGTGCCCGAGGATTCCGATGCCAACGTCTTCACCGCGGTCTGCTGTGGGGCCAAGGTCGGCGTTCAGGGTGGCTCTTCACAGCAGGCATGGATGGAAGAAAACGTCATCAACAACAGTGACCTGGACGTCGAACTCTCCAAGTACGATAGCTATGTCACCGCGGTAGACGACATGGCGATTGGCCGCATCTCCGCGGTCATCGTCGATGACACCTCGGCGCAGGAGTACATCAACGCGGGCCGCCCGATCAAGATGGCCGGCAAGATCTTCATTCGCGCACCGCTGGCGCTGGCCGTGTCCAAGGATGATCCCCAGGGGATTCTGGCGGACCTGAACCAGGGCATCTTGGCCATTTACGAGTCCGGTCAATGGCAGGAGATCGTCGACAGCTATATTCCTGGCGTAACGGCACCGGCCATCCCCGGGTACATGCCTGACTTCGTCGGCACCTACCAACAGCCTGTCGCCGGTCTCCCCGACCTCGGCAACGAATAAGTCGATAGCACGACAGGCGCTTCCCGGTCCGGTGGCGCCTGTCACGTCAGGACAGACGGCATGGATATCTACGACGTTCTACTCCGCGATTTCCCCTTTCTTCTCAAGGGGCTGGGAGTCGCCATCGTGCTACTGGCGGCGCTCTTGGCGATCGGATTTGTGCTGGGCATGTGCATCTGCCTATTGCAACTCTACGGTCCTCGAACACGCCTCGTTCAATGGCCACTGGTGGTCTACGAGCGGGTGTTTCGTGGCATTCCCATCATCATCATGTTGTTCATCTTCTTTTACGGTCTGGCGGGCATCTACGACATTTCGGCCTTCGCCGCCGCGGTACTCGCGATGGGCCTGCGCTCGGCCGCCTATCAGTCGCAGATCTTTCGCAGCGCGTTTCAGTCCATCCCCAGCGGCCAGATGATGGCCTCCCGAGCCATGGGCATGTCCAAGGCCAAGGCCATTCGCTACATCCTGTTTCCACAGGCCGCCCGCCACGCCATCGGCCCCTGGACCAACGAGTTCTCGTCACAGATCAAGGAGACCTCGCTGGCCTATGTCATCGGCGTCGTCGAGCTCACCCGCCAGGCGCACTACATCATCACCAGCACCCAGGGCAATGTGCTGATCGTATTCGCCGTGGTGGCCCTGCTCTATTTCATTCTCAATAGAGCGGGCAACAGTGCGCTCTATGCCTTCGAGCGCAAGCTGGCGGTGCCGGGCTTCGAAAAATAACCAGAGAGATTCAGGTATGGCCGACGATCTTATCCTGGACGTCCAGGACGTGAAGAAAAGCTATAACGGGCTCGAGGTCTTGAAGGGCATCGGCTTTTCCCTGCGCAAGGGAGAAACCAAGGTGCTTATCGGCCCTTCGGGCTCTGGCAAGAGCACGCTACTGCGCTGTATCAACCATCTCACCCATCCCGATGCCGGCAAGATCACCCTCAAGGGCGAAGAAGTGGTGGATAGCAACATCGACGCCATGAGAGCGCGAATCGGCTTCGTGTTTCAGGACTTCAACCTGTTCTCGCACCTGACGGTGCTCGACAACGTGCGCATCTGCCAGGTGAAGGTCAACGGTATCGACCCGGCCACCGCGACGACACGCTCCCATCAGGAGCTTGAGCGAGTGGGCCTGGCCGACAAGGCCGAGGCTTACCCGGCGGAGCTCTCCGGCGGCCAGCAACAGCGCGTCTCCATCGCCCGAGCACTGGCGATGGACCCGGACGTCCTGCTGTTCGATGAACCCACCTCGGCGCTGGACCCGGAGCTGACCGGTGAAGTGGTACGCGTGATGCAGCAGCTCGCCAGCGAAGGCATGACCATGGTGGTGGTCACTCATGAGATGAGCTTCGCGCGCCAGGCGGCGGATGAAATCATCTTCATGGAACACGGTTACATCGTCGAGCAGGGCTCGCCTGATGCCTTGTTCAGCGGTGCCACGAACGAGCGGACTCGCGCCTTTCTCAATGTCATCGCGGAGCATGGGTGAGCGCTATGCTGGATTTTTTGAACTTTGGCATTCAATGGCTACCCGAGCTGATCAAGGGCATCCCCATCACCCTGGGGCTGTGGGTGATAGCGATCACGCTGGGCTTCTTCCTCGGCCTGGTGCTGTGCTGGGCACGGGTCTACGGCAATCGCCTGTGCTATTGGGTCAGTACCGTCTACATCGAGCTGTTTCGCGGTACGCCGATGCTGGTGCAAATGTTCTTCATCTACCTGGGGCTGCCCCACATCGGCATCGTCTTCGACGCCTTCACTTCTGCCGTGATCGCCATCACCCTGAACAGTGCCGCCTACCAGGCGGAGTACTTTCGCGGCTCGGTCCTGTCGGTGCCCAAGGGTCAACTGGTGGCGGCCAGGGCCTGTGGCATGAGCAAGTGGCAGGCCATCCGCCACATCATGCTGCCCCAGGCCCTGCGCCGAGTGATTCCCCAGTGGTCCAACGAGGCCATCATCGAGCTCAAGTTCACCTCGATTGCCTACACCATCGGGGTGGTGGAAATCACCGCGATCGCCCAGGACATTGGTTCGCGAACCCTGGACTTCTTCCACGTCTTTCTGTGGGCGGGGATCCTCTACCTGATCCTCACCTCCTGTGTCGCCAGCCTGCTCGGCTGGGTCGAACGCAGAACCTATGTGCCCGGCGTGACGACCCAATAGCGTCCCCCATCGGCACGACGCGCCAGGGACGACGGTGACCCTTATGGTTCACCGTCAACCCTGCTAGCATTCCTGCTACTGAATTGCCTTTCACTCGAAGGAAGTGCCGTGCACCTTCTGTTGGCCGAGCGCGTCGCGCGACACCTGGAACGTTCCCCCAAGTCCCCCAAGTACCTTTGCTTGCGTGATGCGATCATCGAGATGATTGTCGAGGGTCACTTGCGAGAAGGAACGCGTATTCCTACCGAACAAGCGCTGACCGATGCCTTGCCACTGAGCCTTGGTACCGTGCAAAAAGCCCTGCGTGAGCTGGTCGAAAGCGGCGAGCTTTATCGCCGCCGCCGTCTCGGCACCTTCGTCGCCGGTGGCGACCATCGCCGCGAGATCACCACGCCCGCCTTCCACTTCTTGCGCCCCGACGGGGCCCGCGTGCGCATGGTCTTCATGCGCCTGCTGAAACGGAAAAAAGTCGCTCGCCAGGGCACCTGGAGCAAGGTGTTGGGCGCCAGCCCGGAAGGCTACCTGCACTTGGTACGCCTGGACCGCATAGACGGTGCCTTCACCTGCCACACCGAAATCTACCTGCGCCATGACATGGCGTCTTTTCTACTCGACGCGCCCACAGAGGACCTGGAGCACGAGAGCATCCTGCCCCTGCTCGAGGCCCGGGGTCGGGTGACCCTCAGCCACGCAGACAACCGGCTCAGCCGGGTTCGTCTCCCCCGAGCCATGGCCAAAGTCATGCTGGGCGATGACACCGATGCCTCGGGGCTAAGACTCGAGACGCTCTATCGTCTGGCGGATGACACCACGCTGGCCTGGCAGGTCATGCATATTCCCGACAGCGACTACCGTCTGTCCCTACGCACCGGCCTGCGCTAAGCACAGCCGCGCCCGGTTGCGGCGCCTGTCGTGGCCACGTCGATGCTCCTCCGCCCGCGTGCTATCGCCTAGTGCCCCCAGGTTTTCACCGCCACCCGTGGTACTGCCGTCACCAGCGACGTCACCCGCCGTTGACGCATGACCGAAGGCGTCCGCCTCTCGCCTGACCCTCCCCTGCCCGTCGCACCCCCGTGACGCCGCCTGTCGGCGGGACACCTGTTCGCTACGACGCAACGCCAATACTATATAGTATTTGACAGGCCCGAACGCGGGCTTATACTGCGGCTTAACGGATCACATAAAAAACATAGTTCCATATATGAACCACCTCACCGACCGATGAGGACAACAACATGAGCTGGACCACCGTCTGCGGGACCGATCAGGTAAAGGAAGACTTTCCCTTCTCCGCAAAACTCAACGACAAGCAAATCGGCGTCTATCTCCTCGATGGCGAGTACTACGCCCTCGAGGACGTATGCCCCCACGCCTATGCCTTGCTGTCTCAAGGCTTCGTCGAGGATGGCGAGGTCGAATGCCCGTTGCACGAAGCCACTTTCGATATCAAGACCGGCCGCTGCACCCGCGAGCCGGCTGACCGCGACCTGCATGTCTACCCGGTGCGCATCGTGGAGCGTGAAGTACAGCTTCAAATAAACGAGGAGAACTGAACCATGGCTCAGAACGACTACAACCCTCAGTTGAAGAACTGGCAGCGCCTGATTCCCTCTAGCGAACCCGGCCAAGGCAGCATCGAAGCGCCGGGCGGCTTCGCCAACCCCGTCTGGCAAACCCGGTCGAGCGCACCAGGCGCCTTCGAACTGGCCCTGGTTGAGGCCCTTCAGGAAGTATTCGCCGGTGGCGCCGCCGAGCTCGATGCCGTCGTCGAGGGCCTCAATGCCCAACGCTGCCAGGACCGCCATGGCAAAGCCTGGACGGAGCAAACCTTCTTGCAGGAAATGGCCGTCCTCGGCTAACGGACCGTCGCCACTCTGTTCACCCCACCATCAACAACGAGGACGAGTCATGAGCAGTGCCCCTTCCATCGACACCTCCGTTCAGGACTATTTGGACTCCGGTCTGCGCTCACTCTGGTATCCCGTCGCCGCTAGCTGGGAAGTGGGCAGCGACCCCATGGGCATCACCCGCCTGGGCGAAAATCTGGCCCTGTGGCGAGACCGCGATGGCACCTTGCACGCCATCGAAGACCGCTGCCCTCACCGCGGCGCGCGACTGTCCAGAGGCTGGAACCTCGGCGATCGGCTGGCGTGCTGGTACCACGGCGTCGAGGTCAATGGCCAAGGCGAGGTGTGCGATGTCCCAGCCATCAGCAAGAGCCCACTGGTGGGCCAGGCCTGTGTCCGCCACTATCCGATCAAGGAGGCCCACGGCGCCATTTTCGTCTACTTCGCGACGACGCCCGATGAACAGCCGTGTGAGCTTGAACTGCCAGAGCAACTGACAGACGTCGAGAGCTACGGGCAGTTTCTGTGCACCGCGACCTGGAAGTGCAACTACCAGTACGCCATCGACAACGTCATGGATCCGATGCACGGCACCTACCTGCACTCCGACTCGCACTCCATGGCCGAAGGTGACCGTCAGGCAGAGATGGAACTCGAGCCCACGGAAAGCGGCTTCATCTTCAAGAAAACCGGTCAGACCGGCGTCAACTTCGACTGGGTGGAATACGGCAATAGCGGAGCCCTATGGCTACGCCTGTCGATCCCCTACCAGCAGCGCTTCGGGCCAGGTGGCCCCTTCTGGATCGTCGGCATGGCGGTCCCCGAGGACAAGGACAACACCCGAGTCTTCTTCTGGCGGATTCGCAAGGTCAGCGGCTGGCAGCTCCAGGTGTGGCGCTTCATGTACCGCACCAAGCTCGAGCAGTTGCATTGGGACGTGCTGGAGCAGGACCGCATCATCCTCGAAAGCATGGCACCGGATGCCCGCCATCACGAGAATCTCTATCAGCACGATGTCGGGCTGTCTCGGCTGCGCCGCGTCATGCTGAAACAGGCCAAGAAACAGCTGGCCGAGCGCCAGCAGGCGGCCTGAGATGCCTAACATGCTTTGCGGCAAACGCATCCTGATTACCGGCGCCGCCCGCGGACTGGGGCGCAGCATCGCCGAAGCCGCGGCGGCAGAAGGCGCGCGACTGGTCCTCAGTGACATCCGCCAGGACGAGCTGAGCACGACCGCCGAGACGCTGCGTCAGCGCGGGTGTGAGGTAGAGACGCACGTCATCGACCAGTCCGATCCTGACGCCATCTCCTCCGGCATGGCCGCCATCGCCGACAACGGCAACCTTCACGGCCTGGTCAACAACGCCGCGATCGCGACCGGCGTCGGCGGCCTGGACCTGATGGAACATGACATGGCGCTGTGGGACCGGGTGATGGCGGTCAACGTGCGCGGTCCATGGCTGATGACGCGCGCCGCTGTACCGCTGATGCCGTCAGGCGATGGACGGGTGATCAACGTGGCGTCCGATACCGCACTGTGGGGCGCACCGAAACTGATGGCCTACGTCGCCAGCAAGGGCGCCGTGATCGCGATGACGCGCGCCATGGCACGGGAACTGGGGCAGCGCGATATTCGCGTCAACGCCGTCGCCCCGGGTCTGACGCACTGCGAAGCCACCGCCTATGTTCCTCAGGAGCGCTACCGCTTCTATGCCCAGGGGCGAGCCCTGAAACGCGAACAGCAGCCCGACGACGTGGACGGCACCATCCTCTACCTGCTCTCGGATTGGGCAAAGTTCGTGACCGGTCAGGTCATTCCGGTCAACGGCGGCTTCGTCTTCAACTAAGGACTGTGCGACATGACAAGCGATATCCAGCGCATCGTCGTCATCGGCGGTGGCCAGGCAGGCGGTCACGCCTGCAAGACGCTCCGAGCAGCAGGATTCGACGGCCACCTGGTGGTGATCGCCGAAGAGCCCCACGACTTCTACGAACGCCCGCCCCTGTCCAAGGCGTCAATTACCGCGGATGCGCCGCTACCGAGGCTCTTTTCCGCCAGCAGCCTGGCCGAACTCGACATCGACTGGCGACGTCCGCAACGCGCCATCGCCATCGACAGAGCCGCGCAACATGTCGTGCTCGATGACGCAACCCGACTACCGTACGATCGCCTGTTGATCGCCACCGGTAGCCGGCCCCGGTTGCCTGTCGCCGAATGGGCGAGCCTCGACCGCGTCATGACACTGCGCTCATGGAACGATGCCTGTCTGCTCAAAGAGCGTCTGGCCAATAGCCGCCGCGTCGGCGTTATCGGCGGCGGCTGGATCGGTCTGGAAGTGGCTTCCAGCGCGCGCCAACTCGGCCTCCAGGTCGACGTCTTCGAGCGCGACCCGGCACTCTGTGGTCGCAGCGTGGGGACCGAAGTCGCCCAGGCCATCCGCGAGCTCCACGAGCACAATGGCGTGGGCCTCTCGCTGGCTCACCGAGACATTCGGCTCAGCGAAGAGCGCGACGGTAGGGTCACGATCAAAGCCAACGGCAAGGCACCGGAACCCTACGATCTCGTCGTGGTGGGCACCGGCGTGGAAATCAATCTGGAGCTGGCTCGGGATGCGGGGCTCAAGACCGAGTACGGCATCGTCGTCGACGCGGCCGGACACACCTCGGACCCGCGCGTTTTCGCCGCCGGCGACGTGGCTCAGCACCCGCATCTGGGCCTGTGTCTACAGTCGTGGGCCTACGCACAGAACCAGGCCCGAGTCGTGGCCTCTGCAATGCTCGGTGAAAAGGCCCATTACGACGAGCCGGCCTGGCTGTGGTCCGACCAGCACGGCGTCAACATCCAGATTCTCGGCGTGCCCTCCGGGGCCACGCATGGCGTCATTCGACACGCCCCAGAGGGCCCCATCTTCTTCTATCTCGATGCGGACCATCGCCTGGTCCAGATGGTTGCCTTCGACCAGCCGCGCGCGATCAAGCTCGGCAAACGCTGGCTGGCGAGCCAGCGAGTCCTCGACCCCAACGCCCTGGCGGATCCCGACTTCGAATTGATGAGTTTGCGCTGATCAACACCTCTAGCGCGTGGCCCTTGCAGCTCCCTGACCGATAAAATAACAAGGTGATGAGATGTCCAATACCGCCGCTCCGTCCCAGCCGACCGGGGCCTACCACGATGCCAGACCAGCCGTTAGCGTGAAGCGCTGGCTGGTTCCACTGGCGCTACTGGCCTGCGTGATACTGTCTTTCTTCGACAAGATCAGTATCGCCGTGCTGATTTCGAGCCCCGAGTTTCAAGCCGACCTCGGCCTGACCGGCGAGTCGACGAAGCTGGGCTTGCTGATGACCTGTTTCTTGCTGTCCTACGGCGCATCATCGATGTTTCTGGGCTTTCTCGGGGACATCTTCAGCCCCAAGAGCTGCCTCTACGCCATGCTGCTGGTCACCGCTCTCCTGATGGCGGTGATGGGCTTCGTCGATGACTTCGGCGTTCTGTTGACGCTGCGCGTGCTTCTGGGCATCGCCGAGGGACCGATGTTTGCGGTGGCCTATACCATCGTCAAGCGACTCTTTCCTCCGCACGAGCAGGCACGGGCGACCATGCTGTGGCTGCTGGGCACCCCGATCGGTGCGACGCTCGGCTTTCCATTCACCATCTGGGTGGTCGATCAGTTCGGCTGGCGCACCAGCTTCTTCGCTATCGCCCTGATGACCATTCCAGTGGTGCTGCTGGTCTATCTGGTGTTCCGCAAGGTCGATGTCACTACCCGCTCCCCAGCCCTGCAGCACACCGATCGTACCCATGTACCGCTGGCGACCCACCGCGCCGCCACGACGACCTTGCTCAAGCGTTGGTCGTTCTGGTCAATCTGCTTGTTCAATGTCGCCTTCCTTGCCTACCTGTGGGGCCTGAACAGCTGGTTGCCGACCTATCTGGTGCAGGACAAGGGCATCGACCTGGACCAGGCGGGCATCTTCTCGTCGTTGCCGTTTCTCGCCATGCTCCTCGGTGAAGTAGTCGGCGCCATCGCCTCGGATCGCCTCGACCGACGTGCCCTGACGTGCTCGATCTCGATGCTGGGGGCCGGCATGGGACTGGCATTGGTGCTGACCATCGACGGCTCGAACTGGGCCATGATCGCCGCCATGTCGTTCAGTGCCGCCATGTGGGGCGTAGGCGCACCGAACGTCTTCGCGCTGCTGGCCAAGGCAACACCTTCCGACGTCAGCGCCACGGCAGGCGGCATTTTCAATGGCCTGGGCAACTTCTCCGGCGCGCTGGTTCCGGTGCTGATCGGCATGCTGATTGCGTCCACCGGCAACATGACGGCCGGCTTGATGTTCATGATGGCCATGGCCTTCGTCGGCGCCGCGGTGTTGCTGCCCTTGGCAAAGCGTTATTGAACCATGTCATCGCAAAGTTAGCGTTGGCACGGGCAATGTGACCACCGCCTAGGCGCCACGAAAGAGAGATTTATTCACTACCGCTAACACGACTACCCGAGCAAGAACCGGGGAGAGAGCCCTAGCGAGAAGCGAGCCGCCATACGTCATCCTGCCCCCCTTTGGGGCGGGCAGGCGGCGACTCGAGTGACTATAATATATTCTTTTAATTCAGCAGGTTATAAAAAGAAGAGCGCCAAAAAGTCAATTGACAGAGGGGATGAACCCGCACTACGATCAAGGCGTACCACATAATAAATTATGTTTCATATATTAAGTTTACGACATAAACCATCTCTCGAGCCGACGCTCCCAAGTGCTACCCGGCGACGCAAGGTGCAAACGATACGCAGAGACCAGGAGGCAATGAATCGAATGGATAAGGACGCACGAAGATACTTGATTCCAGGGCTTGAACGCGGACTGATCATTCTCCAGGAACTGAGCCGACAGCACCGGGAAATGAGTTTTGCCGAGATCGTCAAGGTGGTGGATATACCCAAGGCCACGGCCTATCGCGCCATCCAGACCCTGGAGTACATGGGCTTCGTTCGCCGTCATCCGACCAGCGGCCTTTACTCACTCGGGGTCAGCGTCTTGCAACTGGGGTTTGAGTACGTTGCGTCCCTGGACGTCGTGCAGGTCGGGCAACCAGTTCTCGAGTCGCTGCGAGACAAGACGGGATGTTCAAGCCATATCGCTATCCGCGACGGAAGCGACGTCATCTATGTCGCACGCGTCAGTGCCGTCAATGCCGCTATTCGGCGCGTTAGCGTCGGTACGCGCCTGCCGGTGCATCGCACGTCGCTGGGCAGAATGTTGCTCGCCCAGGAAAGTCGGCAGACCTTCGAGGCGCTGTATCCCGCCCTGCAGTTGCCCGACAACGAACCCGGCTCTCCGGCAGATCGTGAAAGCCTCTGGAAGATGGTCCAGAAAGATCGTACCCGTGGATACGTCATCGGGGAGTCGTTCTTCCAGCTCGGCATTTCATCGATTGTCTACCCCCTGTTCAACCATGAAGGGCAGACAGAGGGCGTGGTCAGCATCATGGTGCCGGTACACCAGATCCCGGAGAGTGACCGCGACAGGTTACGCCAGGACGTGGCCGACGCCGCGGCGTCAATTTCGAGCCTGCTGGGCTACCAGGGAGCGTTAGAAGGCCGCCACACCATGGGATAACCATGATGTCGAACACGAGCCGAATCCTCGCCTAACGCCGAGTCCGGCTCTCCCCAGGACACGACAGCTATCGCGGTGCTTCGCCCATCGCGAATGAGCCGCTTTGTGTCCAAAAAATGTCACGACCGATAGCCAAAAGGTCACGTTAAGCGAGAGTGCACTATGAATATCGTGGGTATTGAGAAACTTGAATTTGGTACTGAAGACGTCGCGACGGGCAAACGGTTCGCCCAGGATTTCGGCTTGACGAAGATCGGCGACGGCGACGGCCAATCCACCTTCGAAACACTCAACGGTGCTCAGTTAGTGATCCGTTCGAGCGACGATCCCGAGCTCCCCGAGGCCTTCGAAGACGGCTCCACTCTGCGCCGCATGACCTGGGGTGCCGCGAGCGCCGGTGACCTGGATGTGCTGCGCGACCGACTCGGCGACCAGCCAAACTATGTCGATTTCGGTGATGCGCTCGAATGCCGCGACCCCAACGGGTTGACGATCCGTGTTTGCGTCACTCGTCTGCGCGACGTCGAGCTCGCCGTGACGCCCATCAACCAGTACGGCGACATGCGCCGCATCGATGAGCCCAGCCCCGTCTACGACCGAGCCACACCGGTCGGCGTCGGTCACACCGTCTTCTTCGTCGACGACCTAGAGGCCAGCGAGCGCTTCTACCGCGACCTGCTCGGCTTCTCTGTGTCCGACCGCTATACCGATCGTGCGGTATTTTTACGTATGCAGGTACGCGGCGGCCACCACAACCTGTTCCTGCTCAAGCTGCCGCACCGTGGCGCCGGACTCAATCACGTGGCCTTCACCGTGCGCGACATCCACGAGGTGATCGGCGGTGGCCTTGCCATGAACCGCCAACAATGGAGCACCTTTCTCGGCCCGGGCCGCCACCCGATTTCCTCGGCCTACTTCTGGTACGTCAACAGCCCGCTCGGCGGTGCCTTCGAGTACTACACCAACGAAGACTTCCTCACCGAAGCCTGGACCCCACGTGAGATGCGCCATTCACTGGAATCGTTCACCGAGTGGGCCGTCGAGGGAGGAATCGATGCCGACACTCGGCGCCAGAAAAGTGCGCAGACTTGAGGACCACATCGACATGGCATGGGCATCGATATCGATGCCCGTAAGCCGCACCGAGAGTCCATAACACCGCGCAGATACCAAGCGACAACGACATGCGATAACTGCATGCAACAACTCAAGCCAGCCGAGCACCTCACGGTGGCAGGCTAGGGGAGCCTTTGTCCAGAACACTGGCCTCGCGGTCGAGGGGTAATGCGTACCAAGGCTCTCACCACCACGACGCAAGATATGTTGAGGAGATAGATCATGTCACAACAGTTCGCGACCTGGAAGAAACCCGATGACCTGGCCTTCGATCAATGGATCGAGTCACGTATTGCGCGCTTCAAGGGCCGAAAATATGACTGGAATGCGCTGAAGTTCCAAGCCGACTTCGACCCTAAATACCGCCGCGCGCAGATGCGTTACATCGGCACTGGTGCCACCGGAGTCAGTAGCGATACCAACACCATCCCCGCCGAGCACTTCACCTTCTCCACCATGGTGCTGCCATCACGCTGCGAGGGGCCCCTCCACGTCCATGACGACGTCGAGGAGGTGTTCTTCGTGCTCAAGGGACGCATTCGACTGTTCATCCAGGACGGTGATAACTACACCGAAACGGTGCTGGAAGAACGCGATGTCATCTCCGTTCCGCCGGGAATCTACCGCGGCCTGCTGAACGAAAGCGAGGAAGAGGCCCTGATGTGCGTGATGCTGGGCACGCCCAAGCCGCAGATCCCGACCTACCCCGACGATCACCCGCTGGCCAAGGTCAAGCGCGACGGATGAGTGAACCGGCCATGACATCCCACCCGACGCCCGCCGACATCCTAACGCCCAACGCCGAGGCCCTCGCGGCAGGCCGCCAGGCCTACCGCGAGAGCGGTGAGGGTCCCACCATCGTACTGCTGCATGGCATCAGCTCCGGCGCCGCGTCCTGGGAGCCCCTAGCCAGGCACCTTCCCGGCTACCACCTGCTGGCCTGGGATGCCCCGGGCTACACCGACAGCCAGCCTCTGGCCAGTTCTCGACCGCTCGCCGCGGACTATGCCGCGCGCCTCGATGACTGGCTAACGGCAGTCGGTGTCCAGCGCTGCGTGATGGTTGGCCACTCCCTTGGCGCCATGATGGCCAGCGCCTTCGCGGCGAGATGCCCCGAACGACTGGCCGGGATGATCCTGGCCGACCCGGCGCTGGGCTATCGCCATGCCAACGCCGGCAAACGCGATGAGGTGTATCGCAGCCGCTGGACGCTGCTTGCCGGCCAAGGCCACGACGCCTACGCCGCCGCCCGGGCACCGCGACTGCTCCGCGACGACGCCAGTGACGACGCCATCGCCCGCGTCCGCGATGGCATGCGCCGCCTGAATGTCGACGGCTTCGCCCAGGCCAGCTGGATGTTGGCCAACGACAGCCTCGAAGGCTATGTCGGTGACGGCTGGGGCGTTCCTGCCGCGGTGCTGTGCGGTGACCAGGATGCGATCACGCCGCCGCAGGCCTGCCGTGACCTGGCGGCACGCCAGGGCCTGACCTATCACGCCATCCCCCGGGCCGGGCACGCAAGCTACATCGATGCGCCGGATGCCTTCGCTCGCGCCCTCGATGCCTTGGCCCGGCCATGGCTGGCGACACTGCCCCGTGGCTGACCCCAAGCCGACACACGAGAGGAAGATGTCATGAGTTTCATGATCGAAGATCGGGTCGCCGTCGTGACCGGCGGCTCCTCGGGAATTGGCTTTCAAACGGCGCGTCTGCTGCTGAGTCAAGGCGCGAGGGTCGCGCTGTGCGGCCGCAATCGTGACCGGCTAACGCAAGCCGACAGCAAGCTGCGCGCCGAGTTTCCACACGCCCAACTGCTGGCCGACAGCTGCGACGTGCTCGACGAAGCCTCCTGCCTCACCTTCGCCGATGCCGTGCGCCAACGCTTCGGTGCTGCCGACATGCTGATCGCCAATGCCGGCCAAGGGTATGTGGCGCACCTCGATGCAACGCCCAAGGACGCCTGGCTGTCCGAGACCGAGTTGAAACTGTTCGGCGTGCTCAACCCGCTGAGCGCCTTCCGCGCTCAGCTGGCAGCCTCGGACATCGGCTCGCTGACCTGCGTCAACTCACTGCTGGCGGTACAGCCAGAACCCCACATGATCGCCACGTCTGCGGCTCGTGCCGCCCTGCTGAACCTGACCCACTCGCTCTCCCACGAGCTGATCGCCGAGGGCATCCGCGTCAACTCCATCCTGCTCGGCATGGTCGAGTCCGGCCAATGGCACCGGCGCTTTACGCAGCGCGAGGATCCGTCTCAGAGCTGGGATGACTGGATCGGGGTCATCGCCAGCAAGCGTGGGATTCCCATGGGCCGCCTGGGACGTCCCGAGGAACCCGCTCGCGCCCTGGTCTTTCTCGCCTCCCCCATGGCCTCTTTCACCACCGGCGCCGCCCTGGATGTCTCCGGTGGCTTCAATCGCCACCTGTGACACCGCGGAGAATCCTGATGACACAACCACAAAGACGAACAAAACGGCTGCTGATGATTGGCTATGGCGCCATGGGCGCCGAGGTCCACCGACTCCTCCCTGAGGCCATGACGCTAGCCTGGGTCATCGTCCCTGAAGCACTTGGCGCGGAGGCTCGCCGTCGCCTGGGTGCCGACGTCGAGGTGCTGACCAGCATCGATCAATGCACCGATACGCCAGACCTGGTGGTGGAATGCGCCGGACAGCAAGGCCTCGCCGAGCACGGCGAAGGCGTCCTGCGCCGCGGGCTGACCCTCGCCATCGTTGCCACCGGTGCCCTGGCCGATGACACGCTCTACGACCGCCTCGCCGCCGCCGCAGAGGCAGGCGGCGGACGCCTGCAATTGCTGTCCGGCGCGATCGCAGGCCTGGACGGGCTCGCCGCCGCGCGTGAAGGGGGACTGGACAGCGTCACCTATGAGGCCTGCAAGGCACCGCGCAGCTGGCAAGGCAGCCACGCCGAATCGCTGATCGATCTCGACGCCGTCCGTCACAAGACCGTGTTCTTCGAGGGTGACGCTGGCGACGCGGCGCGCCTGTTTCCCGCCAACGCCAACGTCGCCGCCACCGTCGCGCTGGCGGGCCTTGGCATGCGTGGCACCCGGGTGAAGCTGACCGTTGACCCGGCCACTCGCCGCAACACGCACCTTATTCATGCCAAGGGGCGCTTCGGCGAGTTCCGTATCGAGCTCAATGGGCACCCCCTGGAAGGCAATCCCAAAACATCGACCCTCGCCGCCCTGTCGGTGGTACGCGCTTGTCGTCAAGCGCTGGAATCGGTCTCGTTCTAACAGAGGTGCTCGAGATGTTGCACAAGATTTTTATTGCCGGTGAGTGGCGCAAAGGCCGCGGCGAGCCGATGGTCTCGCGCTTTCCCGCCGATGGTTCGGTCAATGCCGAGCTCAACGCCGCCAGCCGCGATGACGTCGAGGATGCCGTCGCCGGCGCCGACGCCGCCTGGCGTGCATCGAGCTGGCGCGATCGTGTGCCCCACGAGCGCGCCGACATCCTCTATCGCGTCAGCGATCTGATCACCGCACGAGCCCCGGAGCTTGCGGCTCTGCAGACCCGCGACAACGGCAAGCCGCTGACCGAGGCGCGGGGGCTGGTGGCAAGCGCCGCCGCGACCGCGCGCTACTTCGCCGCCGCCTGCGAGACCCTGGAAGGCGAATCGCCCACCCAGCGCAGCCGGGACTTTTTGAGCCTGAGTCAGTACGAGCCCCTCGGCGTCATCGCGGCCATCACCCCATGGAACTCGCCGATTGCCAGCGACATGCAGAAGATCGCTCCGGCGCTGGCAGGCGGCAACGCCGTGGTGCTGAAGCCCGCCGAGGCGACCCCGCTGATCTCGCTCAAGCTCGCCGAGCTGTTCGAGGAAGCCGGGCTGCCGAAGGGACTGCTCAGTGTCCTTCCCGGACGCGGCAGCATCATTGGTGACGCCCTCGCTCGCCACCCCAAGGTGCGCAAGATTTCGTTTACCGGCGGCACCAGCACCGGCCGCCACCTGGCGCATATCGCCGCGGACAAGCTGATCGCCACCTCCCTCGAGCTCGGCGGCAAGTCGCCCACCATCATCTGCGCAGACGCCGACCTCGACCAGGCCGTCAAAGGGGTGGCCTACGGCATCTTCAGCTCCGCGGGTCAGGCGTGCATCGCGGGCTCGCGCCTGTTCATCCACCGCAGCCTCTACGACCAGGCCATGCAACGCCTAATCGCTATCACTGGCGCTCTACGCATCGGCCACCCCGAGACACCCGGCATCCACCTGGGGCCGCTGATCAACAACAAGCATCGCGATGGTGTCGCCGCCTACGTCGATCGCGCCCGCCAGGAAGGCGGCCGAGTCCTGACCGGCGGTGAAGTTCCCACCGCCGGGGAGCTTGCCCGCGGCAGCTTCTACCCACCGACCCTGATCGACGGCCTGCCCCACACGAGCGCGGTCTGTCAGGAGGAGATCTTCGGCCCCGTGCTCATCGCCCTGCCCTACGCCGATGACGACGAGCTGATCGGCCTGGCCAACGACAACCGCTACGGCCTGGCGGCCGGCATCTGGACGCGCGACTACCGCCATGCGCTGCAGCTGGCCGGCAAGCTCGAAGCGGGCACCGTATGGATCAACACCTACAAGAAGTTCTCCATCTCGACACCCTTCGGCGGCGCCAAGGATAGCGGTCTGGGACGCGAGAAAGGGCGCCAGAGCATCCACGCCTACATGCAGCAGAAGAGCCTGTACCTGGGCCTGGATGCGACGCCCATCAGCTGGTGCGACTGAGACCACATGGCTACAGAGGACAACAAGATGACCACCATTACCGTCGGCGAAGCCGTCGCCCGCACCCTGGAAACCTACTCGGTCCGTGCCGTGTATGGCGTGATATCGATCCACAACCTACCGATCGCCGATGCGATCGGCCAACGCCAACGCCTTCGCTTCGTGCCCGCCCGCGGTGAAGCGGGCGCCGTGACCATGGCCGATGGCCATACCCGCTTGGGAAGCCTCGGGGTCGCCTTGACCAGCACCGGTGCAGGCGCCGGCAACGCAGTCGGCGCCATGCTCGAGGCGCTCAACGCAGGAACCCCCCTGCTACATATCACCGGACAGGTCGAGAAGGCCTATCTGGATCGCGACGCCGGCTTCATTCATGAAACCCGCGATCAACTGGGCTTTCTCAAGGCCTGTTCCAAGCACGCCTACCGGGCCTGCACCCCAGAGCAGGTCGTGCCCCTATTGCATCGCGCGATTGCCGATGCGATGACGCTGCCACGCGGTCCGGTGAGCCTCGAGATCCCTATCGATATACAAGCCAGCCAGGTGGCGTGGGTGGATATCGCCGCGACCGAGCCGGCAACGCCAAGGCCTGTGAGCGACGCCGAGGTGGACGCATTGGCCGAGGCGGTGCTCGCGGCCAAGCGGCCCATGCTGTGGGTCGGCGGCGGCTGTCTAGAGGCGCAAGACGCCGTTCGACGCCTGGCCGATATTGGCCTTGCAGTGGTGTCCAGCACCCATGCACGTGGCCTCTTGCCG
This sequence comes from Halomonas sp. V046, assembly GCF_052645355.1. Classification (NCBI taxonomy): domain Bacteria; kingdom Pseudomonadati; phylum Pseudomonadota; class Gammaproteobacteria; order Oceanospirillales; family Halomonadaceae; genus Halomonas; species Halomonas sp. V046. The sequence goes on from NZ_JBQXYF010000001.1 coordinate 99,923, forward strand.
GACTCGCATCCACGCAGCCTGCGCGCCTTCCACAGCGCCCCGGCGGTCGAGGAACTGTACGCCCAGAGTGACATGATGCTGGTCGCCGGCTCGCGACTGCGCAGCAACGAAACCCGCACCTATTCCCTGACATTCCCGCACCCGCTGGTGCAGATCGACATCGACCCCGCGGCAGCGAATCGCAACTATCAGGCAGACACCTTTCTCTGCGCCGAGTGTGGTGACGTGCTGTCGCGCCTCGCCGACCGCCTGACGGGCAGATTCGTTGCCGATGCCGACTTCGATCACGCCATCACCCGCGCCGTTCAAGACGCCGAGAAGGCCCTGCGCAAACAAGTCGGCGAGTACGCGAGACTCTGCGATGCCATCCGCACCGCCCTGCCCGAGGAGGGGGTCTTCGTGCGCGATATCACCGTATCCGGAAGTACCTGGGGAAGTCGTCTGCTGCCGGCGCAGCGTCCGCTGACCAACATCCATTCCTTGGCCGGTGCCATCGGCCAGGGTCTGGCCACCGGCATCGGCTGCGCCATCGGCGCAGAGGGACGCAAGGTAGTCACCATCGTGGGCGATGGTGGCCTTATGTTGATGATCGGCGAACTGGCAACGCTGGCTCAGGAAGACCTCGACATGACCCTGGTAGTCATGAACGACGGGGGCTACGGCGTCATGCGCGGCATTCAGGACAAGTACTTCGAGGGTCGCCAGTACTACAACGACTTGCATACGCCCGACTTCCAGGCGCTGGCCAAATCCCTTGGCATGAGCACCTGGAGCATCCGCCATGGCGATGACTTCGAGACGGTGATCGGCGAGGCGGTAGCCTATCGCGGACCGGCGGTCGTCGAGGTCGACATGACGAGCGTCGGGCCTCTCGAGTTCGCCGGGCCGCCTCAGAAGTCGCTCTACTAAAATCGGGCCCGCCGACCGGTGCCGCGAACCGACCGCCTGGCGCAAGCCTACGCGCCCGCGGCAACGCGCTCTACCGCCCCGAACGCCAACGTCCCTTCGTCCCTGCCGCAGGTGATTCGCCTGCGGCGGGAAGTGGCTCGCTCCGCATTCGACAGCAACGTTCGGATACCCAACCGGCCCGTCACCCTCGCCCCTCTGGCTTCACAAGCGGCCATCTGTGTCAGTCTGGCAGGGGCTGGTGACTCCAATGCCGCGATTTCGATGCGAAGCAACACCGTCACCGGGTACGCCAAGGTCTTCCCTGCATCAAGTCAGAACGCTCCTGAGTCAGGTGACGATATCCCGCCGGTCCACCATGGTCCCCCATCCATCCACCATCGAGTTCACTTTCGCCTCCATTGCCTACATCACTGGGGTGACATCACCGCGCTGGACCAGGAGACGGGCTGCCGTCTTGTCAGTCTGCCCGACTGAGTCGAGCACAGCCGCCATGTCCCCGTGGCTCACGCACCCGATTGCTCCGACAACCAATGGAGGGAAATCTCGTCCGCACCGGGCAGCGCAAAAGAGTTAGGTGACAATTTTTTCTCTCTTTCGTTCTCATTACAATAAAATGTTAAAAAACAATGGCATGGTTGAATTTTTAGCGACAATCGGGGGAAAAACACGACCTCATCTGCCGCCTATCCGCTTGTTGCGGCATAGATTCAATCTACACTCCTTGGTCAGGAGGCCAGTCGCCTCCCTCATCGCTCATGTTCGGTTGACTCGCACTAGTCAGGGAGGCTCGCGTGCCACAACTCACCCATTCCCCCGCATTCGCCTATAGATGGCCCGCCTGCGTAGCGGCGACCTTCGCCTTGGCGTTATCGACCCCGGTGCTCGCTCAGGATTCGAGCAGCAGCACCAGCAGTGGTACTGCCAGCACATCGGATAACGCCAATGCTGCATCCGGTGACAGTCAGAATGCTCAGGGCAACCCGCAGACCGACAAGCCCAACATTCTGGTGCTGTGGGGCGACGATATCGGGCAGTCGAACATTTCTGCCTACACCCACGGCCTGGTCGGCTACGAGACGCCCAATATCGACCGCATCGCCGACGAAGGCATGATGTTCACCGACTATTACGGCGAGCAGTCCTGCACCGCGGGTCGCTCATCGTTCATCACCGGTCAGAGCGTGTTTCGTACCGGTCTATCCAAGGTCGGCATGCCAGGTGCCGAGCAAGGTATCAGTGAGAAGGACCCGACCATCGCCGGCCTGCTCAAGGCGGAAGGCTACGCCACCGGTCAATTCGGCAAGAACCATTTGGGCGATCGCGATGAGCACTTGCCGACCAACCACGGCTTCGATGAATTCTTCGGCAACCTCTATCACCTGAACGCTGAAGAAGAACCCGAGAACGAGGACTACCCGGGTGACATGGTGCTGGCCGACGGTCGGACCTTCCAGGAGGCCTACGGCCCCCGTGGCGTGATCAAGTCCAGCGCCGACGGTGAGATCGAGGATACCGGCCCGCTGACCAAGAAACGCATGGAAACCATCGACGAGGAATCCTCCGCCGCGGCGCTGGACTTCATCGACCGCAAGACGGCGGAAGGCACGCCTTGGTTCGTATGGTGGAACGCCACCCGCATGCACTTCCGTACCCACGTCAAGGACGAGCTGCGCGGCATTTCGGGCCAGAACGAGTACGCCGATGGCATGGTCGAGCACGACATGCACGTCGGCCAGTTCCTCGACAAGCTCGATGAACTTGGCATCGCCGATAACACCATCGTGTTCTACTCCACCGACAACGGCCCGCACATGAACAGCTGGCCGGACGCCGGTATGACGCCGTTCCGCGGTGAGAAGAACACCAACTGGGAAGGTGGTTGGCGGGTGCCGGCCATGGTGCGCTGGCCGGGTGAAATCGAGGAAGCCAGCATCTCCAACCAGATCATGCACCACATGGACTGGATGCCGACGCTGCTCGCCGCCGCCGGCAACGACACCATCAAGGAAGATCTGCTCGAGGGCGGTGTCGAAGCCATCGGCCGCGACTACAACGTGCACCTGGATGGCTACAATTTCTTGAGCTATCTGACCGGCCAGACCGAGGAGACGCCGCGCCACGAGGTGTTCTACTTCTCGGATGACGGCGACCTGACCGCGCTGCGCTATGACGACTGGAAGCTCGTCTTCATGGAGCAGCGCGCGCCCGGCACGCTGCTGGTATGGTCCAACCCTTTCACGCCGCTACGCGTGCCGCTGATCTTCAACCTGCGTCGCGATCCCTACGAGCGTGCCCAGATCACCTCCAACACCTACTATGACTGGGTGCTGGACCATGCCTACCTGCTGGTCCCCGCGCAAAGCTACGTCGCGCGATTCCTGGAAACCTTCAAGGAGTTCCCGCCGCGCATGGAAGCCGCGAGCTTCAGCCTGGATCAGGTCATGGAGACGCTGCAGCAGCCTGCCACCATTCAGTAAGCCTGGTGATGCATCGGCCGCTCCCCTCGGGAGCGGCCTTTTGCGTTGTTCTATCCCTTTCTACGAGACGCACCACCGGTGTCTTTCGAGGATAAGAGTCGATGAAAGCGACCACTCCCCCCCTACTGCTGACGTCTGTCTGCCTGGGCCTGTTGGCGCCCCTGGCAATGGCCGACCCCTTGCCGTCCTGGAACCAGGGCGACAACAAGTCCACGATCATCGATTTCGTGGAAAGCACGACGACGCCCGGCCACGACGACTTCGTGCCCCGCGAGGCCCGTATTGCGGTGTTCGACAATGACGGCACCCTGTGGTCGGAACAGCCGATCTACTTCCAGCTGCAGTACACACTGGACCGCACCGCCGAAGCGCCCGACGAAGCGCTCGATACACCCCTCAAACGCGCCGCCGCCGAGGGCGATATCGAGACGGTGCTCGCCGGAGGCTCCCAGGGCCTCGACGAACTGCTGTCGGTCACCCACAGCGATATTTCCATCGTCGACTACCAGGCCGACGTGCGTGATTGGCTCGAGAATGCTCGTCATCCCGCCACCGGCCGTGCCTACACCAACATGGTCTACCAGCCGATGCTGGAGCTGTTGAGCTATCTGCGCGATGAGGGCTATCAGACCTATATCGTGTCTGGTGGCGGGCTTCACTTCATGCGCACCTTCGCCAGCGACAGCTACGGCATCGCACCGCAGAACATCATCGGCTCCACCGCCGAAGTGGAGTGGACCGACGACGGCGACACGCCGGTGATGATGAAGCGTTCCGGCACCCTCTGGTACGACGACGGCCCGGCCAAACCGATCGCCATCGAGCGCCATATCGGCGTAAGGCCCGTGATCGCGGTGGGCAATTCCGACGGCGACGTACCCATGCTGACCTGGACCACGGCTGGCGATGGCCCGCACCTCGGGCTGCTGGTTCACCATACCGACGGCGAGCGCGAAGTGGCTTACGACCGCGACAGCGCTATCGGCGGGCTCGACCAGGGGCTGGACCTGGCCGACGCCAAGGGCTGGCAGTTGATCGACATGGCCAATGATTGGCTGACGCTCTATCCGGAGGCGCCATGAGCGTACGCGATGACATCCAGGCCCTTGAAGCCGCCATCGGCGAATCGATCATCGGTCAGCGCGAGGTCATTCGGCGCCTGCTGATCGGCCTGCTAGCCGGCGGCAACCTGTTGATCGAGGGCCTGCCTGGCCTGGCCAAGACACGTGCCATCAAGGCCATGTCACGCCATCTGGAGGCCGACTTCAGCCGTATCCAGTTCACACCGGACCTATTGCCCTCGGACGTCACTGGCAGCGAGGTCTATCACCAAGGCGAGGAAGGCTCGGTGTTTCGCTTCCATCCGGGACCACTGTTCGCCAACCTGGTGCTGGCCGATGAGATCAACCGCGCACCGGCCAAGGTCCAGTCGGCGCTGCTCGAGGCGATGGAGGAGCACCAGGTGACGGTCGCCGGCACCACCCACAAGATGCCGAAGCTGTTCATGGTGTTGGCGACCCAGAACCCCATCGAGCAGGAAGGCACCTATCCGCTGCCGGAAGCCCAGATGGACCGCTTTCTGATGCACGTCGTGATCACCTACCCGAGCGTCGAAGAAGAGGTCGAGGTCATACGACTGGTGCGCAAAGAGGAAGCCGAAGCTCAGGACGACAGGCCTGCAGCCAGCCCCGTGCAGATTCCCCAGAGCGCCATCTTCGCGGCGCGGCGCGAGATCGCGGGGCTTCACGTGGCGGAGCCGATGGAGCGCTATATGGCCGATTTGGTCTGCGCCACCCGGGCACCTGAAGCGCTGTCAGACGATCTGTCCCGCTGGCTCGAACTCGGTGCCAGCCCCCGCGCCTCGCTCGCCCTCGACCGCTGCTCACGGGCTCATGCCTGGCTCGCCGGGCGCGATTACGTAGACCCCGAAGACGTCCAGGCGATAGCCCACGATGCCCTGCGCCACCGCGTTGGGCTGACCTTCGAGGCCCAGGGTGAAGGGCTCAGCGCCGACGATGTGGTCGATGAACTGTTGCGCTGCGTGGCCTTGCCCTGACGCCGCTGTGCCAGCGCCCTGCCGGCGACGGATCCAGGCTCGCCGAGTCGCGCCCGCAGACCGCCGTCGTTGGCGGGCCAAACTTGGCCGCGTCAGCGCCCGAATGGCCACGGCGCCCGAATGGCCATGGCACCCGAATGGCCATGGCGCCCGAATGGCCATGGCGCCCGAATGGCCATGGCGCCCGAATGGCCACGGCGGATAGCGGCGTGCGCCGAGGCGTCTCGCCCAGCCCCTCGCCCCGGCTTCTACGCGCTGACTTAAGGAGAGAGTCCAATGCGCCTGTTCACTGCCCATAGGCGAACCACCGACACGGGGCCATCCTCGGGGACTCGCGATACTCGAGTGCACGTCGACCTTGCGCACCTGCGCGGCCTGGAAGCCCAGGGCGAACGGCTACGCCTGCTGCCTCGCCAGCCAGCGAGAAGCGTGCTCAACGGCCGCCACGGCTCACGCCTGCGCGGGCGCGGCCTGGACTTCCTGGAATTGCGCGGCTATCTGCCATCCGACGATGTCCGAAGCATCGACTGGCGCGTTACCGCGCGCACCGGGGTGCCTCATGTCCGCGTCTTCACCGAGGAGCGTGATCGCCCGGTGCTGGTGGTCGTGGATCAGCGCATGTCGATGTTCTTCGGCTCTCGACTCGCCATGAAATCCGTGACCGCCGCCGAAGTGGCGGCGCTGATCGCCTACGCGGTGCTGGCCCAGAACGATCGGATTGGCGCCATCATCGTCGAGGACGAGCGCCTCACCGAGGTTCGCCCCAAGCGCTCTCGAGCGACCCTTACGCGGTTTCTGACCCAGCTGGCGAACGCCAATCAGCGCTTGCATGCCGAGGCCGAACCAGTGGCGCCGACGTCACTCGATGCGGTGCTGACGGCAGTGACCCGGCTCGCTCGACGCGATCACCTCGTCATCGTGATCAGCGACTTCGATGTCATTGGCCCGCACAGCGAGCGCCTGCTCGCCGGCCTATCGCGGCACAACGATGTGCTGCTGGCACCGGTCAGCGATCCGCTCAGTGAAACCCTGCCCAAGGACCTGCGCCGAATCGTCTCCGATGGTCGACTGCAGGCCACGCTGGACACCTCCGATGCGGCGGTGCGCCAGGGTCTGGAGAGCGTCGCCAGCCAACGCCGCGCCATTCTCGATGGCTGGCAGCGCCGCTTCGGGCTGTCGCTGGTGCCCCTGACGGCAGGGGAAGACAGTCTCGATCAGTTGCGCCGCCTATTGGGCCTGGGACGCCGCCGCGGCCTGCCGCCCCGCCGCCAACCGGGGGGCACCCATGAGTAGTGACGCCGCGGCTGCGCTGGCCCAAACGCCAACCGCCGATGACGCAAGCCTTCCCCCCGCGACCCTGGCCCAGCTGCTGGACCAGATGTCGCCGGCCCCGACACCGGCCGACATTGCGTGGCTGCCACAGACCTGGGGCTGGGCACTGCTTGGCCTGGCCTTACTGTTGCTGGCCATGTGGCTTGGCCTGCGTGCCCGACGTCGATATCGCGCCAGGGCCTATCGCCGCCAGGCGCTCGCCGAGGTCAATGCCTGTCTGCGAAATGGTGCCGGCGTGACCGCCCTCGCCGAGATTCTTCGGCGTACCGCCCTTGTCGCCTATCCTCGTCACCGGGTGGCGAGCCTTCACGGCGATGCCTGGCGGCATTTTCTCGATAGCGAAGTGCCAATGCCACGCCAGAAAGGTTTCACCGGCCCCCTCGGCGAACTGCTGGTCGGCTCGCCCTATCACTCGGGAAGCCCAGAGGCCACCGCGGTGACTGATCTCGCGGTCCTGGTGAAGGACTGGATTCAGCGCCACCCGGGGCCGACATCGTCACGGGGAGCCAACGCATGATCGAGCTAGCCCTTCCTTTGGCCCTGCTGCTCGTGCCCTTGCCCCTGCTGGTGCTGTGGCTGGTGCCGGCCCACCGCGAGCACCTGATCGCCCTGCGCCTGCCGTTCTTTCAGCGCCTGGTGGAGGCCGCCGGCGTCAAGGCGGCGAGTGGCGCCGAGGTCCCCCGCCGCCGGCGCCTCCTGCTCATCGCCGGCGCCCTGGTATGGGTGCTGATCGTGCTCGCGCTAGCCCACCCTCAGCGGGTCAGCGAGCCCATTACGCAAGACAGCGCCGCCCGGGACCTGATTCTGGCCGTCGATATTTCCGGCTCCATGGACGAGAAGGATTTTCCCGGCACCGATAGCGAGCCCGAGCAGCGCCTGGCCGGCGTGAAATCGGTGATCGCCGACTTCCTCAAGCAGCGTGAAGGCGAGCGTCTCGCGCTGATCGTGTTCGGCACCCGGGCCTTCGTCCAGGCGCCGCTCACCGAAGATCTGGACACCCTGGAAGCGCTATTGGCGCAGACCGAGGTGGGCATGGCAGGCCCCCACACGGCACTGGGCGATGCCATTGGCCTGGCCATTCGTCAGTTCGATGCCAGCGATATCGAGCAGCGCCTGTTGATTCTGCTCAGTGATGGCGCCGATACCGGCAGCCGCATGAGCCCGATCAACGCCGCGGGCATCGCCGCCGACCGTGGCGTACGCATCGTCACCATCGCGGTGGGGGACCCGCAGGGCAGCGGCGAGAACCGCGTCGACGTGGAGACCCTCGAGGCGATTGCCAACACCACCGATGGCGCCTTCTTTACCGCCGCCGATCAACAGGCCCTGGACGCCGTCTACGACCAGATCGATGACCTGGCACCGCGCAAGACCGAGTCCCTCAGTTATCGACAGCGCGAGTCCCTCGCCCATTGGCCGCTGGGAGCCGCCGTGGTCCTGGCACTGGGTCTGTTGTTGGCCGTCACCTGGCGCAGTCGCCACCCCGGTGCGAACACGACAGCGCCCCCCACGCCGCCCAGGAGAAGCGTTCGATGACCGCCTGGATCGAGACCCTCGACGCTTTTCATCTGCTGCGTCCGCTGTGGTGCCTGTGCCTGCCGCTCATTGCCCTGCTGTGGTGGTGGCGGCGGCGCACCACCAACGAGAAGAGTGACTCACGCCATATCGCCCCTCATCTGGAGCGGGCCATGCGTATCGGTGCGAGCATGCGTCGCTGGCTCGCACCCATCGACACCCTGGCGCTGATGCTGGTGCTATTGGTGTTGGCGGCGGCAGGCCCGACCTGGAGCCGTGTGCCCACCCCCCTCGTGACCCAGACCGCCCCCTTGGTGGTCGTCCTCGAAGTGACCCCGTCGATGGATGCCAAGGATGTCCCCCCGAGCCGTCTGGAACGCGCCAAGCACAAGATCGGCGATCTTCTCGACCGTCGCAGCGGGGCCGCCACGGCCTTGGTAGCTTACGCCGGCAGCGCCCACCAGGTGGTGCCACTGACCGACGATCCCGGACTGATCGGGCCCTATCTGGCGGGGCTAACCAGCGACATCATGCCGCCAGCCAACGACGTCATCGGCGACGCTGCCGAATCGGCGCTCGACAAGGCAACGGCCCTGCTGGCCAAGTCCCCCACCTCAGGCGCCATCCTGTTTGTCACCGACGGCCTCTCGCCCCAGAGCGACACGGCCTTCAATGCACGCGACACCGGGCCGACCCTGGCCTTCCTGACCATGACACCCGACACCGGTGCGGCACCGGGAATCGCCAACGTCGACGATGCCGACAGCGTCACGGTCACCGCGGACGATGCCGATATCCGACGCCTCGAAGGCATCTTCGCCGCGGCCTACCGGCGCGCCCTGCTAGGCGACGATAGCCTGGCCTGGGAAGACCGCGGCCTATGGCTGGCCTGGCCCGCGGCCTTGCTCGCCTTACTCTGGTTCCGACGTGGCTGGCGCCTGGCCAGCCCCTGGATGATGGCCCTGGCCGTGACGGGACTGGGACTCGGCGCCGGCGTGACGTCCGGCCCTGCCGACGCCCAGTCCACGTCCTCTCGCGCCGAACCGGTCACCCGCGAGAGCTCGCCCGTACGGAGTTGGCTGGCGAACGCCTTTCTGACCCCCGACCAGCAGGGCCGCTGGTGGATCGAGCGACGCGACTACGGCCGCGCCGCCGAGCATTTCGACAACGTCGCCTGGCGCGGCTATGCGCTCTTCCGGGATGGCCAGTACGGCGCCGCCGCCGAGATGCTGGCTGGCCTCGACGACCCCGATGCCGCCTTCACCCAAGGCCTGGCGCTGATCCGAGACCGCCAGTACCGCCCCGCCATCGACGCCTTCGAACGCGTCCTCAAGCTCGACCCGGACTATCCCGAAGGCGAGCGTAACCTGGCCTTGGCGCAGGACATCCTGACCCATGTAGAAGATGCCAGGGAACAGTCCGATACCGGCGAGGACCGCGGCGAAGGCGCCGACGGCGTCGTCTTCGACAATGAATCGGCGCGGGGTGAAGAGACGCGACAGGTGGCCGAGGACGGCGACGGCATCGTCACGGCCGAGCAGTGGATGTCGACCCTCGATACCAGCACCGGCGACTTTCTGCGCCAGCGCTTCGCCGTCGAAGCCCGGGAGGATGATCAATGAGACCACGATGGTTGACGTCCAGGACCGGCATCAGCACTGCCTGTGCTCGCCTTGAGGCGGCCTGGCTGCGCAACATACTGATCAAGGGGCTGGAGGCGGGACTGGTGCTGGGCACGGCCCTGGCCGCCAGCATCGCGATGGCGGCCGAACCGCCCCGAGTCAGCGTGGAGCTCACGCCGGACAGCGTTGCCCCTGGAGAAACGGCGATCCTGCGACTGCGCGTCCTGGTGCCAACCTACATGCCCGAGCCGGTCGAGTTTCCATCGCTGGATAGCGCCAACCTTCGCGTCAGCCTTCCCGAGCGTTCGACGGGCCCCGCCACCCAACGCATCGACGGTGAGACCTGGTCGGGTGTCACCCGGGCCTATCGGCTGACGCCGCTGGCCCCCGGCAGTTTTACCCTCGGCGGAGAGCTGCGTGTCACCTACGTCGATCCACAGACATCGACACCGCTAACCACGCCCGTTACCGTCCCGACGGCGACGCTGACGGCTACGCTTCCCGAGGCAGCCCGAGGCCTGACGCCCTATGTGGCCGCCAGCGACATCACCCTTGAGCAGCGTCTCGAGGTGGTCCGTGCCGAACCATCACCGAAGGATGCCGAGGCATCCGGCGACGACGCAGCCGGCCAGAACAACGCCGACGACAGCGCCGACGACAGCGACAACGCCGACGACAGCGCCGACGACAGCGACAGCGCCGGCGAGTCGCCGGCCGACGCCTCATCGCCGCAACGCCTCGCCCTCGCCCCCGGCGACAGCGTGACGCGACATGTCACGGCCACCCTCGAGGGCGGTAGCGCCGTATTGCTACCCGCCTTGACCGATGCTGCCGCCCTTCAGGCATCCCCCCCGGGCCTCGGGGTCTATCCTCAGACGCCGCGTATAGAAGAAAGCCAGAACGGCGGCCGACGCGAAGAATCGGTGACCTACGTGGTCGAAGGCGCCGTCGATGGTAGCCTGCCGGCCATCGCCATCGACTGGTTCGACCCGACGACGCAAGGCCTCGAGCACGCCGAACTGCCGGCGATTAGCCTGACCGCCAAAGGACCCGCCGCGGCCGCCGATCTATCGCCGCGCCGTTTGCTGCCATGGCTTGGGGCGGCGTTACTGCTGGTCGCGGCGCTCGCCCTGGTGACATGGCAACGGCGCCCCCTCAAGCGGCGACTCGACACCATGCGCCGCGCCCGGCGTCGGCGCGACGACATCAGCGGACGCAGCGCCCTGAGCCAGCTACGACGGGCCGTCGAGCAACGCGATATCGGCGCAGCGCGACAGGCCTGGCAGCGCCTCCAGGCCAGCACCGCATCGCTGCAGCCCGAGCACCGGGCGGATATCGACAGCCTGCTGCTGACTCTGGGTCGATTGCACTACGGCACCTCGTCCGCTGCCGATCCAGCCGATTCCGCGGCACCGGCACCCGACGCTCCCCTGAGGCCAAGCCATTCTGCCGCCGCCGATGGTTCGGTCATCGATAGCCCTGCCATCGATAGCCCTGCCATCGATAGCCCTGTCGCCAATAGCCCTGCCATCGATAGTCCTGTCGCCAATAGCCCTGGCATCGATAGTCCTGTCGCCAATAGCGCTGGCATCGATAGCCCTGGCATCGATAGCCCTGCCATCGATAGTCCTGTCGCCAATAGCCCTGGCATCGATAGTCCTGTCGCCAATAGCGCTGGCATCAATAGCGCTGGCACCGACGCCTCTGCTGCCACCACGACCGCTACCTCAACTCGTGACGCTGGCCAGACCATCGACAGCGTCTGGCACTCGCTGGCCCGGCGCTTGCCGAATCATCGCAGCCTTCGTACCACCACCACGCCCCCAACGCTGCCCGCGCTCAATCCGCACAAGTTGGGTAAGCTATGAGCCTTCGCCCGGCGCGTTTTTCTCGACACCCGTTCTCTCAGATTCATCGGCAAAGGAACCTGCATGCGTTGTCTGAATCGCCCCCAGAAAGATTCCCCGTTCACGGCTTGGCGAGTGCGTCTGCGGCGATCAGTCTCCGCTCCCACGGCGCTCGGATTGGCGTTGTTGGCGCTCCTGGGTGCCCCCACCGTCAGCGCCAGCGATGGCACGGCAACGCCCCGGATCACGCCGCAGAACGCGGCGCATGGCGCGCTACCGGCGCTTGCCGACGATGCCAGGGGCTACGCGCCTGATGGCAGTTGCGTAAGCTGTCACCAGACCGAAGCCAGTGCCTGGCAGGATTCGGATCATGGCTGGGCCATGCGCGACGCGACCCCCGACAACGTCCTTGGCAACTTCGATGACGCCGTCTTCGCGGACGGTGACGTCAAGGCCCGTTTCGACCGTGACGGCGACACCTTCATCGCCACGGTCCAGGGCCCGGATGACCCCGCTCGCCGCATGGAGATCGCCTATACCTTCGGCGTACGTCCTCTCCAGCAGTATCTGGTGGCCATGCCAGGAGGACGCCTGCAGGCCCTTACCATCGCCTGGGACTCGCGCCCGGCCGACGACGGTGGACAACGCTGGTTCTCGCTTTACCCGGGAGAAGCCTTTGCCCCGGACGATCCGCTGCACTACACCGGCCGCTACCAGAACTGGAACGCGATGTGTGCCGACTGCCACTCGACCAACCTGGACAAGGGCTACGAGGCCGAAACAGACACCTTCGCCACCACCTGGCACGAGCAGAGCGTCGGCTGCCAGAGCTGCCACGGCCCCAGTCAACGCCACCTCGACTGGGCCGAGAGCCTGGACGGCGACGGCTATGCCAGCGCCACCACACCGGCGAACGCCCCTGACGAGCCCCCCAATGTGGATCAGCCAGGCGCGTACGAAAAAATGGCCCCCTCCGTCGAGCTCCACGACATCGGCGCAACCGATATGGGTCTGCCCCTGGACCTGGGCGCCATGAACGGTCCAGAACTGGTCGAGCAGTGCGCCACCTGCCACAGCCGTCGCCAGATGCTCGGGGCCGGGCCGAGTCACGGCCAGCCGCTGACCGATGTGGCCCTGGCCAGCCCGCTGAGCGAAGGGCTCTACCACGCCGACGGTCAGATCCAGGGCGAGGTCTACGTCTATGGCTCCTTCACTCAAAGCGCCATGTATCAAAACGGCGTGACGTGCACCGACTGCCACGACCCGCACAGCGCCCGGGTCAAGATTCAGGGCAACGGCCTATGCACCCAGTGCCATAACCCGGCACCACCGAGCCGTTTTCCCGGCATCACGCCGGCGAACTACGATAGCGTCGAACATCACCATCATGCGCCTGACAGCGAAGGCGCCCAGTGCGTCAGCTGCCATATGCCCGAAACCACCTACATGCAGGTCGACCCACGGCGGGACCATAGCTTCCGCGTGCCGCGCCCGGATCTCAGCGCCGCCACGGGCAGCCCAAATGCCTGCGCAAGCTGTCACCAGAACGACAGCGACGAGCACCACGCGGCGACCGTCAATCAGTGGTTCGGCGAGCTGTCCCGGGCCAACCAGGAAGCCGCCGGAGAGCGCTCGCCACACTTCGGGGTCACCTTCCAGGCGGCGCGCCAGGGGGATCCCGCCGCCCTGGAGGGGCTGATCGAGATCGCCACCGATGCCGCCAGGCCCGACATCGTTCGCGCCACCGCCGTGGATGAACTGGCCAGCTATGGCACCGCCGCCTTGCCGACCCTGGAGGACGCCTTGCACGATGAATCGGCTCGGGTCCGGGCGGCCGCGGCGCCGGTCTTCGCCCAGGCCCCGGAAGGCGCACGTGTCGAGCGCCTGCTGCCGCTGGTCGAGGACCCGCGCCTGGCGGTACGCGATGAGGCGGTGAAGGCGCTGGCCGGAACGTCTCTGATGGTCATGCCAGAAGACCAACGCGAGACCTTCCTCGCCGCCCGGCGTGACTACGAGCAGAGGCTTCGGGACAACGCCGACCTGCCGGGCAACCGGCTCAACCTGGCGGTGCTGCTGGAACGCACAGCGCGGGAAGACGAAGCCGTCGAGCAGTATCGCCAGGCCCTCGTCATGGACCCTTACTTCCTGCCGGCCAGGGCCAACCTGGTAACGCTGCTGAGTCGCACCGACGACACCGAGCAAGCGGAACAGACGCTTCGCGATGGCCTGGCCCTGGACGCCATGCCGACGCCGGATCGCGGCCACCTTGCCTACCTGCTGGCCCTGTCACTGGCGGAACAAGGACGCACGCAAGCGTCGGTCGAATGGCTCGAGAAGTCCGCCCAGTGGCGTCCAGACCACGTCCGTACCCACTACAACCTCGGCCTGGTGCTCGACCGCCTGGGGCGCAAGGATGAGGCCATGGCCGCGCTAGAAACGGGTCTCGAGGTGGCGCCTCGGGACCCTGACCTGCTCTACGCGCTGGTGTACCTGTACGCGACGGCCGGGCGCATTCCCCAGGCGCTCGACGCCCTGGCCACCCTCAGGCAGGTACGCCCGGATGATCCGCGCCTGGGCCGGTTGGAGGCCCAGTTGCGGGGGCAGTAGATCGCCCAGCTACGGGGGCGGTAGATCGCCCAGCTACGGGGGCGGTAGATCGCCCAGCTACGGGGGCGGTAAATAGCCCAGCTACGGGGGCGGTAGATCGCCCAGCTACGGGGGCGGTAAATGGCCCAACTGCGGGGGCAGTAGATCGCCCAGCTACGGGGGCGGTAGATCGCCCAGTTGCGGGGGCGGTAGATCGCCCAGTTGCGGGGGCGGTAGATCGCCCAGTTGCGGGGGCGGTAGATCGCCCAGCTACGGGGGCAGTAAATCGCCCAGCTACGGGGGCGGTAAATGGCCGATCCACAGCGCCCCGTGCGGCGGGGCCCAAGCCTCGCCACGCTCTAGCGGCACCGGCGAGTCGCGAGCGAAACACCCTGGCCAAGCTCTTTGGCGACGCCAAGGCCCTGCTGGACACCCACGAGCGGTAGACGAGCCACCGGGCGGATCAGCGGCGCGCAGAGCGATAGCGAGCGGGGGGACGGTACCAAGGGGACGTTACTAGGGGGCGTGGGGGTCGTCCTCATCGTCCTCATCGACGACAAGGCAATTGCGGCCCTTCTGCTTGGCCAGGTAACTGGCGGCATCGGCACGTTCAATCAACTGAGCGATATCCGAGTCGCCGTCACGGAACTCCGTAAGCCCCAGGCTCGGTGTCACGCGATAGATCTGGCCATCACGTTCGACGCAGGCATCGTGCACCGCCGCAAGCAGCTTTTCCGCGATCGCCCGAGCCTGGCTCAACGAGCAACTCGGCAACAGCACGGCGAACTCATCCCCACCCGGCCGGGCCACGTGGTCACTGTTGCGCACCGCACCGGCCACTCGAATGGCAATCTGACGCAGCATCTCATCGCCGAGCAGATGACCGCCACGGTCGTTGATTGGCTTGAATCGGTCCAGGTCAAACAGAATCAAGGCCGATGCGGTATGCGTCTTACGCCATTCGGCCAGCGCCTCGTTCAGCCGGCGCTCGAAACCGCGTCGGTTGAGCAGGCCGGTCAACGGATCATGCTCAGCCTCCCATTGGCGTATCGCCTCCTGCTGTCGGCGCGCGGTGATGTCCTTCACCGTGCCGACGAACCCGATCACCTCGCCATCAGAGGCCACTTGGCTTGCGTGCACCTCCAGCCACAAAAGCTCGCCGTCACCGCGCCAGTAACGGTACTGGCGCAGGAAGTCCTGACCGCTGACCATGCTGTAGCGCCAGAGCTCCATCGCCGCCTGCTGGTCGTCGGCATGCACATGATTGATCCAGTTACGCTCCTGGCGCGCTTCACTGCCACGCCCGGTCAGTTCGCTCAAGGCGGCGTTGACGAAGACAATATGGCCCTGGGTATTGGTCACGAACATGCCAAGCGGTGAAGACGACAGAACCGCGTCGAGAAACGCCTGCCGCTCACGCGACGCCGACAGCGCCTTGCTGCGCTCCAGGTCCACTTCGTTGAAGACGCTGGCCACCTGGGTCAGTTCCCTCATCTCGGTATCCAGTACCACGCGACGCCGTTTTCCCTTGCCCACTTCGGCGATCTGCGACTGTAGCTGATAGAGTGGCCGGAGCATCAGCCATACCAGCCAAGCCAGCAGTGGCAACAACAACAGGGCCAGGGTAACGCCCATCCACCCCAAACGCTGCACCAGACTCTTGAGCGGCGCCAGGACCTGGCCCTCAGGCAGGAAGACGCCAATCACCCAGTCGGCCGGCCACACCTGGCGAAAGGCCTGGTAGGCCATCCTGCCGTCAACCAGCGCCCCATAGCGTTCGCCTTCCCAACCGTCCGCGGCCCGGTCCAGATCGGGATTGAACGACACGTCTTCGATCTTGCGCATGATCCACTTGCGCTCGGGGTGATACAGCACTTGCCGAGACGAGGTGAAGACCGCAGCAAACCCCTCATCGCCGAGCCGGATGCGGCTAAGGCCACGGAAGATCCCACCGGAGTTGACGTTGACGACGCCGGCCAAGGCACCCTGAAAGTCACCCGTGGCATCCACCACAGGCACCACCAGCAGCACCAGGGGCGTACCGGAGGCGCGTCCGACAATCGGCTCACTGACGTAAGGACGCTTCACCTCGCGCACGAACGAAAAATACTCGCGGTCGGAGATATCCAGGCCTTCACGTCCGGGCGTGATCGGCCAGTCCGCCGCGACCCGACCGTCGCGCCGAAAGGCGACCAGACCATCGAAGAGTTCGAGCAAGGGGGCGTGGGCACGGAGGTCGCGGCGCGAGACTTCGGACCACCTCTGTTGCAGTACAGCGTCGGTGCTCAACCGCTCAAGCGCGGCAAGTCGCACGTCGATCTCCTCGGCCACTTCATCGGCAATGAGTTGCGCCTCGTAACGCAGATGAGAAAAGTTCACCTCTCGAACCAGGTCCTGACCGGCCAACCAGCCACCGCCAAGCAGAAGCGCCACGACCGCAAGCCAGCTCATCGCCAACCCGATCATCATGCGCGATTGTAGAGAGAGTACCGACAGAACCCTACGCTTCAAAGACAACTTGGGTACACCTCTACCGTTCGTCCACGAGATCGCTGATTGTCACAGTATCAGAAATCATGAATGGGGGGTGCCTCATTGCCACTGTGCTATCGACGGCATAGCAATGAACGATTATTCCCTGCCGAGTTCCACCGATATGGTAAGGCCTCAGAATGCAACTGACCGCGAGGGAGCCCGCATGCAAGACCACAAGACGATGACAACGAGTGCCGGTGCGCCAGTAGGAGACAACCAGAACAGCTTGAGCGCTGGCCCACGGGGCCCCGTGCTGTTGGAAGACTACCAACTGATCGAGAAGCTCGCCCACCAGAACCGCGAACGGATCCCAGAGCGTGTCGTCCACGCAAAGGGATGGGGCGCCCACGGCACCCTGACCATCACCCACGATATCAGCCGCTATTCCAAGGCCAAGGTCTTCGCCAAGGTCGGTCAGCAGGTGCCGATGCTGGCGCGTTTCTCCACCGTTGCCGGTGAGCTGGGTGCCGCCGATGCCGAGCGCGATGTGCGAGGCTTCTCGCTGAAGTTCTACACCGACGAAGGCAACTGGGACATGGTCGGCAACAACACCCCGGTGTTCTTCATCCGCGACCCGTCCAAGTTTCCTGATTTCATCCACACCCAGAAACGTCATCCCCGTACCAACCTGCGCTCCGCCACCGCCGCCTGGGACTACTGGTCGCTGTCACCGGAATCGCTGCACCAGGTCACCATCCTCATGTCTGACCGCGGCTTGCCGACCGATGTCCGCCATATCAACGGCTACGGTTCCCATACCTATTCGCTGATCAACGCCGACAACGAGCGTGTCTGGTGCAAGTTCCACTTCAAGACCGTCCAGGGGCACAAGCACTTCACCGACGCCGAGGCCGCGGAAATCGTCGGCAGGAGCCGCGAGTCGACCCAGGAGGACCTGTATGGGGCCATCGAGAACGGCGACTTCCCGCGCTGGAATTTCTTCATCCAGGTCATGACCGAAGACCAGGCCAGGCAGGCCCCGTTCAACCCCTTCGACCTGACCAAGGTCTGGCCCCACGGCGACTATCCCTTGATCGAAGTCGGCCAGATTGAACTCAACCGCAACCCAGCCAACTACTTCGCCGAAGTCGAGCAGGCCGCGTTCTCGCCGGCCAACAAGGTACCGGGTATCGGCTTTTCGCCAGACAAGGTGCTTCAGGGTCGTCTGTTTTCCTACCCGGATGCCCACCGCTATCGCCTCGGCACCCACTACGAGGCCCTGCCGGTGAACCGCCCGACCTGTCCGGTGGCGCATTACCACAAGGATGGTCCGATGCGTTTCTTCGACAACGGCGAGGACAACCCCGACGCCTACTACGAGCCCAACTCCTTCGGCGGCCCCAAGGAAGATCCTTCCGTCGTGGAACCGCCGTTGCCGCTGGAAGGCGATGCCTGGCGCCACAACCACCGCGACGGCAACGACGACTACGCCCAGCCCCGGGCGCTGTTCGAGCTGATGAACAGCGAACAGCAGGGCCGACTGTTCGGCAACATCGCTCGCCATATGCAGGGCGTGCCCAGCCACATCAAGGAGCGTCAGCTCGGCCACTTCGAGAAGTGCCACCCGGACTACGCGGCCGGCGTCCGGGAAGCCATCGCTCGTATCGGTGACTGATACGCCCCGATGACGCGAGGCTCGGCCTTGCCAACCGATCCGCCGCGCATCCGCCGCCAATCGGCAAGATGACGACAGCAAACGAAACGGGCCCCGAGGGGCCCGTTCTGCGTTCTATCGTCGTACGATCAGGGCTCCAGCACGACCTTCAACTCGTAGTTGTTCGGACCATCCTGCGCATTACCAAACTTCTGACCAGAAACACGAATACGATAATGCCCTGGCTCGAGTTGCGTCGTCATGTCGACGTTGCCGTTGAAGCCCTGAGCCGCCTCTTCGGCGACGATGCTACCGCTTTCGTTCGCGACTTCCAGGGTAAGGCGGTAGGTATCTTCGTCGCCGGGCGGGAAGGTCGAGGTCGTGATCCTTACGCGACTCGGCTCGGCAACATTGAAGGTCAGCACCTCGCCACGGGCGCGAATCTTGACGTCGGTCTTGATGCTCTGGACCTGACGCTCTTCGGGCTCTTCACTACGACTAGCCGCTCCCGTCGTGCTGGAGGCCGACGCAGAGGAGTCACCTGAGCTTGCGATAGCAGCGCCAGCGCCAGCCGCTCCGACCGCCGCCGCAGTGCCCGCAGCGGATGATGAGGCGCCCGCGGTGGATGAAGCGCCCACAGCGCCACTGCCGCTCGCCGCCGTCCCGGCGGCAGACGCGCTAGCGGCCTGGGTCGAAGCCGCGGCGCTTGCCTGGGATCCAGAGCCCAGGGTAACTGCCACGTCGTTGCTGGTAACGAAGGCACTGCTGTTACCTTCGCGATCGCTACCGGTGAACTGCAGGCCGACACCATCGTCCACTGCAATTTCGTTACCCTGACCATCGAGCCCCACCACGGCGATGCTATAACCGTCTCCGGCACGGCCACGGCGGCCGAAGCGGGTGGCCTTGACCTGCAGTTCGTAGTCCCCGGGCGTCAGGCGCTTCTCGAGCTCCAGCCCCTGCTCGAGGCCGTAGCCCTTGCCGCGTGCGATGACGTTTCCGGCATCGTCCATCAATGCCGCCTCGATCTGGTAGTTCTGTTCATAGCCGGCGCTGACATGGCTGACGAAGCGATAAACGCCTTCTTCCTCAACCGTGAAGTCATGGGCGTGAGGAGATCCAAACGGAAAGGTCTGGCTGCGGGCGTCGCTTTCCGGCTTGAAGAAGCCGGTCAGGTCGAGCTGGCGGTTCTCCTCGCGAAAACGTTCCGTCATGGCACTGTCAGATGCCAGAACGGTCGAACTGCCGAAGGCAACACCAAGCGCCAGCAACGCCGCGGGTAGGGTGACGTCTTTCATGGATCCTCACATGCTTGCCGATAAGAGTGCAGAAAAAAAGCCGATCCCGGAGGATCGGCTTTCGTTTATAGCGTTCCAACGCTAGGGGGTCAAACCTGTTGCTTAGAACAGGTAGGTCAGACCCACGGCATAGCCGTCACCCTGATCGTTGTCACGGTCACGCCATGCACCTTCCACGTAGGTGTACATTGCGTCGGAGATGTTGTACGTCACGCCGCCGACCACTTCGTTGAAGTTGTCGTCGTCGTTCTCGTCATCGTTGGCAGAGTCGAAGTCGCTGAAGCCGCTGCCGCCGAAGTCGATGTACTGGTAGGAACCGTACACGTCGCCCATGCCGTTGCCGTAGCCGTAACGAGCACCGATGGCGTAGTAGTCGGCATCCTTCAGGAAGTCGTTGTCGGACTCGAAACGCTCATACTTAACAGCAACGCGCAGGCTGTCCCACTGGTACTGAGCGGTCACACCGTACTGGTCGCCCAGATCTTCGTCATCGATGGTGACGTTCTGCTGAGTAGTCGTCACTTCACCAGTCACCGCATCAACTGACGTGGTGTTGAAGGAAACGGACTGATCTTCGATGTCGTAGATGCCCAGGTCGTCGTAGACACCGGCGATGGAGAAGCCACCGATGGTGTACTTCAGACCACCGAACGCGGAGGCTTCGCCGCCGTCGCTCAGGTTCTCACTCTCGGCGTCACCCTTGTACTGGGTACCGAGGGCGAACTGGAAGCCGCCCCAGACCGGAGAGGTGTAGGTGATCTTGTCGCCTTCCGGATCGCCGGCAACAACGCTTGCGTCGTCGGCATCTTCACCCGGCGCACCCTTGAAGGTGTTGGAGTCGGAAACGTCGAAGTATTCGTTGTTGGAGATCGGATCCTGGATCCAGTCGTCCAGCAGCGAGTCATAAGAACCGATGCGCGCGTCACCGAAGTTGCCCTTCAAGCCGATGTAGGCGGTGTCGCCTGCATCACGGCCAGCAACCTTCATTTCGTCGGCCTTGAAGTCGTCGATTTCGATCTTGGCGTAACCGATCAGGCCGTTGTAGATGACGTGCTCAGCGGCGAAACCGAAAGTCGAGCCGTTATCGGCGATCTCATCACGGCTGTGACCGTCTGAGTCTTTGACTCCGGCGTAAACCAGCTGAACGTTGCCGTAGATGTCGAGCTTGGTGCCGTCTTGGTTGTAGACGGTAGCGGCCTGGGCGCCAACGGCGGTAAAGGCGGCAGCACCAGCGATGGCAGTCGCTAACAGTGTCTTTTTCATTGCTGAGTTCCTTTTGACTAGCTTGCTGTTTCGATCGTTGCTGCCGGTGGCAGCCTTGGCTTGCCGGTCTTTGCCGACTCGTTTTTAGCCTCCGGCTCCCTCGCGGGAGGGTGAGGCGGCGAGCCTGACAGCGGCGAAGCCTTGTTATAGTCCAATGCTCGCAAGGGCAACCATATACCGGGATGGGGGGGAGCGCAACAAGAAAAAAACACTGTTTTCCTTCGCCCTGCCTCCGCCATTGACGCCGATCCCTGCGGCAGCACTGCATACGCCGGGTCCATGGGCCGAGTCTGCGAACAGTGCTAGGTAACACTGATTGGTGCAGCACAGCCCCTTCCCCTAAACGCAGAGCGAATACATCATGCCCCGCTGATGTGACGCTTTCAAGTCACGCCAGTTGAACCTCGCGCCCGGCGGTCAACGGGGAGCCCCTTCGCGTCAGCGATCGTTGTGGCGCGCCATCAACTCATCCAGCTTGCGCTGCAGGCGCTGCTCTTCGGGTTCCCCGTCTGCCGCAGGAGGCCGACCGTCACTACCCGAGGACAGCAACGAGGCGTCATGAGGGGAAGCCTGGGGCGGTTCCTGCCGGCCAGGCGCGATAGCGGTCGCGCCGGGACCTGGCCGTGGCGGCGCTGCGCCCTTGCCATGCTCGCCCTTGCGGGCCTGGCTACCACGCTTGGCCGCGTGCCCGGTGCTGCGCTGACGCTCGGCCTGGAGGCGATCAAGCTTGCGCTTGGCATGATCCGCCGCCTGGGCGTCGACCACGCCGTCGAGTTGCCCACCAAGATCGATACGCTCCGCCCCTTCCCTGACCGACTTCAGATAGCGCGGCAGGTTGACGTAGCAGGCCAGGGCACGGCGTACCAGCTTCTCGGGCCAGGGCTCTCGGCTGGCCAGGTCTTCGTGGATGCCGACCTTCAGCGGACGCGTGTGCCCCTTGAAGAAGGTGCTGGCGTAACGCTCATACCACTCGGTCAGCAATGCCTGGGGCGACGGCGCCTTGTCGATCGCCAGGTCGCCCTGGCACGACGCCTCGGCGGGGGCGGCAGGTGGCGATGTAGGCTCGGGGGAAAGCGGATC
The DNA here is from genome assembly GCF_052645355.1 of Halomonas sp. V046. NCBI lineage: Bacteria > Pseudomonadati > Pseudomonadota > Gammaproteobacteria > Oceanospirillales > Halomonadaceae > Halomonas > Halomonas sp. V046. The sequence continues at coordinate 122,037 of NZ_JBQXYF010000001.1, forward strand.
CGCGGTTAGCCCCTGCCGCGCAGCTACGGGCCTCGCGCCTGCAGCCCCAGCTCCGCCCTGCTCGCCCTCCCCGGATGACGCGCCTGGTACCGACGCCGGGGAGCCCTCGTCGATGGCGTCCGGCCGTCCAGGATGGCCATCGCTCTGCGGCCGGGCTGCCTCGCCCTCGTCGCCATGACGTGGGCGATGCTGCATCAAGGCCGCCAAGCCCTGGGCGCGGCGCGCAGGCCGTGAGAACACCTGGGTGGACGGCGACTGTCCCGCATTCTCTCGCACGGTGCGCTCACGCAGATGCGAGTTGTAGGCTTCGAGCTCACGGTTCTGCTCGTCCAGCTCGCGGTTCTCTTCGGTCAGCTCACTGTTCTCCTCGAACAGAGTCAGACGCTGTCGCTCGGAAGCCTCGAGACGCTGCGCGAGATCCGCAAGACGCTGAGCGTCTGCCTGGCGAGCCTGCTCGAGGCGCTCGTCAACCATCTGCTCCTGGGATCTCTGGAGCGCATCGCGAGCCTCGCTCTCGGCCTGGAGCCGCGCGCGGTGATCGTCGAGCGCTGCCTCGAGCTCCCGTACCCTCTGGTCACGCTGGTCGCAGCGCTCGGATAATTGCTCCTGGCGACGCTCGGCGTGTATCACACGCGCGTCGCTCTCGGCGAGGCTCGCCTGGAGGGCATCGCGCTGGCGGGTCAGGTCGTCGAGCAATGCTCGCTGATCGTGTTCACGCTGGCGACCCTCACGCAGTCCGGCCAGCAGCGTCGCTGCGCGATGTTCGAGCGCGTCCAGCGAATGCTCGGCGTGTGTCTCGGTCACGTCGTCTCCCTCCAGACTCTCCGGAACATGCGAAGGGGCGCTAGCGCCCACCTCAATGATTGTGGTTATCGAAACAGTCTGTGCCAGCCCTGGCTCCCTGACAATTGTCGCCAGGCGGCGACGTGGCCGCGGGGACACTCCACGAGCTGGCCTGGCCCTGACCGATCTACCTCAGCGCCGTTCGTAGCGCACGAAACGATAGTTTGGCTGCCCGTCCGTCGGACTACCGGGCTGGCTCTGGGTCTCCTGCCACTGGTCGCCATCGACATCGGGAAAGTGGGCGTCGCCCTCGAGCTCGATGTCCACCTCGGTGAGGTACAGCCGGGACGCCTGTGCCATCACCTGGGCATAGATCTCGGCGCCGCCCATGACCATGATCTCCTCGGCGGCATCGATGGTCGCCTGCTGATCCGCCAGCGCCAGGGCCGCGTTCAGATCATGGCACACGCGCACCCCTTCATGGTGGAAGCCGCGGTCCCGCGTGACGACGATATTGAGCCGATTGGGCAGCGGACGCCCGATCGACTCGAAGGTCTTGCGCCCCATCACCAATGGCTTGGCCTGGGTCATGTGCTTGAAGAACTTCAAGTCTTCCGGCAGGTACCAGGGCAGTTTGTTGTCCACCCCGATGACCCGGTTGCGTGACATGGCGGCGATCATGGCGATGGGGACAAAGGTATCGAGATCGAGAATATCCGTGGTGGCGTGGCTCATACCGCCACCTCCGCCTTGATGTGGGGGTGCGGCTCGTAGTCGGCGATCTCGATATGCTCGAAGCGAAAGTCAAACAGGTCGCTCACGCCCGGATCGAGCACCAACTGCGGAGCTGCACGCGGGCTGCGTGACAGCTGCAGTTCGGCCTGGTCGAGATGGTTGAGATAGAGGTGGGCATCGCCCAGGGTGTGAATGAAGTCCCCCGGCTCGAGCCCAGCCACCTGCGCGATCATCCGCGTCAGCAACGCGTAGCTGGCAATGTTGAACGGCACCCCGAGAAAGATATCGGCGCTGCGTTGATACAACTGACAAGACAGCTTGCCCTCGGCCACATAGAACTGAAACAGGCAGTGGCAAGGCGGCAAGGCCATCTCGTCCACCAGGGCCGGGTTCCAGGCCGACACGATAAGGCGCCGCGACTGAGGGTTGGTCGTTAACTGCTCCAGGAGCTTCTCGATCTGATCCACGTGGCCACCGCGGGGGTCCGGCCAACTGCGCCACTGGTAGCCATAGACCGGGCCGAGGTCACCGTTGTCATCGGCCCACTCATCCCAGATACGCACGCCGTTGTCCTTGAGGTAGGCGATATTGGTATCGCCTCTCAAAAACCATAACAGTTCGTGAATGATGGAGCGTAGATGGAGCTTCTTGGTGGTAACGAGCGGAAAGCCGCGCGCCAGATCGAAACGCATCTGGTGGCCGAACACCGAGCGGGTGCCGACACCGGTGCGATCGCTACGCTCGACACCGTGCTCGAGCACCTCGCGCATCAGGTTGAGATAGGGTTGCTCGAGGGCTGGCAAGTCAGGCGAGCGAGAGGCATCTAGGGACATCGGCGTAACTCAGGCGTAGTAAGGCGGAAATCAGGAAAAGGAGTTTACCTGCCGGGCGCCCCCGGAGGCCAGCCGAGGGCGCCCAGGCACGCCGCCTCAGCGGGTGACGGCGTCCACCGGCTGGCGCCGCGACCAGGCCATCAGCAACAGGCCAAAGGCGATCATCGGCAGGGTCAACACCATGCCCATGGTGACCCAGCCGAAGGCGATAAACCCAAGCTGGGGGTCCGGCTGACGGACGAACTCGACGGCGAAGCGAAACGCTCCGTAGCCGAGCAGAAACAGCCCCGACACCAACCCGCGCCGGCGCGGCGTGGCGGAGACCCACCACAGCAGTGCAAACAGCACGACACCTTCCAGCAATGCCTCGTACAGCGACGACGGGTGGCGCGCCTGGCCGGCGTAGCCCGGAAACGGCATGCCCCAGGGCAGATCGGTCACGCGACCGGGCAATTCATGGTTGATGAAGTTACCGATGCGGCCGGCGCCAAGGCCAATGGGCACCAGCGGGGCGACGAAATCGGTCAGGGTAAAGAAAGCCAACTGCTTGCGCCGGGCGAAAAGCCAAGCCGCCAACAATACGCCCACCAGGCCACCGTGAAAGCTCATGCCGCCGTCCCAGACCTTGACGATCCACAACGGGTCGGCGAGCCACTGATCGAGGCCGTAAAACAGCGCGTAGCCAAGGCGCCCGCCCGCCACCACGCCGATGGCGCAGAAGAACAGCAGATCGCCGATGTCGTCCCGAGTCAGACCGATACGGCTGGCACGGCGACAGCCTAGCCACCAGGCGGCAACGAAGCCGACGACATACATCAGGCCGTACCAGTGAACCTGGAGAGGCCCCAGCGAGATGGCAACGGGGTCGATATCAGGATAAGGCAGCATAGTCAGGCAAGTTCCCTTGGGGTCAGAGTCATCAGTAACAGCAAACGCAAAGCCGCAGACGGCATCGCCGAACGGCGCACACGAGGCGATCCCAGGCTAGGACAGGCGGTGGCGCAAAGGGTTTCCTCCCGGAGGCGGCCGGCGCCCCCGCCAGCGTGGCCACGCCGGGCCGGTCGCACCACGACTGAGGCGCTGCTGCGGTGCACCCCTGCAGCACCTAGAGCAGAAACCCGACACCGACCACCGTCAACAGCAGCGCAAAGGATAGCTTGAGCACGCGAGCCGGCAGCCGATGGGCCAGGCGCACTCCGAGGCGAGCACAAGGCACGCTGGTGATCACGATACCGGCCAATGCCGGAAGCATCACGAAGCCCAGGGCGCCCGCCGGCAGGCGCGGATCCTGCCAGCCGGTAATGGTGAAGGTGACCGCCCCCACCAGCGCAATGGGCAGGCCACAGGCCGCGGAAGTGCCCACGGCCTGGGTCATGGAGGCGCCACAACGGATCAACCAGGGCACACTCAAGGTCCCGCCACCGATGCCGAACAGCGCAGACACGCCTCCGATGACGCCGCCGGCGGCAACCATCGTCGTTCGGCGTGGTGAAATCCGCCCGGCCTTCGGCGAGCGCCCGAACACCAACTTGGCGGCCACCGCCAGCAGAAAGACGCCGAACAAGGTCCCCAGATGCCCGGCCGACAGCGCCCCGGCCACGAACACACCCGCTACAGCTCCGGCAATCAGACCAGGGAGCAGGGCCGCCAGCCACGGACGAGACACACTGCCACGACGATAATGCCCCCAGGCCGAGGAAGCGCCCGTCACCACGATGGTGGCAAGCGACGTGCCTACCGCCAGGTGCATGGCGATTTCCGGCGAGACCCCCTGAACCGTGAAGACCGCCATCAGACTCGGCACGATGATCAGGCCACCGCCTACCCCATAGAGCCCCGCCATGCTTCCCGCGACGGCGCCCAGTGCCAGATAGGCCAGTACCGACGTGAGCATCAGGCGCCTCGGTGGCCAGGGCCGGCGCGCTCGGGCAGCCAGGTATCGAGAATCTTGAGCAGCGCCTGGGGGCGGTAGGGCTTGGCCAGAAAGTCATCCATCCCCGCCTGGCGAAAGCGTGCCTGGTCCTGCTCACTGGCATTCGCCGTGAGCGCTACCACCGTCGCTCGGCGCTGGCGCGGCCCTGCCGCCTCGAGCGCCCGCAAGCGACGGCAGGCTTCGACGCCGTCGATATCCGGCAACACGATGTCCATCAACACCAGGTCCACGGCGACATCGGCCAGCACCTCCAGCGCCTCCTTGCCGCTGGTTGCCGTGACCACGCCTAGCCCCTCGCGTTCGAGCACTTCACGCGCCAGCATCAGGTTGACCGGCCCATCGTCGACGATCAGCACCTTTGGCCCGGCGACATCCGATGCCTCGACGCTGTCGCCCAGGTTCTCGAGTAGCAGGTGCAGATCGGAGAGGTGCGCGGTCAGCTCTTCCCGGTCGGTCAACGCCACCGTTTCGGGGATCCGCTCGAGCGCGACCATCACCGGCCCCAGAATCCGTGCGACATGAGCAAGATAGCTCGACTTCAAGCGCGACTCTTCCCGGGCTCGGGTCAACGAGGTCGTCAACCGCGCCAACTCCTGGCGTAACACGCGACGATCATCGGAGAACTGCTGCTCGCTGTCGGCGAAGGATGCACGATGCTGATCCGAATGATCGATCAGGCTGTCCATCGCATCGACCAGCTGTGCCACACGACTGAGCAGCGTACTGTCTTCGCTGGCAGGAGGGCTCAGATCGGCCTCCTCCAGGCGCCGCGACAGCTGTCCTTCGATACGTTCCAGAAGCCCGTCGATGTCACGCTGCACGTTGCCGAGGCGATGTTTGAGAAGCATCAGGAAGACCAGCGCGTTGAGCGTGCTTCCGCCCAGCAATCCGAGCAACAGCCACAGCGTCGTACTCCAGTTCGCCGCCTCAGGCATCAGCCAGCGAAGACTCGCTCCCAGCACCAGACACAATGCCAGCAGCACAAACTGCGCCACCGCCACCGGCCATAGGATGGGAATGACCAACCTATGCCAAAAGCGATCCTTGCTCGCGTCAACCACCATGTTCATTCCTGTTGAACGGAAGTGCGAAGAGTGTACGTCGACAGGCTTAGCCTGTCATGGGGCCAGTCTAACTCGGTCTGCCGACATTTTTCGGGGTGCCTTGCCCAGCGCCGATGGCACTTTCCACGCCCCGCCACACAGGCTAGTCTGCAGCGATGTGCCTGATTGCCTTTCATTTCGCCCCGGGTAGCAACACGCCACTCACCCTGGTCGCCAATCGCGATGAGTTCCACGCCAGACCGGCGGCCCCCCTGGCCAGCTGGGAGGACGCCCCCTGGCTGGTCGGGGGGCGTGACCTCGAGGCGGGAGGCACCTGGCTGGCCGTGCATCGCCGCGGCCGCTTCGCCGCCGTGACCAACGTCCGCGATCCACGCCTGGCCCCGCCGTCCGGGGCCCCTAGCCGGGGCGCCCTGGTCCGCGAAGCCCTGGAAACGGATGACCTGGACGGCTGGCTTGAGCGTCAACGCCAGGGCGATGCCCTGGGCTACGCCGGATTCAATCTGCTCGTCGGCGATGCCAGCGCCATCTGGCACCTGGAACGCCAGTACGGCGGTAGTCGGCTGTCCGCCGTGGGCGCCGGGCTACATGGACTATCCAATGCCTCCCTCGACACGCCCTGGCCGAAGTTGTGCCGAGTGACCGATGCCCTGGCGGCAGACCTCAAGGCTCGCGCCCCGGACATGCCTCGCACACGGGCTCGTTTCCACGATGCCCAGCAAACCGCCGACAGGTACCTGCCCGACACCGGCCTCCCCCTCGATCAGGAAAGGCGCCTGTCGGCGGCCTTCATCATTGGCGATGAGTACGGCACTCGTGCTACCACCCATCTGACCCTGCGTGCCGATGCCGGTGACGCCCACTTTTGCCTGCTGGAGCAACGCTTCGGCCCCTGGGGGCGTCCCACGGGGGAGACTCGCCTGCGGGTCCCGGTCGCGGGGTCGACGGCACAGGCACCGGACACCAGCGAGAACGGCGACCGCCCGGACGTCACCCGCTCTTAGTCACGCGGCGGCAACAGGTGCGACAGCTGCCACTCAGTCAAGCGTTCGGCCAGATGACGGCGCACCGAGAGAGAGGTTTCCAGCGCCAACGTTTCGGCAACCAGGCGTGAGGCATCCTCGAAGCTGACCCGACGAATCGCCGCCCGCACCCGGGGCAGACTCGGGCCATTCATCGACAACACCTCGAATCCCATGCCCATCAGCAGCAAGGCCCCGGCCGGGTCACCGGCGAGCTCGCCACACACCGAGGTCGGCATGCCCAGGCGCCGGGACTCTGCGGCCAACCCCGACAACGCCGACAGCACCGCCGGATGACAGGCATCATAGAGATCGGCGACACGCGGATTGTTGCGATCGACCGCCAGCATGTATTGGGTCAGGTCGTTGCTGCCCACCGAAAAGAAATCGGCACGCTGGGATAGCGCCTCCAGTTGATAGAGCGTGGCAGGCACTTCGAGCATGACGCCGATTCGAGGCCGCTGCACCTCGGCGCCTTCTTCGCCGAGTTCGATGATGGCCCGGTCGATCAGCTTCAGGGTGTCATCGACCTCATCGACATTGGTGACCATGGGCAGCAGCAGTTGCAGGTTGTCCAGCCCTTGTGAAGCACGCAACATGGCACGCAGCTGCACCATGAACACTTCGGGGTGGTCCAGGGTGACACGGATGCCGCGCCAGCCAAGGAAGGGGTTGGCCTCGTCGATGGGGAAGTAAGGCAGATCCTTGTCACCGCCAATGTCCAGGGTCCGCATCACCACCGGCAGCGGCGAGAAGCTCTCCAACTGATCGCGATACATCCGCGTCTGCTCTTGCTCGCCGGGGAAGCGCTCGCTGATCATGAACGGGACCTCGGTACGATAGAGACCGACCCCGGCGATGCGCGGCTTCAGCGACGCCACGGTATCCACCGCAAGCCCGGTGTTCACCATCAGGCTCATGGCGTGCCCATCCGGGGTGACGCTCGGCAAGTGCTGTTCGTTTTCCAGCACCGCCGCCAAGGCCCGTTCTTCATCGATCAGGCTCTGATAATGGCTGACGAGCTCAGGCCCCGGACGCACGAAGATGCGGCCACGATGGGCATCGAGCACCAGGGTGGCGCCACCCAGCCGAGGCAGCGGTAGATCGACCATTCCGGATACCAGCGGTATGCCCATGGCGCGAGCGATGATGGCGACGTGAGAGTTGCTCGAGCCACGCACGGAGATAAGCCCACCGAGGCGTTCCCTCGGCACTTCGCCAAGCAGCGCCACGCTGATCTCGTCGCCGATCAGGATGGTCCCCTGGGGATACTCGTCCGGCCGCTGCGGCGGCTCCTCCTCCTGCAGGTGCGCCAGCACCCGGCGCCCAAGATCGCGCACATCGGCGGCTCGCTCGCGCAGATAGTCATCATCGACCCGTTCGAGATACTGCACATGGCGGCGCACCACGTCGGCAAGCGCCCCGGGCGCCCATTGGCCCTCACGGATACGCTTCTCGACCTCCTGGGACAAGGCGGCCTCGCCGAGCATCTGCTGGTAGACCTCGAACAGCGCCAGTTCCTGGGCCGAAATCCGATTGGCCAGGCGTTCGCCGGCCGCCCGGATCTCTTCCTTGACCCGGCCGATGGCGTCCTTGAGGCGACCGATCTCGTACTCTACATCGGTGGGCACCAGATCCGGCACGCTATCGAGATCCGCCGGTGGTGCCAGCACTACCGCTTCGCCGATAGCCATGCCGGGCGACGCCGCCACGCCGACGAACATGGCCTGGCCGCCGGGCAGCGCCGGCCGAGTCAGGTTCCCCGTAGCGATGGCATGGGCGAGCACGCCGGCAAGCTGCGCCGCCATGGTCACCAGGAACGCTTCGTCGGATTCGTCGTAGCGTCGTTGTTCTACCTGCTGCACCACCAGCACCCCGAGCATGCGCCGCTGGTGAATGATGGGCACACCGAGAAAGCTCGAGTAGCGCTCTTCCCCGGTCGCCTCGAAGTAGCGAAAACTCGGATGGGACCGCGCATCCTCCAGGTTGAGCGGCTCCTCGCGGCGGGCGACCGTTCCCACCAGCCCCTCGCCTACCGGCAGGGCGACTCGCCCCACCGCCTCGCTGCGCAGGCCAATGGTCTCCATCAACACCATGGAGTGCTGCTCGGCGTCATACAGATAGAACGAGCAGACATCGGTGTGCATCGCCTTGCGAATCCGGCGCACCATGGTCGCCAGCGCCGCGTCCAGGTTGCGCGCGCCATTGACCTCCTGAATGATTCTTCGAAGCACCTCGAGCATGGTCAGAAGCGTGTCCTCATGTCTTGGATTGGCCCTTGTGCTGGCCCATTTGCCACCACCCAAGCCGATGCGGTGACGTTAGCCCTGGCTGTCACAGGACCCCAGGTTCCTCGACCGGGCTCGCTATCATCCATTCTCCGAGGCCAGGGTCTGGGCGCGCGGCAACAGTTCACGCAGGGCACGTCGATACACCTCTCGCTTGAACGGCACCACCTGACCCAATGGGTACCAGTAGCTGACCCAACGCCACCCATCGAACTCGGGCTTGGGCGTGCCGTCCACGCAGATGCGCGTCTCCTGGCAACGAATCCTGAGCAGAAACCATTTCTGTTTCTGCCCGATGCACACCGGGCGGGAGTGCGTGCGAACCATGCGTCGTGGCAAGCGATAGCGCAGCCATCCACGGGTGCAGGCGAGGACTTCCACGTCATCGGCGGTCAAGCCGATTTCCTCGTGCAGTTCTCGGAACAGTGCCTGCTGGGGCGTCTCGTCTGACTTGATGCCTCCCTGGGGAAACTGCCACGCATTCTGCCCTACCCGACGCGCCCAAAGCAGTTGCCCCAGGTCGTTGACGATGATGATGCCAACATTGGGGCGAAAGCCGTCTGCGTCGATCACGGGCTTCACCTTATGAATCCAGTATTGCAGCCATTCTTCCACAAGGCCGCAAAGCGCATCAATACGACATCTCGAACCCTAACGGGGCTTCTGCCATAATCGCCTCCTTTGTCACCCTCCCGGACCTCTGAGCCAGACGACGCAGATCGCCGGCCACCGGGGGATGGACACCATGCCTATGCGAAGGGGAACACCGTGAGCCTGGCCATTTTTGACCTGGACAACACCCTGCTGTCGACAGACAGCGATCACGCCTGGGGCGAGTTCCTGCTGGAACAGGGCGCCGTCGATGAAGTGTCCTACCGCGAAGCCAATGATCGCTTCAAGGCCGACTACGATGCCGGACGGCTCGACATGATGGCCTTTCTGGCGGTGGCGCTGAAGCCGCTTTCGGACAACAGTCCCGAACAGCTGGCCGCCTGGCACCAGCAGTTCATGGCCAGCAAGATCGAGCCGCATATCCTGCCCCGGGCCGAGGAGTTGATCGCTCGCCATCGCTCTCGCGGCGACACCCTGCTGATCATCACCGCCACCAATCGGTTCATCACCGCCCCCATCGCCGAGCGTTTGGGCATCGATGACCTGATCGCGGTGGACCCTGAGATGATCGACGGACGCTACACCGGCCGTGTCGATGGCATTCCGAGCTTCCAGGAAGGCAAGGTGACTCGCCTCAACGCCTGGCTCGAGGATCGAGACGAAACGCTGGACGGTGCCTGGTTTTACAGCGACTCGCAAAATGACCTGCCGCTGCTCGAGCTGGTCGATCACCCGGTGGCCGTGGACCCCGACCCGGCCCTGCGCGAGGTGGCCGAGTCGCGCAGCTGGAAGATCATCTCGCTGCGCGATTGATTCATCACCCCAGGGCGGCCGACGCCTGCGGCGTGCCGGTCGCAGGCCACTGTCACAAGCCCTGTCTCAAGCCCTGTCTCAAGCCCTGTCTCAAGCCCTGTCGCAAGAGCTAGCCATAAAGGGCGAGCAGACCGTTCGATATAGGGCCACCGACAACGACAAGCGCCCCATCGGCCGAGCCGATGGGGCGCCTTGCTGTCGGTCTCCGACAACCGGGCAGGCAGGCACCCTGCGGCGCCGCCTCGACCCGGTTCGCGGGTTAGCCCAACAGATGCTCAACGGCGGCGCGTTCTTCACGCAGCTCGTCTTCGGTGGCCTTCATGCGGTCTTTGCTGAACGCGTCGACCTCGAGGCCCTGAACGATCTCGTACTTGCCGTTCTTGCACACCACCGGGTAGGAGAACATGATCCCCGGCTCGACACCGTAGCTGCCGTCGGAGGGAATCCCCATGCTGACGATCCCGTCGCTACCCAGCGCCCAGTCGTGCATGTGATCGATGGCGGCAGAGGCTGCGGAGGCGGCAGAAGAGGCGCCACGAGCCTTGATGATCGCCGCGCCGCGCTGCTGCACGGTGGGGATGAAGTCATTCTCGTACCAGTCGCGATCGACCAGGTCGAAGGCCGCCTTGCCGTCGACCTTGCAGTGGGCCAGATCCGGATACTGGGTAGCGCTGTGGTTGCCCCACACGATCATGCTGTCGACGTCGGTGACGTGCTTGCCGGCCTTTTGCGCGAGCTGAGTCTTGGCCCGGTTGTGGTCCAGACGCATCATCGCGGTGAACTGACCCGGGTTGATGTCCGGCGCATTGCAGGACGCGATCAGGGCGTTGGTGTTGGCCGGGTTGCCGACCACCAGTACGCGAATGTCACGGCTGGCGTGATCATTGATGGCCTTGCCCTGGACGGAGAAGATCGCGGCGTTGGCTTCGAGCAGATCCTTGCGCTCCATGCCCGGTCCACGCGGACGCGCGCCGACCAGCAGGCCGAAGTCGGCGTCCTTGAAGGCGACGTTGGGATCGTCGGTGGCGATGATCTCCTGGACCAGCGGGAAGGCACAGTCGTTGAGCTCCATCACTACCCCGTTGAGGGCTTCCATCGCCGGAGTGATCTCGAGCAGCTGCAGAATGACCGGCTGATCCGGACCCAGCATGTCGCCGGCGGCGATGCGAAAGGCGAGGGAATAGCTGATCTGACCGGCTGCACCGGTGATGGTAATACGTACGGGATCTTTCATCATGGCTCCTTCGGGTTGTCGCCGTGAGGGACGCCCGGGGTGCGGGAGGGGCCATGCCGCCAGTCCCCCACTCCACCGCAGGCTTTTTCAGGACGCGAGAAATCTTATGCCTGCAGTGCACAAAACTCAATTGGGCGATGAACGCAAAGGCACACGCGCCCGGTGTCGAGCCTCATGACACTCCCGTGGCCGGCGTGTGTTCGGCGTGAAGGCGCTGGATCAGATGATCCTCGAGGCTAAAGCGTTCCGTGAGTCCCTTTTTCAGCCGTTCGAGCCAGGCCGGGAGGCGTGTCAGGTTCTGCGCGCAGCTGCCTGTCGAGGCATAGTCTTCATCGAACGACAGCACCAGCTCAGTGGACATTTCCAGTCGCTCCAACAGGCGATCGGCCAATACCAGAGCCTCGCTGTCATCGAAGGCTCGTGCCTCCTCTCGCAGCTGAGGGTAGACCTCGAAGTGGCCAGCGCTGATGTAATCCATCAGCGTTTCACTGAACCCGTCGATGCGCTCCTTGGTGACGGCCTCGAGCTCGGCGTCGCAGGACGCCTCGAGCTCACTCCATACCTCGAGCAGGCGTTGGCGTTGTTCCAGCCAACGATCGATCAATTGGTGAACGCCGCCCCAGCGTTCCCGGGCAGTCTTGCAGTCTTCCAGCATGGGGGCCTCCATTGCGATCCCCGTCCACGGGGTCTGTGCCGATGTTCAGACTCTCCCTTGGGAGGCCCGCTGTCAACGCGTTCGACAGATCCAGAGTTCAGCCGATCCAACGATAGCCTGTACCGACCCGGCGCCCGCTAAGGCACATCCCCACGGGGACCACCAGCACCACCAGGAAGCCGATCAGCGTCCAGCCGGGCAACGACAGCCCCAGCAGCCTGGCTCCGACCTCGGCACACTCCCCCGAGCCGGAGAGTACCGACCCAATCACCTTCTGCAACGGCAACACCTCGACCATGTAGTCGAGCCCCGGCCCACAGCTTGGCACCTGGTCGGCGGGCAACGACTGCAACCACAGATGACGGGCCGCGACGGCGATCCCCGCGATCACGGCGAGGCCCGCGAGCACACCATAGATCACCGCGCCCACCCGCCCCTTGGGCGCATGGACGGCGGCCAACGCGAACACCAGGCCAGCCGCGATCACCGCGACCCGCTGAAACACGCACAGCGGGCAGGGCTCAAGCCCGACGATGTGCTCGAGGCCCAGGGCGACAGCCATCATCATCACGCACAGGGCCAGGCCGGCCAGGCTCCAGTGGCGCAGGCTCCAATCACTCATCAGGGTCGTTCTCCGCGGTCTAAAGGGGTCAGGACTCGCGACTCTCGGGCACGCTCGAAGTAGTCGCTGAGAAAGGTCGAAAAATCACAGGTATCGGCCTGTTCGATATCGCTCTGCTGCTGGTGCGACGTTGCGACCAGCTGGTCAAGTTGCGCTTCCCTTGAGGCGTTCATCGGCGTCGCCAAGAGCGCCTCGGCCTGCTCCCGGGCGATCGCGACCATGGCGTCGGCGAAGTCCTCGCCGGTGCGCTCAAGGCGCGCCTCGAGCCGGCCCGCCGGGGTCAGGGACGGGGCATCGAGGCGCGGCGCGACCGCGGCCACCGCTTCGCCGTGGGGCGAGCCGTCTTCGAGCTGATCGAGCAGCGCCGCCACCTCGCCGAGTTCGGCGAAGATGTCCTGCGCCCACTCGCCGAGACCCACGGCCTGGCAATGGCGACTCAACTTGAGCTCGGGGTCCCTGCCACGCTCCACGACCAGACGACGGTTGTCATCCAGGCGATCGCACTCTTCGTCGGAGATCCAGGGACTCTCGGACAGCAGACACCACATCAGGAAGGTGTCGATAAAACGCGTCTGGGTGGCGTCGATGCCGAGCGTCGCGAAGGGGTCGATATCCAGGCAACGCACCTCGATGTATTCCACGCCACGAGCCTCCAGGGCCTGACTCGGCGTCTCGTCGTGACGGGCCACCCGCTTGGGGCGAATATCGCTGTAATACTCGTTCTCGATCTGCAAGATATTGGCATTGAGCTGGCGCCAGCTATCGCCGTCGCGCACCCCAAAGGCTTCGTAGTCCGGCCAGCTCGTCGAAATGGCGTGGCGCAGCGTGTTGACGTAGTTCGACAGCGAGTTGAAGCAGATCTTGAGCTGATCCTGGACCTTGTTCTGGTACCCCAGGTCCGACATCCGCAGGCTGGTCGCGTACGACGACAGCAAGGTGCGCTGGCCATGGGGCCTGACGCCCTTGGGCACGCGGCCGTCGGGCAGGAAGCTGGTATCGAGCGCCGGCGAGGCGCCGAACAGATACAACAGCAGCCAGCTGTGACGACGAAAGTTGCGGATAAGATCGAAGTAGCGCGCAGAGCGGTACTCGCCCATGGGCGTGTCTTCGCGCTCGTCCAGGGTCTTGAGCAGTGTCCACAGGTCATCCGGCAGGGACACGTTGTAGTGGACCCCGGCAATGGACTGCATGATGCGTCCGTAGCGCGCATCGAGCCCACGCCGATAGACATGTTTCATGGTGCCAACGTTGGAGCTGCCGTAGTCGGCGATGGGCACGCTGTCGTTGCCATTGAGCTTCGACGGCATGCTGGCCGGCCAGATCAATTCGCCATCCAGCTGGCGATAGGTGAATCGATGCAGGTCGCCAAGAAACTGCAACGCCTCCTCCGGTCGGTTGTACACCGGCGTGATGTACTCGAGCAGCGACTCGGAATAGTCGGTGGTGATATGCGGGTGGGTCAGCTTGGACCCCAACCCTCGAGGGTGCGCCGTCGCCGCGATGGCGCCCGCGCCGTCGACCCGCAGCCCCTCTTTTTCGATGCCGCGCCGCAGGCGACCGAAGCGCCTTGCGGCAGCCGGGCCACGCAGGCGCTCGAGGCGCGATGAAAGCGTAGTGGACAAGATGAACACCCCTTGTCTGGGAAGGGCCCAGGGGCCAGCTTCAGGTGACAGTGGCAACACGGGCGCCGACGCGCCCGGAAAGTCGTCAGATTATGGCGTTCCAAGGGAATGATTCAAGAACGACCCTGTTTCGCCTTGAGCAAGGCGGCGCCAAGAGCACCGACCGGCGCGGCCGGTTCATCGCGCTTGGCGCCCCGCGCCCGAGCATGACCACGCTCGCCTTTGGCACCGTCGCGCGCCCCCTTGCCGGAGCGTTCGGCGCCCTCGCGACGCCCTCGCGACGCGACCTCGTCGGGGCTATCGTCCATGCGCATCGAGAGACCGACACGGGCCCGCTCGAGATCCACGTTCATGACCTTGACCTTGACGATATCACCCGCCTTGACGACGCTGCGCGGGTCCTCGACGAAGCGATCGGACAGCGCCGAGATGTGCACAAGGCCATCCTGATGGACGCCGATATCGACGAAGGCACCGAAGTGGGTCACGTTGGTGACCGTCCCTTCGAGCACCATCCCCGGCTCCAGATCCTTGAGCGTCTCGACGCCCTCACGAAACTCGGCGGCACGGAACTCCGGACGCGGATCGCGGCCCGGCTTGTCCAGCTCGCTGATGATATCGGTGACGGTCGGCACCCCGAAGCGCTCATCGGCAAACTCGGTCGGCTTGAGGCTCTTCAGGGTGGCGCTATCGCCGATCAGCCCAGATAGCTCGCGGCCACTGCGACTCGCGATGCGCTCGACCAACGGATAGGCCTCCGGGTGCACGGCACTGGCATCCAACGGATTATCGCCGTTCATGATGCGCAGAAAGCCCGCGCACTGCTCGTAGGTCTTGGGGCCGAGGCGCGACACCGCCAGCAGGTCACGTCGGTTGCCGAAGGCGCCCTGTGTATTGCGCTGCGCCACGATGTTCTCGGCAAGCCCGGGGTTGAGACCGGCGACCCGAGAGAGCAACGCGGAAGAGGCGGTATTCAGATCGACCCCCACCGCGTTGACGCAGTCTTCGATGACCTTTTCCAGGCTACGCGACAGCTGCACCTGGGACACATCGTGCTGGTACTGGCCGACGCCGATGGACTTGGGCTCGATCTTGACCAGCTCCGCCAGCGGATCCTGCAGCCGGCGAGCGATCGAGACCGCGCCACGAATGGTCACGTCGAGCTCCGGCAACTCCTTCGAGGCGTACTCCGAGGCCGAATAGACCGAGGCGCCAGCCTCGGACACCATGACCTTGGACAGACGCCGATCCCCCAGCGCCTTGAGCAGCTCACCGGCGAGCCTGTCGGTCTCGCGGCTAGCCGTCCCATTGCCCACCGCGACCAGCTCCACGTCGTGCTGCTTCACCAGCCGCGCCAACTCCGCCAGCGAGGCATCCCACTGGTTGCGCGGGGCGTGGGGGAAGATCGTGCCCTGGGCCAGGAACTGGCCGGTGGCGTCGACCACGGCAAGCTTGCACCCGGTACGCAGGCCCGGATCGATGGCAAGCGTCGCCCGGGGACCGGCGGGCGCGGCCAGCAACAGGTCCTTGAGGTTGGCGGCGAAGACGTCGATAGCCTCGCCCTCGGCGCGCTCGCGCAGGCGCCCCATCAGCTCGGTCTCGAGGTGGGTGTAGAGCTTGACCCGCCAGGTCCAACGCACCACCTCGGCCAGCCAGCGATCGGCGGCGCGCCCCTGGTCGCTGACACCAACGTGGCGAGCGATGGCCACCTGCGCCGGGTGAATCGGCGCGTCGTCTTCGCCAGGCAAGCGCAGCGTCAGGGCAAGCACGCCCTCGTTACGCCCACGGAACATGGCGAGCGCCCGGTGCGACGGCGCCTTGGCCAGGCGCTCGTCGTGCTCGAAATAGTCCGAGAACTTGGCCCCCTCGCGCTCCTTGCCGGCAATCAGCCGGCTCGACAGCTCGCCTTCGCTCCACAGCCGCTCGCGCAGGGCCCCGACCAGCTCGGGGTCCTCGGCAAAGCGCTCCATCAGGATCTGCTTGGCACCGTCCAGTGCCGCCTTGGCGTCGTCGATGGCCGGCGTGTCGCCGTCGGCTTCGCGCAGGTAGCCCGCGGCTTCACGCTCGGGGTCAAGCGTGGGGTCAGCAAGCAAGGCATTTGCCAGCGGCTCGAGCCCTGCTTCACGGGCGATCTGGGCCTTGGTGCGACGCTTCTTGCGGTAGGGCAGGTAAAGGTCTTCGAGGCGCTGCTTGGTCTCGGCGCCCCGAATGCTGGCGGCGAGGGCATCGGTCAGCTTGCCTTGCTCGTCGATGGCGGCAAGCACGGCGTCGCGCCGCTCTTCGAGCTCGCGCAGGTAACCGAGGCGCTCCTCGAGGGTGCGCAACTGAATATCATCTAGCCCGCCGGTGACTTCCTTGCGGTAGCGGGCGATGAACGGAACGGTGGCGCCGCCGTCGAGCAGTTCGACGGTGGCCGCCACCTGGGTCGTCTTGACCGCCAGCTCGTCGGCCAGGCGGGCAATGATCTTGGCATGTGCGTCCATGAAATCCTTGGCATTTCGACGTCAATGGGTGGCGCCAAGGTACCATAAACGGCGCTTAGGCGGGGACGAACTTCAGCGCCACGCCATTGTTACACCAGCGCAGGCCGGTGGGCTCGGGACCGTCCTCGAAGACATGCCCCTGATGCCCGCCACAGCGCGCACAGTGATACTCGGTACGCGGCCACAGGATCTTGTAGTCGACCTCGCTCAACAGATGCCCCTCGACGTGCTCGAAGAAGCTCGGCCAGCCGGTCCCCGAATCGTATTTCATGGCGCTGGTGAAGAGCAGCAGATCACAGCCGGCACAGCGAAACTCGCCTTCGCGCTTTTCCTGATCCAGAGGACTGGAACCGGCGGGCTCCGTGCCGGCATCGCGCAGCACGTCGTACTGAGCGGGAGTCAACCGCTCACGCCACTCGTCGTCACTCAACTCCAGCGGCTCCACATCGGCACCGCGGGTCAGCTCGACCTTGGGACGAGCGTTGGCGACCATGGGCACCGCGGTGGCCAGGCCCCCGAGGCCGATGAGCCCAAGAAAATTGCGTCGCTTCATGGCTATTCTCCTGCGAATTGAGTGTCGCTCAGTCGCGACCGATGGCGCCCGCCTTACATTTACGTCAGCCTTTCAGGCATAAAAAAGAGGAGAAAGCACAGAGCTTTCTCCTCCTTATCGACCCCAGCGAGGCATCAGGGTTCGCTTAACGACCTCTCGCCCGAGGCAACCGCCAAATCGTGCCCCGACAGGATCCGAGCCAGGGGCCCGTTAGACCAGACTGGGCCCGGCCTTGACGATGGCTTCGTTGATGCCTTCGAACTTCTTGAAGTTCTCCACGAACTTTTCGGCTAGTTCGCCACGCTTGCGGTCATAGGCGCCTTGATCTTCCCAGGTCTTGCTCGGATCCAGCAGGCTCGAGTCGACGCCGGGCACGGCCAACGGCACCGCCAGGTTGAGACCTTCGATGGTATGGGTCGCAACGTCGCGCAACGCGCCGGTCTGAATAGCGTGGATGATCGCCCGGGTAGTCGGGATCGAGAAACGAGAGCCGCCTTGCCCATAGGAGCCGCCGGTCCAGCCGGTGTTGACCAGATACACCTGGGCGTCCTTCTCGGCCACGCGCTTGATCAAGAGATCCGCATACTCGCGCGCGGGGCGCGGGAAGAAAGGCGCACCGAAGCAGGTGGAGAAGGTCGACTCCAGGCCACTTGACGAGCCCATTTCGGTGGAGCCCACCTTGGCGGTGTAACCGGACAGGAAGTGATAGGCCGCGGCTTCCTTGGACAGCACCGACACCGGCGGTAGTACGCCGGACATGTCGCAGGTCAGGAAGACGATGGCATTGGGCTCACCGGCACGATTTTCCGGCACACGCTTGGCCACATGCTCCAGCGGATAGGCCGCCCGGGAATTCTGAGTCAGGCTGTCATCGGCGTAGTCGGCCTCGCGTCGGTCATCGAGCACCACGTTCTCGAGCACGGTGCCGAACTTGATCGCGTTCCAGATCACCGGTTCGTTCTTTTCCGACAGATCGATGCACTTGGCATAGCAGCCGCCTTCGATGTTGAACACGGTGCCGACGCCCCAACCGTGCTCGTCATCACCGATCAAGAAACGGCTCGGATCGGCGGAGAGCGTGGTCTTGCCCGTACCAGAAAGGCCGAAGAACAGCGTGGTTTCGCCATCTTCCCCGACGTTGGCGCTGCAGTGCATCGGCAGCACGTCGGCGGCAGGCAGCAGGAAGTTCTGGACCGAGAACATGGCCTTCTTCATTTCACCGGCATAGCGCATGCCGGCGATCAGCACCCGTCGAGCGGCGAAGTTGATGATCACGCAGCCGTCGGAGTTGGTGCCGTCGCGGCCCGGCTCGCAGGTGAAGAACGGGGCATTGAGAATCGTCCACTCGTCCTTGGACGAGGGGTTGTAGCCTTCCGGGCGCACGAACATTGTGCGTCCGAAGAGGTTGTGCCAGGCGGTTTCGGTCGTGACCCGCACCGGCTGGTAATGATCCGGATCACTGCCCACATGAAGCTCGGACACGTAGCGCGTCGTGGCCGTCAGGTAGTCTTCCACGCGGGCCCAGAGGGCATCGAAACGCTCGGCGTCGAAGGGGCGATTGACACTGCCCCAGTCGATCTGACCGCTGGTGGAAGGCTCGTCGACGATGTAGCGATCCTTGGGGGAACGGCCGGTACGCTCGCCGGTATTCACCACCAGGGCGCCGTGCGCCGCCAAGCGACCTTCCCCCGCGGCCACGGCCCGCTCGATGAGCTCGGCGGTGCTTAAATTGACGTGAACGGCGGGAGCTTGCTGGGGCGCGGCTTGGGTCGTGGTCATGTCGTTTCCTGGGCCTTGCGGCCACTCTCTCTCGTTGTCCGGGCGTCCTCGACGCGTGGAGATCTCGCCGCTGCCGTCCGTGCGGTTCGACCGTCTTATCAACATCGACGACGCGGGCAGAGATCGCAGCGGATTATGGCAAAAAACACAACGACAGGAAACGCTCTCGTTCGCCGACGATCATGTAGTTTTACTACTACAAAACGATGTTTTCAGCGCCATTCTTGTTCTTTCACTACAAGGTGGCGCCCTCTGCCCTCCACGCCCCGGGGCAAACCACGGCGGCCTTCCCCGCCCCCGAGCCGGCTCAATGCAGCGTGGGGCTGCCTCCCTCGGGGTCGTCGATCAGCGCCTCGACCTCGACCGGGGTGAAATGGAATCGGGTATGGCAGAAATGACACTGGGTCTCGACCGCGCCTTGTTCGGCGAGAATATCGCGAAGTTCGTCCGCACCGAGGGACGAAAGCGCCCCGGCAATGCGCGCTCGGGAACAGGAACAACCAAAACGCAGGGCCTTGGGATCAAACACCCGCACGCTTTCCTCGTGGAACAGGCGCGTCAGCAGGGTCGCCGCCTCGAGGCTAGTCAGTTCGTCGGCGGATAATGTCGAGGCGAGATGGGCGGCACGCTCCCAGGCGTCGTCGTCCTGGTTGAGCGACTCATCGGGCAGGCGCTGGAGCAGCAAGCCCCCGGCATGTACCCCGTCGGCGGCGAGCCACAGCCGCGTCGGTAGTTGCTCCGACTGGGTAAAATAGGCCTCCAGGCACTCCGCCAGGCTAGCGTGCTCGATGGCCACCACCCCTTGGTAACGGCGCCCTTCCTTGGGATCGAGGGTAATCACGATCTGGCCGTCGCCGATCAGATCACGGAAGGTCGCGTCGCTGCCCGGCAAGGCCACCCCTTCGGCGACGCGAGCGATGGCACGCAACTCCCCACCAGGATTCGACTCGGCCATCAGCAGCGACACGCCGGCGCTTCCGCGCACTTCGAGACTCAAGGTCCCGTCGAGCTTGACCGTATCGGTGAGCAGCGCCACGGCGGCCAGCAGCTCGCCGAGCTGGCGATTGATGGCGGCGGGGTATTCGTGCCGCTTGAGCACTTCGGCGTAGGCCTGCTCGAGTCGGGTGATCTCGCCACGAACGTTGGTATTATCGAGGATAAAGCGCTGAATCTGATCGGTCATGGGTCTTCCGGTTCGGTATCTCGCGCTCGAGAAACGGTCCCTCGAGCGCAACAGGATGGACGGCAGGCGCGATAGGCTATTCGCCCTGCTCGCGCTGAAAGCGAGTGATCTGACGCCGAGCCCGCTTGTCGGGGCGCTTGAACGGGTGCTGGAAGGCCTGGTTGGCCTGACGCCGGGCCTCGGCCTCGGCCTCGCGACGCACCTGACTCTCGGCGGTCTCCTGGTACAAGGCTCTGGCCTCGGGGGCACCGCGGCGCTGCTCGCTGACGGCCAGGACCTCGACCTCCCAGATATCCCAGCCCTGGGGAGCACGTACCAGCATGCCAGGGCTCAGCGACTTGCTGGTCTTGGCCCTGGCGCCATCGACCTCGACCTTGCCGCCTTCGATGGCCTTCTTGGCCAACGCCCGGGTCTTGAAGAAGCGCGCGGCCCACAGCCACTTGTCCAGACGCACGCTATCCATGGCGCCCCTCCGTTACCGGCGACGGCAAGATATCGGCGAAGCGGTCCAGTGCCACGAAGCCGGTGAGTTCTCGCTCAGGACGCTGACTATCGGGCTTCAAGATGCCCAGCAGGTGACGTATGCCATACGCCCTGGCGCTTTCCAGTACCCGCGGGTTGTCATCGATAAACAGGGTACGCTCGGGGTCGAAGGGTTCGATCTCGTTGAGCGCATGCCAGAACGCTTGCTCTTCCTTGGCTTCGCCGACGTCTGCCGACGACACGATGGCGTCCAGGTAGTCATCGAGCCCGGTGACCGGCAGCTTGAGCGCCAGGCTCTCGCGATCGGCGTTGGTCGCCAGCACCACTCGAGGATGGGCCTGCTTGAGCCAGGTCAAAAAATCCAGGGCGTCGCCGCGCAGGCCGATCAGGTGCTGCACCTCTCGCTTGAGCGCGACGATATCGACGTCTAGCTCACGGCTCCAGTACGCCAGGCTGTACCAGTTCAGGGTGCCCTGCTCGGCGATGATGCGTGCCCGCACCACCTCCTGGGTCGCCTCGTCGAGCTTGTGCAACTCAGCGTAGCGGCGCGGCAGATGGTCGAGCCAGAAATGGCTGTCGAAGTGCAGATCCAGCAGGGTACCGTCCATATCCAACAGGACGGTGTCGATGGCAGGCCAATCGATCATCGGGTCTCCGGGTGACTCTGGCGATGGAGGAACGTGGTAGTGTAACCAATCGCCCTGAGTCACGCATTTCCTCTCCCTTTTCGACGCGGAGTCGCCATGGACGCCCCCTCTCCCGACAAGCCACGAATCCTGTCTCATCGTCGCGTCGCCAAGAGCCGCCTGTTCCAGGTCGAGGAGCTCGAGCTACGCTTCTCCAACGGCGCCGAGCGTACCTTCGAACGCCTCAGCGGCAATGGGCCTGGCATCGGTGCGGTGATGATCGTGGCGATGCCCGACCCGGACCATGTGCTGCTGATTCGCGAGTACGCCGCGGGTTTCGAAGACTATGTGCTGACCCTGCCCAAGGGCATCGTCGATCCCGGCGAGGATATCGTCACCGCCGCCAATCGCGAGTTGATGGAAGAATGCGGCGTGGGCGCCAATCGCATCGAGCCCCTGACCGAATTGTCCCTCGCCCCCAATTACATGAGCCATCGCATCCAGGTGCTGCTGGCGAGCGACCTGTATGACCATCGCCTGGAGGGCGATGAGCCCGAGCCGCTGGTGGTGGAAACCCACGCCATCGATAGTCTCCCGGCGCTGCTCGCCCGGGCAGACTTCCACGAGGCCCGCGCCATTGCCGCGCTGTACATCGCCCGAGACCGGCTCAAGGGCGACCAGCCATCCACGGCGCTATGGTAGCGAGCAGCGGTTGATCGCCCGGATCGGCGCGGCGGATCGCCAGCCAGCCCGCCCTGAGACTCGGCGCCCGGCAATGTCGCCCTGGGCCCGATAGAAAAAAAGCACCAAGACCCGACACGAAAACAGCACCAGGGCCGCGGTTCGCGCCCCTGGTGCTGTTTTCCGGCCGACGGTCTCTCAGGCCGCGGGGCCATGTCACGGTAGTGTCGTGGCGTCTAGCAGGGCCTGCCCGCAAACGCCCGGCCGTCCAACAGGCCAGCACCGCTCACCTGCGGCTAGTGACGCGCCCCATGCAGCCGACGCAGGGCACCGTTACCTTCTTTCAAGCGCACCCAGCGTCCCTGGCGATAGCTGTCCAGGCCAGCCTCGAGCAGCACCATGATGTCGACGGCGGCCTCACCGGTCACCGGCGCCGGATCGCCATGGATCAGGGTCTCGGCGATACCGGTATAAAACGCCATGTAGTTGCCCGGCACCGACGGTTGTTCGTAGCGCGTCAGTGTCGGCGCTTCGGCGCTCCCCTCGTTGACGATGAGGTGACCAGGCTCGGGGTCAATGCCCCAGTCATCGCTCGGCGTCTGACCTTCCTTGAGCCAGTCTTCCTGGGGATCGAGGCCAAAGATGGTAAAGCTACCCTCGGTGCCGTGCACCGCGAAGCGCGGGCTCGGCTCGGCCACGAGCGTGCTCGCCTGGAGGGTCACCCGCATGCGCTCGTACTCGAGGATGGCGAGAAAATCGTCGTCGACCTCGGCGCCGTCCCGGGCACTGGCAAGCTCCAGCAGAATGGCTCGCGGCATGCCGAACAATTCGCGGGCCTGATCGAGCAGGTGCGGCCCCAGGTCGTACCAGATGCCCCCCCCCGGCGTATGGGATTCGCGCCAGCGCGGCTTGACTGCCGGCCGATAGCGATCGAAGCGCGACGTCAGCGAGACCACCCGCCCAAGTCGCCCGTCATCGAGCAGCTTGCGCAGGGTCAGGAAGTCGCTGTCCCAGCGCCGGTTATGGAAGACGCTCAGCAGCAGCTCCGAGCGATCGGCCTGGACCCTGAGCTGACGCGCCTCCGACAGGGACACCGTCATCGGCTTGTCGATGACGACATGCTTGCCGGCCGCCAACGCGGCCTTGGCCATGGGAAAATGGAACTCATTGGGGGTGGCAATCACCACCAGGTCGATATGGCGGCGCTCGAGCAGCTCGTTCAACTTGCCCACCACCTCGACCTCGGGCCAATCGGCTTGGACGCGGTCTGGGCTTGAGCTGACCACGGCGGCCAACTCCAACCACGGCGCCGCCTGGATCAGCGGCGCATGGAACGTCTTGGCGGCCATTCCGTAGCCCACCAGGCCCACATTCAGGGTCTGTGTCTTCATATCGCGTTCCGTCTGTCTGCGCTAAATCGAGCAGCCCCACCCCGCATCCGCAAGGTGGGGCCATTTCCTACCTCCCCAGCATGACGAACCAACTGGAATTAATCGAGTTTATCCAGATCACGAACGGCGCCCATATCGGCCGATGTGGCCAGTAACGCATAGGCCTTGAGCGCCGGGGTGACCTTGCGCAGGCGCTGGATGCTCGGCTTCCAGGCGTCACGACCGCGCTCTTGCTGGCGGACACGCCGCGCGGCAAGCTCGGCCTCGTCCAGCAGCACGTCGATGCGCCGGTTGGGAATATCGATACGAATCATGTCGCCCTGCTCCACCAGGCCGATGGCGCCGCCGGCGGCAGCCTCTGGCGACACGTGGCCGATCGACAGTCCCGAGGTACCGCCCGAGAAGCGGCCATCCGTCAACAGCGCGCAGGCCTTCCCGAGGCCCTTGGACTTGAGGTAGGAGGTCGGGTAGAGCATCTCTTGCATGCCCGGTCCACCCTTGGGCCCTTCGTAGCGAATCACCACGACATCGCCTTCCTTCACCAGGCCTTCCAGAATGTGCTCTACCGCCTGATCCTGGGACTCGACCACGTGGGCGGGGCCTTCGAAGACCAGGATGCTGTCATCGACACCCGCGGTCTTCACCACGCAGCCCTTCTCGGCGATGTTGCCGGTCAGCACGGCGAGACCACCCTCGGTGGAAAAGGCATGCGCGTAGTCGCGGATACATCCGGTGGCGCGATCGCCGTCGAGGCTTGGCCAACGCGCACTCTGGGAAAATGCGGTCTGTGTCGGAATGCCGCCGGGGCCGGCGCGGAAGAAGCTGACCACCTCAGGGCTCGGATTGCGCATGATGTCCCACTCGTCCAGCGCCGCCCTGAGCGTATCGCCATACACGGTGGGCACCGACGTATCGAGCACGCCGGCGCGATCGAGCTCACCGAGAATCGCCATGATGCCGCCGGCGCGATGCACGTCCTCGATGTGGTACTTCTGGGTATTCGGCGCGACCTTGCACAGCTGCGGAACTTCCCGCGACAGCCGGTCGATATCGGTCATGGTGAAGTCGACGCCGGCTTCCTGGGCGGCCGCCAAGAGGTGCAGGATGGTGTTGGTGGAGCCGCCCATGGCGATGTCCAGGGTCATGGCGTTCTTGAACGCCGCCTTGGAGCCGATGGCGCGCGGCGCCAGATGAGCCTCGTCTCCCTCGTAGAAGCGCTTGGCCAGCTCGACGATGCGCTCACCGGCGTTCTCGAACAGCCGCCGACGGTCGGAGTGGGTCGCCAACACGGTGCCGTTGCCCGGCAGCGCCAGGCCCAGCGCCTCGGTCAGACAGTTCATCGAGTTAGCGGTGAACATCCCCGAGCAGCTGCCACAGGTCGGGCAGGCACTGCGCTCGACCTCGTTAAGCAGCTCCTCGTCCACCGAGTCATCGGCGGCCATGACCATGGCGTCGACCAGGTCCAGGCCATGGTCCAGCAGCTTGGTCTTGCCGGCCTCCATCGGCCCGCCCGACACGAAGATCACCGGCACGTTCAGGCGCATTGCCGCCATCAACATGCCGGGCGTGATCTTGTCGCAGTTGGAAATGCACACCAGCGCATCGGCGCAGTGGGCATTGACCATGTACTCGACGCTATCGGCAATCAGATCACGACTCGGCAGCGAATAGAGCATGCCGTCGTGGCCCATGGCGATGCCGTCGTCCACGGCGATGGTATTGAATTCCTTGGCAACGCCACCGGCTTTCTCGATTTCACGGGCGACCAGCTGGCCCATGTCCTTCAAGTGAACATGACCCGGCACAAACTGGGTGAACGAGTTGGCCACGGCGATGATCGGCTTGTGAAAGTCGTCATCCTTCATGCCGGTGGCGCGCCACAGGGCGCGAGCGCCGGCCATATTGCGACCGGCGGTGGTAGTGCGGGAGCGATACTCGGGCATGGAAACCTCATCATTTTCTGTCCACCCGTGTTATC
Source organism: Halomonas sp. V046 (assembly GCF_052645355.1). Taxonomy (NCBI): domain Bacteria; kingdom Pseudomonadati; phylum Pseudomonadota; class Gammaproteobacteria; order Oceanospirillales; family Halomonadaceae; genus Halomonas; species Halomonas sp. V046. The sequence continues at coordinate 147,407 of NZ_JBQXYF010000001.1, forward strand.
GACCGTCCTGCGTCGTGTCGGGTGGTGTCGCGTGTCCAGGCCTTCGATTCTGTCATGCACGGGCATCTCTGACCAGCACCGGGCCCGCACCAGGACCCACACTAGCCGCGGTCGTAAAACGCGACTCAGACGGCCACGAGACGGCCCTCGGCCAGACGCAGGCGACGATCCGCCAGGGCCTCGACGTCTTCGCGATCATGACTGATCAGCACCACGGCGACGCCACGCGTCTGCTGACGACGAACCAGGGCCCACAGGGCTTCGCGATTGGCCCGATCGAGCCCGGTAAAGGGCTCGTCGAGCAACAGCAGACGCGTCTCGCGCAGCAACGCCCTGAGCAGCGCCACCCGCTGGCGCTGCCCGCCAGACAGCTCACTCGGCAAACGCTCCGTGAACCCCGCCAGGCCGACCTCGCCGAGCCCCGTCTCGATGGCGCGGCGCTGGGCATCGGTGAGGCGCAGGTCGGCGGCCAGGCCAAGGCCGACATTGGCCCACACCGGCAGATGGTCGAACAGGTTGTGATCCTGGAACAGCGTGGTGATGGCCCTGTCCCAGGGCGGCAGCCCGATCAGATCGTGCCCGTCCCACCTCAGTCGACCGCCGGAGGGCGCAAGGAACCCCGCCAGCAGATTCAGCAACGTGCTCTTGCCCGCGCCGGAAGGCCCATCGATGGCCAGGCACAGGCCCGGCGCGAGGCTGAAATCGAAGCAAAAATCCGGTGTCTGACCGGGCTCGCAGCGGTCGTAGTGGAAGCTCAGGGCATCGCAGGTCAGCATAGTGGTCTCATCGCAGGCGGGAGGCGGCAACGCTTGGCGCTGCGTGGTGCGCACCGCGCCAGGCATAGCGCGGCAATCGGCGCGTCAGGCCGAGCAGCAAGGCGAAGACGGCGACCACCAGGATCAGCAGCAGCAGCGCCGTGGCGGCGGCACCCTGCCAACGGTAGCCGCCGAGCTGCTGATAGAGCAGCATCGGCAGCGTCGGGGCCGACGGCGAGCCGAACAGGGCGATGACGCTGAAATCCCCCAACGACAGTGTCATCGCATAGGCCAGCGCCAGCGCCGCTGGCCGACGCAGTCGCGGCCAGACCAGCCAGCGCGCCCGCGACAGCCCGTGCACGCCGAGCTGATCGGCGATACGTCGCTGGGCCGTGGCGAGCCCCAGCACCGCACTACGCAGCACCTGCAGGGCAAACGGTAATGCCATCATGGCATTGACCACGATGACCAGCACATAGCCCTCGACATCTCCGCCAAGACTCGGACGCAACAGCAAGAACAGGCCCGTGCCCATGACCATCGCCGGCAGTATCAGGATCAGCTGACCGCTGCCCTCGAGAAAGGCGCTGGCCGAGGTGTGCCCGCGCTCGGCCAGTGCCGCACACCCACTGAGCAGAGCGGTGGCCAACAGCACCGCAGCAAGTCCTGCCGCCGCGGCCATCGCCAGACTGCGAGCGGCCGCCGCCCACACCCGAGCATCGCCCACCAGTCCCGGCAGTCCGGCGAGCCCTGCCGTGACCACGGCGATCAGGGGCGGCAACAACAATGCGGCCAACGCCAGCAGCACGGCGGCATCCGTCAGGCGCCGAAGCCCGACGGCGTCGCGCCGAAACCCGGGACCCAGGGATCGCTCGCTGGCCGACCCCGCAAGCCTCGGCATTCCGCCGGCGGCCAGCGCCAGCGCCCACAGGCCGAGGCAGACAACCAACTGCGTCAGCGCCAGCAGCGCGGCCAGGGCCAGATCGTTGTCGTACTTGATTGCCTGGTACAGCGCGACCTCCAGGGTGCTGCTGCCGGGCCCGCCGCCCAGGGTCATGACGATGGCAAAGCTTGAGAAACACAGTGTGAAGACCAGCGCCGCCAGGCGCGGCAGCAAACGCCGCAGGCACGGCCACTCGACCAGTCGCCAGATCGCCCGGCGGCCGAGGCCGAACTGCGCCACCAGCCGCCAGTGGGTCGTCGGGACGGATTCGAGCGCCTGGAGCATCAGCCGCGCCGAGAGCGGCAGATTGAAGAACACGTGGGCCAGCACGATACCGGATAGCCCGTAGAGATAGTCCGGCGACTGATTCGCCTGGCCCAGCGGCAACGCCTGCACCAGCGGCGCCGCCCAGCCCTGTCGGCCATGCACCGCGACCAGGCCGAACAGCGCCAGCAGGCTTGGAATCACCAGCGACAGCTCCATCGCCCGCAGCAGCAGCGTGCGCCCGACAAAGCGCGGTCGCCGAGCCAGGGCCACGGCAACGGCCACGCCGAGCCCGAGTGATGCCAGTGTCGACAGCGTCGCCTGCCAGGCGGAGAAACGCACAATCGCCAGCAAATACGGCTCCTGCCACAGCCTCGCAACGTCCCACCGGGGCGCCTGCCATAGCAGCGCGCCCAGGCTACCAAGCCCGAGCGCCAGGACCAGCCCGGCGGCCACGATGGCCGCCGGCAGCCCCAGTCGATTGGCCCGTGGCCCCCGCCACCAGGGTCGCGCCGAGACGCCGATGCGCATGGAGTCGGGCGTGCCTTCGGTCATCGGCTGCTGGCGTTGAGCCACTCACGAATCCAGTCGCGACGGTGCTCGCCGACCTCCTCGGGAGTGAAGGTAAAGCTGTCCGGCTCGATCAGGCGGTCGAAGACCGGCGGCAGGTCATCGCCAAGATCGATCGCCGGGTACATCACGTTGCCCAGGGGAATATGGCGCTGAAAATCCGGCGTCAGGATAAAGGCCAGAAAATCTCGTGCCAGGTCGAGCTCATCGCTGCCGGCCACGGCGGCCGCGGTCTCGACCTGCAGGTAGTGGCCTTCGCTGAACTCCGCGGCCTGGTAGCGATCGGTGTCCTCCACCGCCATGTGGTAGGCCGGTGACGTGCTGTAGGAAAGTACCAACGGTGCCTCGCCGTTCATGAACAGCGAAAAATAGGCCTGACTCCAGCCGCTGGCCACGGTCAGGATATGCGGCGAGAGCCGCTCCCAGGCCTCGTCCGCACGATCCCCGTAGACATGCTTGATCCACAGCAGCAGGCCGAGCCCCGGCACGCTGGTACGCGGGTCGCTGATGATTACCTTGAGATCCTCCGGGGCAGCGAGCAGTTCTTCGAAGCTGGTCGGCGGCTCGGGCAACGCCTGGCGGTCATAGACGAAGGCGAAGCGCCCCCAGTCATAGGGCAGGAAGGTGTCATCCTGCCAATCGATGGGCAGGGTCAGCGCCGCGGTATCCACCTGGTGCGGCGCGAGCAGGTCGAGTTCGCGGGCATCATGGATCAGGTTCATGTCCAGGCCAAGCACCACGTCGGCCTCGGTGGACGCCCCTTCCAGGCGCAGGCGCTGGAGGATATCGACGCCGCCGCCGAGGGCCACAAAGCGCACGTCGCACCCACAGCGTGCCTCGAAGGCCTGCTCGACGCCGGGGCCAGGCCCCCACTCGGCGACGAAGGATTCATAGGTGTAGACGGTGAGCTCGGGGCGTTCGGCTTGATCGGCCAAAAGCGGCGACCAGGCGCCGACGCAGCCGAGCGCGACGATAAACGAAAGGCCCGACGACAACCGCGCCGGCCGGGCCCGAAAGAAGATGGAATGCATCGGCGAGACTCGACGTTGAGAATTCGCCCAGCTTACCGCAAGGGTTGGCGCAAGGCACAGACGCAGGCCGCACGTCAGAGACGCTAACCCGCCCCGGCTGCGGGGGGCATAGACAGCCCCGGCCGCGGGGGGCATAGACAGCCGCCTTCCCCCCCGATCGCCCGGGCTACCCGAAGACGACCTTGGCCACGTCGGCATAGCGCGAAGCGAAGTGCACCGTCATGCCTTCCTTCAGGTAGTCCGGTAGCTCGTCGTAGTCGCGCCGATTGGCCTCGGGCAGCACCAGCTCGAACAGTTCGCTGCGCCGCGCCGCGATGACCTTCTCCCGGATGCCGCCGACCGGCAGCACATGGCCGGTCAGGGTCAGCTCGCCGGTCATCGCCAGACGGCGATCGATGGCCTGGTGCCTGGCCAGTGACAGCAGCGCCGTGGTCATGGTCACGCCGGCGGAGGGTCCGTCCTTGGGCGTGGCGCCCTCGGGCACATGAACGTGAACGAACGACTTGTCGAAGAAATCGGCGTCGGCGCCATACTCCGCCAGGTGCCCCTGGACGTAGCTGTAGGCGATATTGGCCGATTCCTTCATCACGTCACCGAGTTGGCCGGTGAGCTTGAAGCCGCGGTCGAGCCCATGCACCTTGCCGGCCTCGATGGACAGCGTCGCCCCGCCCATGGAGGTCCAGGCAAGCCCAGTGACAACGCCCTGGCCCTTCATCACCTGATCCTTGCGGAACAGCGGTGCACCGAGAAAATCCTCGAGGTTCTTCACCGACACCTTGACGCTGCCCTGCCCGCTTTCGAGCAATTTCACCGCGGCCTTGCGCACGATGCGGTGCAGCTGCTTCTCCAGCTGACGCACGCCGGCCTCGCGGGCGTAGCCCTCGATCACCTGGCGCAGGGCGGCATCGGTCAGGTTGATGCGTTTCTTCGGAATCCTGTCGCGTTTCAACAGCTTCGGCCACAGGTGGTGCTTGGCGATGGCCTGCTTCTCCTCGGCGATATAGCCCGACAGGCGAATCTGCTCCATGCGGTCGAGCAGCGCCGGAGGAATCGAGTCCAGGGTATTGGCGGTGCACACGAACAGCACCTTGGACAAGTCCAGGCGCACGTCCAGATAGTGATCGAGGAAGTCGACGTTTTGCTCGGGGTCCAGCACCTCGAGCAGGGCCGAGGCCGGATCGCCCTGAAACGACTGGCCCATCTTGTCGATCTCATCGAGCATGATCACCGGATTCTCGACGTCGACCTCCTTGAGCGCCTGCACCAGCTTGCCTGGCATGGCGCCGACGTAGGTACGACGGTGGCCCTTGATCTCGGCCTCGTCGCGCATGCCGCCCACCGAGAAGCGATAGAACTCGCGGCCCAACGCCTCGGCAATGGAGCGTCCAATCGAGGTCTTGCCGACCCCGGGCGGGCCGACCAGCAGTACGATCGAGCCTCCCACAGCGCCCTTGAAGGTGCCTTCGGCAAGGAACTCGACGATGCGCTCCTTGACGTCGTCGAGGCCATCATGGTCGCGATCCAGTACCGTACGGGCATGGCCGAGATCGAGCTGGTCCTGACTGGTCTGCCCCCAGGGCATGGCGGTCAGCCAGTCCAGATAGTTGCGCGTGGTGCCGTATTCCGGTGATCCGGTCTCGAGTACCGCGAGCTTGTCGAGCTCATCGTCGATGCGCTCCATCACCCGCTCCGGCACCACCTTGCCCTCCAGACGCGCGCGGAAGGTATCGACGTCATTCTCGCGGTCGTCCTTGGAGATGCCGAGCTCCCGCTGAATGACCTTGAGCTGTTCGCGCAGGAAAAACTCGCGCTGACGCTCCTGCATCTGGGCGTTGACCTGCTCGCTGATCTCGCTCTGCAGCTTGGCCACGTCGATTTCCTTGCGCAGCAGCGGCAGCACCTTCTGCATCCGCTCCATCACCGGTAGGGTCTCGAGCACATCCTGAAGCTCTTCGCCCTTGGCCGAGGTGATGGCCGCAGCGAAATCGGTCAATGGGCCCGGCTCGTGCGGACTGAACCGGTTCAGGTAATGCTTGAGCTCTTCGCCATACAGCGGGTTGATCGGCAACAGTTCCTTGATGCCATTGATCATCGCCATGGCGTAGGCGCGAGTCTCATCGTCCTCGGCGTTGACCGGCTCGCGCGGGTAGCTGACTTCGACCAGATACGGCGGCGTCTTCGACAACCAACGCTGGATCTTGAAACGCCTGACGCCCTGAGCGATGAACTGAATCTGCTGATCCTCGCCCTCGAGCTTGTGCGCCCTGACCGCGGTACCGGTCTCGGGAAAGTCGTTGAGCGACAGCTCCTCGACGCCGGCGTCACCGACAAACGCTAGCCCGACCATGTGGTGGGGCGTGTTACCGACCCGTTCGACGGTCTCTTCCCAGCGCTCGCGATTGATCACCAGCGGCTGCACCTGGGCAGGAAAGAACGGACGATTATGAATCGGCAGCAGGTACAGACGCTCGGGCAGCGACGCATTGGCCGGCACCAACGCATGCTTGTCACCCTCATCGGCAGCGAGATTCAGCGGCTTGCCTTCTTCGTCGGACAGCTCGATCCAGTCAAGCCCCTCTGCGGAGGGATCACGATCATCGCTCATGCGTACCTCATCCTGATGGCTGGGCAATCTGCCCTTTCTGATCACAGGGATGTGGGCGAAGGGCGACGAGTTCAAGTCATGATGCGGGAAACGGTGGCGAAACCGGCGCCCTGGCACCGCCCATCGGCGGGGTCCCTGACGTCTTCCGGGTGGTCGCGACCGGGGCGGTTCATGGACGGAGCCGATCACGGACGGGCGTTCGACGTCTTCGAAACGACCAGTCACCGCTCGCGATCCTGACGCGAGGGCCTCGCCGTTACCAGGCACCGAACCGTGCGGCTGAGCCCCTTGCGCTCACCGGCACGGCGGAGCACGCCGCACCAGGCCAGGCGTTGTCAGCGGTCGAACAACGGCGGCAACGGGCGCCCATTGATGCGTATCCGGCCCTTGACCACATCCACGCTCATCGAGCGCGTATCCAGGGGTTGACCGAGCCATAGCGCGACCACCGCCGGCACGTCCTGCCATTCGAAGTCGCCGTCCAGGCGCTGACGAAACCGCTCGCGCATCGCCGGATCGGCCAGCGCCATGGGGCTCAGCTCCTCGAGCCGACGTGCATCGAAGATCAAGGCACCCTCCCCTTTGACCGCCAGGCCCAACATGGGGCTGGCGAGATCGACCTGACGCAGATCCAGCCGCGGCGAGTCCTTGAGCAGCGCGACCAGGGCGCGATCGAGGCTCGAGTTCGATTCGGCGTCGGCGGGCGACACCGTGCCCAGTGCCGTCTTGCGCTGCAAGATGGCGATCAGCTCACGCAGGGCGGTGGCGTTGATCCGCGACAGGTCCAGGGTCGCGGTGCCATCCAGCAGCATTTGCTCGCCAGAGCGCACTTCGCCCACCGTCATCTGGCTCTGCAAACGCAGCTCGCTGTCATCGAGCAGGGTGCGGGTCTCGACCACCAACGCTTCACCATCGAGATCGACCCGCGGGTGTCTCAGGCTCAACTGCTCGATGGTCAGCTTATCGTGCTGGGTAAAGTGCAGTGCGCCGGGGGTATAGGCGTAGCGGCTCTCGAGCATCGACGGCCCGACCTCAAGCAGCGCGTCACCGTCTTTCAGGCGCCATGGGGCGAGCCAGATTCGGGTGCGCCAGTCGCCATAGACGCCGTCGAAGGCAATCCGGCCTCCCTCGAAGCGCAATGATCGCGGTGACTGGCGTGGTGGCGTCTGGCTGATGACGAAGGGGGCGAGCCTTAGCTCTCCCTTGAGGGTGCCGCCGAGGGTCCGGTAGTGGGCTTCCCAGCGCGGTGGCGCCGAGGGCAGGGAATCGCCGAACAGGCGTCGATCCTGCTCACCGACATGCAGGCTCAATTGCCCGATGACGCTGGTATCGAGCACGCCGTGGCGAGCTTCGTAGGGCAGTGCCAGGTGCCAGCTATGGCCTAGCAGCGGCGACAGATGGATGGTGCCACTGGAGCTCAGCCAGCCGGGCGCCACGTTGCTGCGGGTGACGCGCAGATCACCGCGAGCCTGCAGGTCGGCCAGGGCACGCGCGAGTTCGCGCTCGAACAGCAGACTGGCGACGTACTGCGCCGCTGCCCAGGCAATGGCGAGCACCACCACCACAGGGACGATCCAGCGTTCCTTGCGCATTCGCTTCTCCCTAACGGCCTTCCCGAGAACATCCACTCGGGTCGACAACCATCGCAGTACCGCCGGCACAGGTACGTCTTGTCAGTGTAGCCAGAACCACAGGTGCATCGTACACCAAGCGAAAATCCCGGCCAGGATGTCATCGATCATGATGCCGAACCCACCGGCCACACGCCGGTCCGCCCAGCGAATCGGCCAAGGCTTGATGACATCGAAGACGCGAAACACCACGAACCCCCACAGCGCCGCCTCCCACGAAAAGGGCACGGCCGCCATGGTCAACCAATAGCCGACAAATTCGTCCCAGACGATGCCGGAATGGTCGTGAACGCCCAGGTCACGAGAGGTCTTGTCGCACAGCCACACGCCCCAGACGAAGGTGATGGCGATCATTACCATGTACCAGCCCAGCGTCAACTCGGACAGCAGCCAGTAGAACGGAATGGCCGCCAGGGTGCCGAAGGTGCCCGGGGCGAAGGGAGCGGCGCCACTGCCGAGGCCAAAGGCCAGGAAATGGGTGGGGCGTCGCCAGACGCTTGCTGGGGCTCGATTCACGCATTGCCTCCGGAAAAGTGCTGCCAGCCGACCTGAGACGGCAAGTCGACACCGTCGATTCCCGCACCCTCGACCAGGCGGCCGATGACGGTCAGGGCGAGCCCCTGTTCGGCCAGCAGCGCCTGCGCCCGGGCGACGCGTGCCGGCGCCAGGGCCACCAGCAGTTCATAGTCGTCACCTCCGCCGAGCGCGGCGTCACGCGCGGCGGATTGCCCCAGGCGCGCCACCAGCCCTTCGGCCAAGGGCAGCGCCTCGACGTCGAGTTCGGCGCCCAGGCCACTGGCCGTCACCAGGTGTTCGAGGTCCGCCAACAGGCCATCGGAAATGTCGATCGCCGCCGACGCCAGCCCCGCCAGGCTCTGCCCCGCCGCGAGCCGCGGCCAGGGCAGCAGGTAACGCGCCAGCAGGGGATCGTCGAGGCACCGCTGGCCTTGTTGCCAGGCCTTGAGGCCGCCTGCTCCGCCGCCGAGACTGCCGGTCACGGCGAGAATGTCTCCGGCCTTCGCGCCGTCGCGCCTGAGACAGGCCGCAGGGTCCACTTCGCCCATGACCGTCACGCTGATCGCACACTCGCCGCCTGTCACGTCGCCCCCGACCAGGCTAACGCCGGTCTCCGCACACAAGGCGTGAAAGCCACGCGCAAATTCGGCGACCCAGTCTCCATCGGCCTCGGGCAGCGACAGCGACATCAGACACCACCTCGCCCGGGCGCCCATCGCGGCCAAATCGCTCAGGCTTACCGCCAAGGCCCGGTGGCCAACCGCCGCCGCCGGCGCATCGCCGGGAAAATGGCGCCCCTGGACCGAGGTGTCGACGCTGACGGCCAAGCGCTTGCCCGGACTCGGTTGCACCAGGCAGGCGTCATCGCCCACGCCGAGGATGACATCGGCCTCGACGTGGGGGCTCTGGGGGGCGAGCCAGCGGGAGATGAGTTCGAATTCTCCGTGCATGGGAGCGCGGCCCTCAGCGGCGACGGGCGCTGACCTCGGCACCACGCAGCTTCAAGGCCAGCTTGTCGAGAATGCTGTTGATGTACTTATGGCCGTCGGTGGCACCGAAGGACTTGGCAAGCTCTACGCCTTCGTTGATCACGGCGCGGTATGGGACTTCGAGACGACGCGACAGCTCATAGGTGCCCAGACGCAGGATGGCGAGCTCGATGGGGTCGATATCCTCGAGACGACGATCCAGTAACGGCGAGATCGAGGCGTCGAGATCGGCCTTGTAGCGGGCGACGTTGTGCAAGAGCTCGTGGAACAGGGCCAGGTCGGCGATCTCCATGACCTTGAGCCAGTTCTCGTGAACCTCCAGGTCATCATCCGGCACGAGGCTTCGAAACTCGGCTTCCACCGCCGTGATCGACTTGCCGGTCATCTGCCACTGGTAGAGCCCTTGGACCGCGAGTTCCCGGGCGGCGCGGCGAGACTGCTGGGCCTTGGATGGCGCGCGCTCCTGATCGCGACTCATGACGATGCCTCCTGATCGTCGCTGTCATCGCCGTCATCAAAGCAGCGCAGCAGCGAGACCATCTCCATGGCGGCCATGGCAGCCTCGGTGCCCTTGTTGCCGGCCTTGGTGCCGGCACGCTCGATGGCCTGCTCGATGGAATTGACCGTCAGGACGCCGTTGGCGACCGGAGTGTCGAACTCGAGCTGCAGTCGCGACATCGCCGAATTGCACTCTCCCGCCACGTGCTCGAAATGCGGTGTGCCGCCCCGAATCACCGCGCCGAGCGCAATGACGGCATCGGGGCGCGCGACCTGAAGCACTCGCTTGATCGCCAGGGGCAGCTCCCAGGCACCGGGGACGTGGACGATATCGATGGCCTGACCATCGACACCATGACGCACCAGGCTATCCACCGCGCCTTCGACGAGGCTATCCACCACATGATGGTTGAAACGCCCCACCACGATGACGTAGCGGCCTTCGACGTCGACGAAGCTGCCTTCGACTTGGGAAATCGGTTGCATGATCTGTCTTCCTGAAAATGCCGGCGATCTCGCCGGCCACGGTGGCTCGGCCACCCTTGCGCATCGGTCAGCGAAAACGGCCTCGCCGCTTTCGCTATGAATAGGTTCAGTCGCCTTCGCCGTGGCTAGGGTCGAGGCTGGCACCGCCTGGGGATACCAGATCGACGACCTCAAGATCGAACCCGGACAGCGCCGAAAACTTCCACGGCGAGCTCAGCAGGCGCATCTTGCCGACGCCCAGCTCGCGCAGGATCTGCGAGCCCGTGCCGATCGTCAGGTAATTGCCCGCGCCATCGGACTCACTGCCTCGCGGTGTCCGGCGACGGTCGAGAAACACCTGCAGCAGGTCGTTGAGATCCTGGCGTGGGCCCGCGTCGTCGAGCAGCACGAAGACTCCGTGCTCGGCGGCCGCAACTTCCTCCACGGCCTGGTGAGCTCGCCAGTGGGTGTCATCGCCCTTGACCAGGCACATCAGGTCACGCACCTCGTTACCGAGGTGCACGCGTACCGTCGTCTCGACATCCCGGCTCGGCGCGCCCTTGACCAGCGCGAGATGATGCGCCTGCTGGATGCTGTCGCGGAACACGTGCAGGGTCAACTCGCCGAAGGCGGTCGCCACCGACAGGCTCTCGACCTCCTCCACCGTCTGCTCGTTGTGAATCCGGTAGTGGATCAGGTCGGCGATGGTGCCCATCTTGATGCCATGGGCCTTGGCGAAGCGCTCGAGCTCGGGACGCCGAGCCATGCTGCCGTCGTCGTTCATCACCTCGCAGATCACGCCGCTCGGATCGAGGCCAGCCAGCGCCGCCAGATCACAGGCCGCCTCGGTATGGCCGGCGCGACGCAACACGCCACCGGGCTCGGCCATCAGCGGGAAGATGTGGCCCGGCTGAACGATATCTTCGGCCTTGGCATCGCGAGCACTGGCGGCCTGCACGGTCCGCGCACGATCGGCCGCCGAGATCCCGGTGGTGACGCCTTCGGTGGCCTCGATCGACAGGGTAAACTTGGTGCCGTAACCGGATCCGTTGTTCTGCACCATCAGCGGCAGACGCAACTGTTCGCAGCGCTGGCGCGTCATCGGCATGCAGATCAGGCCACGGGCATGGACCGCCATGAAGTTGATATGCCGGGCCTCGACCTTCTCGGCGGCCATGATGATATCGCCTTCGTTCTCACGGTCTTCGTCATCCATCAGGATGACCATGCGCCCCTGGCGAATGTCTTCGATCAACTCGGCGACAGGGGCAAGGCCCCCACTGGAGGAGTGCGACATGAAGTCTCCCTTGAAGTCAGCATGGCGGGTGTCGTCATGAAACGACGCCGGCGTCGCCCCTGGGCGTCGGTCGCCATAAACGGCGTCAGGGTACCGTGGCAGGCCGCTTGGCGCCAGTGACGCGAGTCTGCGACGACAAGGCACGGCCCAGCGCAACGGTAAGCGTTGACTCCACCCGCCGCGCCAGCGCCGCTGCCAGGCCATCACCGTCGCCCATGGACCGAGCCTCTTATTGGCATATTCTTGGCGTGCTCTTGGCGTGATGCCACCGGCGCCGCTCGATCCCGGGGCGGCTAGCGTTTCAAGGGGCAGGCGCTTGCTCGCCGACCCGCGAGTTGGCGCCACAGCGCGTAAGCGCCGGGCGTGCGCGAATGCGCCAGTCTCGGCCAAGGGCGCGAATGTCGAGAATCTCCAGCGGGCGCTGCTGTTCCATACGCTCGATGCCCGGCAAGCCGAACAGCGGACGAGCCTCACTGCCGAGCAGGGTTGGCGCCATGTAGAGGCGCAGCTCGTCCACCAGGCACGCATCCATCATCGCCCCCGCCAGCGTCGCCCCGGCCTCGACCAGCAGCTCGTTGCACTGCTCGTGCTCGGCGAGCCAGTCGGTCAGCAGCAACAGATCGACGCGACCATCATCTCCTGCAGGAAGCTCCAGCACTTCGGCGCCGGCCCGCTCGAGCCTGTCGCGCTTGTCTGCCTGCCGACCGTCGAGGGTCACGACCAGCGTGCGTCCGGGTTCGCTCAGGCAGGCCGCCGCCAATGGCAGGCGCAGGCGACTGTCGACCACCACTCGCAGCGGCTGTCGGCTGGCGATGGTATCGGCGTCTTCCAGCCCCAATTGGTCCGCGCGCACGGTGAGCCGCGAGTTGTCGAAGATGATCGAATCGACCCCGGTCAAGATGGCGCAGCTCTCGGCGCGTAGACGCTGAACATCGCGCCGCGCCTCGGGGCCGGTGATCCACTGAGATTCCCCGGAGGCCATGGCGGTGCGGCCATCGAGGCTCATGGCCATCTTGACGCGCACCCGTGGCCGTCCGCGCGCCATGCGCGACACGAATCCCGCGTTCAACGCCACGGCATCGGCCTCAAGAGGCCCGACCTCGACGCTGATTCCCGCCGCTTTCAGGCGCCGGATGCCCTCGCCGGCCACCCGTGGGTTGGGGTCCTGCATCGCCACCACCACGCGCGCGACGCCGGACTCGATCAGGGCATCACAGCAGGGACCGGTGCGGCCCTGGTGCGAACACGGCTCGAGGGTCACGTAGGCCGTCGCGCCCTGGGCCGACCGCCCGGCCTGGCGCAGGGCATTGACCTCCGCATGGGGCTCGCCGGCACGTCGATGAAAGCCCTCGCCGACGACCTCGTCACCCTTGACCAGCACGCAGCCAACGCGAGGATTGGGCATGGTGGTGTAGCGGCCAGACTCGGCCAGGTGTAACGCGCGCGCCATGAAGGCTGCGCCACTGGCGACGCTCATCGGGTCTCTCCTTTCCTGGATGCCGGCCGGGAAGCGGGCCCGGTGCCGTTCGTCGCCTCGGAGGCCTCGGCGCCAGGCTCCTGAGCGAGCCGGTCGATTTCGGCGCGAAACTCATCGATGTCCTGGAAGCGTCGATAGACCGAGGCGAAGCGGATATAAGCGACCTGATCGAGACGGGCCAAGGCCCCCATCACTTCCTCGCCGACATCGCGGGCGTGCACCTCGCGCTCGCCGCGGGCGCGCAAGCTTTGGCGGATTCGTTCCACGGCGGCCTCGATCGACTCGGCGCTGACGGGGCGCTTCTCGAGCGCCCGCAGCATGCCGGCACGCAACTTGGCCTCGTCGAACACCTCCCGGGAGCCGTCAGACTTGATGATACGTGGCATCACCAGTTCGGCGGTCTCGTAGGTGGTGAACCGCTCACCGCAGCCGGCACACTGGCGCCGCCGTCGCACCTGGTCGCCTTCGGCCACCAGGCGGGAATCGGTCACTCGGGTGTCGTTGGCGCCGCAGAATGGGCAATGCATAGTGGGGTCCCGGGGTCGGCGAGATGTCGCCATAGTGTAACGGTTGAGGGCCCTAACGCCCAGATGTATGCCCCTGTCGATAGGTCACGGCAAGCGAACCTGGCACGTCTTGTGCTTGAGCTGTGCTTGAGTGGTGCTTGAGTGGGCAATCGGCCCCGTGTAGGCCTGGCCCAACACCACGACAAGGGCCTGGCGTGCCGGAGGCAACGCCACCATCGCCGCTTGGCCACGCCCGCTCCCCAGAGCCGCTTGCCCTAGCCACCGGAGAACCGCCATGGCCCGTCCTCATCCCGTGTTCCAGCCCCTGACCGAGGCCGCCTTTCAGGCCCGTGCCAAGGCCCTGATCGCGCTGCTCTACGGCGCCCGAACGGATGAGGTCATGCGTCGCCTGAATCGCCTCGTCAATGCCCATCGCACCGATTTTCCGCCCCACGACGGTGCGGCCCACCCCGAGCTCTGGAGCCAACGTGACCAATGGTTGATCCTGTACGGAGACTCGCTGCTCGAAGCGGATCGAGCGCCCTTGGCGGTGCTCGACGACTTCCTGCAATCGCGGCTCGGGGAGGTCATCAGCGGCGTCCATGTCCTGCCGTTCTTTCCCTGGAGCAGTGATGACGGCTTTTCGGTGATCCATTACCGCGAGGTCAACCCGGCCCTCGGCGACTGGAGCGACATTCGTCGCCTCGCCGGTCATCGCGATCTGATGGTCGACCTCGTGCTCAACCACGTCTCACGGGAATCGCTATGGTTCGCCGACTACCTCGGCGGCAACCTGCCCGGACGCGACTTCTTCGTCGAGATGGATCCCGCCACCGACCTGTCCGCCGTGGTCCGACCGCGCTCCTCGCCACTGCTGGTGCCTGTCTCGACCCGGCGCGGCGTTCGCCATCTGTGGGCGACCTTCTCGGAAGACCAGATCGACCTGAACTTCGCCAATCCCGACGTGCTGCTCGAGTTCGTCGGCATCCTGCTGTTCTACCTTGAGCAGGGTGCGCGAATCATTCGCCTCGACGCCATTGCCTATCTGTGGAAGCGTCCCGGAACCCCCTGCATCCACCTGCCACAGACCCACGCCATCGTGCGCCTGCTGCGGGCCCTGGTCGACCACCTGGCCCCCGGCACGCTGATCATCACCGAGACCAACGTGCCCCATGAGGAGAACATCAGCTACTTCGGCCTCGAGCGTCTCGCCGATGCCACGCAGGCGTCGTCATCGCCGCAGCCCGACGAGGCCCACCTGGTCTATCAGTTCCCGCTGCCCCCGCTGCTGCTGCATACCCTGACCAGCGGTGAGGCCGGAACTCTCGCCCGTTGGCTCGAGAGCCTGCCGGACCTGCCCCCCGGCTGCAGCTACCTGAATTTCACGGCAAGCCATGACGGTATCGGCGTCCGCCCACTGGAAGGCTGGCTCGCAAGCCATGACATCGAGGCATTGATGGCGCTGATGCAGCGTTTCGGTGGTTTCGTCAGCATGCGCAGCCGCGCCGATGGCAGCGACAGCCCCTACGAGCTCAATATCACCTGGTTCGACGCCATGAGCGGCACCCGCAAGGGGCCCGATCCGTGGCAGGTCGAACGCTTCCTGCTGAGCCAACACCTGATGCTCGCGCTCAAGGGTATACCGGCCATCTATCTGCATTGCCTGACCGCGACCCAGAACGACCACGACGGCGTGGAGCACAGCGGCCGCTTGCGCTCGATCAATCGCAAGCGCTGGCAGCGCAATGACCTCGAGGAGTTGCTGGATAGCCGCCATACCTCGACCCGGGACGTCTTCCTCGCCTTGACCCGTCGCCTGGCCATCCGCCGCGACGAACCCTGCTTTCATCCCGACGCCGGCCAGCGCGTGCTCGCCAGCCCCCCGAGCCTGCTGATCCTCGAGCGCGGCCCACTGGACGACGGTCGGCGCCTGCTGGCGATCCACAACGTCACCGACCAGCGCCAGCCCCTGGCCTTCCCCGGCATCGACAACGACGACTGGCAGGATCGCGTGGCAGGAGGCGCCTGGCAGCGCCAGGACAGCCTCGGCCCCTATCGCACGCTGTGGCTGGTCAGCCCGGGCGGTGGCAGCCACGGTGCCGTCAGCTGAGCAAGCGCGGCTGGCGAGCCCTGATGAGACGCGCCGCTGGCGCCATCAGGTAAACGGCCTTGTGGGGCGACATCGCGTTCCAGCGCCGGGCGACATCGAGGCAGGCGCCCGCCGACCTGACCTGGCCCGAACCGACCCGACCCGACCTGGCCTGACCTGGCCTGGCCCGACCCGACCTGGCCTGACCTGGGCAAATGGATCACGCAACGCCCTGTCGCCGCCGGCCCCATCGGCCATTCGCGCCCTGAGCCCGTCAGCCCTCGCAGAAAGATTCCTGTCAGACTCACGAACCCTGTGCCACGTCCCCTGTCATAGTGGCTGTGTGTTGGCGCGGCGCCAGGCACTCGGCGCCGCCGCGCGTCCGGGGCCAACCTGCCAGGCACCACCACATCGACGCCGAAACCGCTTATTGTTCGCCCTTGGCAGGGTCCGGGAATCCACCCCCCGGCCCACCAGCGCGCCCAGGAGATCGCCCCATGCCCCGTCCGCTCGATCGCGCCCCGTCGCCCCGCCTGCCTCGCACCCGCCGCCGACCGCCCCCCTGGGCCATCGCCTTCGCGGCCTTCGGCCTGGTGCCAGCCGGAGCGGCGCTGGCAGCAGGCCATCCGGCCCCTATCGAAGCCCTGGAGCGCGAAGGACTCGAGGTGTTCGGCGAGTTCGACGCCCCAGGCGACCTCACCGGCTACGCCGCCAGCCACCAGGGCCAGCCGATGACCGTGTTCGTTACCGCCGATGGCCAGCACGCCATCGTCGGCAACCTGATCGATGGCGAAGCCAATAACCTGTCGACGGCGCCGCTGGAGCGTCTGGTCCAGGGCCCCCAGGATGCGCGTACCTGGCAGGAGCTTGGCGACAGCGCCTGGATCGCCGATGGCGACGCCGACGCCGAACGCATCGTCTACGTGTTCACCGACCCCAACTGCCCCTACTGTCGTCGACTGTGGCAGGAGAGCCGCCCCTGGGTGGAGGCCGGCCGCGTCCAGCTGCGCCACGTCATGGTCGGTATCCTCGATCCGCAGAGCCCCCGCCAAGCGATCTCCATGCTCGCCGCCGACGACCCTTCGGCGGTACTCGCAGCCCACGAGTCCGGGACGCCTGTCACGGTGATGGACAAGCTACCCCGCCACCTCGAGGAACAGTTGCAGGGCAATCATCAGCTATTTCGCGGCTTCGGCATGATCGCGACTCCCGGTGTGGTCTATCGCCGCGATGGCCAGCTCGAGATGACCCAGGGCCTGCCCGAGCCTGACCAGCTCGATGTGATCATGGGCTCTCCGCGCCCCTGAGCGTTGCCTCCCTGTTGAGCGCCCTTGCGAGCGTGGCATCGTTGCGCGCTTGCACCTCCGGTCGACGAGAGCGTTCGTCGACCGGAGGTGCAAGGGCCCAATACCGCTATCGCGAGTCACCACGAGCCTTCGCCGCCGGCACCACACGCCTCCCATCACGTCACGTCACGTCAGGCGCCGGGCGTCAGACGTCGCCGGTGTTATCCGCTTCAACGGCGGCATGCAGCCGCTCGGGAAGATCCGGCACCGCGGCCCTGACCCGATTCCAGCTCGGGATGAAGGGCTTTTCCCTGGGGTTGTCGAGAAAGGCATTGCCGGCTTCGATCAGGTTGGTCGCAAACAGCTCGACGGCCTGCTCCTCGGCATGTCGATCCAAGGACAGCCCATTCATTACCGCGTCATGGTCATAGGCCTCGATCAGGTCCAGGGCCAGCCGATAGTACGTCGCCTTGAGGGTGCGAAAGCCCTCGGCTGAAAACTCGACCCCCTGGGTCGCAAGCTTGCGGTACAAGGCCTTGGCAATATCCAGGCTCATGCGATTGAGGCCGGTCGCCGCGTCATCCGCAGACACCGGCTGATGCTTGTGGTCGTAGGCGTCGGCGATGTCCACCTGGCAAAGACGGTTGGTGGAGTGATCACGATGAACCTCCGACAGCACGCCGATCTCGAGTCCCCAGTCGGCGGGAATACGGATGCCGTCCAGCACCTCGGTGCGCATGGAGAACTCCCCGGACAAGGGGTAGCGATAGCTGTCCAGGTAGTCGAGATAAGGCAAGGGGCCATGGATCATCTTCAGCGCCCTGAGCAGCGGCGTGACCATCAGCCGTGACACCCGGCCATTGAGCTTGCCCTCGGCAATGCGCGGGTAGTAGCCCTTGCAGAAGGCGTAGTTGAAACGCGGATGGGCCACCGGGTACATCAAGCGCGCCAGCAACCCGCGGTCATAGGTCAGGATGTCGCAATCGTGCAGCGCCACCGCGGCGGTACGCCCCGAGGCCTGGACGTAGCCCGCGCAGTACCAGACGTTGCGTCCTTTGCCCGGCTGCTGGGGTGACAGGCCCAAGGCGCCCAACTCCTCGTCGAGGGCGCTAAGACGGGGGCCGTCATTCCACAGGATGCGGTGATGCTGCGGCAGGCGAGCGAAGAACTCCCGGGCGTAGCGAAACTGATCGCGATCGGCACGATCCAGCCCGATCACGATTTCCGACAGATACGGCACCTTGGCCAACGCCTCGATGATAGGATCCAGCGCCTCGCCCTCGAGCTCGGAGAACAGTGACGGCAGAATCAGCCCGAGGGGCCTGCGCCGGGAGAATCGAACAAGATCGGCTTCGAGCTCCTCCAGCGGGCGCCGGGTCAGATTATGAAAGTCGGTGATGATCCCATTCTGGTGAAAGTCGCTCATGCCTCGCTCTCCCTTGGCTCCCTTGGCTCCCTTCCCTCCCTGGCCGCCGGCTCGCCCCAGCAATGGGCAAGCCCCTCGGCCCAGCCGCGAGGACCACTGGCCTGGCTGCGATAGAGCGCCGCCTGGCGCGGTTGCACCGTGAGTCGATGCTCGCCACGAATCACCACAGCCTGATCGACGGCCTCCAGCATGCCGATGTCGTTGGGGCCATCGCCGAGGGCCAGGGTCGCGGGCGCCGTCCCGCGCAACGCTTCGAAGCGCCCTACCAGCCATGTCACGGCCCTGCCCTTGTCCACGTCGCCCAGCACGTGCCAGAAGCGCCCGCCCTGGGTCATACGCAACCCATCCCCAGCGAGCCCATCACGAAAACGCTCGAGAAGCGCCTCGTCGGCTTCCCACACCAAAGGCTCACTGCCTTCGCGCAGACGAGCCAGGCGGGCCTGTTGATCATCGAGACCGGTGAAGGCCACCACGTCTTCCAGCGCCATCTCGCTCATGGTCAGAAACGACGTCGACAGGCGTTCGCGCCAGATGCCGATGCGTCGTCGAATCAGACCGATATCGACCCCCAGGGTCTTGATCACCAGCCCGTCAGGGCCCGGTGACTCGCGCTTGGCATGACACCAGGAGGGCGGCAGTGCGATTACCGCACCGTTCTCGGCAATGAAGGGCGTATCGCCGAGTCCCAGCTCCAGGCGCAGAGGCAGCAGTTCGCTGCGGGTCTTGCTGGTCACCGGCACAACGGCGACTCCGGCCGCCTTGAGCGTCGTCAGCCAAGCCGCCGCCGGTGCCCAGTCGTAGCTATCGTGATCGAGGAGCGACCCGTCCAGGTCGGTGAATACCAGGCGTGGCCGAGTGCAGGGACGCAGCACCGCCGCCACACCCGTGGATGGCGAAGTGGATGGCGAAGCGGATGGCGAAGTGGGCGCCGATGACGGCGGCGACGAAGAAGCGGAACAAGACGGCATGGCGAAACCTGCTGACATCGCGGGGAATACGTCGATGTAGCAGGCACCGTGCCAGTCGGGCGAAAACTGAAGGGCTTACAAGCACTCCCGGCATGACGCCACGGCCAGATGAGGCCGCCAACACCACCTGCACCGAGAACAAACACCAACGCCTCATTCTGGCGCACCAAAATGAGGCGTTGGCTTAGGCCCGAAGGCCGAGGCTACACGTTAAACGCGCCTCTCACCGCTGCGACCCGACGACGCGCGCCTTCAACCGCCAGCGGCACGCCGCCAGCCAGGCTTATCGATACACCGGCAGTCGCGCGCAGACGGTTTCGACCTTGGCCTTGACGTCGGCCTCGACGGCGCCGGTGTCTTCACCCTTAGCCATCGCGTCCAGGATGTCGCAGATCCAACCGGCCAGTTCGCTGCATTCGCCCTCACCGAAGCCACGAGTGGTCACGGCAGGCGTGCCGATACGCAGGCCAGAGGTGACGAACGGGCTCTGGGGATCCCCCGGCACGGCATTCTTGTTGACGGTGATGTGAGCACGGCCAAGGGCGGCGTCCGCGTCCTTGCCGGTCAGGCCCTGCTTGATCAGCGACAGCAGGAACAGATGATCTTCGGTGCCGCCGGAAACGATATCGAAACCGCGTTCGATGAACACCGATGCCATCGCCTTGGCATTCTTGACGACCTGCTGCTGATAGGTCTTGAAGCCGGGTTCCATGGCTTCCTTGAAGCAGATCGCCTTGGCCGCGATGACATGCTCCAACGGACCACCCTGGCCGCCTGGGAAGACCGCAGACTGCAGCTTCTTCTCGATGTCGGCGTCGTTTTCAGACGACAGGATCAAGCCGCCACGCGGGCCGCGCAGGGTCTTGTGGGTAGTCGTGGTGACCACGTGGGCATGGGGCAGCGGCGTCGGATAGACACCCGCGGCAACCAGACCGGCAACGTGGGCCATGTCGACCAGCAAGTAGGCGCCCACGTCATCGGCGATCTCACGGAACTTGGCCCAGTCGATGATCTGGGAATAGGCCGAGAAGCCGGCGATGATCATCTTCGGCTTATGCTCGCGGGCGAGCTTGGCGACCTCGTTATAGTCGATACGGCCCGACTCGTCGATGCCGTACTGCACGGCATTGTAGTGCTTGCCGGAGAAGTTCGGGCGGGCACCGTGGGTCAGGTGGCCACCGGCGTCGAGGCTCATGCCAAGCACGGTATCGCCGGGCTTGACCAGCGCCTGAAACACCGCACCGTTGGCCTGGGAGCCGGAGTGAGGCTGCACGTTGGCGTAGGTCGCGCCGAACAGTGCCTTGGCATAGTCGATGGCCAGCTGCTCGACCACGTCGACATGCTCGCAGCCGCCATAGTAGCGCTTGCCGGGATAGCCTTCCGCGTACTTGTTGGTCAGCTGGCTGCCCTGGGCCTCCATGACCCGCGGGCTGGCGTAGTTCTCGGAGGCAATCAGCTCGATATGGGCCTCCTGACGCGCGACTTCCTTGTGCATCGCATCGAACAGGGCATCATCGAAACCGGCAATCTGCATATCACGACTGAACATCGGCGGCATAACCTCGCAACTGGGGGGAACGTCGGGGGTAAAGAGAGGGCGCCATCATAGCGCAGCCCATGAAGGCTTTCACATGAAAGACCGTCATGGGCTGTCGCATCATTTCTCATGTTGGCTTAAGCCAGATTGAAACGTCGGCCTTACTCGACGTCGACCTGCATGGACAGCGCCTCGGGCAAACCGAGCGGATCCTGGGCGAGCTTCTGGAACTCGGCACTGGGCGGCAGGTTCACGTGCACGGACATCTCGCTGGCCTCGCCGGCCATCATGCTGACGATGCCAGACAGCACCTCACCGATCTTCGGCCCCATCATGATGCCGAAGCCTTCGGCCTGGGTGCGCGCCTGCTCGAGAAACTCGCCTTCGGACATCCCTTGAGTCGCGGCCACGACCGGCGCGATACGCGCGAAGACACCCAGGTCGCTCAGCGTGGTAGACAACTCGCCCCCCAGGGTATTCAGCTCGGTCCAGTCGTCGATGCCGGCGAAGTACTCGGCCGGATCCTGGCCCTTGGGCAGTTGCACCGGCACATCGGAATCGAAGGCGAAGCGGAAGGCGTCGGCGGCGGTCATCGAAAAACGGCTGCCCATCTGTCCGTTGGCCCCATCGGCCTCCCAGGTGCCATCCATGTCGGCATCGAGGCTCAGTTGGCCACTGCCGCCGGTCAACACATTGCTGACCAGGCGCAGGTTGGTGCGCTCCTCTGCCGGCGCAAGCTCAATCATCTTGGCCAGGTCCAGGTTCAACGCTTCCATCGAGCCACTGTACTCGCCGTCTTCCATGTTGCCGTCGGCCACCAGATGGCCCAGGGTCGCCACCAGTTTTTCGGTCGCGATATCCAGGTCGGAGAACTCCAGTGCGTCCATGGTCGGCGAGTCGGTATCCATCCCCGTCAGCCCGGAGAGGCTCAGGCTCGGCAGCGAGAAGGTGCCGGCGCCCAGGTCACCGAGGTTGTCGCCGCTGCCGGTCAGCCCGCTCAGCGTCAGACTGCCGATGGCCTCATCGCTCAGATCAGTGGCACTGAGGCTCTGCAATTCGATACGCCCGCCCTCGACCCCAAAGGGCAAATCGCTGTTGGCCATGCCGGCGACCTGATCCAGCACCAGGCCCTCGAGGCTGAGCCCCTCTAGCGGGTTCTCGACGCTGTAGGACAGGTCGCCGAGATCCAGCACAGCCTGGCCGGGGGAGTCGAATACCAGCCGCTCGACCTTGACGTTGGTGCCCTCCTCGATCATCGACACTCCCTCGAGAATCACCTCATCGGGATCGTCGTAATCGCCTTCCACGATATAGCGCGCGACGGTCATTTTCTCGCCCGCCGTCCCGCTGAAACTCAACTCCTCGGCGGTGGTGCTCCCCCCCAGCAAGGCGTCCGAAACATCACCGATGGTCAGCTCGCCTTCCCCCGCCAGCGCCCCACGCAAATCGGCTTCGAGTTGCTCGGCATCGGCATGGGCCAGCCCCGGAAGCAGCGAAAGCCCGAGTGCAGCCATCGCCGTACGTGTCGTGATTGTCATGATTCCTCTCACCTCCCTGGTGAATGTTGGATCCGGCCTGCGCCGAACATCCTGCCGGCTCGACATCATCAGTCCGAGCCAAGCCCTGTTGACTAGGGTCCCAAGCATGTCACAGCGCAACGTCGCGGCACAGACTCTAAGCGACTCGCTCGCACTCCGGTCGGCCGAACCGCCCGCTAGTCCCTCGGTCGACCGGCCTGTCAGCGGCCTCGACAGTTATGTGCTAATTCAGGATAGCGGCAAGCGTGCCGCCAGTCGCCGGCTGATCTCCTCGAGCACCATCAGTCGCGCGCGACGCTTGTCGTTGGCATCGATCAGCGTCCACTCGGCGGCGTCGGTGTGGGTCTGCGCGAACATCTCATCGATGGCCTCACGGTAGTCATCCCAGCGCTCGCGGTTGCGCCAGTCCTCATCGGTCAACTTGTGGCGCTTGTAGGGCGTCTCGGCGCGGGATTCGAAGCGCTTGAGCTGTTCGTCCTTGTCGATGGCCAGAAACAGCTTCACCACCACCGCGCCATGGGCCAGCAAGCCCCCCTCGAAGTGACGGATCTCGGCGTAGCCGCGACGCCAGTCGCTCTCCGCAGCGAACGCTTCCACGCGCTCGACGAGTACTCGGCCGTACCAGGAACGATCGAACACGGCGACTCGGCCATCGCGGGGAAGACGCTGCCAGAAACGCCACTGCCAAGGGTATCGAGCTTCTTCATCGCTGGGGGCGGCTATCTGATGAACCCGGTAGACTCGGGCATCGAGAGCCGAGGTCAGGCGGTGGATACTGCCGCCCTTGCCCGCCGCGTCATGGCCTTCGAATACCACCACCAGGGGGATGCCCTGATGAACGGCGGCCCGAGCCAGGCCCGCGAGGCGGGCCTGAGCATCGGCCAGGCGCTGGCGATATTCGGCTTTCTTGAGCCGCTTGGCGGTGGGGCGAGACCTCGGCAGGCTCGGCGCCTTGGTGGACCGCGGGGTAACGGGTCGACTCACACCACAGGAGGCGGCCGTGGCGGGTAGCTCCTGGAACGAGGCCACGCTGGCCTTGCGGCCCTCGAGCAGGGCGATCAAGCCGTCGGCCACCGGGGTCAGCAGGTCGCGCCCCGGATCACCGCCAAGACACACCCACGGGCTCGCCACGCTGTCGGTGTGATGACGCAGCTCCCGGGCCAGGCGGTCGATCACGCCGTGCTGGCTATGGCGTCGCCACTTGTCGTCACTGACCTGCCAACGGGTGGCGGGATCACGAGACAAGGCCTCGAGGTGGTCGCGCTGAACGTCGGCGTCGATCTCAAGCCACAGCTTGATCAGCCGAACGCCATCGGCGGCAAGTTCGGCCTCGAAGGCGCAGATCTCGGCCAACCGGTCACGCCAGGCGCCATCGCCCAGGCGCCGCTCGGCGCGAGCCATCAGCGCGTCGCCCACCCAGCCATGGACGAAGATGCCCATCCGCCCTTTCGCCGGCAGGCGCCGCCAGTAGCGCCACCAGTAAGGACGACACCTTTCTGCGTCACCAGGCACCAGCGCATGGACCTCGGTCAGGCGGTTCTCCAGCCAGTGATTGAGGCGGTTGATCAGCTCACCCTTGCCGGTGCCCGCGTGGCCTGCCACCAGCAGGACCACCGACTGGTCGGCTTCCTCGGCCAGTGCCAGTTGCGCCGTCAGCAGCCGGTAGCGCCGCTCGTCTTCGGTCATCTTCGCTTCTCCTGTGCCCTTCTGAAGCCCGTGGCCACCCTGGCAACGCGTCGCGTCCGTGCCTCACAGCACGCGTCCAGGACTCGGGACACCTTGACCTGCATTGTCGGCGCCGACCAGTCCGGCACTAGGCTCGATCGAGCGGCTCGGCCACCACAGCGGCGATACCCGGGCCCGGCCGGCGTCACGGGACGCCGACGCCGCTAGGCTTCTCCCAACAGGCCAAGGCTCGCCGCCGGCGCCTGGCGGCGAAGGCCTCGCGACAAGCCATGACCCACTAGCCCCAGCAGTAGCGCCGCGGCAGTCGGCAACAGTAGCCATAGCGAGGGGTGCAGCCGCGCCGGCAGGTCCAGCCAGGCCAGGTACAGTGCCGCCGTGGCGAGCTCGGCCAACAGCGCCGCCAGCAGGCCGCTGGCGAAACCCAGCACGGCAAACTCCGCCCACTGAATACGCGACATCAGGCGATTGCCGGCGCCAAACACCCGCAACAGCCCGCTCTCGTGGGCACGCACCGGCTGGCTCGCGATCAGCGCGGCATAAAGCACGCTGACGCCGGCCAGCAAGACGAACACCAGCACCAGCTCCACCGCTCGGGTGACTTGGCCCAGCACGTCTCGGACCTGACCCAGCAGGGCCTCGACATCCAGCAGCGTGACACCAGGAAACTGGCTCACCAGCTCACCGAGACGCGAACGCCCGTCCGGATCCAGGTAGAAGGCGGTAATGAAGCTGTGGCCGTAGCGCTCCAGCACCCCAGACGGAAAGATCACGTAGAAGTTGGGCCGGAAGCTCTCCCAATCCAGGTCGCGCAGGCTAGTGATGGTGGCTGTGAGCTCGTCGGCTCCGATGGTGAATGTCAGCCGATCACCAAGCGCGAGCCCGAGGCGCTCGGCCAACTCTCGCTCCAGGGAGATCGGCGGCGACGCATCGGCATCGATGGTGGCATACAGGCCACCGGCCTCGGCGGCCTGAGCGAACCACTCCCCGGCCACCACACGATTACCGCTCGGCAGCGTGTCGCGCCAGGTCAAGTTGAGCTCGCGGCGCAGCGCATTGGCTCCGCGGGCCTCCTGCGGCACCGCCTCGCGCGGTGGTTCTCCGTTGATCGCCGTGATTCGTCCTCGGACCATGGGATAGAGCGCGCTGCGAGCCTCGGCGATTTCCGTCAGACGGTTCTCGAAGGCATCACGCTCGCCTGGCTGGATATTGATCGCGAAGTGATTCGGCGTGTCCTCGGGCAACTGGGCCTGCCAGGTCGTCAGCAGGTCGCCGCGCACCAGGGTGATCATGGCCATGGCAAAAAAGGTGACGGCAAAGGCCAGTAGCTGCCCCAGACTCGCACTGCGGCGCCTGGCAAGCTGGCGTGAGCCGAGCGCGAGGGCGTTGCGCCAGCCCTGGGGGTCGCCACCCGCCAGGCGGGCGGCCAGTCGCAGCACGGCGTCCAGTATCAGGCCGCCGAGCCACCACAGCGCCGCCAGGGCGACCAGCCCGCCCAGCAGCAGGCCGACGGCGAGCCACAGATCGCCCGAATACAGCCACATCAGGGCGCCGAAAGACGCCGTCGCCACCGCTATCATCAGCCACCCCGAGGCCGGCAACGGGTCCAACTCGCGGCGCAGCACCTTGAGCGCCTGAACGCGTTTAAGCCGCAACAGGCTAGGGCCGGCGAAGCCGCCCAGCACCGCCAGCGCGGTGAGAATGCCGAGCCACAGGGGCAGCCATCCGGGCGCCGGCAACTCGAGCGGCAGAAAACGGGCCATCACAGCCAGCAGCAGCGCTTGACCGACGAGGCCGAGCACGGCGCCGATGATCGATGCCACCACCGCGATCGCCGCCAATTGCAGGCCAAACACCCGCAACAGCGTCGCCTGGGAGGCACCGAAACAGCGCATCAGCGCGGCGGTATCCAGGTGGCGCTCGACGTAGCGTCGCGTGGCCATGGCCACCGCCACGCCGGCCAATAGCACGGCCACCAGCCCGGCCAGGCTCAGGTAGGTCTCGGCACGTTCCAGGGCGCTGCCGAGACGGGGGCGGTCGCGGCGTACATCGCGCACTTCCACCCCGTCACTGCGCAACCCATCGACCAGTGGCGTCACCGCCTCGACGGCCGCTGGCGGCCCCGCGGCCAGGATCTCGAACTCGACCCGGGAGCCCGGCTGGATCAGCCCGGTGGCCGGTAGGTCCTCGACGTGCATCATGACCCTTGGGTTGAAGCTGCCAAAGCCCGCCGACTGGTCGGCCTCGCGCTCGATCCAGGCGCCGACGGTAAACTCCCCCGCCCCGAGCGTCAGCACATCGCCAAGCGCAATATCGAGCAGGCGCGCCAGGCGTGGGGCGAGCCACACCTCACCGGGCGGGGGCCCCGCGGGGACCGCTTCGGTGCCTGTGCCGCGATCGATGCGCGACGCACCGTAGTGCGGGTAGGCGTCGTCCACCGCCTTGATGCTGACCGGCTGAAAGGCGCCGTCACGGCTCGCCATGGAGACCAGATCGACCTGATCGCTGAGACGCATGCCCGCCTGCTCGAGCTGCTGACGCAAGCTGGACCCGAAGGGCTCGGACTGCTCGAGTACCAGGTCGCCACCAAGCATCTGCGTGGCCTGGCGGGTCAGGCCACGCTCCAGGCGGTCGAGAAAGAAGCCCATCATGGTCGAAGCCGCCACCGCCAGTGTCAGCGCGATCACCAGCGCCCGCACATCGCCGGCCCGCAGGTCACGTCTCAGGCTACGTGTGGCGAGCATCAGGTTGGCTCGCCAGGACGATACGGCCAGGCTCATGCGCCCACCTCCTCGGCGCTCATCGGCGCCAGGCCTCCCTCGGTCAAGCGCAGACAGCGATCACAGCGTCGCGCCAGGGCGTGATCGTGGGTCACCAGCACCAGTGTCGTGCCCTCGGAACGGTTGAGGTCGAACAGGGTCTGAATGATGCGCTCGCCGGTATCGGGGTCGAGATTACCGGTGGGCTCATCGGCAAACACGAGCTCAGGAGCGGTGACGAAGGCTCGGGCCAGGGCGACACGCTGCTGCTCGCCACCGGAGAGTTGCTTGGGCAAGTGATCGAAGCGTTCGCCGAGCCCGACCCGGGTCAGCCAGTCCCTGGCGCGCTGGGTCTGGCCGGTGAGGGTCGACACCTCCATCGGCAGCAGCACGTTCTCCAGGGCGGTCAGGGTCGGCAGGAGCTGAAAATTCTGAAAGACGAAACCGACCCGGCCGCTGCGAAGGGCCGCGCGGCCATCCTCGTCCAGCGCCGCCAGGGATTGGCCAAACAGCCTGAGTTCGCCCTCGCTGGGCGCATCCAGGCCCGCGAGCAATCCCAGCAAGGTAGACTTGCCGGCGCCGCTCTGGCCGAGGATGGCGACACTCTCGCCAGGGTATACGGCAAGCTCCAGCTCGCTCAGGATAACGAGTTCACGGCTGCCGCTAGCGACCCGCTTGCCAAGCCCGTGGGCATGAAGAATCGGTGCAGATGAGCATTCAGGAGGCATTGGCATGACAGACGATTTCCCTGGCAGGTGGATCAAGCGACACGGTAGGGGCGGCCGACGCATCGGGTTGGTCATGTGGATCGCCCTGTTGCTGGGCGGTTTCTCCGGCATGGCGTTGGCACAAGCGGACGCCCAGGCCTCGGCCCCGGTGAACCGCCAGGCCCCGAGCAACGACTCGACGCCCGTCGTGCTGGTGATGGGAGATAGCCTGAGCGCGGCCTACGGCATCGAGCGCGACGCCGGTTGGGTTAGCCTGCTCGCCGATCGACTCGACGACAAGGCCCGAGTGGTCAACGCCAGCATCAGTGGCGAGACCACCAGCGGCGGCGCGACGCGGCTCCCTGAGCTACTCCGACAGCACGCCCCGGACATCGTTCTGCTTGAGCTCGGCGGCAACGATGGCCTGCGTGGACTGCCGCCCACACAGATGCAAGCCAACCTGAACGCCATGATCGAGGCGAGCCAGGCGACGGGCGCCCGGGTCCTGATGCTCGGCATCGACATCCCGCCCAACTACGGCCCCGCCTATCGCGAAGCCTTCACCGGTGTCTTCGACACCCTGGCCGAGCGCCACGACGTGCCGATGGTGCCCTTTCTTCTGGAAGGCGTCGCCCTGGATCCGGCGCTGATGCAGGACGATGGCATCCACCCCACCGCCGAGGCCCAGCCGCGCCTGCTCGACAACGTCTGGCCGCGGCTCGAGCCGCTGCTGAACGCCCCCCGGGCCGAGGCTGCTCACACCACCAGCCCGGGCGCCGCCGCGGTGCCTCAGCGGGCCGCCTCATCCTGAGGCGGCGGCGCCGTCTGCCACTGCTGCAGGCCAAGCCCGGCGAGGATCAATGCCAAGCCAACCAGGGTCGAGAGGAGTATCGGCTCGCCGACCACCAGATACAGCAACATCAGCGAGATCGGCGGCGAGAGGAAAATCAGGATCGACACCTTGGCCGTGCGCGACACTCGCTGCACGGCCAACTGCCACAGCACGAAGGCAATCCCCATCTCGAAGAGCCCGACATAGACACCCGCCCCCAGCGCCACGCCGCCGTGCCATTGGAAGCCCGGCCCGAACAGCAGCAAGGCCGTCAACACCGGTACGCCGACGCTGAAGTTCTGCCACTGGGCAACCATCGGCGAGCGCCGGTCACGGGCATTGAGGAGCCAGTAAAGAGCCCAGATCAGTGTCGAGACCAGCGCCAGACCAACGCCGAGAGGATCGGCGAAGGCCACCTCGAAGACCTTCCCTCGGGTGGCGATCACCCACACCCCCGCGTAAGCCACCAACCCGGCCACGATGTCCATGCGCGTCAAGCGCTGCCCCAGGATCGGCACCGCCAACAGGGCCATGGCCAACGCCCAGGTGTAATTCAGCGCCATGGCCTCCTGGCCCGGCAGGCGATCATAGGCCGCGAACAGCACCAGATAGTACGCCACCGGGTTCATCAACCCGGCCCACAACGCCGTGGACCACCCCCGACGCAGCGCCTCGCTCACCTGGCCGCGCTGTACCACCAGCGCCCCCATCAGTACCCAGGACACCAGCGCCGCGATCCACATCAGTTCCAGTGGGCTCATATGGCTCAGCGCCACCTTGAAGGCGGTGGCCACGGTGGACCATAGCGCCACCGCCCCAAGACCGAAGGCCATGGCCTGTCTATCGGTATTCATCTCACATCCTTGTGCTGGAATGGGTGCGGGGGAGCGAACCGACATTCGCCGGATGCCGCAGGCGGGCTCCAGCGGCGGGTCGGATCAAGTCGCCTGGCGGCAGGCAGGGAGCGCCAGGGAGTGCTTGCCTTGTGAAGGCTTTTGCCGCGAGTGCGCGCTCAACGATCCACGTGGCCGAGATCGCGCTGGGGCTCGACGCGGTCGCGGACGCGCTGTTTCAGCGTCTTGACGTCCGGAAAGCCTCCGTCCTGCTTGCGCTCCCAGATCACTTCGCCATCGATGAGAATCTCGAAACGCCCGCCCTGGGAGGGGACCAGGGAGACCTCCTCGAGGGTCTCGCCGAAGGTCGAGAGCAACTCTTGAGCGTACCAGCCGCTGCGCAGCAACCATTGGCATTGGGTACAGTAGACAATTCGTACGCGTGACACCGTCAATCTCCTGTCATGGAAATAATGCGTGCAGCCCGCGATCATACCAGCCAGGACACAGGAGAGGACCCTTGATCCCACAGACCAAGCTCTACGAATGGCTTACCGGCGACGAGGACAGTCGCCTGTGCAAGGACATTCCCGAAAGTGCCTGCCATGAGCAGCCGCGCAACTTCTTTCTCCATCTGGTGGCGGCACTCGGCAACAAGCTGGCCGATGAACTCTCCAGCGCGCGATTGGTGCTGCCGTGGTTGCTCGGGGTGATGGGGGCTCCGACCTGGATGGTCGGTCTGCTGGTACCGATTCGCGAAGCAGGAGCCCTGCTGCCGCAACTGTTCGTGGCCGGGTTCATTCGCCTCAAGCCCGAACGCAAATGGGTCTGGGTGCTCGGAGGAATCCTCCAGGCGGCGGCGGCTGTCTGCCTTGCCCTGCTGGCGCTGGCCGGCCATGGCGGTAGTGGCGGTGCCCTTGTCCTGCTGGCGCTGGTTGCGCTATCGCTCGCCCGCGGGCTGTCGTCCATCGCCACCAAGGATGTCATGGGCAAGACCATCGCCAAGCAGCGTCGCGGCACCCTGATGGGCTGGAGCGGCAGCGTTGCCGGCGCCGTGACCCTGGCCGCCGGCGCTGTCCTGCTGCTGTTCGATGATCGCCCCGGTGAACTCGCCCTGGCGGTGCTGCTGCTGGTTGCCGCACTCGGTTGGGCACTGAATGCACTATGCGCCGCCGCCATCATCGAGGAGCCCGGCGCCACCGGTGGTGGTGCCAACGCCTGGGATTCGGTCAAGACCGGCCTTGCCTTGATGCGCGATGACGCCAATTTCCGTCACTTCAACATTACCCGCGCACTGCTACTGTCCAGCGCCTTGGCGCTACCGTACGTGGCGCTGATGGGTCAGCAGCGCACTGGCACCGAGCTCGGCGGCCTGGGGCTGTTAATCGTGGTTTCCGGGCTCGCAGGAATGGTGGCAAGCCCAATCTGGGGCAAGCGCTCCGATGTCTCGAGCAAGACCGTCATGCGCGATGGCGCCGTCGGCACCGCGGTCTGCTGCCTGCTGGGAGCCTCGCTAAGCTGGTGGCCCGAGTCGGTTGCCACGACGGTGTGGCCCTATGCCCTGATCTACGCGTTACTGGTCATCGTCCACTCCGGCGTCCGCCTGGGGCGAAAGACGTACATCATCGACATGGCCGGCAGCGACAATCGCGCCCTGTATGTGGCGCTATCCAACACCATTACCGGCATCCTGATGCTCGCCGTCGGTGGCGTTGTCGGGGCGCTCGCCCAGTGGCTCGGGGCCGACGGGCTGTTGCTGGTGCTGGCTGCCATCGCCGCCCTCGCCGCCGCTACCGCACGGCGCCTACCCGAGGTCGAAGACTAGCGCAGCATGTCCCAGTCCGAGCCTGGTGCCTACGCGTGAGCGGTCGGCATGCAGAACGGGCAAGGATGCGCCTTCCTCGCGGGTCACGGGAAGGGTGAAATGCCGGGACGATTGATTTAAACGAGGCGTCTGGCCATCCTAAGGCACAAATCCGCCGCTGCTAGTCCCGACGTCTGCTCACACCCGGCAGAGACTACCGACACCATGTGCCGAGGGGCGACGCCCTCGGCGGCGGATCAAGGCCAAGCGATAGGACATCCGATGAAACGACCGCCCATGATCAGCCCCGAACTGCTCGAACGCATCGTCGATGCCTCCGAAGATGGCATCGTGGTGGCCGAAAAGGAAGGGGACGAACACATCCTGATCTACGTGAATCAGGGCTTCGAGCGCCTGACCGGCTACAGCGCCGATGAGATCCTCTACCGCGACTGCCGTTTTCTCCAGAACGACGATACCGATCAGCCCGAACTCGACCGCGTCCGCCAGGCCCTCAAGGAACAGCGCTCCTGCCAGGAGATCCTGCGCAACTACAAGAAGGACGGGACGCTGTTCTACAACGAGCTGTCGCTGACCCCGATGTTCGACGAGCAGGACAGCCTGACGTATTTCATCGGCGTACAGAAAGACGTTACCGACAGAGTCGTGGCGCTGGCGCAGCTCGAGCGCCTCCGCCCGACAGGCGACTAGCGACCGGCCGCCGGTCGTGCCTTGTCCTGGCCGGTACCATTCGGCTCGGCCAGGAAGGCGAAAAAATCACCCGCGACATCTTGCACTTTGCCCTCAGCGAGCTTATACAGCCAACAAGGATCCTGTGCGGTCCTGTTGGCGCTTTTCGCCCACCAGAATGGGCAATAAGTGAGTGTGACGTGCCGCTCGAATCCGAGTGGCCTGGCCATGGGAGATCCCCGCATGAGCCGTGATACCCTTCTCGATGATGCCTATCTCGACCTCTCCGACCAGGAGGCGGTCAACGACGAAGACTACAGTCGCAACAGTCGCCCCACGAGTCGTGCCGACACCCTGCGCGCTCGACGACGCGTCGAGGCCCTGCTCGAAGAGCGCCGCCTGCAGCAAGCCATCGACGATGGCTGGGGCGACGACGAGGAAGAAGAGGAAGAATAGCCACCGCCGGAACCCGTCGCTCGACCCAACGTTGGCTCTGCTCGGCCCATCATCGGCGCTGAGAGCAGAGCCGATCGATCACGCTTCCTGGCACCGGGCCTAACGCCCCCGGCTGGCCTTTCCCGCCTCCGGGCTCTATCATCGTGGGCCACGCAAGTCACTAACCCCGCGAACCCTCAACAACTGGCGAGTTTCCATGGCGCAATACGTCTACACCATGAACCGGGTGGGCAAGGTCGTGCCCCCCAAGAAGCAGATCCTCAAGGACATCTCCTTGTCCTTCTTCCCGGGCGCGAAGATCGGCGTACTCGGCCTCAACGGCGCCGGGAAGTCGACCCTGCTGCGCATCATGGCTGGCCTTGACACCGAGATCGAGGGTGAAGCCCGCCCGATGCCCGGCATCAACGTGGGCTACCTGCCCCAGGAACCGGAACTCGACGACACCAAGAACGTACGCGAGACGGTCGAAGAGGCCCTGGGTGCGATCAAGGAGGCCCAGGCCAAGCTCGACGCCGTCTACATCGCCTACGCCGAGCCGGATGCCGACTTCGATGCCCTGGCGGCCGAACAGGCGCGTCTTGAAAACATCATCGAGGCCGCCGACGCCCACAACCTCGAGCGCAAGCTGGAAGTCGCTGCCGATGCGCTGCGCCTGCCGCCCTGGGATGCCTGCGTCGGCAACCTTTCCGGTGGCGAGCGCCGCCGCGTAGCGCTGTGCCGTCTGCTGCTGTCGAGCCCCGACATGCTGCTGCTGGACGAGCCCACCAACCACCTGGATGCCGAATCGGTGGCCTGGCTCGAGCGCTTTCTCCACGACTACAACGGCACCGTGGTGGCAATCACCCACGACCGCTACTTCCTCGACAACGTCGCCGGCTGGATCCTCGAGCTCGACCGCGGCCAGGGCATTCCCTTCGAGGGCAACTACTCCCAGTGGCTCGAGGCCAAGGAGAACCGACTGGAGCGCGAAGCCAAGCAGGAGGCCTCACGCCAGAAGGCGATCAAGCAGGAACTCGAGTGGGTGCGCTCCAACGCCAAGGGCCGCCAGGCCAAGAGCAAGGCGCGTCTCAACCGCTTCGAGGAAATGCAGTCCGGCGATTTCCAGAAGCGCAACGAGACCAATGAGATCTACATTCCGCCGGGACCGCGTCTGGGTGACAAGGTCATCGAGTTCCACGGCGTCTCCAAGCGCTTCGACGACAAGCTGTTGTATGAAGACCTGGACTTCAGCGTGCCCCAGGGCGCGATTGTCGGGATCGTCGGCGGCAACGGCGCCGGCAAGTCGACCCTGTTCAAGCTGGTCCAGGGCACCGAAGCGCCGGACAGCGGCGAGGTGGTCAAGGGCGAGACGGTGGATATCGCCTACGTCGAACAGCTGCGCGACGCCCTCGATGACAAGCAGACCGTGTGGGAAGCCGTGTCCGACGGACAGGACATGCTCAACATCAACGGCTATGAGGTGTCATCGCGAGCCTACGTGGGCCGCTTCAACTTCAAGGGTAACGATCAGCAGAAGTTCCTGCGCGATCTGTCCGGCGGCGAGCGCGGCAGGTTGCAGTTGGCCCAGACGCTGAAGAAAGGCGCCAACGTGCTGCTGCTCGATGAGCCCTCCAATGACCTGGACATCGAGACCCTGCGCGCCCTGGAAGAAGCCCTGCTGGCCTTCCCCGGCTGTGCCATGGTGATCTCCCACGACCGGTGGTTCCTCGACCGCATCGCCACCCATATCCTGGCCTTCGAAGGCGAGTCCAGGGTGGAGTTCTTCGAGGGCAACTACACCGAGTATGAGGCGGACCACAAGAAGCGCGTCGGTGACGACACACCGCATCGGATGAAGTACAAGCGTATCGACGCCTGATCTTGGCGACAGCGGCTCGGCCCCGTGAACACCTGGCCGAGCCGGCCGAAAGCGCACGACACAGCGCCATCGCTCCCTCGGGGCGATGGCGCTGTCGTCTGGGGTGGTGCGTCGCTCGCTGCCGACGCTTCGATGCCTGCGCACGCTTCCCCCTGTGCCTGCGGGCCCGCTTCAACGCCGCTGGCCGCCGCCGGCCCCACCTTGTCTCTCTTGTCTCGCCTGGCCACGCCAGGCACCCGAACTCGCCGGATCCGCCTGCCACGAGGCAGCCTGGGCATTCGGGTGCCGCCTCTCCTCATGCGCAATGCGGCGGAACGTCTTGCCAACGGCACGCAGGCACGCGACCTGTGCGGTGTCGCGCAGACTGATCCCTGCCGGCGTTTACTGCCTGGCTTGCAGGAAGCTGCAGAACACCGCATAAGACAGAGAGCGCCTGGCGTCTCATCCCGATTGGCCGCCAAGGCCGTTTGCCCAATCGTCGTGACCGCTCTCTCGGGTACCACGCCACGTGTCGTGAATCGTGTATCGATGTGCGTCTACCGACCATGCCAAGGATGAACCGATGTCATCGCTGACCTTCCACCCGGTAAGACTGGCGCGAGCCTTCTACAACAGCATCGCCTACCTGCCGACGCTGGCGGCCATTGGCTACGGCCTGCTCGGCCTTATGGCGCTGATGCCCCCCATGACCGACGACATCTTGCCGGAGGCGATCAGACGCCTAAGCCTGGCCTCGCCAGGCAACACCCAGGCCCTGCTCGGCGCCCTGCTCGGCGGCATGATCTCACTGGTGGTGTTCAGCTTTTCCACGGTCATGTCGGTGCTGTCCCAGGCCGGTGGAAACTTCTCCCACAAGCTCGTCTTCGGCCTGGTCTCCGAGCGCGCCAACCAGTGGGTCCTGGGGCACTATCTGGGCACGATCCTGTTCATCCTGATGCTGCTGATCGTGCCCGATGTCGGTGAAGGCGAGGCCGCGTGGCGCTCCTTCGCCGTCTACGCTGCCTGCGCCATGGTCATTCATAGCCTGGCGCTGTTCGTCTACTTCATTCACAACACCTCTCAGTCCATCCAGATCGATGCCGTGGTAACGGGGTTGCACGACACGACCAAGAAGACCATGGAGCGCATGCGCGACAAGCAAGATGATGCCTGGCGCTTTCTTCCTTCGGCGCCTCCCATGGATGCCAAGCTCCACGTGCTTAACGCCAACTACCCAGGCTATCTGCAGAACGCGGATCTGCCCAAGCTCGCCGCCCTGGCCGAGCGCATAGGCGGCGTCATTCACCTGCACTTTCGTTTCGGCGACTACGTCGTCGAGGGCCTGCCGATCATCAGCCTGGAATGCGACGACGCCCCTAACGAGGAGTGGTGCAGTGAAGTGCTATCGACGCTGACTTACCTCGACGGCGAATCGATCGACGAACACTTTGTCCATGGCATGACCCAGTTGATGGAAGTCGCCATCAAGGCGCTGTCACCCGGTATCAACGACCCGGGCACCGCAAGACTGTGCCTGCACAGGATTACCGACCTGCTCTGTCTCTACGTGCAGTGGCAGCCGGCCAATACCCTGGTCGACGCCGACGGCCGCCGCCGAGTGACCTGGAAGGTGGAACGCTTCGACAGCCTGCTGCACCGCCTGTTCATCCCGCTGCTGAGCTACGGCGCCGATGACCAGAGCACCCTGCTGGGCCTATTGAAGGCGATCAAGACCATCTCGCTGTTCGCCGACGATACCAGCCTCGGCAACGTACAAGCCATGGCCGATCGCATCGTCGACGCCCTGGCCGATTCCGCCACCCACGTCATGGACCGTCAGTTCATCGGCGAGAGACTTAAAGCGGGACAGCACCGACTAGAGCTGCCGGCCGGGCTCCGGCCGTAAGGTTCCCGCGATCCGTTGAGCGCCGCGCTCGTGGCGACCGCCTAATAGATCTTCTCCGCCCCCTCAGGACGGGTCTTGAAGCGCCGGTGCAGCCACAGGTACTGCTCTGGATGGCGGCGAATGGCCTTTTCGATCACGGCATTGACGCGTGCCGCATCTTCCACTTCGTCACCGCTGGGAAAGCCATCCAGCGCCGGCAGATACTCCAGGGAATAGGTGCGGTTATCGGGATTACGATGGAAGATCAGCGGCATCACCGGGGCGCCGGTCATGCGGGCGATCTTGGCCGTGAGTTTTATCGTCGCGGCCTCGACGCCAAAGAAGGGCGCAAAGACGCTGACATCACGACCGAAGTCCTGGTCCGGCGAGTACCAGACATGGTGGCCGGACTTGATTCGCCGTACCACGCCTCGCAGGTCATGACGATCGATGGCGGTGCCGAAGATGCCGTTGCGGGCGCGGGTCATGAAACGCTCGAACAAGGCGTTGTTGTGCGGCCGGTAAACCACGTCCGCGGGGAAGAACAGCGAATGCAGTGCACCGCCAAGATCCAGCGTCGAGAAATGGATGCCGATGATCAAGGCCCCCTTGCCCGCGTCTTCAACCCGCGCCATGTGCTCCTGGCCCTTGAAGGTCACACGGTGACGGAGGTGCTCGGGATCGCGGCACCAGCCGGTAGCGGTCTCGAGGATGCCGATACCGTTAGAGACGAAGGCCTCGCGCACCAGGCGAGCCTGGGCATCGCCATCGAGCTCGGGAAAGCACAACCGAATGTTGGTCTCGGTGATGAACCGGCGACGCTTGGCGAAACGCCAGGCGAATAGCCCGATGCCCTTGCCGATGGCGAGTTTGACCCGCCACGGCAGCCAGGCGCCGACGCGCATGGCGCCGATGGCGATCCAGGTCGGCCAGTAACGAGGATGAACGAAGGTAGGTGTAGCGGCTTGGGGCATGCGATCTCTCGGTGATCGAAGGAACACGACAGCAGTAACGGCGCAGCCTGCTGCCACGACCGCCAATCAACGTGATCGCCATTGTAGCGTCTGAGCCACCTCGGCAGCACCCCGCCGGACGGCTATCGCACAAGCGTTGCCCCCGGGACGATTCGCCCCTAGTCCACCGGACTAGAGGCGGAGCCACCGACATAACGCCTGGGCACCCTTGGCAACACGCCGGTCAACAGGGTGTAGCTGATGGTGTCACAATAACGTGCCACGTCATCGACGCTGAGCAACGCTCCGTGGCGACTGACGCCCCACAACACCACTTCACTGCCGATGCCGGCCTCGGGCAGGTCGGTGAGATCCACCGTCATCATGTCCATCGAGACCTTTCCGGCGATTACGCTGGGCTTGCCATCGACCAGCACCGGCGTACCGTCAACGGCATGTCGATCGTAACCATCGCCATAGCCACAGGCCACGACCCCGATTCGGCTCGGACCTGCGGTGGTGAAACGCCCGCCGTAGCCAACCGGTTCTCCTGGGGAAAGCTCACGCACGGCAATGATTTCACTGGTCAAGCTCATCACCGGATGCAACCGACGACTCGCTTCACAGGACAGCTCCAACGGATCGCTACCGTAGAGCATCACGCCTGGGCGGTTATAGTCGCCGTGCGCTTCAGGGTGCGCCAGTACGGCGGGTGAGTTAGCCAGGCAAGTCGGCGCACCTAGCCGCTCGGCTAGCGCCATGACGAGCCTGTGCTGGCGAGAAAAATAGCCGATGTCCGCCAGGTCGGCGGTGGCAAAGTGACTCATCAGATGGAGGTCGGTGACACACCTAGGCTGCGCCGCCAGCCGCTGCCAGGCCACCTCGGCCGCTGCCGGGGAGTAGCCGAGGCGGTGCATGCCCGAATCCACCTTGAGCCAGGTCGGTATGGGACGACGGGGCGTGAACGCCAGGACCGCTTCCAATTGCCAGTCGCTGTGCAGGGTCATGGATAGCCCGAGCGCATCGACCTGGGGCAGTTCGTCGGCGCTGAAGATGCCTTCAAGCAATACGATAGGTGTCGCGATACCGGCGTCTCTCAAGGTGACCGCCTCCTCGATGGCCGCCACGGCGAAGGCCGGCACGAGGTCCTCTAGCGCCTTGGCGCAGGCCACGGCACCATGGCCGTAGGCGTCGGCCTTGAGCACCGCCACGCTACGGCTTCCCGGCGCCAGCTCCTGGGCCAGGCGGTAGTTGTGACGCAGCGCGTCGAGGTCGATGTGGGCGATCAGCGGGCGAGCCATGGAATCTCCGTCTTCAGAGCGATCGGGGCCTGATAGGTGAGACAACATTATCCGCAAAGCATCGAAGGAAATCATGGGACTAATCGCCAAGTTAACCCGATGATAAAGCATATTCCATGGAAAAAGAGCCAATATAGCAGTTGAAACGACTACCAAGATGCGACGTTATCAGACGTCGGCCTTGCCGCTGTCATCGGCCAGGGTGCCAGGCAACAAAACACGACCGCACGAGGCGAAGCCTGGTGCGGTCGATGCCGAGACGATCACCAGACCCGGCGATCATCAGCGGTGCGTGAGGGGCACGTTTTCCGGTGCCGCCTGCCTGCCCTATTCGAAGATGGCGTCCAGGGACAGGCCCTGCTTGTCAAGCATACGGCGCAGCTTCTTCAACGCTTCCACCTGAATCTGGCGCACCCGCTCCCGGGTCAACCCGATTTCCTCGCCGACCTGTTCCAGGGTTGCGGCTTCGTGCCCGCGCAGTCCGAAGCGGCGCACGACCACTTCGCACTGCTTTTCGGTCAACTCGGCCAGCCAGTGATCCACGTGGGCCTTGACGTCGCCATCGACCAGGGTCGACTCCGGGCCCTGCTCGTTGTCGTCGGCAAGGGTCTCGATCAACGGCTTGTCACTTTCGCCGCCCATCGGATAATCCACCGACGATACTCGCTCGTTCAAGCCCATCATCTTCTTGACCGTTTCCACCGGCTTGTCGAGATGCTCGGCGATTTCCTCGGCGGTGGCCTCGTGGTCGAGTTTCTGGGTCAACTCGCGGGCCGCGCGCAGGTAGATGTTGAGTTCCTTGACCACATGAATCGGCAACCGAATGGTGCGCGTCTGGTTCATCAGCGCCCGCTCGATGGTCTGGCGAATCCACCAGGTGGCATAGGTGGAAAAGCGAAACCCCCGTTCGGGGTCGAACTTCTCCACCGCCCGGATCAGGCCCAGGTTGCCCTCTTCGATCAGGTCGAGCAGGGTCAGTCCACGATTGAGGTAGCGCCTGGCGATCTTGACCACCAGACGCAGGTTGGACTCGATCATGCGCGACCGGCCCATCGGGTCTCCCTTGCGGGCCAGGCGCCCGAAGTGAACCTCTTGTTCCGGCGTCAAAAGCGGCGAGAAACCGATCTCATTGAGATAGATCTGGGTGGCATCGAGACTCTGACGCGAATAGCGATCCTCGCGTCCGAGCGCCTTTTCGAAGGCATCGTCATCGCCCCCGGACTGTTCCTCGTCGGCGGCGTCCCCCGCCACCTCTTCGACGGCGTCATCATCGGCTTCATCCACCGTTTCGAGATTCACATCCTGAAGATCCCGTTCAAGCATGCTCATCGTATGGCTACCCCGTGGTTGCGACCCGGCGCTATCGTCACACCCAACGATCAACGCCCAAGATTATTATTGTGTGACGCTTATCTTCCGAGCCTCTTTTCCGAGCCTCTGTTCCGGTCCCCTGTCGCGAGGACCGTCATCCTTGTCTTCTCAACGGGAAGGTAGGTACTTCGTCGGATCCTGCGGCTGGCCATCCTTGCGCACTTCGAAGTGGAGCCGCACATCTTCGGCATCGGTATCGCCCATGGTGGCGATCTGCTGACCGGCCTCGACGACGTCGTTTTCCTGCACCTTCAGGCTGTCGTTGTGGGCGTAGGCGCTGAGGTACTGATCGTTGTGCTTGAGCAAGATAAGCTTGCCATAGCCGCGAACCCCACTGCCGGCATAGACCACGATCCCAGGCCCCGCTGCCTTGACAGGTTGCCCCTTTTGTCCGCCGATATCAATGCCGGCGGTGATGCTCGATCCCTCGCCGAAATTACCCACCACCTGACCATTGGTGGGCCACTGCCAGGGGACCTCAGCGACCGGGGTATACGTACGCGTAGCACCGCCGGACGGCTCTTGTGAGGCCGATGAGGCCGCCGCCGTGGCGCTGGTCTCACCGGCCACCGCCGTCTCACCGCTGCCGGCATCGCTCTGTGCCGTATCGCTACTCGCGGCTCGCTCCTGGGCTTCCCGCTCGGCCGCCGCGGCGACCTCTTCTTGCGCTTGCAACCGCTCCCGCTCGGCCACATCCGCGGCACTCAAGTCGCCTTCCGCGCCCGGGCTGTCATAGTCATAGACGGGGCCAGGCGTCGACGGGTCGGCCACCTGGGCCGCACTCTCCGCCGCCTGGGCCTGAACCTGTGTGCCGTTGGTCGCTGACACCGTCTCGGTCTCGCCATTGGGCAACAGCCACTCGAGATCCTCAGAGCCCCCGACCGTGCCTGCCGCTACGGCGCCCCCCGCAGCGGCACTGGCACCGCCAAGCGGGGTCGCCACCGCGCCGGTCTGGGGATTGGTGCCCTGGTTGGCGGCAACCTGGGCGACGCCGCCAGCCTGAGCGCCCGGTGCCAGGGCCAGCGACTGCCCGACATCGATGCGATAGGGCGGTGAGATATTGTTCAAACGCGCCAGTTCACGGAAGTCCATGTTGTGGCGCCAGGCGATGCCATACAGCGTATCTCCGGCCACCACGGTGTACTGAGCGGGTACCTCGGCGGCGCGCGCAGAAGACAGGTCCTGAACCTGCACCGGTGGCGTCTGGGCCTGTTGATTGACACAGCCGACCAGAGCCAGGGTCAGGCTGGAGATAAAGACTGTCTTATACATCAGAGCGGTTCTCCTTGTCGGCACGGGAGGTCGGGGCGCCGGTCATGTCGTTGGGAGTATCGCCGATCCTGGCGATCATCAGCACCAATAGCATGCCGACCACGGCCAGGGCGGTCACTCCCCACAGTTGTGCTGAATCGCCGGTAACGGCGGCAAAATCCCAGGGGGACAGATAACGGTGGTCCAGCGGAATCACCTGGCCTTCGGAGCCGAGCTGATAACGCGTCAGTTCACGCCAGGGCCATAGTACCGGCAGCGAGCCGACGATGAACCCGACCAACAGTTGCAAGGTGGCGGTGTGGTGACGGCTAAGCAACCAGGACAGCAAGCGCGAAAACGAGAACAGGCCAATCAGACAGCCCAGCGCAAACAGCGCCAGCAATGGCACGTCGAATCCCCGGATCCCCTGCATCACGACATCGTAGAGTCCCATGGACAACAACAGGAAGCTACCGGAGACCCCGGGCAGCAGCATGGCGCTGATTGCGATGGCACCGCCCACCACCAGCACCAGCGCGGGGTTGCCCAGGCCGTTGATCAGCGGCATCAGCGCCGGCAAGCCCTGGGCCAACGCCAATCCCAGCCCGAGCGGCAAGATGTGCCACCAACGCCAGTCCATCGGGTGGCGTCCGACCACCAGGGCAGAGGCTGCCACCAGGCCAAAGAAGAAGCCGTTGAGCAACAGCGGATGCGCGTCCAGCAGCCATACCACCAGGTGGGCCACGGTGATCAGGCTGACGGCGATTCCGGCCAGCAAAGGAAGCAGGAAGCGCAGGTTCAAATGCGTGGCCAGCCCCGCCACCCCCCCTTGGCGCAAGGCAACGAAGGCACTCGGACCGAACCGCTTGATGGTGTGAATCAGTTCTTCATAGATGCCGGTGATAAAGGCAATGGTGCCCCCGGAGACGCCGGGTACCGCATCGGCGGCCCCCATGCCGGCGCCTCTGAGAAAGATGGCAAGATGACGCTTCAACGAATGACTCCTTCCAGCAGCGGCACGAAACGTACGGGCTCGAGCCGCTCATGATCAAATTGGTCGCCGCTACGGCGCACTCGGGTCAACCACTGGGTACCGTCAAAGGCCTCCAGCGGTGCAATCAATACGCCGCCATCGGCCAGTTGCGATAACAGTGGCTCGGGAAGTTCGCTGGCACAAGCGGTCAAGAGAATCGCATCGAAGGGCGCGGCCTCCGGCCAACCATGGCCGCCATCGGCCAGCCTCAGGCGCGCATTGTGGGCCTTCAGCAAACGCAGGCGACGCCCCGCCAGGCAGTGTAAGGCATTGATTCGCTCCACCGACCAGAGTTCCTCAAAGAGGCGCGCCAGGATCAAGGTCTGATAGCCGGAGCCGGTGCCGATCTCGAGCACGCGGCTCGGCGCCTGTTGGTGCAACAGCTCGCTCATGCGCGCCACGATCCACGGTTGCGAGAGCGTCTGGCCATGGCCGATGGGCAGCGCGGTATCCTCGTAGGCACGGTGTGACAGGGCCTCGTCGAGAAACAGGTGACGCGGCTCCCGCGCCATGATTTCCAACACTCGGCTGTCGCGAATGCCTTGCTCCGAGAGCCGGATTACCATGCGGTCTCGGGTACGCTGAGAGGTCATGCCGACCCCGCGGATATCAGGTGAGCGCATCCAGCCAATCCTGCACGTCATCGCGGGCTGCATGGCGAGTCAGGTCGGTCTGCAGCGGGGTGATCGAAACGTGGCCTGACTCCACGGCGGCGAAATCCGTATCCGGACCGTCATCGGCATTGTCGCCTACCGGGGCGATCCAGTAGCGCACTCGGCCACGCGGGTCGCGGGTCTCGATGGGGCGCGCCGCCGGACCACGAAAGCCGAGGCGGGTGACGCGAAAACCCTCGATCTCCTCCCACGGCAGGTCCGGCACATTGACGTTGAGCAGGGTCCGGGGCGGCAGCGAGAGCTGGTCGAGCGCCCCGACCAGACTCGCCGCGACCCGGCCAGCCGTGTCGAAATAGCGCGTGCCGACCAGCGACATGGCGATCGCGATC
Source organism: Halomonas sp. V046 (assembly GCF_052645355.1). Classification (NCBI taxonomy): domain Bacteria; kingdom Pseudomonadati; phylum Pseudomonadota; class Gammaproteobacteria; order Oceanospirillales; family Halomonadaceae; genus Halomonas; species Halomonas sp. V046. The sequence continues at coordinate 190,196 of NZ_JBQXYF010000001.1, forward strand.
ATGCCCAGGTTACGTCCTTCCATGGCGGCGGCGACGGTGCCCGAATAAAGCACATCATCGCCCAGGTTACCGCCATGATTGATGCCGGAGATCACCAGGTCCGGCGACTCGTCTCCGATCCCGTTGACGCCCAGGTAGACGCAATCCGCGGGGGTGCCATCGACGCTGTAGAAGCCACTGTCCAGTGCCGTCAACGACAACGGGCGAGACAGCGTCAGCGAGTTGCTGGCGCCGCTGCGGTCGCGATCCGGTGCCACCACCCTGAGCCGCGCATGGGGCAGCAGCGCATCGTGAAGCGCTCGAAGCCCGGGGGCATTGACGCCATCGTCATTGGAAAGCAGCAGTCGTCTCATGACACTCCTCGATCATGCGTCGCGATAGTCGAGCGGAATTCAAGGCTCGGGTGGCTCATCAACTCGCGCAGCACCGCGGTGGCAAAGGCACCACTTGGCAGCACGAAGGACACCCAGGCCTGACCCGGCTCGCGACGGAGGTGGGTCTGGGTCAAGCGCACCCGCAGAGCACGCCGGGCGGCCTTGACCCCGGCACGCTCGAGTCCCCGACACAACGCGGGTGTGCGCGAGAGCACCGCCTGTTCGAGCTCGGCGGCCGCAGCACCGGCCCGGGAGCCCCCCAGGCCCCACAGCACCGCCGTGGGATGAATATCGCCCTCGGCGAGTCGGCTAGCGACGGCGCTATCGGCCGTCTCGACAGCGAACAGGCTCTGGGTGCCGTCGAGCATCATCACATCGCCGCCAAGCGGCTCGAGCCATTCGCCACGCGCCAGGCGTTCACCGAGCTGGGCATTGAACAGGTAGCTGCGCGCCGCGGACAGCAGCATGCCTTCACGATCATCACGCTTGCGCCAGCCCTTCTCCAACACCTCGCGGGCACGCACCAGGTTGCGTCCCCCATCACCGAAGCGCTGGGGGCCAAAGTAGTTCGGCACCCCTTGCTGTATCAGTCGCGACCAGCGCTGTTCGAACCGGTCGTCATCGACTGCGGTCCCGCTCAGACGCAGTGTAAAGCGGTTGCCCCGGTGCACACCGCGCTTGAGCTTGCGTGGATGACGCTGGCTAGACAGCGCCACGATGCCGCGTTGTGCCAGCATCTCGACCAGCCCCTGGGGCGCCTCGCGGCCAGGCAGGTGCACCGAAAACCACTGCCGGGTGACGGCCAGGCGATCCTTCATCCCGGCGTAGCCGATATCCCGCGAACCCACCTCGCACAGGCGCGCCAGTTCCCGCGCCACCATAACGGTGGTGGCATCACGCTTCTCGATCCACAGCCACAGGTGTTCTCCGTGGCCTTCCGGCGCAAACCCGAGGCACTCCTCCACCTCGAAGTCGTCGGCACAGGCGCGATACCCGCCCTCCGGCGGCGGACCAAACTCCGCGTCGAGATGACGCGGCCAGGCCGGTGGCCAGGGAATCTCGTCACGCATCGGCATCTCCACGCAGCAGCAGCACCACGGCCTCGGCGGCGATGCCCTCGCCGCGGCCGGTGAAGCCCAGGCGTTCCGTCGTGGTCGCCTTGACGTTGACCGCTCCGAGCGCCACGCCAAGATCGGCGGCGAGGTGCTCACGCATGGGCGCGAGGTACGGCGCCATCTTCGGCGCCTGTGCCATCAGGGTAGCGTCGAGGTTGCCGACGCGGTAGCCGGCCTTGTCGACCTCGCGCATCACGCGACGCAGCAGGTCGCGACTGTCGGCTCCTTGGTAAGTCGCATCGGTATCGGGAAAATGGTGGCCAATATCGCCCAGCGCACAAGCGCCGAGCAGGGCGTCACTCACCGCATGCAGCAGTACGTCTCCGTCGGAATGGGCCACGAAGCCATGATCGAAAGGTAGGCGCACGCCACCGATCATTAGGTGATCGCCGTCGCCGAAGCGATGAACATCGAAACCGTGGCCGATACGCAGGGGCAGTGCCGTCATGATCTGGTGGATTCCTGAAGCCGAGTCGAGACCGCCCGCGCCGTCAATATCAGTTCGGCCAGGGACAGGTCTTCGGGGTGGGTAATCTTGATGTTATCGCGGCGCCCCGTAACCAGCAGCGGCGCAAGCCCTAGCGCCTCCACCGCGGAGGCCTCGTCGGTGACGCGCTCGGCACCGAGACCGCCGGAAGACAGCGCCTGACTCAGCGCCTGGCGCAGCAGGCCATAGCGAAACCCCTGAGGCGTCTGGGCATGCCATAGCCCACGCCGCTCCTGGGTCGAAGCCACTCGGCCGTGCCCGTCATCACGCTTCATGGTGTCGGCCACAGGGGCGGCCAGCAAGGCTCCGGCCTCATGGCCCGCGGCCGCCTCGGCCAATCGCCGGAGGTCCTCCGGCGTCACACAGGGCCTGGCAACGTCGTGGACCAACACCAGATCCTGCGCCGAGGCCTCGGCGGCGATGGCGTCGAGTGCCTGGTTGACGCTGTGGACACGCTCCTCCCCCCCGGCAACCCGCCGCCACCGGGCAAACGGCACCACGGCCGAATCGAAGGTCTCGTCGTCTTCACCAAGGCACAGGCACAACTCCGCGCCGGGGAAGGCCAGATGGAGTGTCGCCAGGGTCTGTGCCATCACCGTACTATCGCCAAGGGGCAAGTACTGCTTGGCGACGGCTGAGCCCATGCGCCGGCCGCTACCGGCGGCAGGCACGATCAGCCACAGGCGCTGCACGTCCGGTGTCATGGCCCACTCCCCGCAGCGGAGGGCGGATTGACCGCCGGCGGAGTGTCGACCTCCACACCCGGCACCCAGAAGAACTGCTCATCGGTGCGCACCATGCCCACGTCGCTGCGCGCCCGCTCCTCGATGGCATCGAGGCCGTTCTTCAGGTCGACCACCTCGGCGGCGAGTCGCGCATTCCGGTCTCTCAGCGGCTTGTTCTCCCCTTCCAGCGCCTCGACCCGGCCACTGACCTCCTGCATTTCCGTTACGCCGCCCTGCCCCAGCCACAACCGATACTGCAGCAGGGCGAGCAGCGACAGGAGCACTATCGCCAACCACTTGAGCATCCCAAGGCACCGTCGAAAATCCGAATCGAGGCGTAGTATGCCATCGTCGGCCCGCCAGGGGCGAACGCCGCGGCGTGTCGCGTGACAAAGTGGCCCGCCAGCGCCCACGGGTCTCGACAGATCGCGTCGGAGCCCAACGCGACGGCTGAACCGGGAGCTTTTCTCGGTCATTGCCGCAAAGCCATCGCACAACCATCACGTAACCATTAAAAAGCCACGCCCAACAACCGAAGCGCAGCGAGGCGCCCGGAAACCAGGAAAAGCCATCGAAGCCCAGCACGTCACGGCCGCTATCACGGCGGTTCTGATGGCCTTCAACGCAACGACCGGCGTCTTGAACGCCGGCCGAGTCAGCACCATATGATTGTGATCAAGCGGTGATCAGAGTTGGAAAGGCATGCGGAAGGTCAGGCTGATATCGGAGGCATCATCGGTCATCCCAATCCCCAGGTTGGTGACCACCGATGTGGAATCGGTCATGGCGTAGGTACCGCCAATATTGAACACGCCAATGTTGGCGTCGCTGCCGACAACCTCGTTGGAGCCGCCGCCGTCCGGGGTGATCTCGGTCTTGCGGATGTACTCGTGGGAATACGACAGGGCCAGGCTCAAGCGCTCATTCAACGCAAAGGCCGTACCGAAGCCGGCGCTGATGCTGTCGCCAAGGTCCACGTCTGCTTCCTGGTCACCGCTGCCCGCAGAGATATCATCGAAGCTTTCCTCGATGTTGTAGGTGTACCCAAGATTGGCAAACACGATGGCCGGATCCAGGGTCTTCAGCACCGAGACACCCGCGGTGACGCCCCAGACACCGTTACCGGTAGGCAGCTCCTCGGGAAGATTCAGGTTGCTGTTGTCCGGATCGGTGCGAATGCCGATGCCGTACGGGTCCTTGCCGGTGGGCGCCCTGACCCCCAGGCTGACGACCACGTCCGGGCGCTCCAGCGTTTCAGGCAGAAGACGATAAGAGAGTGACGCCGAAATGTCGCCGAGCGCCGACTCATCGACGTCGTCTTCCGTGTTCTGCTCGGTGGAAGTATCGCCGCCGATCGATTGAAAGGTCGTCGTCCGATAGACGAAAGGCACGTTGACACTGGCCTCGAGGCGGTCGGTGAAACCGTAGCGAGTATTAATGTCGATGGTGGTGATATGAGTCTCGACGTTGTCGAGGTTCAATTCGCCGAGAAAGATAGCATCCAATGCCAGAAACCCGCGTAGCGCGAGGCTATCACGGTCGGAATAGGTATAGGTTATGCCTGGTTCGATCGTGAGGCGATCCGAGAACAGCGCATGCTCTTCACGGAAGATATCTTGAACGCTACGGCTTGGTTCGGCATCACGAATTGCCTGCTCCTGCTCGGCGCCGACGGTCTGGCCCTGTTGCGCCAAGGCTGCCCCTGAAGCGCAGACGCATCCAGCGATGGCAACGCCCACCAAGGGTGGGCGAACTCTACGGTTGAAGACGGTATCCACGTCGTTCTCCTTGTCCCCGACTCATTCATTATTTGCCTTATCGAGCGTCTTCTGCGCCCTGGGTCAACAACCCACTGACACTCCAGCACAAGTGTAGTCAAACGATGCACATACGGCTGAATTTCTTCCCTTTATGATCAACGCAAGGCCGCCGCCGCTCGAATCCCGGACAACAACCCCGGCATATCACCGCCCGGCACATTACGGTCACCCACGTAAAGTTGTAGCCGAGTCAGGTTACGCACCTGCTGAAGGCTACTTGTCAGCTGAATCGACTGTTGCAGTCCTCGCCCAGGCACGATGGCCTGCCTGACGCTGCCCATGCCGGGAATATCGATGGCGACCCGCATGTCGCTGCCATGTGCCGCCACCGACAACTGTGTTCCGGCCACCGATCGCGTCGCCGCTCCTCCGGCCCCGCCGCGGGATCCTCCGATACTGCCGGCGTCCAGCACATCGATCTGCAAGTCGTTGGCCGCCGAATTGAAGTCACCACCGGCCTGGATCGACTGGACGACCCCTGACACGTTGGCGACGCCGGCGTTGGACACCGTCGCCCCGTTGCCCCCCTCACCCGACAACTGCGTCGCCTGGCTGCCCGCTTGACGAAACACCGTCAGTGTTGGCTCGAACTTCAGCGTCGGGGCCTGGCCTCTTAGGTCACCGTTGACCCGAGCGCCGGCGCGCAGCGTCTCCCCGGCGGCCGTGCGCCACTCGCTCATCATCTGTACGCCAAAGAACATCAGGCGTCCCTTGGCCACGAAACGCCCACGCATTCCTCCCAATTCTTCGTCACTGACCTGGCGCGCGTTGGAGAATCCCTCGAAGCGCTTGAAGTCAGTGGTGGCGGCCATCGCCGCCGGCGAGGCCAGCCCCATGGCCAGCGCTACCAGCGCGGCCCGGCTAAGCCCTTTACGGCATTGTCCCAACATGATCATGCCCTCGGATCGACGTGCGTCCTCAACCATTGCCGTTCTTGTCGTACTCGACGGCTAGAAAAGCTCCGCATGGCGGAAGCCAAAGTCGACCAGCTGTTCGCGTGATACCGGAGAAAAGACGTCTTGCATGCGATGCGCCGAGATTGGCTGGCGCGGCGACAGCAAGGCGGAATAACGGTCGTAACCGTCCCCCACTACCGCGAAGATGATGTTGTTCCAGGCGGCCAGGAAGTCGTCCCGGGTCATCACCCGGTTGCCAAGTGCCGGATCGCCGACATAGACGCGATCGCCACTGGCCTTCTTCATGACCACGAAGTGTTTGTAGCCCTGCAGATCCAGCAGGACGATAACCGGAATCGAGATCTCATCCAGGGTCTCGGCATCGACTTGATAGCCGCGCCCGCGCAGACCTAGCGTCTCGACGTAGTTCTTGAGATCCAACAGCGAAAAGCCGCGCTCCTTGACGACCTCCACATCGGATACCTCCAGCATGCCCGCCAACACCTCGTTTTCCGTGGTATCGGGGAATTGATAGGCATACTTCAGCAGTGTCGCCAGGGAGGCGGCACCACAGGAAAAATCGGTGTGCTGTTCGACCAGATTCTCGTAGCGGCGCTCGCGGATCGACATGACATCCTTGTTGATCACCGTGCCGGGTACCACGCCGCCCAGACGAATGGTCGCCGCCGGCGATTGCACGGAGGCGATGGCAATGCCAAGGGCGAAGGCGCTGGCGACTAGCCGGGATGAGAACAACATGATGACGCTCCCCACGAGGTCGATAGGACGGTAGAAAGGCCCGGCCCACATGACGTGGGCCGGGCAGGTCAGACAGTGGCGCCCAGATTACTGCTCGCCACCGCCGCCGCCGGAAGTGCCGCCACCCATGCTGGAGGCCATGGACAGCGAGTTGCGCTGCATGTTGCCACTACCAGCGGCGATGTTGACGCCGATGTTACCCACGGCATTGGCCAGGGCGTTGCCACTCAGAGAGGCATTGTTGGTCTGATAGACCAGCTGCTGGTTGAAGGAATGGCTGCGACCAGAAGCGGTGCCCTTGAGGCCGATCACACCCGCTTCGACGAAGCCCAGGCCTCCGGAGAAAGTGCCCTCTTCAGAACCCGTTTCGTCGAATACGAAGGCACCCTCACCATTGGGTCCGGCCTGGGCACCCTGTGCATCGCTATCCACATCGATATGGCCAGTATTCGATCCGCCCGTATGCTCCTGGCCATTCCAGGTGTCGAGATAGACATTACCAACTTGATCGGAGATGCCAGCCGTTTCACCTTCATAGCTGCCCGACTGATAGCCAAGACCACCGCCGACGTAGCCACCACCCAAGGTGATATTCTCCTTGTAGACCGAGCCACTGCGCAGGGTCACGACCTGGCCGGCGCTGGTGGTGTTGTTGCCGTAGCTCGCCTGCACACCGGCAGAGGTGGCATCGGCCGAACCGCTGGCGGTATTGACCGAGGCAGCCAGGCTATTGTGCTGGGCGTTGCCGACACCGGCAGCGATGTTGACGCCGATGTTACCGCTGGCATCGCGCAGGGCATTGCCGTTCATGCGGGCATTGTTCGGGCTACCCATCACGGTGGTGGCATTGTTGGACGACGACTGGACCGAGAAGGATGCTGCCTGACCGAACACGGTCGAGGCGTCGGATGAAGCCAGGGCGGCGTCGTTGGCCTGCTGGTTGCCGTCACCGGCGGCCACGTTGGCGCCGATGTTACCCGCAGCGCCCTGCAGGGCGTTGTCACCAATATTGGCGTTGTTCTTGGTCAGCGTCTGATCGGCCACGTTGCCGTTGCTCAGCTGCTTGCTGTCCACGGTGGCGCCAGAGTAGTTGGGATCACGCACCAGGGCACCGCCATAGACGTTAATCCGCTTGTTGGTGTGCGCATCGTTTTCGATATGCACGTCGATGTCGTTATCGAAGGTGGAGTTGATTTCGGAATCGGTATCGAAGCTGTTTCCGCCATAGCCCCCCGCCAATGCAAGCGGAGTCACCATCAGTGCAGAGATTGCCAGAGCGAGCGGAGCTTTTTTGAAAGTTTTCATGATCGTTCTCCTGAAGAATCCAAACTGCCGATTGCTACGATTGCTGCTTTTTTTGACGTCAGTCGCTCAGCTGGTTGAACCGAAAGCTGTTGCGAGTGGCGTTCCCCGTGCCGGCTGACTGGTTGACCTGGATAACGCCCCGGGCGCCGCTGAACGCTGTCTCTTCGATCTCGAGCGTTCGTAGGACGTCATCCGAGCCTCCACCGCCTGAACCATTCAGCCCCTGCCTGCTGGCCAGCACCTGTTGTAGCGAGGTATCGCTGAGGTCGCTGACGCTGATTCCTTGAGTAATGCCGAAGGCATTGCTCTGAAGATTGCCAAGCCCCGCCGCCTGGTTGACCGACATCCACCCAGAGGCCTGTCGAAAGGCGCGATCCTGGATGACGGTGTCGGCCTGCATGCCGGCGATGCCTTGATCGATTCGTGCCTGCTGTATCAGGTCATTGTTGCTGGTCGCCGAGGGTCCGGTGGCCAGCGTGCCGCTATTGGACTGCAGGTTGCTGGTGCCCGCCGCCATGTTCGTGCTGGCGACGCCGCTGACATTGCCCAAGGCGTTGCCACCGATGACGGTGCTGTTTCTCAAGCTTCCCAAGTCCTGACCGGCGGCCGGATCGGGACTCGCCATGACCAGGCCAAGGGAGGCGATGAACAGCAACCCTTGAAGCTTGGTGGGCCGTGTCCGTTGTCCGAGAGATCTCATGCTCAGCGCCTCCCACCGGTCAAGGGAGCCAAGGCCCCGGTGATGGTGCTGGCGATTCCGGAGGTCGCACCGATGACCCCGCCTCCCGCCGCGCCACCGCCAATCGAACCGGCAACGCGATTGGACTGGACGTTGCCGCCCGTGCCCAGGGAGCTACCGGTCCCGAGGGAACGATGAAGCTGAGCCATGCTGCCGCCTACGCCACTCGAGATGCCCGCCGCCTGGGTGTCATTCAGCATTACCGCGGTAATGCCGCTGGTCTGGTTGCCCAACTGCGCTGTCGTGGCTTGCGCCATGCGGCTGCTCTGCATCAGGTCGGCGCGGGCCCTGATCGGGCCGCTATCGCGGTTCACCTGGCCAAATGGCGCCGGCTCGACCTCGCGTATCACCACGATCTCGCCGGGGCGTACGCCGGGGCGAAGGTCCGCCCCCTGGGCCTGGTCGGTCCCCACACCGATCAGGCCGCCCAGCACTACCATCGCCACCAGCCCCCCCCTGTACGACCAGCGTGCGACGGCCGTTCCGCTCCCCTGCCCTGTTACCCCTGATGCATTTCCCCGGATGTTACCCATGACGATCACCTGTCCCGTTGCGTAGTGACGTTGACGCGCTGGATATTGTTCAAGCCATTGGAAAGACGATGGTCGCCATCTCTGCCACCGCCGCCCCCGGCGCCACGTCCCGGCCGCTCGTCCCACAGAATCACTCCATCGGAAGCGATGCTGGTCTCGGGCACATAGCGACCGCGGATATTCTCAAGCGACCTGTCTTCCACGAGCCGCAATGAGTCTGTCCCTCGCTCGAACACGAGGCCGATATCGCTGGCACTGCTGTCGGCCTGAGCCACGCCCACCACTCCGCTGGCCACGCCACACAACATGGCAATCGCAACCGCTTGTCTGGCCTGTCGAGTTGGATGGTTCATGGCGGCGTCTCCGCTGAGGGTGTCGGTCCCACTTGCAATGACTAGAGCAATCGCCGTGCCAACTTGTAATTCATTGTTTTTAATTGATTTTATTTTTTGATGCCGACGTAAAATGTAAAGCTGATGAAACAACGCCCCGCTGCACACCGCCCGCCTCGATCAACAAAAGTCATTTTTATATTACAAATCAACTGCTTACGCGAAAAGTAACATCGGCGATACAGGCGCGATGACGGTTTCCGCAGAACGAACCGACGGCGCCCTGGCCCGTCCTCGCGGGTACGGCCACAGCCCTCGCCAACCGGGCCTTCAGCACCAGAATGCTGAAAAAGTTTCATCACCTGTGCCCCCGCGACTCGCGGATGTAACACCGATCAGCCGCCACCAACAGCGATCACGACGCGAGCTCGGAAAGGCGTCGATGGGCGCCTTGCCATGACCGACACATTCTTATTAACAATCTGTTTTTAAATGATTTTAAGAACACCGCCGATAAAATTCGCCGAGCAGGAGTGCGGTTGTATCAACGATGTAACACTTTACCGTTTCGACTATCGCAAGCCGCCGGGGAGCCCGAGACAGCCAGGCCCAGGGGCCGACCAGCACCCGACGCGTCGAACCCGACCGGCCGAATGCCTAGGACGAGATACGCGCCCGTCGGTCGTCTCATTGATCGGCCTACTGGTCGGCCCATTAGCAATCGTCCTATTAGCAGTCGACCTATTAGTAGTCGGACTATTAGTAGTCGGCCTATTGAATAGCCGACCACAGCCCCACAGGGATTGGGGCATGGCAGAAGGGCAGCGAATGCCCAACGTGAAGGGTTAGGACAGAAAAGCGAGCGCCGATAACCGGCCCCCAAGCGGGACCCTAGGCCCAGCGCCAGGAAGCGGAAACCAGGGGGTCATCAAGCGACAGAGTCGAGGCCCCCCGCACCGATAACCCAAAAAAAGACCCGCCTTGGCGGGTCTTGGGTACGGCGTCGCACAGAAGCACGTCAGCAGAAAGCGGCCTCTTCCGGCGGCGAGCGAGAGATTCCATGCTTGTCGAGAAGGCGGTAGATCGTTACCCGGGACACACCCAACTCCTTGGCTGCGGCATTGACCCGATACTTGTTGCGTCCGAGCGCTGCCAACAGGGCGTCACGTTCGGCCTCTTCGCGCACTTCTTCGAGGGTCATCTGATGACGATGCAAGCCGCGTCGTTCGATGCCGAGATCCTCCGGCTGGATCAGCCTGTTCTCGCACATGACCATGGCTCGGCGCACCCGATTGATCAACTCGCGCACATTGCCCGGCCAGTGGTAGCGCTGCATCACGGTCAAGGCTTCGCGAGAAAAACCTTTGAGACACGAGGCCTTCTCACTGGAAAAGCGCTCGAAGAAGAAGCGTGCCAGGATCTCGATATCATCGGGGTGTTCACGCAACGCCGGCACCTGTACCTGCAACACGTTCAGGCGATGATAAAGATCCTCACGAAACCGGCCGGCCTGTACGGCCTTGTCCAGGTCGACGTGGGTGGCCGCCAACACACGCACGTCAACGGGAATGTCTTCGAGCCCGCCGACCCGCTGAATGCAGCGTGTTTCGAGAAAACGCAGCAGGTTGACCTGGAGTTCGAGGGGCAGATCGCCAATCTCATCAAGGAATAACGTGCCACCGTCGGCCGCCTCGATGCGCCCCACCTTGCGCTGGGTCGCGCCGGTAAAGGCCCCCTTTTCATGGCCGAAAAGCTCCGACTGAATCAAATGTTCCGGCAAGGCCCCGCAGTTGATGGCATGAAACGCTCGCTGGGAGCGTTCCGAGCGCTCGTGGATGGCCTGGGCCGTCAGCTCCTTGCCAGTCCCTGACTCACCGCTGATGAATACCGACGCATCGACCTTGCCGACCTTGCGAATAGTGTTGAACAACGACCACATCGCCGGCGTCGTGCCAACAAACTCGTATTCGTTGTCTTCTTCGCCGGTGGCCGATGCCAGCGCCTGCTGCTCGCGATCCAGTTGCTGCAATCGGGACAGCTCGGCGGCATGGTCGAGCAGTATGGTCAGGCGCGCGATATCCACCGACGCCGGAACTAGGGCATGGCTCAGATGGACGATGATGCGCCGCTTGTCGGGGTCCGCCATGGTCTCGTCCGACCCTACCACCACCCAAGGCCTGGCGCTTCGCAGGATCAGCGGCTCGAGCTGGCGCAGGTCCACCACCGACAAGTCGTCCAGCACGACGAGCCCGACCCGGCAGGGGTCGCTGTCACGCAGGCGACACTCCGACAACGGACTCTCCAAGCGTTGGGTCCGCCAACCATTGGACACCAAGGCCTCGCGCAATTGGCCACTACTGCCCTCGGGTTCGCCGATCCACCAACAACAACGCTCCATTCGCTCCATGTCCCCGCCTCTGAACGTATCCCCTCTAGGATGGGGGCAATCATCACCGCAGACGTCACTATTCACCCCGTCGGCATGAGACCCGTTAACGTTATGAGCATAGCATCGACTCCTTAACTACTCCGAAACGGCAGTCCACGCAGTGCCCCCGTCGCGTAGGCCCCAACGCCTGCGGATTCTTCTCGACAGAATCGTGCCACGGCATCTCGCAGACGCGGATCGGCAATATGATGGAGCGAGGTCAGCCGCCGAGGCGCAAACCCTCGCGCCACCTTATGCTCACCCTGCGTCCCCGGGTCGAAGAGCGTTAAGCCGTGCTCCAGGCAATGTTCGATCCCCTGGTAATAGCAGGTCTCGAAATGCAGGCAGTCGGCCATGACCTCGCTACCCCAGTAGCGACCATAAAGCGATCGAGCCCCCTGTAGGCAAAGCGCGGCAGCCACAGGCCGTCCTTCGACCAAAGCCTGAATCAGCACAAGACTATCAGGCATCTCGGCCAATAGCCGCTGGAAGAACGCTTCATCGAGATACCCTTGCCGACCGCGTTCCAGGTAGGTGATGCGGTAACAACCAAAGAAATGCGTCATATCGTCCACGCCGATCTCACCGCCCATCAGCCGCCGCAACACAATGCCCTGCTCTCCCACCCGGCGGCGCTCACGCCGGACCTCCTTGCGCCGCCGCGACGTCATCGCGGCCAGGTATCCCTCGAAGTCGCCGAATCCCTGGTCTCGCCACTGGAATTGCACCCCATGGCGCGCCACCAGCTCGGGGCGAGCCTCTCGCCAGGCCGCCACCTCGTCGTCTTCGGCGAACAGGAGGTGCCAGCTGGATAACCGCTCATCCAGCTCCCAGGTCCTTGCGATCGCCCGCCGAGCGGCCACCGGGTCAAGCTCGTCGGCCAGCAACAGACGCGGCCCCGGCACTGGGGTGAAGGGAATCGCACTCAGGCCCTTGGGATAGTAGTCACCGCCGGCTCGCTCCCAGGCATCCGCCCAGCCCCAGTCGAACACGTACTCACCGTAGGAATGTCCTTTCAGGTAATAGGGAAGCGCGCCGACCAGGCGTTCGCCACACCACAGGGTCTGGTGTCGCGGCAACCACCCCGTCTCGCTGCCGACCGCGCCACTCGCCTCCAGCGCCAGCAGAAATTCATGACGCAAGAAGGGATAGTCGTCGCCCACCAAGGCGTTCCAGGCGGCTTTCGGCACGCTGGCGATGGACTCCACGGCGACCAACCGGGGCTGTGACATGACGACTCCTACTTTGCATGATGACGCCACCGGCGCCTGTGTCGACGAATCGGGTGATGGCGACGACGCATCAGACAGGAGCCTGGTGCGGCCATACCGTCACGGCTTTCCGATCATCGCCTAGGGTGCCAGACTTTACCCTGGGGTGCCGGTCTGGCCACAGTGGCGAGGCCAGACGGTGCGAAAAGCCCGCTTCGACAACCCGTAAAAAAACTACAAATTCGACCAAAGAAGGCGAACAGCCCGGAGGAATCTCGCTCACTATTTGGTAAACTTACGCATCTAACCCGAACTTAATCGTCTGAGGTTGACCATGGCTAGCCAGCAAGCTCCTTCGCTCGATCCGACCGTTGCCCGCGTTACCGACCGTATCCGCGAACGCTCTGTGCAGCGCAGAGCGCTCTACGTCGAGCGCATGGAAGCACAACACCGCCGCGGCGTTCATCGTGGCGAACTGTCCTGCGGCAACCTGGCTCACGGTTTCGCCGCCTGCGGCGGCGAGGATAAAAATCAGCTTAAGCTGATGAACAGTGCCAACCTAGGCATCATCTCGGCCTACAACGACATGCTTTCGGCCCATCAGCCATTCGAGAACTACCCCGACACCATTCGCGCGGCGGCTCGTGCCATGGGCTCTACCGCTCAGTTCGCTGGGGGGGTACCCGCGATGTGCGACGGAGTCACCCAGGGCCAACCAGGGATGGAACTGTCGCTGTTCTCCCGTGACGTCATCGCCATGGCCACCGCCGTCGGGTTGTCTCACAACATGTTCGATGCGGCGCTCTACCTCGGTGTCTGCGACAAGATCGTACCGGGACTGTTCATCGGTGCGGCACGCTTTGGCCACCTGCCGGCCTTGTTCATCCCGGCGGGTCCGATGCCAAGCGGTCTTCCCAACAAGGAAAAGGCCCGAGTGAGACAGCTCTTCGCCGAAGGCAAGGTCGGTCGCGACGAGTTGCTGGAAGCGGAATCCGAGTCCTACCACAGCCCGGGCACCTGTACCTTCTACGGCACCGCCAACTCCAACCAGTTGATGATGGAGTTCATGGGGTTGCACCTGCCCGGCACCTCTTTCGTCAACCCCAATACCGAGATGCGCGAGGCGCTGACGCGTTTCGCCACGGAACAGGCCGTGCGCAACACCGAGGCCGGCGGTGACTACCGACCCTTCTATCGCCAAATCGACGAGCGCGCCATCGTCAACGCCATGGTCGGGCTGCTGGCCTCAGGCGGCTCCACCAACCATACCCTGCATCTGGTGGCCATGGCCGCCGCCGCCGGCATCACCATCAATTGGGACGACTTCACGGATCTTTCTGCCGCGGTACCGAGCCTGACCCGTGTCTACCCCAACGGCCAGGCCGATATCAATCACTTCCAGGCCGCCGGCGGCATGAGCCTGCTGATCCGCGAGCTGCTGGCCGCGGGCCTCATTCACGGCGACATCCCCACGGTGTTCGGCACCGACATGACGGCTTACACCCAGGAGCCCTTCCTCGAGGATGGCAAGGTTGTCTGGCGTGAAGGCCCCGACGAGAGTCTGGATCCGGATGTGCTGCGCTCCGTGGCCAACGCCTTCGCCCCGACCGGCGGCCTGACGGTGCTCGATGGCAACCTCGGCCGCGGGGTGATCAAGGTCTCGGCGGTGGAACCCGAACATCGGGTGGTCGAGGCACCGATCAAGATATTCGAGGACCAGAACGAGCTGAAGGCGGCATTCGATGCCGGAGACCTGGACCGCGACGTCATCGTGGTGGTGCGCTTCCAGGGCCCGAAGGCCAACGGCATGCCTGAGCTGCATAAGCTGACACCCTACCTGGGCGTGCTTCAGGACCGCGGCTATCATGTGGCGTTGGTCACCGATGGCCGCATGTCCGGCGCCTCAGGCAAGGTACCGGCGGCGATCCATATCACCCCGGAAGCCATCGACGGCGGCCCACTGGCCAAGCTCGTCGATGGTGACCTGGTTCGCCTGGACGCCGACACGGGCGAGCTCAAGGTACTAGTCGACGCCGCCTCCTGGGCCGAACGTCCCAAGCGCGTCGCCGAACTCGACCACTACCACGTAGGGCTCGGTCGCGAACTGTTCGGCGGCTTCCGTCACCTGGCGATGCGTGCCGAAGAAGGGGCCGGCGTTTTCGGTGGCTTCGAGGCCGACGACCTGGCGCGTCAGCAGGGCCAGATCCACGACGAGGACGCCTAGTCGCCCATGAACCGTCCAGCCCTGATCGGCGACATCGGGGGCACCAACGCGCGCTTCGCGCTCGTGGTCCCCGGAGAGGTATCGCCCCGAGAGATCCAGACTCTGCCCTGCGCCGACTACCCAGGCGTGGTCGACGCCGCCCGCGCCTACCTCGAGGGTGTCGGTGCCAGCGGCGACAAGGCCCCGAAGGAAGCCTGCCTGGCCTTCGCCTGCCCCGTGCATGGCGAGCGGGTCACGATGACCAACAACCACTGGGACTTCACCAAGACACAGGCGCGAGAGGCCCTGGGCCTCGACCTGTTCAAGGTCGTGAACGATTTCATGGCCCAGGCCCTTGGCGTGCCCCATGTCGACGAGGCTGACCTGATGACGGTGCAGCATGGCGACGACATCGGCCACGCCACACGGCTGGTGATCGGCCCAGGAACCGGTCTCGGCGTGGCCGGTGTCTTCCCCGCACGGCGTGCCTGGATTCCGCTCCCGACCGAAGGCGGCCATGTCAGCTATGCCCCGACGGACGCCCAGGAACTGGCCATCTACGAGCGCTTCCATCAGCGCTACGGCAGGGTCAGCGTCGAGCGTGTCCTGTGTGGCCAGGGGCTGCTCGACCTTTACCGTATCCTGGCCGAGATCGAGGGCCACCCGGCGCCGGCCGCGAGCCCCGCCGAGGTCACGCAGGCGGCCAACAGAGGCGACCCTCTGGGGCGTGATACCATCCTGCGGTTTCTCAAGATTCTCGGCGACGTTGCCGGCGATGCGGCCCTCACCATGGGCGCTCGGGGTGGCGTGTACCTATGCGGAGGCATCGTGCCCCGGCTGATCGACTGGTTGCCGCACAGCGGCTTCCTCAACGCCTTCAGTGCCAAGGGACGAATGCGGCCGTACAACGAAGCCATCGCCATCCATGTGGTCACCGCGCCTTGGACGGGGCTGCTGGGCGCCGCCGAGGCCCTCCACAACGAAGAGGTCGAACCATGATTCCCGCATCGCTCAAGGCATTGATCGACGCCACCAACGGCCACGGCTATGTTGCCTGGGCCGGCCGCGACGTCTGGGTGGCCAATGAAGATTGGGGCCAGCTGGCCGTTTCGCTGCAGGGTGCCCAGGTGCTGCACTATTTACCCGCGGCCGACGCTACGGCCGAAGCGGCGCACGAGAATGACGCGGCTGGCGTCGACAGCGGCGCCGAGGACCCGCTGGTGCCCGGTGGTTGGCTGTGGGTGACGCCAACCCCCCAGGATACCCCTGGCGCCATTCGCGGCGGCATTCCGCTGTGCTGGCCGTGGTTCGCCGATGAAAATACCGCGGACGAGACCCCCGACCGCTCCGGTCCTATGCACGGCCCCGTGCGCAAGGCCAACTGGCATCTCGACGCGGTGGATGAGCACGAAGACGGCATCGAGCTGCACTTGTCACTGCCCGAGCGGCTGCACAGCCAGTTGCATCCGCGAGCGGTGATACAGGCCAATGCCCAGCGCTTGCACGTCGAGTTGATCACGGAACACCGCGGCGAAACTCCGGTGAAGATGACCTGTGCCCTGCATAGCTACCTGGCCGTGAGTCAGGTCTTCGAAAGCCGCGTCGAAGGCCTCGCCGGGGCGCGCTACCTGGACAAGCTCAAGGGCTTCGCCGAGAGCGAACAGCAGGGGGAACTCGGCGTGCGTCAAGGCGTGGACCGGATCTATCACTCCAACGCTGAAGTCGTGCTCGACGACGGACGGCGCCGCCTGCGCATTGCTCGCCAGAACAGCGACTCCGTCGTGGTCTGGAACCCCGGCGAAACGCCAAATCCCGATACACCGCTGGCTGCTGCACGACGCTTCCTGTGCGTCGAGTCGGCCAACACCCGCCTCGACCCCGTGTGGGTAGTTCCAGGCGCTCAGCACATGCTAGGCACCACGCTATCGCTCTCGAGCCAGTGAGCCCACGGACAAGGAGACCGCGTCATGACGCCCATTATTGCCTTCGGTGAAGCCCTGGTCGACATGCTGTCAAGCCACCTCGGGGAGGATCACGATGGCCCCGAGACCTTCACACCCTACGCCGGCGGCGCACCGGCCAATGTGGCCGTCGCCTGCGCACGGCTGGGAATGACGAGCCGGTTCCTGGGTATGCTAGGCGACGATCACTTCGGCGATTTTCTGGCCCGCGAGCTCACCGCTCACGGTGTCGATGTGACCGGCGTCGTGCGCACCCAAAAGGCCCGAACCGCGCTGGCTTTCGTATCTCGGGACGCCAGTGGTGAGCGCACCTTCGACTTCTACCGTCCACCGGCTGCGGACTTGCTTTACCGCACAGAGCACCTCCCTGCCGGTGTATTTGCCGACCCTGCCATCGTTCACCTCTGCAGCAACAGCCTGACCGAGCCAGATATCGCCGAGACAACCCTGGCCATTACCGAAATGGCGCAACGCTCGGGCAGCCTGATCAGCGTCGATGCCAACCTGCGCCACAACTTGTGGCCGGGCCACCGGATCGACGTGGGCCTGGTCACTCGCCTGATAGACCAGGCCGACCTCATCAAGCTGTCCGCCGAAGAACTCGATGCCCTGCGCGGGGATCACCCCCGCAACGATTGGCTGGCCGAACGACTGGTCGCAGGCGCTCGCCTGATCGTCGTCACCGACGGCCCTGCAGAGGTTACCGCTCATACCACCAATGGTGCGGTAACGATGACACCGCCACCGGTAAAGGCCATCGATACCACGGCGGGAGGCGACGCCTTTATCGGTGGCCTGCTTGCGGCACTCAGCGGCCACGATTGGCAGCAGGAAGGCTGGCAGTACGATGCAGCCTTTATCGACAGGGCCCTGACACTGGCTTGCCGCTGCGGCGCCCATGCCGTGACGCGGCCCGGCGCCTACGCCGCTCTGCCCCGGCGTGACGATGTGATCGATTAGACGGGCCACGCCTGTCTCGGCGACCACACACCCCCAGCACACCGACACCAGACCAATCAACAACGGCGCCCTGTAGCGCCGTTGTTGATTAAGTGTGCTCAAGCACCTCGCCGGCGGAACCCTTCTCGTTACCACGACTCAATCCTCTGCCCCATGCCCCCGAGTGCCAGGTAAAGGAACACCATGAGCCCTCCACATGAACATGATCTCAGCTACAAGCTGTTGTTCAGCGAACCGAGGGTCGTCAGCGACCTGCTCACAGGCTTCGTCAAAGAGGACTGGATCGAGCAACTGGACCTCGACTCTCTGGAAAAGGTCAGCAGCACCTTCGTCACCGATGATCTACGCGATCGAGAAGACGATGTGATCTGGCGAGTGCGCTTTGGCGACGAGTGGCTGTACGTCTACCTGCTGATCGAATTCCAAAGCACGATCGACCGATTCATGGCGCTGAGAATCATGACCTATGTCGGCCTGCTCTATCAGGACCTGGTCAGGCAGAAGGCCCTCACCATGGACGGCAAACTTCCTCCAGTGCTGCCGATCGTACTCTACAATGGTGAAACACGTTGGAACGCGTCGCTCAATATCTCGGAGCTTGTCCTAGCGGTGCCAGGGGGGCTGGAACAGTACCGACCGGACCTACGCTACCTGCTGCTGGATGAGGGGGCGATCGTAGCCAGCGAGCAGTGGTCCCAGGAAGCCCAGAACGTGGTATCCGCCATCTTCTTGTTGGAACACCACCGCAGCCCACAGGATGCCATCGACCTGATTGGATTGTTGGTAGACTGGCTGAAGGCGCCACAGCAGACCCAACTCAGACGGCACTTCGTCCTCTGGATCAAGCGTGTCCTGCTGCCGAACTGGGCGCCCAGTGATGAACGAAGCTCCTGGCAGGCGCTCAACGACTTAAGCGAGGTGCATAGCATGTTGTCGGAACGTGCCAAGCGATGGCCAGAACACTGGAAACAACAGGGTCTTGAGGCAGGGCGCCAGGAGGGCCTGACGAAAGGCCTCGAGGAGGGCCGCCAGGAGGGCCGCCAGGAGGGCCGCCAGGAGGGCCGCCAGGAGGGGTTGCAGGAAGCGCAGCGAGAAATCGCTCGGAAAATGTTGCAACGAACAGACATGGACGATCAGACCATCGCGGAACTGTCGGGGCTAGACGTCGAACTCGTCGGCCAATTGCGGGAAGACCTGGAACGCTCTTCCTGACCCCTTCTCGAAGGGAGTGCCAGTCGTAGCCTCGCTATACGCGACGGGCGCTCGCAGCACCATCAGCAGGCTCACCAAGGCCCCACCCGCTCACACTGCCAGGCGCCCCTTTCTCGACATCTCTACGCCCCCTCCGGCGCACGCCGCCAGTCACGGCGCACCAAAAAAATCCGGCCAAGAGGCCGGATCAAGGACAGCACCAGCTGTCGAGAGAGCACATGGAAGACGACAAGCGCCGTTCAGGTGCAAAGAGCTCTGGCAAAGAGTTCTGGGCAACGCGCCATGATCACGGCCGAGCCACGCTACCCGGCGGTTGAGCGCCACCCCGCGTCACACGCCATCACGTCGCGGGGTAGCGCCGATGCCGTTCAATGATGAAAACGGTCGGCGGCCTCCTTGGCCAGGGCGCGAATGGCGTCCCAGTCACCGGCGTCGACCAGCGAAGCCGGGGTGAGCCAGGAGCCTCCGACACACATCACACTAGGCAACGCCAGGTAGTCGGCCGCGTTGTCCAGGCCGATGCCCCCGGTGGGGCAGAAGCGTGCCTCGCTGATCGGGCCGGCGAAGGCCTTGAGCGCCTTGACACCGCCGCTGGCCTCGGCCGGGAAAAACTTGAAGCGCCGGTAACCGTACTGCCAGCCGGTCATTAACTCGGAAACGGTAGCCACGCCCGGCAGCATCGGCACCGGGCTCTCGACACCGTAACGATACAGCGCTTCAGTCGCGCCTGGGGTCACCACGAAGTCGGCACCGGCCTGCTCCACCAGACGATACTGGGCCGGCGTCAGCACGGTCCCCGCAGCGATGCTGGCCTGCGGAAGCTCCTTCTTGAGCCGAGCGATAGCCTCAATGGCGCAGTCAGTGCGTAGCGTCACCTCAAGCACACTCAGCCCCCCCTCCACAAGCGCTCGCCCCATTGGCACGGCATCTTCGATGCGCTTGATGGTGATGACCGGGATCACCTCGGCCTTGAGGCAAATGCTGTCGAGTTCCGTGGTGCGGGTGGACGGCAGTTGTTTGTCGATGGTCATGTGCATCACTCCAGAAAATTAGGGGGCCCAGTAAATAGCCAGCGGGCAGCTGAGAAAGGCACGAATGGGCAGCCTGCGAACGTCGTCGCCGGTCATGGCACGCCCCAGAACATCGCGCTTGTCTTCGCCGGTGATATGCAGCACGTGGCGTCTAGCGTGGTGCAGGCGTTCGGCACTCAGGGTGATACGTGCCTGGGGCTGGCTCGGCGTGCGCACGGCTACCACGGCCGCGTCACTGGCCAGGGCCAGATCCAGCTCACGACTGTCGGGGAACAGCGAGGCGGTGTGGCCGTCTGCGCCCATGCCCAGGATGACCACACTCGCCGGCCACGCCAGCCCGTCGAGGCGCGCGCCAACCTCATCGATGCCCTGCTCCGGAGTCCCGTCAGAGGTCGTCAGAGACACAAAGGTTGCTGCCTTGGCCGCCCCCACCAGCAAGTGCTCGCGCACCAGGCGGGCGTTGGAGTCCTCGGCATCAGACGCTACCCAGCGCTCATCGGCCAGAGTCACGTCGATGCGCGACCAAGGCAGATCCTGGGCGGCCAAGGCCGCGAAGAACGGCACCGGGGTAGAGCCGCCCGATACGATCAACAGCACGCGATCCTGGCCTGCGAGGTCATGCCGCAAGGCCTCGCCGACAGACTCAGCAAGCTGCTGCGCCAGCTGCTCGCGGGGCTTCGATATGATCTGACTCATGTCAATAGTCCTCGTACCAGCTACGGCCGTCCTGGGTAATCATGGCGATCGACGCCACCGGCCCCCAGGAGCCAGCGGGATAGCGACGCGGAGGCTCGTCACGATCCTCCCAGGCACCGATCAGCGCATCACACCACTGCCAGGCGTGCTCTACCTCGTCGCGACGCACGAACAGGTACTGCTGCCCTTTCATCACCTCCAGCAGCAAGCGCTCGTAGGCATCGGGAATCCGCGCCTTGGGAAAGGCGCTGTTGAAGTCCAGATGCAGCGGTCCCCGACGCAGGCGCATGCCCTTGTCCAGGCCGCTGTCCTTGGTCAGCACCTCGAGGCGAATGCCTTCTTCCGGCTGTAACCGGATGATCAATTTGTTGGCCGCCAGGGAGCGTTGATCGGGGTCGAAGATATAGTGCGGCTGTTGACGGAAATGGATCACAATCTGGGACAACTTTTCGGGCATCCGCTTGCCGGTACGCAAGTAGAAAGGCACCCCCGCCCAGCGCCAGTTGGACACTTCGGTCTTCATGGCGACGAAGGTCTCGGTGTGACTTTGCGTATTGGCACCCTCTTCATCCAGATAGCCCGGTACGCCGGCGCCATCGGTGGTCCCAGCGGTGTACTGTCCGCGCACCACATCGCGCCCAAGCATGTCATCGGTGAATGGCTTGAGCGCCTTCAACACCTTGACCTTTTCATCGCGGATGGCATCGGCATCCAGATTGGCTGGCGGGTCCATGGCGATCAGGCAGACCAGCTGCAGCAAATGATTCTGCACCATGTCACGCAGTTGACCGGCGTTGTCGAAGTAACCCCAGCGCCCTTCGATACCGACCTTCTCGGCCACCGTGATCTCCACATGGGAGATGTGATTCTGATTCCATTGGGTGCCGAACAGCGGATTGGCAAACCGCAGCGCGATCAGGTTCTGGACAGTTTCCTTACCAAGGTAATGATCGATGCGATAGACTCGCGACTCGGGAAACACATCGCCCACCGCGTCGTTGATGCTTTTCGACGACTCCAGGTCATAGCCGATCGGCTTCTCCACCACCACACGACTCTGCTCATCGAGGCTGCCACTACCCTGCAAATGTCGACAGATGTCGCCATAGAGACTCGCGCCCACGGCGAGATAGACCACTAGCGGGCGGCTACCCTTGGCGCCCTCCCGCCACTCGCGAATGGCGCTGTAGCCATCGGCCGCGGTGAAGTCCACCGTCACAAAGGACAGACGGGCGAGAAAACGCTTTACCACCTTGGCATCGAGTTCATCGGCTTTGACGCGAGTCTTCAGCGCGGCCTCGACCCGATCACGAAAGTCGGTTGCACTGATATCCTGCCGGGCCAACCCCAACACACGAGTGTCGTCATGCAGCAACCCTTCCCGATCGAGTTGATAGAGCGCGGGAAACAGCTTGCGCTGCGACAGGTCACCGAGAGCCCCGAACAGCGCCAGGTCGATGTCGGTGCGCTCCGCGCCAGTGGATCGGGTGCGTTGAGTCATAACCGTCCTCGCTAGATGGAGAGAAAAGCGCCGTCAGTGGATCCTGGGCAGCGTCTTTCTAAGTTTACAAAAAAATAGTGGCCTTGGAACTGCCAGAGCAATCTATTTTTTGTAAACTTACACAAAAAATGACGACTCGGCGCTTATACATTGGACGTAGATAAACAGAAGGCTACGATAGCCACCACACGTTAGTAAAATCACTACATTGCCCGGGCGGCCCAGCCAGCGTTGAGCCTCCCGTCTCCAGCATCGCTTCACAAGGGAGTCTTCGACATGGTCCGTCACGACCTTATTGACCGTATTCGTCGCCGCCTCGACGAACTCAATCGCTCTGAGCGCAAGGTCGCGGACGTGATCCTGGCAGACCCCGATGCGGCGACCGGCATGAGTATTGCCAGTTTGGCTCAAGCCGCCTCGGTCAGCGAGCCTACCGTCAACCGCTTCTGTCGCAACTTCGAGGCCAAGGGCTACCCGGACTTCAAGATCCAGCTGGCCCAGAGCCTGGCCGGCGGCACCCCCTATGTCAGCCGTGCCGTCGAGCCCGACGACAGCGCCGACGCCTATACCGGCAAGATCTTTGGTGCCACGATTGCAGCACTCGACCTGGCTCAGCGGGAGGTCGACCCCGAGCGGATCGACCGAGTGGTCGACTACCTGATCCAGGCCAAGCAGATCCACTTCTTCGGCCTCGGGGCCTCCGGCGCGGTGGCCCAGGATGCGCAGCACAAGTTTTTCCGCTTCAACCTGCCCGTGACGGCCTATATCGATGTCTTGATGCAACGCATGGTCGCCGCCGCCTGCCACACCGGCGATGTCGTGGTGGTGCTGTCATACACCGGACGTACCCGGGAGCTAGTCGATATTGCCGCCCTAGCACGAGAAAATGGTGCCGTTGTCCTGGGTATTACCGCACCTGACTCGCCGCTCTCCCAGCAATGTACCGAGACCCTCGAGATCAGCGCACCGGAAGATACCGACTACTACATGCCAATGACGTCGCGCATGGTGCAATTGGCGTTGATCGATGTCCTGGCCACCGGGGTCACCCTGCGCCGTGGCGAAGACTTCCTTCACCACCTGAAAAAGATCAAGGATAGCCTGCGCGACACCCGCTACCCCCTGACCGACTGATGCGACATTCGACCGCCGCCGTCGCTGGCACGCCACCAGCGACAGCCGGCGAATCGTGCCCATCGCCCGGCGCGCCCTCGGACTTGCTTGAGTCCGCGTCAAGCACAACAATATGCGCTACCCTCACCCCTGCTTCCTCGATGGCGCTGACTCAACACGCTCTGACGACCGAGCAGCAGGCTCGACCTCGTCGAATACGCACGACTATCAACAAGGATTGCCCCATGCGCTGGACGCTTGCCACCGTCGCCGTGCTGACCACCATCAGCGCGCCCTCCTTCGCCGACACCTTTCGCTTTACCGCGATTCCTGACGAGGACCAATCCCGCCTGGTCGAGCGCTTCTCCCGGGTCGCCGACTACCTGGCAGACGAGCTCGGCGTGGAGGTCGAGTACGTGCCGGTCAAATCCTACGGTGCCGCGGTCACCGCATTTCGTAACGACCAGGTCCAGCTGGCCTGGTTCGGCGGACTATCCGGCGTTCAAGCTCGGCGCCTGGTCCCCGACTCCGTCGCCCTGGCCCAAGGGGCCGAGGACGCCGAGTTCACCAGCTACTTCATCGCTCACGACAGCACCGGCCTTGCACCGAACGAGGATGAGCTACCGGACGCGGTGCAGGACATGACCTTCACCTTCGGCGCCAAGACCTCTACCTCCGGACGCCTAATGCCGGAGCACTTCCTGCGCCAACGCTTTGGCGAAGCACCCGACGATATCTTTTCCCGTGTCGGCTTCTCCGGCGATCACACCCGCACCATCGCCCTGGTCGAAGCCGGCACCTATGATCTCGGTGCGGTCAACTACAGCGTATGGGATGCCGCCGTCGAGGAAGGTCGCGTCGATACCGACAAGGTTCAGGTGGTCTGGACCACTCCGAGCTACCCGGACTACCAATGGACCCTGCGTGGCGATGCCGACGAACGCTTCGGCGATGGTTTCACCGCCAACCTGCGCCAAGCCCTGCTCGACATGGAGGATCCGCAACTGTTGGAAAGCTTCCCCCGTTCGGGCTTTATTCCCGCCGACAACGCCATGTACGCCCCCATCGAGGACGTCGCCGAAGACCTCGGCCTGGTGCGCTAATGTCTGAAGCCCCGCTGGCGTGTTTCGAGGCCGAGGACCTGGGCCATGGCGAGCATCGAGTACTCAGCGCGGTCACTCTATCGCTGCTCCCGGGCCAACGAGTCGCGCTGCTCGGAGCCAGCGGGGTCGGCAAGTCGACCCTGCTGGCGGCCCTGCGTCAGCGCCTTGGGGCTCTTGGCGCCTGGTGTCCTCAGCATCACGGCCTGGTCCCCCAGCTGGCGGTTTACCACAACGTCTACATGGGCCGCCTCGAGCATCACTCGGCCCTGGCCAACCTGTGGAACCTGGCGCGGCCGCTGAAGGGTCCCTGGAATGACGTCGCCGGGCTATGCGACGAGCTCGGCCTGACGGGTCTGATGCGTCGCCCGGTGGGCCGGCTCTCCGGCGGCCAACGCCAGCGCGTCGCCATCGCTCGAGCTTTCTATCAACAGCGTGAAGTGTTTCTCGGCGACGAGCCAGTCGCTAGCGTCGATCCCCACCAGGCGTTGGCCCTGCTCGAGCGCATCGATACTCGTCATGCCGGGTCGGTGATCGCCCTGCACCAGCGCGAATTGGCTCTCAGTCACTGCGACCGGGTCTGGGGGCTCGCCGACGGGCGCGTCGTCATCGATGCGCCGAGCCACGAGCTGTCTCTTGCCGATCTGGACGCCCTCTACCCCAGCGCCGAAGGCCGGAGCCGGTCGCTGCCGCCGAGCGACGGGCCAGTGTCAGCGGATGCGGATGGCGTCACCCGGCCTCTCGAGGCGACCCTGCCCTGCTCGCGAGGGAGACAATGAGCAGCGCCCCACCTCGACCCTACTTGCTCATCGGCGACTCGATCGGCCTGCGCTTGGCCCGCCACACTCTCACCCTGATTGCCTTGGCCGTGCTGCTGGCACCGCTGGCGGATCTCGCGGTGCTCACCCGAGACCCTTGGGCCGAGCTCGGTCGCATCGCCAAGGGCTTGGCGCTTCCCGACATCGGCGCCGTCGAGGACCCCTTCACCGCCATCGGCTTGACCATCGGCGTCGCGCTGTGGGGAACCGCTGCTGGCGTGATCCTGGGCTTTCCCCTGGCGCTGGTGTTCTCGCGCTCGCGCCTGGTCCGGGCCGGCTGCGCTTTCGTTCGCGCCATCCATGAGCTGTTCTGGGCGTTGCTGTTTCTTCAGGTTTTCGGGCTTTCGGCGGTGACGGCACTCGCGGCCTTGGCGATTCCCTACGCCGGCATCTTCGCCAAGGTTTACGCGGAAATCTTCGAACAGATCCCCGACGCAGCACGCAATGCTCTGCCACAGGGCGTCGGGCGCCTGTCTCGATTCGCCTATACCGTGCTCCCCCTGGCGCTCGGGCAACTCGCGGCCTATACCCGCTACCGCTTCGAGTGCGGCCTGCGGGCAAGTGTGCTGCTGGGGTTCGTCGGCCTGCCGACCCTGGGCTTCCAGCTCGAGACCGCGTTCCGCGAAGGACGTTACGCCGAGGCCGGGGCTCTGCTGTGGCTCTTCTACTTATTGATCGCCAGCCTGCCGCTATGGGCGCATCGCCGAATGCTACCGCTATTGGCGCTAGGCTCGATCTTTCTGCTCGGCCCATGGCCCGACATCGATGCGGGGCTCGTAACGCGTTTCGTGACTCAGGATATCTGGCCCCGAGCGCTACTGGAGGGAGATGCCAGCGGCCTGGCGGCCTGGTTTCAGGCCATCCCCGAACTGCTTCCGGCGATCGGCAACACGCTCTTGCTCGGCCTGCTCGGCAGCGTCGGGGCGCTACTGGTGGCGCTCATTCTGTGGCCATTGGCGTCACGCCACTTTGGCACCGTCGCAAGCCGCCTGGCCGGCACAGGGCTGCTGATCTTCCTCCGCTCCACCCCCGAACTGCTACTGGCGTTCGTATTCCTGCTCCTGCTTGGCCCTTCACTGCTGCCTGCCTGGATCGCTCTGGCGCTTCACAACGGCGCCCTGATCGCCTTTCTTGTCGCTCGCCATGCCGACAACCTGCGCCCTGGCATGCCGAGCGCCTCGGCCAGTGGCCGTCTCGCCTATGAGCTCTTGCCCAGGGTCTATCCCGCCATGCTCGCCCTGCTCTACTACCGCGCAGAAGTCATTCTGCGCGAGACGGCGCTGCTCGGCATGCTCGGTATCGCAACACTCGGATACGTGATCGACGACTACTTCCAGACCCTGATGTTCGACGTGGCCTTCTTCCTGCTGCTCGTCACTGCCGGCCTCAACATTGTCGTCGACGCCCTGGCACGACGGCTCAGGCCCAGCGAGCCCCCGATGGACGACCCCTGCCTGCGCTAGAGGCCGAGGCGACGCCCTTCCCACGACGGAAACGCCGACCCGTTTCCGGGTCGGCGTTTCTATTGTGCGATACGGCGGTGACGCCAGGGTCTGCCGTGTCGAAAACGGCGTCGTACGGTGGACGCTTTGCGCGTCAGGCGGCCGGGATGACCGCGGTCACGCTAATCTCGACCAGCAGTTCCTCGGACGGCATCGGCGCGCACACGCAGGCACGTGCCGGTGCGTGCCCTTGCGGCATCCACGCATCCCATACCGCATTCATCGCCGCGACATCCCCACCATTCTTGAGATAAAGGGTGGCGCTAAGCAGGTGCTCGCGATCGCTGCCGATCTCTTCGAGCAGTGCATCGACCCGAGATAGCATGCTCTCGGTCTGCGTGGTGATGTCGCCACTGCGTGCCTCCGGCCCTGCGACCTGGCCGCAAAGATAGGCCACGCCCTGATGAATCACCGCTCGGCTCATGCGGGTCTTGGTGTCGTGACGCTGGATCATCAGCTGTGTCTCCGATGGCTTCCCAAAAAATTGACCGAGGTCAACTCTTGAAAAAAAAGTTTATTTAACTAAATTTGTGATAAAAAACAGAATTAATTACTGACAAAATCCGCAACCAGCCATTCCATCAGCCTTCATTCCGTCAACTCTCCAACATCATACCCTACAAACCCAATGGGTTGGGCCGCACCACCGGCCACCTCTGGTGTCAGGAACCCGGCGTTGCGTCGACTACGCTGTGACTGCCTCGGCGACGGGGTGACGTCGTGCTTCCATTCATATGAGGAAAATAACATGAAACGATCCATGATCATGGCCGCCGTGCTGACCACCGCCATGGCTCAAGCCGGGGTGATCGCCACGGCCCAGGCGGCAGAAGGCGACATGGAAAAGTGCTACGGCGTTTCCCTTGCCGGCGAGAACGACTGTAAGGCTGGTCCTGGTACCACCTGCGCCGGCACCTCGACAGTGGACTACCAAGGCAATGCCTGGACTCTGGTTCCCGAAGGCACCTGCACCAGCGTCGAGACCCCCCATGGCAACGGCAGCCTGAGCGAGATCGAACGCCCGTAAGCGAAGCGACCGGTCGCACCCCCCATCGCCCGCCCCGGCGGGCGGTGGACCCCGAGCCAGCGGCGGAACCTGTCCACCGGCACACGAGGCCGACCAAGTCACCGACCAAGCAATCGGCCGCACGCCCCGCGACGAGACCGACTCGAGCCGATGACGGCGACCGAATCTCAAGGCGCACTCAGCCCATCGCCCCGCCGTGAGCCGACGAGTCACGCGAGCCAGGTCCATCCCGAGAGTCGACCATGAACCGAGCCCTGAACCCGATCGTGTTTCCCCCTTCCTCCCCGGCACCCGTACGGCCCAGGCTAGCCGAAGGCGCTGTCGGCATCGGACTCAAGCATCGCCATGCGCAAGCATTGATCGAGGCCACCACAGCACCCGACTTCCTCGAGCTCCACGCCGAGAATTACATGGACGCCGGCGGGCCGGTGCAGGACAGACTCACGGAGCTGGCAAGACGCTACCCCTTGTCCGTGCACGGCGTCGGCCTGTCACTCGGCAGCGCCCAAGGGCTCGACGACGCCCACCTCGAACGCCTGGCCCGACTCGTCGATTCGCTAGCGCCGGCGCTGGTGTCAGAGCATCTGGCCTGGAGCCGGCTCGACGGGCATAGCTACAACGACCTGTTGCCGGTGCCCCTGACGCGAGAGTCATTGGACGTGTTGACCCGGAACATCGATCGCGTGCAACAACGCCTCGGACGACGACTGCTGGTGGAGAACCCGAGCCTCTACGTTCGCCTGACCGGCAATACCCTCGACGAAGCCGACTTTCTCAACCTGCTGGTGGAACGCACCGACTGTGGCCTGCTGTTCGACATCAACAACGCCTTCATCAGCGCCCACAACATGGACCGCGATCTCGACGATTACCTGCGTTGGGTCCCTTGGCATGCGGTGGGCCAATGGCATCTGGCCGGCCATAGCCTCGACGAGGCGACAACGCCACCGCTGTACATCGATGATCATGGCGGACCGGTGGCAGACCCCGTCTGGACGCTCTACGAGAGCGCCATCCTGCGCTGCCCCGCCCTGCCCACCCTGATCGAATGGGACAACAATGTGCCCGAACTACCGCGCTGGCTCGACGAGGTCCAGCGTGCCCGGGCGGTGCGTCGCAACGTGCTCGCCCAGCGCCTCGACACGCCATCGGAGGACCGGTCATGAGCAGCCTGGCCCAATGGCAGCAACGCTTCGTCGCCGCCATGCACAGCCCCGGCGAGGCCGATGCGGACCTCGGTCAGCGCTCGGGACTCGACGTCTACCGCAACAATATCCGCCACAGCCTGATCGAGGCTCTGGGCGTTGCCTATCCGCATACCCGCACACTGCTCGGCGAACGCTACTTCGATGCGCTCGCCAGCCAACATGTCGCCCAGTGCCTGCCGTCTGATCCGCGTCTGCAGCGCTACGGAGCTGGATTTTCCGAGCGCATCGATGCCATGCCGGGGCTCGCCGAGTATCGCTATGTGGCCGATATCTGCCGCCTGGAACGCGCCCGTCTGGACATCAGCCACGCCGCCGACGCCGAGGCCCTGGAGGCCAACCGCTTAGGGCTCGCGCAAGACCCCGAAGCCCTTAGCATCAGGCCTCACCCCGCCAGTCGCTGCGTGGCCTGTGACCACGATGTCGGGGAGCTGTGGTCGAGCCTGGAACAGCCAAGCGGCGAGACACCCCGCCTGGGTGACGCGGGTCCCGGCCACTGGTTACTGGTGCGTCGCCGGTCGCGGGTATCCGTCACTCGCATCGACTCGGCCTGTGCCGCGCTGTACCAAACGCTCACCGGCGACCTCGCTCTCGGCGATGCCCTCGACAAGGTCATGGGGGATCCGGCCGCCGCCGGCGGCAACATCGGGCAAGCGCTCGGCACCCTGCTTGGGCTGGGGGCTCTCATCGACGCCACGCCGCCTAGCACTGCCCCCACCCCTGACGCCTGCCCCTCGGAGACACGAACATGAACGCCCTGACTCGCCTGCTCGATGGCTACTTCACCGTGTTGACGTCGCGCCTGGAACGGCTATCCCTCGACGTCGTCCTGACGCTGATGCGCTTGGTACTCGGCACGGTCTTCTTCATGTCTGCGCTGACCAAGATCGACGGCTTCGGCCTCGCTGACAGTACGTTCTTTCTGTTCGAACACGAATACGCCCTGCCGCTGATCTCACCGGTGCTCGCCGCCTACCTCGCGACCCTGGCGGAATTCTCGCTATCGCTACTGCTATGGGCAGGGCTGGCGACGCGGCTGGCGGCCTTCGGCCTGACGCTGATGACCCTGGTGATCCAGACCTTCGTCTACCCCGAGGCCTGGGTCACCCATGGTCTGTGGGCGGCGAGCCTGCTGACATTGGTACTACGTGGCCCTGGCCGCCTGTCCCTGGACCAGTTGCTGGTGATGTGGCGGCGACGTGAGCGGCCTGAATCAGACACCGACGCACGGCGCCCGCTGCACACCTGACACGCCGCGCCCGGCGGCGCGTTCGACAACGCGACAGAACGGCCGTCGCGCCAGCCAGCCTAGCGCCCTCGCGAGGCCACCCGCCATCGACGCTTCAGAGCGTCCGTCAACGTGCCACAAGAACGAGAGAGGGCCGACCGATAGTACCTATCGATCGGCCCTCTGTGTTGCAACCGGAGCATTGCACCCGAGTGGGTCAACGCAATAACAGTACCGGAATATTCGAGCGACGCAGCACGCTGGTAGTGGTGCTGCCTACCAGAAGGTGGCGGATGCGTGAATGGCCGTAGGCGCCCATCACTACCATGTCAATCGCGTGGGTTTGGCTGTGATCACGCAGCACGTCCTCGACCTCCCCCGCGCGGATATCGCCCTCGGCTTCATGGCCGGCCTCGCGCAGAGTGTCGAGTGCCCACTCAAGCTGGCTACGATGGTCACCGGTGTCCGCCCCTGCCATCACCACATGACAGGCAATCCCTTGAAACAATGGGCTCTTCGCCAGCAGCTCGACGCCACTACGCGTGGTCTTGCTGCCGTCGAAAGCAATCATCACCCGCTCGGGACGCACGAATTCCCCCGCCACCATCAGTATCGGTCGATGCATGCCGCGCACCACCCGCTCAAGATTGGACCCCAAGTGCTCACTGGCCCGGTGAGCGGTCTCACCGCGCTTGCCGATGACCAGCAAACGGATGTCTTGTTCGAGTTCCAGCAGCGTCTCGACCAGCGTGCCATTGCGCTGGCGACAGGCAGGCGCCTCCGCGCCGTCTACCCGGGTCCGGTCGACCGCCGCCTTGAGCATCAAGCGGCCCTGCTCCTGAGCAATCTTGGCCCGCCGTTCATCGAGGCTCGCAAGCTCCTCGAGCAAATGCTCGCGGGAGCCTAGACCAATGGTGCCGGAAAGATCGGCTTCCGCGGTCTGTGGATGGTTGTCCACCACGTGCAGGAAAGTCAGAGGCGCCGCCAGGGCAGCGCTTGCCCAGGCCGCGTAGTCACAGACCCCTTCGGAAAACTGCGAGCCGTCGATGGCGGCCATCACCTGTTCTGTCATCGGTTCGTCCTGAAGCTGGCGTGTGAAGTATCGTCACCTGGTGCGAGTCTAGCGTCGCGGCACATTCTCCGCGACGCCGACTTCCGTTCTACACCATCGGCACGGGGCGCGTCACACCGGCGCCGCTCGCCATTTTATCGTTGCTCGGCTCAGTGGCCGCCCATCAGCTTATCCACTGCCGCAGGATCGTCGTGAATGGCAAAGCGGTCGACGATGGTGGCGCTCGCCTCGTTGAGCCCGATCAGCTCCACCGCCGTCCCCTCGCGGCGGAACTTGATCACCGCCATGTCCAACGCCTGAACGGCGGTAATGTCCCAGAAATGGGTTCGAGACAGATCGATCACCACCCTGGGCACACTGTCCTTGAAGTCGAAGGCTTCCGAGAAGCGCTTGGAGGAGGCGAAGAATACCTGGCCGATCACCCGGTAACGACGCCCCTGCCCCTCGTCCAGATCATCACTGGCCACGTAGAGGAAGTTGCCGACCTTGTTGGCGAAGAACAAGGCCGCCAGCAACACCCCGACGAAGACGCCGATGGCCAGGTTGTGCGTCGCGACCACGACCGCGACGGTGGTGACCATGACGATGTTCGACGACAGCGGATGCTTCTTGAGGTCGCGCAACGAGCTCCAGCTAAAGGTACCGATGGACACCATGATCATCACCGCCACCAGGGCGGCCATGGGAATCTGCGATACCCAGTCGGACAGAAACACCACCATCAGCAACAGGAAGATGCCCGCCAGAAAGGTGGAGAGACGCCCGCGGCCGCCGGATTTGATGTTGATCACCGACTGTCCGATCATCGCGCAGCCTGCCATGCCACCAAGCAGACCGGTACCGATGTTGGCCAGGCCCTGGCCCTTGCACTCGCGGTTCTTGTCGCTGCCGGTGTCGGTCAGGTCATCGACGATGGTGGCCGTCATCATTGACTCGAGCAGACCCACCACGGTCAACATCACCGCGTAGGGGAAAATGATCGCCAGCGTCTCCATATTCAGCGGCACCTCCGGCCACAGGAACACCGGCAGGGTATCGGGTAGCTCGCCCATATCCCCCACCGAACGGATATCCAGGCCGGTGGCCAGATATACGCCGGTCAGCACCAGGATGCACACCAGCGGCGACGGCAGGCTCTTGCCGATCAGCGGGATCAACGGGAACAGGTAGATGATCCCGAGACCAGCGGCCGTCATGGCATAGACGTGCCAGGTGACGTTGGTCAGCTCCGGCAGCTGAGCCATGAAGATCAGGATCGCCAGGGCATTGACGAAACCGGTGACCACCGAACGTGAGACGAATCGCATCAGGTCGGCCAGGCGCAGATACCCCGCCAGGATCTGGAACACCCCGGTGAGCAGCGTCGCCGCCAGCAGATATTGCAGACCATGCTCTTTCACCAGGGTCACCATCAACAGCGCCATGGCACCGGTAGCGGCAGAAATCATGCCGGGGCGGCCGCCGGCGAAGGCGATGATCACCGCCATGGAAAACGAGGCATACAGGCCGATCTTGGGGTCGACCCCGGCGATGATCGAGAAGGCGATGGCTTCGGGAATCAGCGCCAGGGCAACGACGATGCCGGACAGCACGTCGCCCTTGATGTTGGAAAACCAGTCTTGCTTGATGGATCGGTACATGCAGCGGTCCATGGAAGTAGTGGGTACGAAGTCGAAGGCGGCGCGGCTCGAACGGGCACACGCAGAACGACGCGCCGGAGAGTCACCGGGCGTTTCAGACGGCGAAGTGCCGTCGACGAGGCGGGCGCTAGGGCGGAGTCATCAGCCCAAACGGGAAAGCAGGCATGGCATCCTCGTGGTTTACCGCCCCGACCGCCATCGGCATCTGGCCGCCATCCACCGCGGTGGGGCAACAGCAGAGCGCCTGGCCAGCGTCGAGGACTGTCCGAGTTCAAGGGTACGACTTACAGGAAGCCGCAAAGTCTAGCAGAAACCACCCCCATGTGCATGAGGCACGTCGACACCAGGGCGCCCCGCACAGGAACCGGACCTCGGCCCTGCAACGCACACACCTGCCCGGCCAGCGACGATGATAGTTGATTGCTCGCGTTTGGAACCCGGCCCAAGGCGTTTACAATAGGAAACACTAAACTCTGTAAGCCTGGCCGGACTCGTCCGACTCAAGGCTACCTCGTCACAGGAATGCGACATGACTCACTGCGCTCAAAAGCCGCCAACGGACGACGGCGAGGGTCCTCCTCTAGAGGCGTTGCGCGTAGCTCTCACCCGGTCGGGCCTGACGGAAGGATTCGACCATCTCGTCCCCATGGCCGATACCGGCCTGGCGCACTGGCACGTCCTTGTCCGGCGTCCCGGCCAGTCCGACTGCGTCGCTCGAATGCCAAAACAGAGTCAGATGGACCTCCCCGCCGCCGACAACCTGGCGTACCAGAGGGCCTGCTTCGAGCGCGCCCAGCCGAGCGGACACACGCCGAAGCTGTACCGCACCCTGCCCTGCGATGACGCACTACCTCGAGGCGCCTTGCTGGTCGAGGCCATAGAGGGGCGCCCGGCCCAACTGCCCGACGACCTGCCGGCCATCGCACGTGCACTGGCGGCCCTGCACCGTCTGCCACTGCCGGCCGACAACCGGCGTGCGCCCCTCGTCAGCCCCGTGGATCCGTGGCACGCCATGCTCGCCGAAGTCCGCGGCCAGGCGCGATATCTGCGCGATGCTAGCCTGGCCCCGCAAAGCCGTCGGTGCATAGACGCAGCGCTCGCGGCGCTGCCCGACAGCCTGCCGGCAGCCACCACCGATGCCGCACGCTGCCTAATCAGCTTCGACGCTCATCCGGGGAACTTCCTGATCGAGCCCGGCGGCCGTGCCGTGCTGGTCGATCTCGAAAAGTGTCGCTACGGCTTGCCCGGGTTCGATCTCGCTCACCTGAGCCTGTATACCTCCACCAGCTGGGACGTGCAGTCGCGTGCGGTGCTGTTCCGTGAAGACATCGAAGCGCTGTATGACCGCTGGCGGCTCCTGATGGGCGATGCGGCATCTCCCCACGACTGGCCGACGCTGATCGCCTGCCGCCGTGCAATGTGGCTATGGTCGGTGACCTGGTGCGCCAAGTGGCGCGCCAACCGGTCCCGCAGCGCCGATCGCAGCCACCAGGGCGAAGACTGGTCGTCGAGCCTCAGCGAACGCACCCTGATTGCCCACGTCCAGGATCGCGTTGATCACTACCTCTCGCTGCCCATTCTCGAGCGTGTGACACGCGAACTGAACGAATTGTCCCATGGGGAATGAGCCGCACACCCAGGCAGCCTCGTCTGTCGCACCGCTGCACACCATCTTGGGCTTCTTCCCCGCTCTCACAAGGACTATCGCATGACACCGCTTCGCCTCCTGAATCGACGGCCCTACGCACTGTTGGCCGCCCTGGCGTTGACCGCAACGACGCAAGTGGCCAGGGCCATCGAGCTACCCCAGGACTGGGGGTCCATTGAAGGACAAGCCCAGGGCCAGACGCTGTACTGGAATACCTGGGGTGGCGATGCGAACGTCAATCGCTATATCGACTGGGTCGGCGAGCGTCTGGCAGCGGATTACGCCATCGATCTGGTCCAGGTCAAGCTGGATGACACCGCGGCGGCGGTATCTCGCGTGCTGGCCGAAAAGTCCGCGGGCAACACCGATCAAGGCGCCATCGACCTGATCTGGATCAACGGCGAGAACTTCGCCGCCATGAAGGACAACGGCCTGCTGTACGGCCCGTTCGCCCCGCGCCTGCCTAACTTCGCCCTGACCTCCCCAGAGACCAACCCGGAGATGACCACCGATTTCACGGTGCCCACCGAAGGCTACGAGGCGCCCTGGGGCAAGGCACAGCTGACGTTCTACTACGACAGTGACAAAGTCGTGACGCCCCCCGGGAGCCTCACTGAACTGCTCAGTTGGGCCGCGGCCCATCCGGGACGCTTCACCTATCCTCTGGTGCCCGATTTCCACGGTTCGACCTTTCTCAAACAGGCCCTTATCGAGCTAGCGGAGGATCCCTCAGTGTTGTCGCGCCCGGCGGCAGAGACCAACAGCGAGGCCGTGATGGCGCCGCTGTGGGAGTATCTCGACCGACTGCACCCGCTTCTGTGGCGCGAAGGCAAGCATTTTCCGGCCAGCGGCCCCGCGATGAAAAGCCTGATGGGTGACGGCGAACTCTCCCTGGCCTTTACCTTCAATCCGTCCGAACCCGCCGCTGCGGTGGCCGACTTTCAGCTGCCGCCTTCCACGCGTAGCTATATCCTCGATGCCGGCACCATCGGCAATGTCCACTTCGTGGCGATGCCTTTCAATGCCAGCCACAAGGCCGCGGCCATGGTCACCGCCAATTTCCTGCTGTCCCCCGAGGCGCAGATTCGCAAGCAACGTCTCGACGTCTGGGGCGATCCCAGCGTGCTGGATCCCGCCCGCCTGAGCGACGAGCAGCGCGCGGCGCTGACGCCAACCGATGATCAACCGGCCCGGGTAGCCCCCGACGCGCTCCAACGCACCCTGCCCGAACCTCATCCGAGCTGGATAGATGCGGTGGAGGCAGGCTGGCTGGAGCGCTACGGCAGTGCCTGAGAACGCGGTCCATCGCTCTGCCTTCAGCCGGCTGACGGCAACCGCTCCGCTCTTGACGGTGCTGCTACTGGTGGTTCCGGTGCTTGCCGGGCTCGCCGGTGCCCTGGGCCCCGCCTTCGGTTGGCTGCCGGCGCTAGGCGGCAGTGAGCTTACCCTCGCCCACTGGCAAGCGCTGGCCGATACGCCAGGTATTGTCGACATGATCCGCCTGAGTCTCGTCACCGGCCTCATCAGCACTGCCCTGGCACTTGGCATCGTACTGATGTTCCTCGCGGCCTACGGCGAGACCCGGCTCTTTCGCCTGGTGCGGCGACTGCTCTCGCCC
This sequence comes from Halomonas sp. V046, assembly GCF_052645355.1. Lineage (NCBI taxonomy): Bacteria > Pseudomonadati > Pseudomonadota > Gammaproteobacteria > Oceanospirillales > Halomonadaceae > Halomonas > Halomonas sp. V046. Next base: position 226,455 of record NZ_JBQXYF010000001.1, read on the forward strand.
CTGCTCGCAGTACCCCACGCCGCCGCCGCCATCGGCCTGGCCTTCCTTCTTGCCCCCTCGGGCCTGGCCCTGCGGATCGCCTCACCGGCACTGACCGGCCTGACGACGCCACCGGATTACCTGTTTCCAGGCGACCCCTGGGGGCTATCGCTGATCGCAGGACTCGTCCTCAAGGAGGTCCCGTTCCTGCTACTGATGAGTTTGGCGGCACTGCCCCAGTGCCAGGCCGAACAGCGCCGACAAGTCGCGCGCTCGCTCGGCTACGCCCCGGTCAGTGCCTTCCTCAAGGCGGTACTACCGGCGCTCTATCCGCTGATCCGGCTGCCGGTCTACGCGGTGATCGCCTTCGCCTCTTCCACGGTGGACGTGGCCATGATCCTCGGCCCCTCGACGCCCCCGCCCCTCGCGGTCGCGGTTGTTCACTGGCTCAACGATCCCGACCTGTCACGACGCTTCCTGGCGTCGGCGGCGGCCCTGACGCAATTCACGGTCACGGCCCTCGCCCTGGCCTGCTGGTGGCTTCTCGAATGCCTGCTGCGACGACTGCTGGCAGCTCGGCTGATCGATGGCAGGCGCCGCGTCGGCCAGAGCTGCGGACGCTGGCTCGGAGGCGCCTCTACCCTGCTCAGTATCGCCCTGCTTGGCGCGAGCCTCGCCGGGCTACTGCTGTGGTCGGTGGCCGCCTACTGGCCTTTCCCTTCCGCCTGGCCACAGCCACTGACATTGTCCACCTGGCAGCGCGCCACGCCGGACCTGGCCGCACCATTATGGGATACGCTAAGCCTTGCACTGAGCGCCACCCTGGTCTCCCTATGCCTGGTCATCGGCTGTCTGGAAAGCGAAACCCTGAACCACAGAAAAATGGGCCTTGGGGCGGCGCTGGTGCTGTACTTGCCACTCCTGGTGCCCCCCGTGGCTTTCCTCTACGGTCTGGTTCAGCTTCAGGCCCAACTCGGCTCCGCGCCCGGCTGGCTGGCGGTCATGCTGGGCCATTGTCTGTTTGTCATGCCCTATGTCTTTCTGTCGCTGGCCGAAAGCTACCGCCGCATGGACCCACGCTGGTCCCAGGTCGCCGCCTCGCTGGGATGCTCCGACTTCGCCATTTTCTGGCGTGTTCGCCTGCCGATGCTGCTAGCCCCCATCGCCGTCGCGGCGGCGGTGGGGCTCGCGGTCAGCGTAGGGCAGTACCTCCCGACGCTACTGCTCGGGGCAGGCCGGCTGTCCACCCTGACCACCGAGGCCGTGACACTGGCCAGTGGCGGCGACAGACGCTTGACGGCGGTCTTTGCCCTCGCTCAGTTGATGCTGCCCGCCCTCGGGTTCGCCCTCGCTCTCGGCCTGCCGCGTCTGCTTCATCGGCACAGACGCGCCCTGCTGCCATGACCGCCTCTGACCGGAGCCCTATCCCATGATCGACCCTCGCGGTCTCTCGTTGCCGAGCCACGCCCAGCCGCTGATTCTCGAGCATCTGGACATCCGTCTGGAAAACCGGGTTCTCGTCACTCTGGACACCCGCGTGCGCCCCGGGGAAATCGTCACCGTGATGGGCCCGTCCGGGGTCGGAAAATCGACGCTGCTGGCGTACGCCGCAGGCTTTCTCGCCCCCGCTTTCACGGCCACCGGCAGTGTCCGCCTCGGGCAGCGCGAACTGACGGGACTTCCCGCCGAAGCCCGCCGCCTGGGGCTACTGTTCCAGGACCCGCTGCTCTTCCCGCACCTGAACGTCGGTGCCAACCTGGCCTTCGGCATGCCCGCTGGCGGCAAGCGTCGTGAACGTCGTACGCACGTCGCGGCGGCGCTGGAGGACATTGGCCTTACCGGCTTCGCCGACCGCGATCCCGCAACGCTGTCCGGTGGGCAGCGGGCCCGGGTGGCGCTGATGAGGGTATTGCTGTCACGCCCCCAGGCCATGCTACTGGACGAGCCTTTTTCCAAGCTCGATACGGCGCGACGCCACGAGATGCGCGACTTGGTATTCGGCCGCATCCGCCACACCGGCCTGCCGGCGCTGATGGTGACTCATGATCGCGCCGATGCAGAGGCCGCGGGTGGCCCCGTGATCGAACTGAGCGATGCCCCAACCGGCGCCAGACACGCGCACGACCACGGCGAGCCAACACCCGGCCGGGAGACCTCTCGTGCCTGCCGTTGAGCCAACTCCTCCGCCCACGCAGTCACCAGTCGAGCAGCGCAAGCTCGCCCCCTCGTCAGGCGCCCACCCCCATGAAGTCGATTCGCCAGCGACTGTGCCACGCCTGTCGGCGCCAGCATTATCGATCGTGATTCCCGCGCTCAATGAGGCGGCCGGTATCGAGACGTGTCTTGCGGCGTTGGCCCCCCTGCGAAAGGCAGGAGTGGAGCTGATTGTGGTCGATGGCGGCAGCGATGATGACACCCTGGCCCGCGCCACTCCCCTCGTCGACCTGGCGCTCTGCAGCCCACCGGGTCGCGCTCGGCAGATGAACCTGGGCGCCCGTGCGGCACGCTCGTCCAGGCTCTTGTTTCTACACGCCGACACGCGTCTTCCCGACGCCGCCACGGCTAGCGTCCTCAACGCTCTCGAGGCGTCCTGCTGGGGCCGTTTCGACGTCACCATCGAAGGGCGGCACCGCTGGCTGCCGATGATCGCTGCGGCCATGAACCTGCGCTCACGCCTGACCGGCATCGCCACCGGCGATCAGGCGATGTTCCTGCGCCGTTCGACCTTCGAGCGCATCGGCGGCTTCCCCGATCAACCCTTGATGGAAGACATCGAGATGTCGCGCCGCCTCAAGCGACAGGGACGACCCGCATGCTTGTCGCAGCGCGTCATCACCGATGGTCGACGCTGGGATACCGAGGGCGCGCTGCGTACCCTGTTCAAGATGTGGGGGATGCGCCTGGGGTACGCCTTCGGCGCGTCTCCCCACCGGCTTGCCAAGGCCTACCGCCAGGTGCGCTGAGCCTCGCTGCCGCCCTTTGCCTACTCCGCCCACGAGGACGACGATGCCCCGTCCCATCAGCGCCTCCCGCGCCAAGCCAAACCGCCATCCCTTGCCACCTGGCGACTTTCCGATGGCTATTCTGGCCAAGGCTCCGCTGCCTGGCCAGGCCAAGACCCGGCTGATTCCGGCACTCGGCGCCCAAGGCGCCGCCGATCTGCATGCGCGCCTGGTCCGGCGCACGGTCGCCACCGCCCTGGAAGCCACCCGTGCAGAAAACATCACCCTGTGGACGGCACTCGACCACGTGCACCCTCTCTTCATCGAGCTTGCCGGGCGCTACGGCATCCGTCTCGCGCCTCAGCCAGAGGGCTCTCTCGGCGACCGCATGCATCATGCATTGTCCTGTATGCGCCGTCCGGGCCTGCTTATCGGCACGGACTGCCCGGTTCTCAGTAGGAACTTGCTGATTACTTGCCACAATCGCTTATGCCAAGTAGAGGGTGTCTTTCTTCCGGCGGAGGATGGCGGCTATGCTCTGGTCGGAGTACGTCGCACAGCGGCGCGACTGTTCTCCGGCATCCACTGGGGCAGTTCGCGCGTAATGGCACAGACCAGAGCCCGTGTTGCGGAACTCGGATGGACAATCGACTGCCCAACCATGGTCTGGGACCTCGATCGGGCCGAGGACCTCAGGCGCCTAGCCGACATGGATGCCCTCTCCCAGGAGAACACGTTGTGACCGCCGACACCCTCAAAGATCGCCACGCAAAGCTAGCCGCCGTTCGTCCACGCCTGTTGTCGTTTGCCAGGATGCACCTTCGTGACCATGCCGCCGCCGAAGACGCGGTACAGGAAGCGATGATCGCGGCCATCGAAAAGAACGACAGCTTTTCCGGTCGTTCCGGATACGAGACATGGGTCTTTGGTATTCTGAAGTACAAGCTGCTGGATCAGATGCGTCAGCAGAAGCGCCACGGCAAATGGGAACCGTTCGACGAAGAACAGAGCGACGAGGCGCTGGATCGCATGTTCATGCAGAATGGCCATTGGACGGCGGATGCTCAGCCCAAGGCCTGGAGCGATCCGGACCAGGCCTTCGAGAACGAACACTTCTGGAAAGTGTTCGATGCCTGCATGCTGTCGTTGCCCGACAACGTGGCTCGCGTGTTCTCCCTGAGAGAGTTGATGGGCCTTTCCACCGAAGATATTTGTAAGGAAGTGGGCATCAAGGAAAACAACGCTTGGGTAATCTTGCACCGAGCGCGCCTGAAACTCCGTGCATGTATCGAAAAAGGCTGGAAGGAGGATGCCGCATGATGATGTGCAAGGCCGCGACACGGCTGATGTCCAAGCAGCTCGACGCACCGCTCACGACACGAGAGCGCGTAGCGCTGCGATTTCACCTGATGCTGTGTTCCGCGTGTCGCCACTGCGATCGACAGTTCGGCATGCTGCATGGTCTGGGAGAGCGTTTTCCCTCATCGCCCGGCGACGAGGCGCCGGCCACCGCCAACGACGACGCGGGTAGCGACAAGGCAAAGCACTAGGGCGCCGAAATCCGGCGCCCGAACGAGACAGACAGCCCACCGAATGAGGACGAGTGAGAAAAGCCGCGTCCAACGAGGCACCTCTGCGCCCCGCCTCCCGGCGTTGGCTCGGTTGCTCGCGCCGCCCCAGCCCGTCGAAACAAGCCCGTCGAAACAAGCCCGTCGAAACAAGCCCGTCGAAACAAGCCCGGCGGGGCAACGCTGGGGCAGGCCCACTCGACAGCTTCACACCAGCACCATTTCGAGGCTCGGCGCTGGTGTGAAGCTGTCTATTCGCGTCTCTCTACGCGCTATCTCCTGGGGCTATCTCCAAGCGCCATCTTGCCTCCAAGCGCCATCTTGCCTCCGAGCGCCATCTCACTTCTCGACTCTATCGCTGTCCGCCACTAGCGGTCACCGGCGGCTTCCAGCGCCAGCCCGGACAAGACCTCCGCGATCTTGTCGATGGGCAAGTCACAGGCCTCCAGTCCATGACGTGTCGCCAGATAGTGGGGATCGTTCCACTGGATCAGTACGCCGCCGTCATGCTCCCGAATGAGCATTTTTTGGGGCAGGTCGAGCGCCACACTGCCTTGGCACTGCATCAGTTTGGTGCCCACCTCGGGCTTGCCGAAGATGAACGTTCGGGTTGGCGGCAGGTCAAGCTCGACGCCGGCAGCATTGGCCGCATGATCGACCACCGCCATCAGGCCCATGCCGCGCTTTTCGAGCCCCGCACGCAGACGTGTGTCGACATCCTCCAGCGGCGCCTTGCTGGTGGTACTCGCGATGCCGTGCTCATTGATCTCGACGCCCTCGTCGGCGGTAACCCCGCTGGCACTTAGCGTCATGCCCAAGGCCAGGGCCGCGCTGATCAGTTGACGCATGGTAGATCTCCTTTCGCTGAGGCGGGCAGAACCCTCAGGATGGTCGAGGGACCGGCACGCCGCAAGCCATCTCCCACCGGAAAGCCGTGCCACAGCGGTGTAAGGATCAACGCGCCTGATTCGACACATTTTCCGAGACCGCTTGCCCATGCCATGGGTAGTCTTGCCCCCGCATGGAGGCGCGCCGCCCCCCGATGCACCCACCAAGACCGCGCCCAACCAACCAAGAGACCGCCGCCACGCCGAGACGCGCTTCTTCGCAACTCGATCGCCACCCCGCCAAGGGAGACTCCAATGCCCCTCCTCTCATGCCGCCTGCCCTGGTTGCTGGTCGGAACCGTTGCCATGGCCATTGGCGGCAACGCCAGCGCCCAAGACATCAGCTTCACCCCCCGAACCATGCTCGAGTGGCCGACCAAGTCCTTTTCCGGCGACACCGAATACCGCCTGACCCAGGTGGATGGCTTGAGCGTTCTCGAGGCCCGCGCCAACGGTCAGGCATCGGCCAAGTACCTGGAACGAGACATCGACTTGAATGCCACGCCGTATCTGCGGTGGTGCTGGCAGGTGTCCAACATCCACCACGGTCTCGACGAAACCACCAAACCAGGCGATGACTACCCCGCCAGGGTGTATGTGGCGCGCAAGACCGGCCTGCTGCCATGGCAGGTGGAGTCGGTTAACTACGTCTGGTCATCGTCCCGGGCGGAGGGCGCCACCTGGCCGAACGCCTTCACCGAGCGCGCCGTGCTGATGGCGGTGGAAAGCGGCGATACCAAGGTTGGCCAGTGGGTGGGAGAGGTACGTAACGTGCGCGAGGACTACCGGCGCCTGTTCGGTGCGTCCCCCGACAGCATCGACGGCATCGCCCTGATGAGCGACGGTGACAACGCCGGCGTGGACGCCACCGCCCGCTTCAGCCGTATAGAGCTTTCGGCCTCTTCGGCGGCGCCGTCCTGTCCTTAGCACGTAGAGCTTAAATCCTAGCACCTAGCATCTGTCGGGCTTTTCTGGACGGGCGGCCAGACGAAGGCGCCGACAGCCAACTTCTGACGGCCTGATATCGGCATCCAACGGCCACGCAACCACAGCAACCTGCGGGCTCTGCAGGTCCTTGCCCGAGGCTGCGGGCGACGCCATCAGCTGGCGCCTTGCACCGGCGTTCGCGGCGCCGACCTGGCCACCGCCACGCCTTAGATCAACCGATCGGCCAGGGCATCCAGGTCCGCCACGGTAAGGTCCGGCTCGATGCCCCAGGGATCAAAGGGCGCGTCGAGGCTGCGCCGAATCCAGGCCGCATGCAGCCCCGCGTGGCGCGCCCCGATCACATCGAAGGCATTGGATGAAACGAGCCAGGTATCCCCTGGCTCCACGTCTAGACGCGAGCGCAGATGGGCATAGACCGCGGGGTCCGGCTTGAAGCGCTTGACCTCCTCGGCGCTGACAACCTCGCTGAAGCGGTCTCGGATGTCCGCCTGGTCGAGCAGCCCCTCCACCGCCTCACGACTGCCGTTGGAGAACGCCACGCAGGTAATGCCGGCCTCGCCAAAGCGCTTGAGCGCCTGGCTCACCTCGGCGAATGCAGGAAGCCTGGCGTAGGTCCCCATCAGGTGGTCCTTGTCGGCCTCCGACAGCCCCGTCTGCTGGGCACGATCGGTGAACTCGAGCGCTGCACGGGTGCATTCACTGAAATCCACGTAGGCCCCCATCAGCCCTCGGCGAAAGCTGTACTCGAGCTGTTTATCACGCCAGCGCCGGGAAAACTCCAGGGCGAGATCCGCCTTGTCGCCGGAGAGTCGTGCCTCCAACTCGGCCACCACACCGTGGGTATCGATCAGGGTGCCATAGACATCAAAGGCCAATACCGTTGCCATCGGGATGCTCTCCTGCTGTGACGAAAAATTGCTGCACCGATGCCTTCAGCATGGGGCTAGTCCAGCAGGGTTTCAATCACCAGTGGCACCGGCGTCAACGCTGAAACACCACCGTGCGCGAGCCATTGAGAAACACCCGCCGCTGCACATGCAGCGACACCGCCCGCGCCAGGGTCAGGCACTCGATGTCACGCCCACGGGCGACCAGATCGTCGGCACTGTCGGCATGGCTGACGGGCTCGACGCCTTGGGTAATGATCGGCCCCTCGTCGAGATCATCGTTGATGTAGTGGGCGGTGGCGCCGACCAGCTTGACGCCCTTGTCGAAGGCCTGATGATACGGCTTGGCCCCCTTGAACCCAGGCAACAAGGAGTGGTGGATATTGATCGCCCGACCGCTAAGGCGCTCACACATCGCACTGGACAGTACCTGCATGTACCGCGCCAGAATCACGAGCTCAGCGCCACTGTCCTCGACGATCCGCCATACCTGAGCCTCCTGCTGAGCCTTGGTGTCCGGGGTGATCGGCAAGTGGTGATACGCCAACCCGTGCCATTCGGCCAGGGGCTCGAGATCCGGATGGTTGGAGACCACCGCACGAATCTCGATGGGTAGCTGCCCGGTGCGGTAGCGATACAGCAGATCATTGAGACAGTGATCTGCCTTCGACACCATGATCACCACCGGCGTCAGACGCCCGGGCGGGCTAAGCTCGAAGCTCATGGCAAACTCCCGCGCCCGCTCGCCGAAGCCGGCCTCGAACTCCGCCGCCACCAGCGTGCACCCCGCGCCGGCATCGGCCCCCGGCGGGGGCCGAAACTCGGTGCGAATGAAAAACTGCCCAGACGTCTGATCGTCGAAGGACTGCTGCTCGGTGATGTAGCAGCCCTGTTCGCGCAGAAAGCGCGTGACCACATCCACGGTGCCGACTCTGCCAGGGCACTGGGCGGTGAGGGTCCAGACGTCACTGGCGTGCCTGGCAGCGGTGCGCGACGGCCCTTGTGACGAAGGCGTCATCGCTGATCTCCCCGCTCGACGCCGATGGCGAACTCTTCCCCGGCATCCAGCAGCCAACGGTAGACGTAGTCGGCGAAGCTGCGCCTGACCACCAGCTCCCAGCGCGTATCGTCGGGGCGGCGCAGAATCACCGTGGCCTTGGCGAAGACCGTGGTCACCCCCTTGCCCGGCGGAAAGGCGCGAGGATGGACGTCATAGACGACCGACTTCATCAGCAGCTCACCGAGGGCCTCCTCATCGCCGGCAAGCTCGATCAGGGTCTGGCCGCCGGTCACGCAGCTGATCGCCGCGCTTGCCGCCCCCAGCGCCCGGCGCAGCGCCGTCTCGACCTCGAAGGCACGCCCCTCCGGCACGATGAGAAGCCACTCGTCAGGCGATAGCCACTGCACACTCAGGGCCATGCTGGCCTCACCGTCCTCGGCCGTCAGCATCTGCTGGGGACGCGCCGGCAGCCCCACGCCGAACACCTCTCGCAGGGCTTCGTCGAGCACGATGGCGCCGCCACGCAGGACCAAATGGTCAAGGTCGACGCGCTCGCGCAGCGTCACTCGACTCTTGGCGCTCGGCGCAGGCACCGTGCTATTGGCATAGGACCAGGCCAGCGGCGACTCGACGCCAATGGCATCGCCGGGCTGGGCGTCGTAGACGTTGGCCAGGCCAGTGTTCGGGGCATCAGACATTCTGGCGCTCTCCCTTAGGGTCGACGAAGATGGTGGCGGTGACTTCGGCCTCGATGACGCTGCCATCGACCTGGGGCAGGTAGACGGTCTCGCCCTGGCGCCGATGCCCGCCCTTGACCACGGCCAAGGCAAAACCAGCGCCCAAGGTGGGGCTGTAATAGCTCGAGGTGACATGGCCCGCCATGGGCATCGGGATCGACGGCGTCGGATCGAGCACGATCTGGGCGCCCTCCTCGAGCACCACCGCCGGGTCCTTGGGCCTGAGGCCCACCAGCTGCTTGCGATCCGCCCTGGCGGTATCGGGGCGTGTCAGGGCCCGCTTGCCGATCCATGAGAACGGCTTGTCGTAGCCCACCGCCCACTGCATGCCGAGATCCTCCGGCGTGACCGAGCCGTCGGTGTCCTGACCGGCGATGATGAAGCCCTTCTCGGCCCTCAAGACGTGCATGGTCTCGGTGCCATAGGGTGTCAGGTCATACTTCTCGCCGTGCTCGAACAGCGCCCGCCACACGTGCATCGCGGCGTTCGCCTGGACGTTGATCTCATAGGCCAGCTCGCCGGTGAAGGAGATCCGAAACACGCGTGCCGGAACGCCTGCGACCTTGCCCTCGCGCCAGTCCATGAAGCGGAAGGCGTCGCGCCCCAGGTCGATATCGGTGAGTTCCGCCAGCAGGTCCCGAGCCTTGGGGCCGGTCACCGTCATGGTCGCCCACTGATCGGTCACCGAGGTGAAGGTGACATCGAGCTCCGGCCACTCGGTCTGGTGCCATAGCTCCAACCACTCAAGCACCGCGGCGGCGCCGCCGGTGGACGTGGTCATCAAGAAATGGTTCTGGGCAAGGCAGCTGGTCGTGCCATCGTCCATGACCATGCCGTCGTCCTTGCACATCAGACCATAACGTACTCGCCCTACCTCGAGCTTGGCCCACTTGTTGGTGTAGACCCGACCGAGGAACTCCCGCGTATCCGGCCCCTGAATATCGATCTTGCCCAGGGTCGAGGCATCCAGGATACCGACGCCCTCGCGCACCGCCAGGCACTCCCGGGCGACGGCCTCGTGCAGCGTCTCGCGCTTGCCACCGACCTCGCGGGGGAAGTACCAAGGACGCTTCCACTGCCCGACATCCTCGAATTCGGCGCCACGCGTCACGTGCCACTCGTGCAGAGCGGTATAACGCTCGGGATCGAACAGCGCGCCACAGTGACGGCCGACGATGGCGCCGAAGGTCACCGGCGTATAGTTCGGCCGGAACACCGTGGTGCCGACTTCCGGGATCGTGCGACCCAGACACCGAGCGGCGATGGCCATCCCATTGATATTACCGAGCTTTCCCTGATCGGTACCGAAGCCCATGGCGGTATAGCGTTTGACGTGCTCGATCGACTCGAAGCCCTCTCGGGTCGCCAGCTCAATGGCCGCCGCCGTGACATCGTTTTGCAGATCGACAAACTGCTTCGGCGCGCGCAGCGTCGGCTTGTCATGGGGCACCTGGTAGAGCGCCAGTGCCTCCCCTTCCACACGATGAGCGGCCTGAGGCAGCGCTAGCGCGTCGGCCGCGAAGCCCGTTTCCGTTGCCGCCCGGATCCCGGCCTCGGCCCCGGCGGTCAAGACATCGGCCAGCGCATAGACCCCCATCGCACCACCGGCGGCCAGCATGCCCTTGGGCAGTGTCGGCACGAAGCCCAGCAGGTCGTCACGCCACTCGGGGCGCGAGCCGGTGTGGGAGGCCAGGTGGATGACCGGGCTGAAGCCGCCACAGGAAGCGATAGTGTCACACTCAAGCGCGTCGGCATCGCCGACCACCTTGAAGCCCGGCACATCGATCGTGGCCACCCGAGCGCCGCTCACACGGTTGTCGCCCTTGGCCTCGATCACCGCCGCGCCTTCGATGATGCGCACGCCACGCTCGCGCACCTGTTCGACGAGGTCGCCACCCGGCGAGCGCCTGGCGTCGGCGATGGCGACCACCTCGCGGCCGGCATCCAGCCAGTCCAGCGCGGCTCGGTAGCCGTCGTCATGGCTCGTCGATACCACCAGCCGCGAGCCCGGTACCACACCGTAGCGGCGGATATAGCTCGACACGGCATCACACAGCATATTGCCCGGCACGTCGTTACCGGCGTAGACCAGCGGGCGCTGATGGGCCCCCGTCGCCAGCACCACGCGACCGGCACGCACACGGTGCAGGCGTGAACGAACCTGGCGACGGCCATTCTTGTGCGGCGCCGTCTCGCCCAGGTGCTCGGTACGACGCTCGTGCAAGGTGACGAAGTTGTGATCGTGATAGCCGTTGGCCGTCGTGCGCGCCAGCACCAGGACATCGGGGTTGGCGCGAAGCTCTTCGAGCACGGCCTTGGCCCACTCGGCCGCCGGCGCCTCGTCCAGGGTCTCGCGCGTGTCCAGCAGCGAGCCACCCATCTCTTCCTGCTCATCGCACAGGATCACCCGAGCACCGGAGCGCGAGGCACCCAGGGCCGCGGCGAGTCCCGCCGGGCCGGCACCCACCACCAGCACATCACAGTGGCGATTCATGTGATCGTAGCTATCCGGGTCGCGCTCCGCCGGGCTGCGCCCGAGACCGGCACTCTTGCGGATGTAATGCTCGTAGGTCCGCCACATGGACGCCGGCGCCATGAAGGTCTTGTAATAGAACCCTGGCGGCATCAGCTTGCCACCGAGCTTGCCGACGAGCCCCATCAGGTCGCGCTGGACGTTGGGCCAGCCATTGGTCGAGCGCGCACTCAGGCCATCGAACAGCGCCTGCTGGGTAGCGCGTACATTGGGCACCTGGCCGCCTTCGGTCGCGCCGAGCTGGACCACGGCATTGGGCTCTTCGGCGCCGGCGGCGACGATGCCACGGGCACGTGAATACTTGAAGCTGCGGTTGACCACGTCGACGCCATTGGCGAGCAGCGCCGAGGCCAACGTATCGCCGTGATAGCCCTGATAGCGCTTGCCATTGAAGGTGAACGACAGGCGCCGAGAGCGATCGATGCGCCCGCCCTGGTTCAGACGGTTGGGCTGTCTCATGCGCGCACCTCCTCGGGGCACCGGCTATCGACGCCAGCGGCGCCGGCCGCCGGCGCCTCGCTGCCGGCGGCGGTCACCCGCGGTGACTCGCCGATCTTGTAGGTTTCGAGAATCTCGTAGGTCTGGGTATTGCGGGTCATGTTGAAGAACTTGCGACAGCCCACGGCGTGCACCCACAGCTCGTGGTGGATGCCGCGGGGGTTGTCACGAAAGAACAGATAGTCCCCCCAGGCCTCGTCCGAGCAGGATTCGGGGTCGGCCGGGCGCACGATGTGGGCCTGGCCCTTGGGATGGAACTCCTCTTCCTCGCGCAGCTCTTCGCAGTGCGGGCAGAAAATATGAAACATGGCGGTATTCCTCGCGCAGTCGGTGGTCCCGAATCAGTGGGCAACGCCCGCGGCGCCGTGCTCATCGATCAAGGCCCCGCTATGGAAGCGATCGATGGCGAACGGCGCGGCCAGCGGATGCATCTCGCCCTTGGCAAGGCTCGCGGCGAAGGCATGGCCGGAGCCCGGGGTCGCCTTGAAGCCGCCGGTGCCCCAACCGCAGTTGAAGTAGAGCCCCTTGACCGCCGTCTTCGACAGGATCGGGCAGGCATCGGGGCAGGTATCGACGATACCGCCCCACTGCCGGTTCATGCGTACCCGAGAGAAGATCGGGAACATCTCGACGATGGCCTGAAGGGTATGCTCGACGGTCGGGTAACTGCCGCGCTGGCCGTAGCCGTTGTAGCCATCGATGCCGGCACCGATGACCAGATCACCCTTGTCGGACTGGCTGATATAGCCGTGCACGTGGTTGGACATCACCACGGTATCGAGCACCGGCTTGAGCGGCTCGGAGACCAGCGCCTGGAGCGGATGCGACTCCAGTGGCAGCTTGATGCCGGCCATCCTGGCCAGCACGCCAGAATTGCCAGCGGCCACGCAGCCCACGGTCTTGGCCTCGATGTCGCCGCGATTGGTGTGAACGCCGAGGATCCGGCCATCGCGGATCTTGAAGCCGGTGACCTCGGTCTGCTGCAAGATATCGACCCCATGGGCGTCGGCCCCGCGGGCAAAGCCCCAGGCCACGGCATCGTGGCGAGCGACACCGGCTCTCGGCTGCCAGGACGCGCCGAGCACCGGATAACGAGCGTGTTTCGAACAGTCCATGATCGGCACCAGCTTCTGCACCCCGGCGGCGTCCAGCACCTCGCCATCGATGCCATTGAGGCGATTGGCATTGACCCGCCGCTGGATATCGCGCATGTCCTGCAGGGTATGGCCGAGGTTCAACACGCCGCGCTGGGAGAACATGACGTTGTAGTTGAGATCCTGCGACAACCCCTCCCACAGCTTCATGGAATGCTCGTAGAGCGCCGCGGCCTCGTCCCACAGGTAGTTCGAGCGCACGATGGTCGTATTGCGTGCGGTGTTGCCGCCGCCGAGCCAGCCCTTTTCGATCACCGCGACGTTCTTGACCCCGAACTCCTTGGCCAGGTAATAGGCCGTCGCCAGACCGTGGCCTCCGCCGCCGACGATGATCACGTCATAGGCCTTCTTCGGCTCGGGGCTGCGCCATTGGCGCTGCCAGTTTTCGTGATGGCTGAGCGCATGCTTGGCCAGGGCAAACCCGGAATAGCGTTGCATAGTGATCTCCTTAAGCGTCGGCCGGCGGCGGCAGACGCCGGCCGGGTCATGTGTATCGGACCATCTGTATCGGACCATGTGTATCGGGCCAGGTGGATCGACTCGTGCGTCTCGAGGCCGAGTACTGGCCCAGTGATCTTGGGGCAGGGTTACCGGGCGTGGCCTCAGGCCGAAACGCTCTCGTCGACATCCGCTGGCTCGGCGGCCGGATACACCGGATGACGCGCGCACAGCTCGCCGACATGGCCACGGACTTCGGCTTCGATGGCCTCGGTGGACTCGCCCCGAGCCAGCACATCGAGGATGTCGCAGATCCAGCCGGCCAGCGCCACACAGTCGTCGCGGTCGAAGCCGCGGGTGGTCACCGCCGGGGTGCCGATGCGCAGCCCCGAGGTCACAAAGGGGCTCTGGGGATCCCCCGGCACGGCATTCTTGTTGACCGTGATATGAGCCCGCCCGAGTGCCGCATCGGCATCCTTGCCTGTCACGCCCTGAGCGATCAGCGACAGCAGAAACAGGTGATCCTCGGTGCCGCCGGAGACCACATCGAACCCCCGCTCCATGACCACCTCGGCCATGGCCTTGGCGTTGGCGACAACCCGCTCCTGATAGCGCACGAAGTCCTGGCTCATGGCCTCGCGGAAGGCCACCGCCTTGGCCGCGATCACGTGCATCAACGGGCCGCCCTGCTGACCCGGAAAGACCGCGCCATTGAGCTTCTTGTACAGCGTTTCGTCACCGCTGGCCGACAGGATCAGCCCGCCGCGCGGGCCACGCAGCGTCTTGTGGGTGGTGGTGGTCACCACATGGGCATGGGGCAGTGGGCTCGGATACAGCCCCGCGGCTACCAGGCCCGCCACGTGGGCCATATCGACCAGCAGCCAGGCGCCGACGGCATCGGCGATGGTGCGAAAGCGGCGCCAGTCGACGATCTGGGAATAGGCGGAAAAGCCGGCCACGATCATCTTGGGACGATGTTCCTTGGCCAGGCGCTCGACCTCGGCGTAGTCGATCTGGCCGCTGGCCTCATCGATGCCGTACTGCACGGCGTGGTAGTGCTTGCCGGAGAAATTCGGCGCCGCGCCGTGCGTCAGGTGGCCGCCGTGGGCCAGGCTCATGCCGAGTACGGTGTCGCCGGGCGAGACCAGCGCCATGAAGGCGGCGGCGTTGGCCTGGGCGCCGGAGTGGGGCTGGACGTTGGCGTAGTCGGCGCCGAACAGCGCACAGGCGCGATCCATGGCCAGCTGCTCGACCACATCGACATGCTCGCAGCCGCCGTAGTAACGCTTGCCGGGATAGCCTTCGGCGTACTTGTTGGTCAACTGAGTGCCCTGGGCCTGCATCACCGCGAGGCTGGCGTAATTCTCCGAGGCGATCAGCTCGACATGGGCTTGCTGACGAACGACCTCATCGGCAACGGCGGCAGCGACCTGGGGGTCGAGCCGGCCAAGGTGAGAATCGGCCAGGCGAGAATCTGCCAGACGAGAATAGGCAAGGCGAGATGTGGTCATTGTTGTGGTCTCCGTGGCGGACAGGTTCACGTTAAAAACATTGTCGGTTTGCGACATTCTGGAAACGACACTTACATCCGCAGGCGAGACATTCTCGTCGAAGTGCGCTGTAAAAATCGGCCATGCCATCGCCCCCATGGGTCGGAATGCATCACAGGATTCAAGCAAACGGCGACCGACAGACAGACGCAAGGCCACCGTGTCACAGTCGCGACCCCGACAGGCACCGACTCCCGACAGTGATACACGCCTGCGCGCCCTCCAACTTGAACAGATGCGCCATCTTTGTTGGACAACCGAAGCGGTCATCAGCAACCCATTGAAATCGAAGTGAATGACCAAGGACACAGGAACGCTCGTGCGCCAGCCTGCGACGACATCAGCCCTGAAAGGCGTCAGCCCGCGAAGACTACGACCCGGCCAACCGTTGGCGCCGCTGTACGATTGACGCCTCCGTCGCCGGCCACGCTGAGCAAGGCAGCGCGAAACAGCAGCCCAAGGCGGACCGCCAAACGCCCAGGAAGCGAGGCGAGAAGGAAGCGAGGCGAGCAAGAAGGCGCTGGCCGTTGCGACGACGATGCCCGCACCCTGGGCAACGCCGCATCAGGGCGCGCCGATCGCCTCGATATGCAGAAAGAACGGATCGACCAGCTGGTCGCGGGTGGCCTCGGGATCGCGGCGCACCTGGGAAGGACTGCGCCCGAAGCAGGCGCGGAAGTGGCGGGAGAAGTGGGCGGTATCGGCGAATCCACACTGCTCGCCGATCTCGGTGACGCTGCGCTCGGTGTAGTGCAACAGCCAGAGTCCGTAGCGCAGTCGCAGATCCCGGGCGAACTTCTGCGGCCCCACCCCAAGTGCGGCCTGAAACTTGCGTTCGAGCCCACGCCGCGAGGCCCCGACCCGGGCGGCCAGGTCATCCACCGAAATAGCCTCGCCAAGATGCTGCTCGAGCACGCCGATCGCCTTGCGCACCAAGCGATCCTCCACCCGCTCGAACACCACCGGCTGAGGCTGGGCCTGGTCTCCTCGCCGCCGCTCGTCGATCAGCATGATATGCAGGCTCTTGCGCGCCCAGGCCCGCCCCAGGTGGCGTTCGACGAGATAGGCGGCCAGGTCCGCAGTGGCGGCGCCTCCGGCGCAGGTTAGGCGATCACCATCGTCGACAAACAGGCGATCGGCCACCGGCTGCATGGCGGGAAAGCGCCGGGCCAGATCGCCATGGTGATACCAACTGATGCAGCAGCGGCGTCCGTCCATGAGCCCCGCCTGGATCAGCGAGAAGACCCCGGTGCAGACACCCACCAGGGGCACGCCGAGCCCGGCGGCCCGGCGCAGGTAGTCGATAGCCGCCAGGTCCGCGGCCCCGGGCTCGTGGAGCACACCGCCGATCACCACCAGGTAGTCGAACTCGACAGGGTCGCGAAAGGTCTCACAGGGCGTGATGGCGGCACCGCAGCTCGACACGGCATCGACGCCTTGATCGGTCATAAAGCGCCAACGACAGCGCAGTTGGCGACTACGATCCCCCTCGTCGGCGGCGAGCCTCAGACAGTCGACGAAGGCGGCAAAGGGCAACAGGGTAAAGCGAGGCAGCAGTACGAAGCCGACCGACAACGCCGTCGCCGGGTCTGGAGTCTGTCCGTGAGGGGGAGCAAGGCGTCTTGGTCGAGTGGGCATGGCGACTTCGCAACGGTGATCGTCTGGCACCAGACTATCGGAACCATCGCCGCGCGTCCTCGTCTTCCCGGCCCTGCCGCCAGGACCGGGAGCCGCCACCCGGGTCAGAAATCCACCACCACATCACCCACCGGCCGGCTGCAACAGGACAAGATATAGCCCTCCTCGATGTCTTCCTCGGTGATGCCTCCGTTGTGTTCCATATCGACCCGCCCCGAGGTCAGGGGGACACGGCAGGTCCCGCAGATTCCCATGCCACAGGCCTTGGGGATATGCAGTCCCAGTTTGGCCGCGGCGGCGTGCACGGTTTCACCGGGCTGGATACGCACGCTTTTGCCGGTGGAGGTGAACTCCACGCTGTGCATGTCCGCGGCGACCAGCTCGTCGGCCGCCGCTTCGGCCTGCTCCACCAGGTCCTCGACATCCTCACGCACTTCGCGAGGCGTCGCACCAAAGGACTCTTCATGATAGCGATCCATGTCGAAGCCACGGCGATCCAGGAGGCGCTTGACGGCATCCATGTAGGGCGTCGGCCCACAGCAGAATATCTCACGCTCGAGAAAGTCCGGCACCATCAGCTCAAGCATCGGTTCGGAGAGAAATCCGCGAAACCCGGCCCAGGCCTGATTCAGCTCGTGATCCCGCTCGCAGACGATATGCAGCCGGAATTCGGGAATGCGCGAGAAGATATGTTCGAGTTCCCGATGAAAGATGATGTCCCGAGGCGTGCGGGCACTGTGGATAAACTCCAGGTCCACGCTGGCATTGGTATCGAAGAACCAGCGAGTCATCGACATCAGCGGCGTGATGCCCACGCCACCGGAGAGCATCAGCACCTTGTCGGCGGGAAAGTCGATGGCATTGAAGTTGCCCACCGGACCATGAACCGCCAGCTCATGACCGACATCGAGATTGTCATGCAGCCAATTGGACACCTTGCCACCGGGGACGCGCTTGACCGAGATGGAAAAGCTGTACGGGACAGAAGGCGAGCTCGAGATGGTGTAGGAGCGCAGAACCTGTTCGCCCTGAACCTCGAGCTCCAGAGTCACGAATTGTCCAGGCTTGAAAAAGAACAGCACCGGCTGTTCGGCCATGAAACAGAAGGTACGAACATCCCAGGTTTCCTGAATCACCTTGACGCAACGCACCAGATGACGGCCGTTGGTCCAGGTCTGTGTGGTCACCGGATTAAGAAAGTTCAAGGACATGGTGGCGGTGCTCGTCGGCTGATCGGCAAAAGACCCCGGTGCAGTGGAGCCATCTTGCACGCATTCTGCCCAGGCTAACGGGACCACCACTTTTCTGATCGCGACATCAGCATGCCCGAATTCCCCGCTTCGGGGCATCGTTGGCGAATCGGCGTCGTAACGGCGCCATCGGATGTCGCCGACGGAATGCTCCTCGACAGCACCATCGCTCACACTCCGGCCCATAACCTCGGCAATGCGATGTCCCACGCGGTGACGGGATCACGACGTTGCCTGGCCCCACGTGCTCGCCTCGACGAGCACGTGCCTGACGAGGCGCCGAGATGTCTCGGCGATTTCCCGACACCGCCACGGCCGTGAACGGCCAGGCCCCGATGCAAGGATGTGAGCCATGGATGTCATTTCAGCTGCCGATCTGGACGACCCGCTGGGCGAGGCCCGCGCCGCGACCCTTGACATGCTGTCCCGCCACCCGCGAGGGCTTTCGCTGCCGCAGCCCTTTTACAACGATGACCGCCTGTTTCGCCTCGACATGCAAGGCATCTTCGAACGCGAGTGGGTCTTCGTCGGCATGAGCTGTGAGGTCCCCGCCAAGGGCAATTTCATGACCCTCACCATCGGCGACAATCCACTGGTGATCGTGCGTGGCGATGGCGGCATCCTCCACGCCTTTCACAATGTCTGTCGTCACCGCGGTTCGCGCCTGTGTGCGACAGAGCGTGGCAAGGTGGCCAAGCTGGTCTGCCCCTACCATCAGTGGACCTACGAGCTCGATGGACGGCTGCTGTTCGCCGGCAGTGACATGGGCCAGGACTTCGACCTGAAAGCCCACGGCCTCAAGTCCGTGGCGCTGACCGAGGCCGGTGGTTTCCTGTTCGTTTGCCTGGCCGAGCAGCCCCCCTCCTGCGACGAACTCAAGGCAAGCTTCGCGCATTACCTGGCTCCCTACGACATGGAAAACCTCAAGGTGGCGGTCAGCTCCACCATCGAGGAATCTGCCAACTGGAAGCTCGTCATCGAGAACAATCGCGAGTGCTACCACTGCAACGGCGCCCACCCGGAGCTGCTCAACTCGCTGCAGGAGTTCGACGACACCGACGACCCTCGTGCCACACCGGCCTACCGCGAACTGGTCGCCCGCAAGCAGGCCGACTGGGAGGCAATGAATGTTCCCTGGCAGTTGACCCGACTAGGAAAGCGCAACCGGCTGACCCGAACGCCGCTGCTCGATGGTACCGTCTCCATGACGATGGATGGCAAACCCGCCTGCCAGAAGCTGATGGGGCGCCTGACCAGCGCCGACATGGGGTCACTGCGCATTCTGCACCTGCCCAACTCCTGGAATCACTTCATGGGGGATCATGCGGTGGTATTCCGAGTGCTGCCGTTAGGCCCCCAGCGCACCGTCGTCACCACCAAGTGGCTGGTGCACAAGGACGCCGTGGAAGGCGTCGACTACCATCCCGAGCAGATGCGTAGAGTATGGGACGCCACCAATGAGCAGGACCGTCGCCTGGCCGAGGAGAATCAGCGCGGCATCAACTCGCTGGCCTATGAACCGGGTCCCTACTCCATGACCTACGAGTTCGGCGTTATCGACTTCATCGACTGGTACCGCGAAACGCTGGCGGCAAGCCTCGGCGCCAGCCCGTCGCTGCGCCTGGCTCAGGGCTAGCAGCCAACGCTGCCCCTGCTTGCCACGACCACGACGAACCAATGGCGAGACCGCCCTCGCCTTCGCCCAATACGGACAACAGGCCCGCGTCACCCGCGGGCCATTCTTGCCTGGTGGAGATAGCGCCAGTAGTCGCCGAACGGCATCGGTCCAGCGAAGAAGAACCCCTGGAATGCGTCGCACCCAAGTTGCCGCAGGTAGTCGTATTGAGCCTGGGTCTCCACGCCCTCGGCCAGCACGACAAGATCGAGCTCCCGCGCCAAAGCCACTACGCTTCGACAGACCGCCGCATCGCGATCGCTCGAGGTCACATCCTCGACGAAGGCCCGATCGATCTTGATCTTCTGCACCGGCAGCGCCTTGAGATAATCGAGATTCGAAAACCCCGTCCCAAAGTCATCGATCGCGGTGGACACCCCCAGCCGGGCCAGCGCATTCAGGGTCGCCACGGCGCCAGACGTATCGCTCAGCAGAACCCCTTCGGTGAGCTCCAGCTCCAGCCAGCGCGGCGATAGCCGCACCTCTTGCAACGTCATCATCAGCGATGACACGAAGTCGGTGCGATGAAACTGCATGGGTGACAGGTTGACCGCGACCCTGCCCGGCATCAGCCCCTGCTTCGCCAATCGCCGCGTGTCGTGGCAGGCACGCCACAGCACCCAGCGGCCCAGCTCCACGATCTGGCCGGTCTGTTCGGCAAGCGGAATGAAGTCCGCCGGCGAGACCCAGCCAAGCTCCGGATGCTGCCAGCGCAACAGTGCTTCCGCGCCATTGACGCTGCCATCACGGCCCACGAGCGGCTGGTAGAAGAGCTCCAGGCGCTGCTGGTCCAACGCCACCTGCAGTGCATTGCGCAGGGTGACACGGCGATGTACCTGGCCATCCAGATCTTCGGTAAAGCAGTGGTAGGTGTTGCGTCCTCGCTGCTTGGCCTGATACATCGCAAGGTCCGCCCGTTGAATCAGACGCTCGGGATCCTCGACGGCGCTGCCCTTCAACAGAGCGATACCGATGCTGGCGGTCACATGCAGCTGACGACCATCGATCCAATGGGGCGCTACCAGGGCACTGAGCATTCGCTGAGCCACGACCTTGGCCTTCTCTTCGCCGCCGATGTCGACCAGCAACAGGACGAACTCGTCGCCACCCATTCGCGCCAGGGTATCGGATGCCCGAAGCCCCACCGACAAGCGCCGTGTCACGCTGACCAACAGACGATCGCCGACCTCGTGGCCGAGGGTATCATTGATCGGCTTGAACTCGTCCAGGTCGATGAAGAGCACCGCCAGGCTACCACCGCGCCGCTTGGCCAGGGCAAAATCGTGGGCGAGGCGGTCCGACAGCAGCAGTCGATTGGGCAGGCCGGTCAACGCATCATGGGTCGCCTGGTGGGCCAGTTGCTGCTCCTGGAGCTTGCGCTCGGTGATGTCGTCCATGATGCCAACGAAATGACTGACGGCTTGCCCATGCTTGTGCACCGGGGAAAGCACGATCTGGCACCAGAAACTCGACCCGTCCTTGCGCGTGGCGTTCACCGTCACCGCCCGGGCCTCGCCGCTGAGCAACGCCTCACACAGCCAGCGAGGCTCCTCGGCCACCGCCTGCTGAGCCGCGATCACCGACAGCGGCTGCCCGATCAGGTCATCTCGGTCGTGGCCGGTGATTCGGCAGAAGGCCTCATTGACGAACACGATGGGGCGATCATCGGGTGCCATGTGGACGATCACCACGCCGTTGCTGCACTCCGCCAGGCTCCGTTCCATGAGCGTCAACTGAGACTGGGCAAACTCCCGAGAGGTGACGTCGCGGAAGATGGCAAACACCCCGGTCACCCTGTCATCGATGATGACCGGCTCCAGGATCACCTCAAAACACAGCAACGCCGCGCTACCAGCCCCTGAACGTATCGACAGCGAGCGAGTCTTCCCGGCCAGCGCCTCTTGAATGGCAAGGGCCAGTTCGTCGGAAACATCGGCACGCAGCAAGCACACGACCACACTGGTGTAATGACGCCCGAGAAACCCCCGACGCCGGCCCCCTAGCCGCGCCAGCATCGTGGCATTGATATCGACGACGATTCCCGACAGCGACAGCGTGAGGATGGCGGATGGACTGTGATCGAAGAGCGACCGATAACGCTGTTCTCTGACCGCCAGCGCCTGGGCATGGCGCTGGCGCAGGCCGGCAAGGGCGATCCAGATCATCAACTGGTAGCTGACGAACAGGCCCAGCCCGCCCAGAATCAGCGGCAGCAATCTCTCTGGCGTCCCGAACGCAGGGCTCATCGGCCGGGCCTTCAAGGTCAAGGCGGGACCATCGATGAGCTGAACCCGAAAGGCACGCGTCATGCTGCTGGCCATTCCATCGGACGCGCCGCTGCGGCCAAACGCGGCAACTTCCTGATCCGCGACCGACACCGTCAGCGCCATGCCGATGTCTAGTTGATCGACCAGGTGAGAGACCATCTCCACCAGGTCAATCAACATCGCCAGGCGGATCCCAGAGGCGTCATCCGACGGGAACACCACCAGTGCCAGAGCCGCATCATCAGGGCCAAGCAGATGCCAGTGAAGACCCGGGGCCATCTCCTGGCGAATCGACTGCAGAGACACTGCCGGTGGGAGCAGCGCTCGATGCTGACGGCGCTCATCGACATCCCTCACCCACCGTTGCCAGGTGATGCCGCCGTGATCGTCGACTCCGCCGAGCGCCACGACCCCTGGCATGCGGGCAAGGTCAAGACGCGCCGGCGCCGCCGTCGACCAGTCATCTCTCAAGCGGACTTGCCACTGGCTGATGCCGTCAGCGAGCTGGGACAGCAGCGCGTCAACGTCTCCCCGCTGGGCACGCTCGAACAGCAGGCTACTGGCCATCCAGGCGAACACGCTAAGCAGACAGCCGACGATGCCCACCGTTCGCGCCAACGACGGCACCTCGCGGAATGCTTCACTGCGCAGGCCCGCGACCAGTGACGTCGCCCCCCCGTAGACCACCAGCGCCGCGCCACCCACTGGCCGCATTTCCTGAGTGATCCGCCACACCGGGTCGCGCACGACGCCGGGCAGCAAGTGCGCGGATAACGACAATAGACCGGCCACCAGGCAAAGCCCGCCAAGCACCCGCCACTGACGACGGAAACGCCGACTTCCCACTTCTTCGGTCAAGCACCGGGCCGACAGCAACAGCAGGACGCTGGTGAGCATGGGCAGGATATCGTCGGTCGCCTCTTCGCCCCGCCAGGCGACTGTCCCGGCAGCCCCCAGGTGATAGAGCCCGAACAGCGCGACGGCGAGTGCCACCAGGCGACGAAGCCGAGGTCTATCATGCACGGTCAATACGATGCCAACCGTCACCAGCAATGCCGCGATGGCACCGGGGCGCGTCAAGGTCAACGCATCGGGGATGACGCGAGGAAAGCTGCCCTGAAGCAGCAGGGTGTTGAACGCCATCAGAGTGCCGCTGACCAGCAGTATCAGCAGCAGCGACGGCAAGGCCGCTCCGCACTGTTGCCTCGGTACCACCGGCGAGTATCGGCTTTTGCCTGTCCTCTCCGCGGAGCGAGGCTTAGCAAGGCGGCGCCACCCGACCACCAGGACGACCAGAGCCAGGATCAACGACAAGAGAAAAGCGTGGGCATCCAGCGTGGGTACCTGCTGACAGAGAAGGTGAGTCGGCGAGAACTTCTGACTTCCCTACTCATACTGGTCAGCCGGTAGTGCAAAGGCATCGCGACATTGCCTAAAAATCCGTAGGAAATTTGCCTTTACTGTGCCAATAAAGAAATTCTGATTCGGCGATTGCAGCGGCCGGCGTATCGGCTACGCTCCTGCGTGGCGGGACCGCCGCCAGCCGAAGGCATTGCCCCCGACCTGGAGCCCTTGCGGATGACGCGGCACGATTTCGACGAACAGGCTCCTGCGGAACGCGAGGAGAGAGGTAGAGAGGTAGAGAGGTAGAGAGGTAGAGAGGTAGAGAGGTAGAGAGGTAGAGAGGTAGAGAGGTAGAGAGGTAGAGAGAAAAAAAAGACCGCTGACGGCCCATCGCCGAATCGATGCCCTCGAGGCGAGAACCCGAGTACCGGGTTCCCGCCTCGACTCACGGGTTCAGAGCAGGAACAGCGACAGCAGATAGACGAACGCCATCCCCGTGACACCCTGGATCAGCGTGGCCAGCGTCTGGGCACGGTAGGCCAGACCAACACTCATGCGGCTGAACTGCGACACCACCCAGAAGAAGCTGTCATTGGCATGGGACACCGTCATGGCACCGGCACCGATCGCCATGACCGTCAACACCCGACCCATTTCGCTATCGAGGCCAAGATCACCCAGCAACGGTGCCACCAGGGCAGAGGTCGTCACCAGCGCCACGGTCGAAGACCCTTGCGCGGTTTTCAGCGCAGCCGACACGATGAAGGGCATGAAGATACCCACCCCAAGGGCCGACAGCGTGGTGCCGAGATACTCGCCCAAGGGTGTGGCCTTGAGTACGGCACCAAACGCACCGCCGGCACCGGTGATCAGCAGTATCGGCGCGGCGGCGACGATGCCGTCGCTGATGCGCTGGCTGAACTCTTCGATCTTGCTGTCGCTCTTGAGCAACAGCGTCGACAGCAACAGACCGATGACCAGAGCAGTCAGCGGCTGGCCGAGGAAGCTCAGTACGGTGAGCACGCTGCCTTCGCCGAAGGGTGCCGCAGGCAGCCGAGCGACCGAACCGATACAGATCAGCAGAATCGGGATGAAGATCGGCGCAAACGCCTGGGCCGGGCTCGGCAGCTTGCCGTAGCTTGCCTTGAGCGCCTGCCAGTCCTGGTGAAGGCCATCGTCTTCCAGCGCCGGGTTTTCGACGTCCGGCTCGACCTTGGCAAACCGGCTGGCCCAGAACATGCCCGCCGCCGCCGCCACCGCCGCGACCACGACGCCGACGCCGATGACCAGCCCAAGATTCGACTCGAGACCGAGATTGCCGGCGGCGGCAATCGGCCCGGGCGTCGGCGGGACGAAGGTATGGGTGGCATACAAGCCCGTGGCCAAGGCCACACTCATGGCGATGGGCGACGTGGAAAGCTTCTTGGCCAGCGACTCCTTGAGCGAATTGAGAATCACGAAGCCGGAATCACAGAACACCGGAATCGAGACGATGTAGCCGATGATCGACATGGTCAGCGTCGGGAAACGATCGCCGAGCTTGGCGATGATGACGTCGGCCATGGTAATGGCCGCACCGCTCTTCTCCAGAATGATGCCGATAATGGTGCCGAGAACTATCACCAGGCCGATGTAGCCGAGAATGCCGCCGAAGCCGGAGGTGATGGTGCCGACCACCGAGTCCAGCGGTAGCCCGTAGGCGAACGCGGCGATGAAGGCCGACGCCAGCAAGGCGAGGAAAGGGTGGACTTTGAACTTGCTGGTGGCGATCACGATAAACACGATCACCGCCAGCAGTATCAGGATAAGGCTCATGATGACTCCTGTTGGCGTTATAGGGTTAACCCGGAGCAACCCACGCGGACCGCTGGCGCGATGGTGTCGAAAATTGCTCGTCGCCGAGTATGACGACTCCCTGAACCACATGCTCTATGACAGCGCACAAATGCCCGCGCCCCACCAGGGTCGCTTTTTGTGCAGAGTCACAAGGCGGATCGAACCGATAGTTGAAGGCCCAGATACAACTCCACCAGACCGGTGAAGTGATGGGGCGAGATGCCGGCAATATCGTGGATCTTGTCCAGTCGATAGCGCAGGGTATTGCGGTGCACATGCAGCGCCTGGGCACACTGGGTCAGGTTTCCCTGATGCTCATAGAGCGCCTGCAGTGTCTTCAACAGGCGCCCGGATGGATCTTGATCGCGCAGCGTATCGATGGACTTGCGCAGCTGCCCGCCCTGCCAGCTATCCTCCAGTGGCGTCAGCAAGACCGGCAAGCGTAATTCCTCGAACAGATACTTGTGACGATCGGGAAACTGCAGCTTGCCGGTCGCAAGCACCTGCTGGGCGCTCTGAAAGGACAGGTGCATATGGCCTGCACCGCTAAAGAACTGCCCGAGTGCGACCTTGACCTGGTCGATGCCCTTGTCGGCCAGCCGGTTCATCAGGGCATCGATACGCAACCCCTCTCGTTCACCGCTCCAGGCCTGATGCTGAGAACAGCACGGCTTCAGCACCACGATCTGGTTGGTGGAGACCATAGCCACCAGATTGTCGCGGCTCGGAAATTCGAGCAATTCGATGACATCCTGCATATCCGTGAGGTTGAGCATCGGGTTCTGCTTGCCCAGCTCAATCAGCACGGCGACCCGCGGCTCCTCGAGACTCACGCCGAGCCTTCCGGCCCAGCCGCCGAGCTGATCCTCGCTCAGTTCATGATTGATCCAGGCGAGAATAAAACCTTCCTTATGGCGCTTGTTCCACTGCAGGCGATCCATCAACGAGGCTTGCTCAACGACCATTTCAGAGGTCATCTTGACCAGGGCGGCGGCCTGGCGAACCTCGTCGGGATCGCCGGTGACGCCGATCACCCCCACCGTCTGGTTATGACATTTGAGCAGCAGATTGATGCCGGCCTTCACCCCACGCAGTGCCGAGTCACTGTCCTGGGTAATCTCAACTTCGGTTTGGCGCTTCAAGGCCAGCACCGCGCCATCATGCAAACGCCCCAGGCGCTGGCGATCGCCACTGGCGATGATCACCCCCTGGATATCCATCACATTGATGTTGGCGTCGAGAATGCCCTGGGTCTTGTCAACGATCTGCTGGGCCAGTTCGGCGTCCAGAATCATGCGTATTTCCTTTCAGTCACCCCAGCTGACGGAGAATGGAACCAGGCGAAAGACCGGCCGTCTAGCCCGCTGCGCCATCGCCCGCGTACGCCGCCGAGTCGGCCCCGGCGGTGATCCACGAGTCGCGCCACCCGGCGGCAAGGCAATGCGCTGCCTTGAACACAGTGTCTTTCATGCCTCATTGCTGGAAGCGACACAATATATCGTTAGGGATAGCCCCTGTCGCCAGGCCTGGCGAACACCGGAGCAAGACCGGAACCACGGGAAACGGGGGGCGAAAAGCGAAAGCGGGCAAGAACAGCTAGGGTCGAAACGGCATAGTTTACCGAGCGCAGCGCGAAGCCGCCACGCGGTCGACGTTGCTACGAGGCCGAGACACCTGAGGAGCGGCCCGGCGGCGACTCGCTGGCCGGCCACTCGCCGGCCAGCGAGCGAACAGCGAGACTAGCGACGCAGCGCCGAGAGCGCGCTTAAATGATCCTGGATGGCGCGATGTACGGACGGCAGCAGAATATCGCTCTTGGCCAACAACTCGACCACCAAGCCATCGAGCCCCGGCACGCCCACCTCGCGATCCTTGAGCCGCGCCATGCGGGCACAGGTATCCGGGCCGGCATCCGCCGGGAGACGCACCCCCAGGGCCAGCAGGCGATCACGAAAATCGTCACCGTCGATCAATTCGACAATCATCATGGCGTTGCCCTCCAGCCACCTTGCAGGTTGAACTTCCCAGCATAAACCACCCGCGGCGTGGGGCGCTCACCCACCCTGCCCCCGTTTCCCCGGGTCACAAGCACCGGGACGCAAGCACCGGGACGCAAGCACCGAGCGGGCAGCGAGTCCCGAGTGAGGTACGGCACTAGCCGCTAGGCGCCTCTGCCGGCGCAAGCCGGCAGGCCGCGTACTTGAACTCCGGGATCTTGCCATAGGGGTCGAGCGCCGGATTGGTCAGCAGGTTCACCGCCGCCTCGACGTAGCAGAACGGCACGAACACCATGCCGTCCGGCATGCCCTCGTCGACCCGGGCCACCAGGGTGATCGACCCTCGACGGGTAGTGATGCTAAGCCGTTCGCCGGGAGCCATGCCCAGGCGCTTGAGCTCCCCGGGCGACAGGCTCGCCACCGCCTCGGGCTCGAGCGCGTCCAGCACCCTGGCGCGTCGGGTCATGGAGCCGGTGTGCCAGTGTTCCAGCTGGCGCCCGGTGGACAGCACCGTCGGGTAGTCACCATCGATGGGCTCATCGGGCGCCAGCGGCAGCGCCGGGGAAAACGTCGCCTTGCCGCTGGCGGTGGGAAAGGCGTCGGCGAACACCACGTCATCGCCCGGTGCATCCTTCGCCGAACACGGATAGGTGACGGCGCCTTCCCGTTCCAGGCGTGCCCAGTCGATGTTGGCAAGTGAGGCCATGCCTTGCTGCATCTCGGCGAAGACGTCCCTTGGGTGGTCGTAGTCCCAGTCCAGACCCAGTCGACGGGCCAGTTGCTGGATGATCCACCAGTCTGCCCGGGTGTCGCCGGGCAGCGGCACGGCCTGACGGCCGAGCTGCACGGTACGATTGGTATTGGTCACGCTGCCGTCTTTTTCCGGCCAGCTCGAGGCCGGCAGGATGACGTCGGCAAACTGGGCCGTCTCGGTGACGAACAAATCCTGCACCACCAGGTGCTCAAGGCTCGCCAGGGCGCCTCGGGCATGATCGAGATCCGGGTCGGACATGGCCGGGTTCTCACCCAGGATATACATCCCGCGGATCTGGCCCGCATGGATAGCCTCCATGATCTCCACCACCGTCAGGCCCGGCGTGGGGTCGAGCTCAGCGCCCCACAGCTCCTCGAAGGCCGAGCGCACCTGGGCGTCGGACACCGGCTGATAGTCGGGCAGAAACATCGGAATCAGCCCCGCGTCGGACGCTCCCTGGACGTTGTTCTGACCACGCAGCGGATGCAGGCCAGTGCCGGGACGACCGGTGTGGCCACAGGCAAGGGCCAGGGAGATCAGGCAGCGAGCATTGTCGGTGCCGTGGGTGTGCTGGGAAATTCCCATGCCCCAGAAGATCATCGCGCGCTCGGCCTGGGCGTACTCCCGAGCCGCACAGCGAATCTCGTCCGCGGGTACGCCACAGGCATCGGCCATGGCCTCCGGGGTCTGCCCACGAACCTGGGCCTTCAAGCGCTCGAAGCCCTCGGTGTGCGCGCCAATGTAGTCACGGTCGTAGAGCCCTTCCTCGACGATGACATTGAGCATGGCATTGAACAGCGAGACATCCGCTCCCGGCGTGAACCGCAGCACGCGATGGGCATGCGCGCCCATGGCCTGGCCGCGGGGGTCGATGATGATAAAGCGAGTCCCACGCTTGGCAGCCTGCTTGAAGAAGGTCGCCGCCACTGGGTGGTTCACCGCCGGGTTGCAGCCGGTGAGGATCACCACATCGGCCTCGAGCGCTTGCAGGAAGGATGCCGTCACCGCGCCGGAGCCAATGCACTCCATCAGCGCGGCCACGGAGCTTGCATGGCACAGCCGCGTACAGTGATCGACGTGATTGGAGCCGAAGCCGATGCGCACGAGCTTCTGAAACAGCCAGGCCTCCTCATTGGAACACTTGGCGCTACCGAAGCCGGCCAGGGCATTAGGGCCATGCTCACGCTTGAGACGCTTGAGCCCATCGGCGGCGATATCCAGCGCTTCTTCCCAGCTGGCCTCGCGAAAGTGGCTCAGCGGCCTGGCCGGGTCGAAGTCGGGATCGAGCCCCTTGGGCACTCCCTCGCGGCGCACCAGGGGACGCATCAGCCGCGCGGGATGACGCGGATAGTCAAAGCCGAAACGGCCCTTGACACACAGACGGCCCTGGTTGGCCGGACCATCGCGTCCTTCGACGAAGGCAATCGCATCGTCCTTGACATGGTAGGTAAGCTGGCAGCCTACGCCGCAATAGGGACACACCGAGTCGACTCGCCGGTCGGCCACCTGGCTATCGCCGCATCCTGCCTCATCGACAAGGCTCGCCGGCATCAGCGCACCGGTGGGGCAGGCCTGAACGCACTCACCGCAAGCCACGCACGTGCTCGCGCCCATGGGATCGTCAAAATCGAACACTATCTTGCTCGCCACGCCGCGATGGGCCATGCCGATCACATCGTTGACCTGGACCTCGCGGCAGGCCCTGACGCACAAGGTGCAGTTGATGCAGGCATCGAGGTTGACGCGCATGGCGGTATGGCTGGCATCGTGCCCCGGTGCCACCGCCTCGAGACTCGCCGATGACGGGGCTGGCGTGGGCGTGGCGGTGGGTAAGCGCTCACCGGGGAGGTCATCATCGCCGGCCCTTGGCGGGGCAAGGCTCTCCTTCGACGGCCGCTGACCGTCGCTGCCGCCCTCCGGCAAACGCTCGACCGGGGCGTGGTGAACGCTGACGCCCCGGCGCCGCGGATAGCGGGCTCGAGCCCGCGTCGCATCGACGCCGAGAAGATCGGCCATGGCCCACAGGTGGCTCGCGCGGTCGGGACTCTGTTCACGGCTCGGCTGATCGGCCAGCAACAGCTCCATCACCCCTTCCCGGGCGACCCGTGCCCGTTCGGAGCTCGCGCTTTTCACCACCATATCGGGCCTGGCTTCGCGCAGGCAGCTCGCCGCCAGGACGCGTTCGCCATCGATCTCGACCATGCAGGCGCGGCAGTTGCCGTCGGAACGATAGCCCGCGGCATCCTTGAAGCACAGGTGCGGGATGGTCTCTCCGGCGCGCCTGGCCACTTGCCAGATCGTCTCGCCCCGGTAAGCACTCACTCGCTCGCCGTCCAGCGTGATATCGAACCGAGCGTGCCGGGGATCACCGCCGTCTTCACCGCGACCGTTGCCGGCCTGGCGGACGCCTGACGTTTCGCCTCGCGTGCTCATGAGCGGCCCTCCTCTGCACCTGGGCGCGCCGCCCTGGCGTCGGTAATAATCACGTTCTGGCGCGCCAGCTCATCGCGAAAGTCGCGCAAAAGTCCCTGCACCGGGTTGGGGGCCGCCTGGCCCAGGCCACAGATCGAAGCGTCCTGCATCAGCTGCGATAGCCGCTGGAGATCCTCGGCCACCCAGGTGTCCCCTTCGAGCAGCGACAGCATCTTCTCGCTGCCGACGCGACAGGGCGTGCACTGGCCACAGGACTCGTCGGCGAAGAACGCCATCAGGTTGGTGGCCAACCCACGCAGATCGTCGTGATCGGAGACCACGATGACCGCCGCCGAACCGATGAAGCAGCCCTCGGCCTGGAGGGTATCGAAGTCGAGGGGAATGTCGGCCTTGGCGGCTGGGAGAATACCGCCCGAGGCGCCCCCGGGCAGATAGGCCACCAAGCGGTGCCCTTCCTGCATGCCGCCACCGTACTCGTCGACGAGTTCCTTGAGGGTGATCCCCGCCGGCGCCAGGTAGACGCCCGGGCGGCGCACCCGGCCGGATAGCGAGAAGCTGCGCAAGCCGCTGCGACCGTGGCGCCCGTGACCGGCGAAGGACTCGGCGCCATCGCGCCACAGGGCCGGAATCCAGTACAACGTCTCGACGTTGTTGACCAGCGTCGGGCGACCGAAGAGGCCCTTCTGAGCAACAAAGGGAGGGCGATGGCGAGGCTTGCCGGGCTTGCCTTCCAGAGACTCGATCATGGCCGACTCTTCGCCGCAGATATAGGCCCCGGCGCCCCGGCGCAGCACCAGCTGGCCAGGCGCAGCGAGGCCTTCACGTTCCAGCTCATCGATGGCCTGGCGCAATACGCGGTGCAAGCCCGGATACTCATCGCGCAGATAGATGTAGACCGCCTCGGCATCCACCGCCCAGGCCCCGATCAGGGCGCCCTCAAGCATCTGATGGGGCGCGCGCTCCAGATAATAGCGGTCCTTGAAGGTGCCGGGCTCACCTTCATCGGCGTTCACCGCACACAGCCGCGGGCCCGGCTCTGCCGCCACCACCTGCCACTTCTTGAAGGTCGGAAAGCCCGCGCCACCGAGCCCGCGAAGCCCCGAGCGCTCGAGCAACGAAGTCAGCTCTTCGAGGCTGACCTGGCCGGCGCGACAGGCGCTCAGTAGCTGATAGCCGCCCTCGTGACGGTAGTCCGAAAGGCCCTGCCAGAGGATGGCTTCGGGGTGGGTCTGGTCGGTATCCACCAGCACCTCGACGGCCTCCGGCGTCGCATGGCCCAGATGATGATGCCCGACTTCGACCACCGGGGCCTGGTCACAGCGCCCCATGCACGGCGCCCGCAGTACGCGGACACGTGCGGCGTCCATCCCGGCCTCCAGTTCGGCTTTCAGCCGTTCGGCCCCGGCCATTTGACACGATAACGAGTCACACACCCGCAAGGTCAGCGCCGGCGGCAGCGGGTCGCCGTCATGGATAACGTCGAAATGAGCGTAGAAGGTAGCGGTTTCGTAGACCGCCGCCATCGGCAGTCCCATATAGGTCGCCAGCGCTCGCAAGCGCTCGAGGGTCAAGTGACCCGCGGCGTCTTGAAGGACGTGCAGATGCTCGATCAGCAGGTCACGCCGACGCAGCGTATCGTCGTCTCGCTCGTCGCCGAGCAGCCCCCTGACAGTGGCGAGGACCTCGGGATCAGGCTGGCGACCACGCAGGGTCGCGCGGGTGCGACGCGGCTTGGCGTCGGCGCTGGGTGTCACGGTCTGAACGGTCATCGAAGACTCTTCTATTGGCTATTCTTGTCGGTCACGGCTCTTGTCCATCGCTGCTGGTATCAGTCGCTGCGCCAGGTGCCGATGACGGATGCGGACGTCCGTGCAATCACTCATGCTGGCACCGCGACGCCGGCGCCGCAACGCGGCCGGGCCTCGATGCTGACATCGAGGCCCGATTCGGCATTGCCTTGACGCCCTGCCCGATCAGGCGGCAACACTACCGTGGGGATCGATGACAAACTTGCGCGCGGCGCCGCCGTCGAAGGCGGCATAGCCTTGCGGGGCCTCATCCAGCGAAATGACCTGAACGTTGACCGCCTTGGCCAACTGAACCTTGTCGAACAGGATCGCCTGCATCAGTTGGCGGTGATACTTCATCACCGGGCACTGCCCCGTGTGAAACGAGTGGGACTTGGCCCAGCCCAGGCCAAAGCGCATCGATAGATTGCCGTGTCGGGCGGCATCGCTTTCAGCGCCCGGGTCCTCGGTGACATAGAGCCCGGGAATACCAATCTGGCCACCCGCACGAGTGATGTCCATGCAGGCATTGAGCACCGTTGCCGGCTGCTCATGGCCGTGGTTGTGGCCGTGACAGCGCGCCTCGAAACCCACCGCATCGACCGCACAATCGACCTCGCGGTCACCGGTAATCGCCTCCAGCATGTCCGCCATCGGCGTGTCCTGCCGAAGGTCAACGGTCTCGCAGCCGAAGCTCGCCGCCTGCTCGAGCCGAGCATCGATCATGTCGCCGACGATGACGCAGGCGGCGCCGAGCAAGTGAGCCGAGGCCGCCGCCGCTAGCCCCACGGGCCCTGCGCCGCCGATATACACCGTGCTGCCCGGGCCGACCCCGGCGCTGACGCAGCCGTGAAACCCGGTCGGAAAGATGTCGGAGAGCAGCGTCAGGTCCTGGATCTTGGCCATGGCCGCGTCACGGTCGGGGAACTTCAGCAGATTGAAATCGGCGTAGGGAACCATGACGTATTCGGTCTGCCCACCCACCCAGCCGCCCATATCCACATAGCCGTAAGCGGCCCCGGGGCGCGATGGATTGACGTTGAGGCAGATCCCCGTCCGCCCTTCCTTGCAGTTGCGGCAGCGCCCACAGGCGATGTTGAACGGCACCGAGACGATATCGCCGACGGCGAGGAACTCGACATCACGGCCACACTCGATCACCTCGCCGGTGATTTCATGCCCCAGTACCAGCCCCTCGGGTGCCGTGGTGCGACCGCGCACCATGTGCTGGTCGCTGCCACAGATATTGGTGGTGATGACCTTGAGGATCACCCCGTGCTCGCACTTGCGCCGCCCGAGCGCGAGCTCGGGAAAGGCAATCGACTGGACCTCGACCTTGCCGGGGCCCATGTAGACCACACCGCGATTGGCATCGCTCATCGTGACCGTCTCCTTTGGCGTGCTGACCATTGGCATCCTGAGGACGCTCAATTGCTGGTCCTGTTGGTTAGGACGGGCGTCTCGGCGTGGGTCGCCGACCGAGAACGCCTTGCCGATCCGGTACCGAGAGCGCTCGCCCCCGGACGCCACGACCGCCCCACGAGCGTAGCGCGTCATCCCGGCCCCACTGTTCCGTGAGAGTCATCGGCATACCTATTCGAGACATCGACCGGGCGATACCGAAGCGAATGGGGGACGCAGGTAGCTGGAGGTCGCTCTGGTGACAGTGACCGCTGCTGGGTAGCCGAAGAATAAGCCGGCGCCGCCGCCATCGACGCGATGGCCGGCGCCTTCCTCCCATGACAACAGCCAACAACATCGCCACGAGGACCGTTCGATGACTCGACCCAAGGACCCGGTCATGACCCCGGGACAAGACAATACCCAGCGCTGGGGGCTGGACTTTCATTATCCTGTGTTTCCGCTCTCCGCCCTGGCGATACTCGCCTTCATTATCTATGCCCTGGTGTTTCCGGTGGCGGCCAGCGCCCAACTGGTGGGGGCTCGAGGTTGGGCCATCGAACACTTCGACTGGCTGTTCATGATCGCGGGCAACCTTTTCGTGGTGGTGTGTCTGATCCTGGTGGTATTGCCGCTGGGTCGCATTCGCCTCGGTGGACGCAGCGCCCGTCCGGAGCACTCGACGCTGTCCTGGTTCAGCATGCTGTTCGCCGCCGGCATGGGCATCGGCCTGATGTTCTGGAGCGTCGCGGAGCCCGTGGCCTACTACAGCGACTGGTACGGCACCCCGCTGAACGTTGCCGCCGAGACGCCAGAAGCGGCCCGAGCGGCCATCGGTGCCACCCTGTTTCATTGGGGGCTTCACCCTTGGGCGATCTACGCCGTGGTCGGCCTGTCGCTGGCGTTCTTCGCCTACAACCGTGGCCTACCACTGACGCTGCGCTCGGCTTTCACCCCCTTGTTCGGGGCTCGGGTACGGGGCTGGCCGGGGCATGTGATCGACATTCTCGCGGTGCTGGCGACCATCTTCGGTCTGGCGACTTCCCTCGGCCTCGGCGCCACCCAGGCCGCCTCGGGCCTTCACTACCTGTTCGATGTTCCCAACACCCTCGGCACCCAGCTCGCGATCATCATCGTGGTGACGCTGGTTGCCCTGTTCTCGGTCTGGCGAGGCATCGACGGCGGCGTCAAGCTGTTCTCGAACATCAACATGGTCCTGGCCCTGATCCTGCTGGTGTTCGTCATCGTGGCCGGCTCCCTGACCCTGTTCGCCGCCAACCTGGGCGAGGCGGCATTGGCCTATGCGTCCTACCTGCTACCGCTGTCGAACTGGATCGGTCGCGAGGATGCCACCTGGTACCACGGCTGGACGGTGTTCTACTGGGCCTGGTGGATCTCCTGGTCACCCTTCGTCGGCATGTTCATCGCGCGGATCTCGCGCGGGCGCACGGTGCGCGAATTCGTGATCGCGGTGCTGATGGTGCCGACCCTGGTCAGCCTGGTGTGGATGGCAGCCTTCGGCGGCAACGCGCTGAGCCAGGCCGAACTCGGCGTGGGGGCCCTGGCCGACGGCATCAGCGACGTCTCCCTGGCCATGTTCCAGATGCTCGAACAGTTGCCCTTCACCACCCTGACCTCGACCTGCGCCATCGTCCTGGTACTGGTGTTCTTCATCACCTCATCGGACTCGGGCTCGCTGGTGATCGACACCATCACCGCGGGCGGCAAGACCGATGCGCCCAAGACCCAGCGGGTATTCTGGGCGACGCTGGAGGGCATGATCGCGGCGATTCTGCTCTATGGCGGCGGTGATGCCGCGCTCTCGGCGATCCAGGCCGGCGCCGTGGCGGCGGGCCTGCCCTTCACCCTGGTGCTGCTGGTGATGGTGGTGTCCCTGCTCAAGGGCCTCGTCGAAGAAAGCCGCGCTCCTGGGCTCGCCAGCGCCTGATCGACGCCACGCCCGGTGGCCGAAAGCGCCAAGACCGCGCCCGCGATGCAGGGTTTTCCCTGCTCGCGGGCGCGGTCCTGGGCGGGTCCTCGGTGGTCAAGAGCTGCAGCGACGCCGGTAGCGAGAACGCGACGCCGGTAGCGAGAACGCGGCGCTGCTCGCGAGACTGCGCCGCCCAGGCCGGCTAACGCAGCACGCCTTCTTCTCTGAGCAGGGCCAGGATGGCCTCGGCGCCCTGTTCGGGCGTCACGTCGGTCAGCACCTTGCCGGTCCCGCCCTGAGCCTTGGCCGCCGCGGCCTTGAAGCGATCGCGCGCGCTGGTCGCGGTGACGATCTTGAGGCGCTTGGGACGCACCTTGGCCGCCGTCAGCGGCCACTCGGTGACGGCCTCATCGACCCTCGCCTCGCCACCGGCGGGTCGCCTGTCGATATGTCCCCTCCGAGCCGGGCCGAAGGCGCTCTGGCGCGGCGTCGGCGCCGCCGAATCGACGGCGATCACGGCGGGCAGCGCTACCCGCAGGCGGCGACGCTGGCCCCGGGGCAGCGCCTGAAGCACGGTGGCCTGCCAGCCTCCCTCGCCAGGCTCCAGCGCCTCGATCGCGGCCACGCCGGACACCATCGTCCATCCCAGCGCCTCGGCCAGGGCGAAGGGCAGCACGCCCGATCCCTCTCCCTGCTCCGCCCTGGTGCCACACAGCACCAGCCGCGGACCGGCCGCTTTGTCACCCCCGGCCTCATTGCCCCTTAGATGATCGAGCAACACCGGCAAGGCATCGACGTCCTCGCGGGCTTCCAGCAGCGATAACCGTTCGAGTCCCATGCCGAGATAATCACGCAGGGCGGCGTCGGTCTCGTCGCTCGACGCCCCCACATGGCAGGCGGCGATATCGACCTCGCCAACGCCTCGCTGTGAGCGCTGCGCCAGCGCCATTTCCAGGGCACGGGCATCGAGATCGGCGCGCCGTGCTCGCTCGGTGACGCCATGGCGCCCGACCGACACCAGCACGCCAATCTCGAGCCTTGCACCGGCGCTGCGTGAACCGGCCTCTCCTGGACCGCGGGTTCGTTCAAGCGACATGTCGAGCCTCCTTGGATAGTGCATCGGGACGCTGGCGCCCCTGTTCGACCTGGTCGGCGGCCTCGCCGTCAACGTCGCCATTTAACTCACCGCCACCGCCCGTGCCTTGTTCATTGACGGCCACCTTGGCGGCCACCTGGGCGGCCACCAGCGCCGCGATCACGGCACCGGCGTCCGCGATCACCGCCAGGTCGGCACGCTTGACCATGTCACAGCCCGGGTCGGCGTTGATCGCCACCACACGATCGCAGCGCTGGATGCCTTGCAGGTGCTGAATGGCACCGCTGATGCCCACCGCCACATAGACTCGGGCGCTGACGAAGGTGCCGGTGGCCCCGACCTGGCGATGTCGCGGCATATGGCCATCGTCCACCGCCACCCGGGAGGCGCCTTCGGTGGCACCCAGCGCCTCGGCGGCACGATGAAAGCCCGGCCAGTCCTTCACGCCATTGCCGGCAGAGAGGATAAACTCGGCCTCGCCGAGGCCGATGGCGGCGGGGTCCACCGCCACGGCACCGAGATCCTCGAGCCCGCGCCGAGCCACAGGAAAGGCGCCTTGCGGCGCCAGCTGTGCCGACAACGAACCGGCCGCGTGGCGCGTTGCCACCACCGGCTCGGCGCACTCGGCCAGTGCCAGGGCCACTCTGGGTAGCGGACGCCGACGTTCCTGGCGTCCAGAACCGCTGCGGCATAGGCACATCCAGCCCGACTCGGCCGCATCATCGGTATCGATACGCCACAGGCCGGTGGCCGGACGCTCGCCGATTCGTACCGCCAGCCGCCGCCCCAGGTCGCCGCCACCTATTCCCGCGTCCGGCAGCAGCCAGTGGCGTGGTGCGAGTGTGGCCTCCAGCGCCAGCAGCGCCGCGAGCCGGGCCTCCGGGGCATAGCCTGCGGGCACCGGCAGACGAATTACCCGATCCGCGCCGGCCTCGTCGAGGCCATCAATCCCGACATGCTGCGCCCCTGCCCCATCCACGCCAGCGTCTTTACCGACACCGGCCAGCGGATCGTCGGCCCCTGCCTGTGCATCGAACACCACGGCAAGCACCGCCCCTGGGGCTTCGCTTAAACGGTCC
The DNA here is from genome assembly GCF_052645355.1 of Halomonas sp. V046. Taxonomy (NCBI): domain Bacteria; kingdom Pseudomonadati; phylum Pseudomonadota; class Gammaproteobacteria; order Oceanospirillales; family Halomonadaceae; genus Halomonas; species Halomonas sp. V046. The sequence continues at coordinate 264,063 of NZ_JBQXYF010000001.1, forward strand.
GCCACGCACCTTGCCAACCCCAGCAGGTCACGGTCATGGTCGGTCAAACGACCGCCGGCGGTGTCCGGCACCACGGCGACCCAGAACGCCGGCGCCTCGATCTCGACGCGGCGGCGCGAGTCCTGCGCCGCCCCCGTCCGCCCAGCCTGACCGCCACCGGCCCGACCCTGGCCGTCCTGAACGCCGCTACGATCGATACGCTTGCATCCATTGGGCCCGACGAAGCCGATGGCGTGGGGGTTGCGGCGTATCAGCCCGTGGGGCCCCATCCATTCGCTTACCGCGCCACCCGTTCCCGACAGCCGACTCAGCGCCGTCAGATGCTCCGGATGCAGTCGATTGCGCGCCATCCACTCGAGGCGCGGGTCACGCCTTGGCAGCCGAGAGTCCCGTCCGGTTTCCGTCACGATGTCACTCATTGACTGACCTCCTCGCACATGGCGGGCGATGGCGCGACAGAAGGTCCCGGTTCCGGCGCCTCCATCACCAAGGCGTTCGCTACCAGTTCGGCGATGTCGCGCACCTCGGCGCTGGCGTCGACCACCCCTTCGAGCATGGCGGTGCACTGTGGACAGCCCACCGCGACAAGCTCGGCGCCGGTCTCGGCCACATCGGCCATGCGCATATCGGGAATCCGGCGCTCGCCAGGCACGTCGGTGATCGGTGCCCCGCCGCCACCCCCGCAGCAGCGTGAGCGAAAACCGGAGCGCTGCATGTCCTTGAGCGTGATGCCAAGCGCCGCCAGCACCCGCCGCGGAGCTTCGTACTCGCCGTTGTAGCGGCCCAGATAGCATGGATCGTGATAGGTCACGCTACCGCCTTTCCAGGCGCTCAGACGCAGCCGGTCGGCGACCAGCAACTCATCGATGAAGGTGCTGTGATGGCGCACGCGGTACTCGCCCCCCAGGGCGCCGTACTCGTTGCCGATCACGTGAAAACTGTGGGGATCGCAGGTCACGATGGTCTGGAAGCGATAGCGTGCCAGGGTCGCGATATTGGCCTTGGCCAGGCGCTGGAAGGTCGCCTCGTCCCCCAGGCGACGGGCCACGTCACCGCTGTCGCGCTCTTCATCGCCGAGCACGGCAAAATCCACGTCGGCCGCTCTTAGCACCTTGACCAGGGCCCGGAGGGTGCACTGGTTGCGCATGTCAAAGGCCCCATCGCCAAGCCATAGCAGCACGTCCACTTGCCCAAGGTCGCGCATCACCGGCAGGTTCAGGTCGGCGGCCCAGTGCATTCGTGAGCCCGGTGCGAACCCACCCGGGTTGTCGGTGGCGATCAGGTTGTCGAGCACCTCGGCGCCCTTGCCCGGGGTCTGGCCCCGCTCCAGGGTCAGGTACCGGCGCATGTCGACGATCGCATCGACATGCTCGATCATCATCGGACACTCCTCGACGCAGGCGCGACAGGTGGTGCAGGACCACAGCGTCTCGGCGTCCAGCAAGGCCCCGCCCGCCTCCACCACGATAGGGCCCTTGGGCTCGCCGCGATGCTCGCCGACCGGTTTGCCGGGATACGCCGAGCCGGCGTAGCCCGCGTCGCTGGCGCCGGTCATGCCGAGCACCATGTCCTGAATCAGCTTCTTGGGATTGAGCGGCTGGCCGGCGGCGAAGGCCGGACACACCGCCTCGCAGCGCCCGCACTGCACGCAGGCATCGAAGCCCAGGCGTTGGTTCCAGGTGAAGTCTTCCGGCGTCGCAACGCCGAGCGATGGCGCCCCCACGCCAGCGTCCAGGTCGAGATCCAGCGCCTTGAGTGCGGTGGAGCGGGGAGTCTTGCCGGCCCGCTCGCTGGCCTTGGTCGAGAAGCGCTCACTGCGGCGATGGAAGGCCAGATGCAAGGCGCCGGCAAAAGCGTGCTTCATCGGCCCACCCCAGGTCATGCCGAACACGAGTTCCGCCATGCCCAGCGTCAACCCCACCAGCAGTATCGCCGCCAGCAGCCACCCCAGCACGCCGGACACCAACCCTTGAGGCAACAGATTCAGTGTCGTCAGACTGAGCACGAAGACGCTGGCGGAGAACACCTGCAGGCTCCTGGGCAGGCGCATCCATGGCCCGCGCGAGAGCCGCGCCGGCGGGTGGCGACGCCGGCGGGCGACCAGGCGTGCGCCGATGAACATGGCCGCGCTTGCCGCCAGCATCAGCACGCCGAGCACCGCCTCCAGCGCCGTCGGCAGCGGCAACAGGACGATCACGCTCATCAGCACCATGGCGGCAACGAAGCCCCCGGCGGTGGCGACATGAGTATTGGCAAAGGCCTTGTCCCGGGCCACCACATGGTGGAGATCGACCAGGTAGCGGCGCGGCATGGCGGCGAGGCCGGCGATCATGGCGACCTTCGCAGGCCGCCCGCGGCGCCAGAGGGCGGCGCGCCGCAGCCCTCCCACCAGGGCAAGGGCCAGCAGCGACAGAATCAACATGGGGAGGATGGTGCTGAGCATCGACAGGTCCCTCCACAACGTCCCGGGACCAAGCCCGGGGCGTTGGATAAGAGCCGCACGGTAAGCGCGCAGCGGCGCGCCCCGGCACCCGCGACATACCATCGACGGGGGCCGTGGGCGGCACGCACCGCGTTGGGCTTACGGCGTACCGCTGGGGTTCAAACGTCCTTGCACAGGCGCAGGGCGTCGTAGATGGCGGCGTGGGTATTGCGCGGCGCCGTGCAGTCGCCGAGGCGAAACAGCACGAAGCCGCCCGATCCCATCAGCTCAAGGCACGGCTGCGCCTTGGCGGCGTACAGCGCCTCGGTATCGATCTGACCACGGTTGCGCGACTCGCCCTTCAGCGCCAGGTACAGCGCCTCGTCCGGCCTGACGCCGTTTTCGACCACGACCTGATCGACCACGCGCTCCTCCTGAACGCCGGTGTACTCGTTCTCGAGCACCGCCACCAGGCTCTCGCCCTCGCGGTAGACCCGATGCAGCATCAGGTCCGAGGTCATGATCACCTCTTTTTCGTAGAGGCTGCGGTAGTAGGTCGGAAAGGTCGTACCGCCCACCGCCGCGCCGGGCTTGATATCGTCGGTGACGATCTCGACCTTGGCGCCCTTGTCGGCCAGATAGTCCGCCGCGGAGACCCCGGAAAACTCGCAGATGGCATCGAACACGAGCACGTTCTTGCCCGGCGCCACGCGACCGGACAGCACGTCCCAGGTGCTCACCACCAGGCTCTTGGCGGGGTCGGGATCGTAGCCCCAATCGGGATACTGAGTCAGAAACGGCTGCCCCCCGGTGGCCAGTACCACAAGCTCCGGGCGCAGGTCCTGGATCGTGGCGACATCGGCATGGGTGCCGAGGCGCAGATCGACCTTGAGCCGGGCAAGCTCGAGCTGGTACCAGCGCGTGATGCCGGCGATCTGGTCGCGGCTTGGCGCCCGGGCCGCCAGGCTGATCTGCCCGCCGAGGGCCTCGGCGACCTCGAACAGCGTCACGTCATGGCCACGCTCGGCCAGCACCCGCGCCGCCTCCATGCCACCCGGCCCTCCACCGACCACCACCGCGCGGCGCTTGGGGCCGTCGCTAGGGCTGAGCTCATGGGGCAGGCCCATGTACTCCCGCGACGTCGCCGCATTCTGGATACACAGCACGTCCAGTCCCTGGTACTGACGGTCGATGCAGTAGTTGGCGCCGACGCACTGCTTGATCTGGTCGATCTGGCCCATCTTGATCTTGGCGATCAGATGAGGATCGGCGATATGCGCCCGGGTCATCCCCACCAGATCGACGTAGCCGCCCTCGAGGATACGATTGGCCTGGGTCGGGTCCTTGATGTTCTGGGCGTGGATCACCGGCACGCTGACCACGTCCTTGATGCCCGCGGCCAGGTGCAGAAATGGCTCCGGTGGGTAGGACATGTTGGGAATGACGTTGGCCAGCGAGTTGTGGGTATCGCAGCCCGAGCCGATGACGCCGAAGAAGTCCACCTGGCCGGTGGCATCGTAGTAGGCGGCGATGGCCTTCATGTCATCATGATTCAGGCCATCGGGGTGAAACTCGTCGCCGCAGATGCGCATGCCGACGACGAAGTCGTCGCCGACCTCGGCCCGAACCGCCTTGAGCACCTCGAGGCCGAAGCGCATGCGGTTCTCGAAGCTGCCACCCCACTCGTCCTCGCGCTTGTTGACCCGCGGGCTCCAGAACTGATCGATCAGGTGCTGGTGCACGGCGGACAGCTCGACCCCATCGAGCCCCCCTTCCTTGGCTCGCCGGGCGGCCTGCGCGAAGTCGCCGACGATGCGCCAGATCTCCTCGTCCTCGATGGTCTTGCAGGTCGAACGGTGGACCGGCTCACGGATGCCTGACGGCGACATCAGCGTCGGCCAGTCGAAGCCGTCCCAGCGCGAGCGTCGGCCCATGTGGGTGATCTGGATCATGATCTTGCCGCCGTGGCGGTGCACCGCGTCGGCCAGGTTCTGAAAGTGCGGGATGATGCGGTCGGTGGACAGGTTCACCGAGCTCCACCAGGCCTGGGGGCTGTCGATGGAGACCACCGAGGAGCCGCCGCAGATGCACAGACCACAGCCGCCCTTGGCCTTCTCCTCGTAGTACTTGACGTAGCGCTCGGTGGTCATGCCGCCATCGGTGGCGTAGACCTCGGCGTGGGCGGTGCTGACCACCCGATTGCGGATGGTCTGGCTGCCGATCTGGATCGGCTCGAAAATCGCGTCGAAGGCCATGATGGGACTCCTCGGTCGAAAAGGTCAGGCCCCAGGGGCCGGCGAATCGCTGGCGCGCAGCGGGTGCACCTCGAAACGGCCAACATCGCAGCCGGCCTCGGCCCCGCTCTGAGTCTGGCGCGCCGCGGTGCGAAGGCTCGACCCCTGCGCGGCGAGAATCTGGTCCACGGCACCGGCGAACCAGCCGGTGAACATGTATTCGACCTTGCGCCCAACCTTGCCCAGCTGATAGACGAAGGCACTGTGCTCCAGGCGCACGCTGGCGGTGCCGGCCTCGAGGTCGATCGCCTCGGTGATAAAGCGCCCCCAGCCGCGCTGGGACAGCCGCGTCATGTAATGCTCGAAGACCGCCGCCCCCTCGAGGCCGTGCAACTCGGCCTCCTTCTCGCACCAGTGCCAGGCGCTCTTGTAGCCGGCGTGGTAGAGGATCTCGGCGTAGGCATCCGCGCCCAGCGCCTCTTCCACCGCGACATGGTTGTTGATGAAGAAGTGGCGCGGCACGTACAGCATCGGCAAGGCATCGGTGGTCCAGACGCCGGTCTCGACGTCCACTTCGATGGGCAGTTCAGGGGCCATCTTGGTCACGGTGTTACCCTCAAGATCGTTATTATTGATTCGGCCTGGCGCTTGGTGTCCTGCGCCGGTTCGCTAGCGGTCGGCACGCGGCCTACTCGCCCCACACATCCTTGAGTACCCGCACCCAGTTCTCACCCATGATCTTGCGCACCTGGCTCTCGCTCATGCCGCGCCTCAAAAGCGCCTCGGTGAGGTTGCCGAACTCGCCGATGGTGCGAATGCCCTTGGGGTTGATGATCTCGCCAAAGCGGGTCAGGCGGCGGGCGTAGCCCTTGTCGTGGGTCAGCCATTCGAAGAAGCCCTGGTCCTGGCCCTGGGTGAAGTCGGTGCCGATGCCGATGGCGTCCTCGCCGACGATATTCATCACGTACTCGATGGCCTCGACGTAGTCGTCCACCGTGGCGTTGACCCCGGCGCGCAGGAAGGGGGTGAACATGGTCACGCCGACGAAGCCGCCGTGATCGGCGATGAACTTGAGCTCCTCGTCGGACTTGTTGCGCGGGTGTTCCTTGAGCCCCGACGGCAGGCAGTGGGAGTAGCACACGGGCTTGGCCGACTCGAGAATCACCTCGCGAGAGGTGTTGGAGCCGACGTGGGACAGATCGCACATCACCCCGACCCGATTCATCTCGGCGACGATTTCGCGGCCGAATCCGGACAGGCCGCCATCGCGCTCATAGCAGCCGGTGCCGACCAGGTTCTGGGTGTTGTAGCAAAGCTGCACGATGCCGACGCCCAGGCGCTTGAAGATCTCGACATAGCCGATCTGATCCTCGAAGGCGTGGGCATTCTGAAAGCCGTAGATGATGCCGGTCTTGCCCTCCTGCTTGGCGCGGCGAATATCCGCCGTGGTGCGCACGGGGAGCACCAGCTCACTGCAGTCGTCCATCAGGGCATTGCACGACACGATATTGTCCACCGTGGCCTGAAAGCCTTCCCACACCGACACCGTGCAGTTGGCCGCGGTCAGACCGCCGAGGCGCATGTCCTCGAGCAGTTCCCGGCTCCACTTGGCGATGACCAGGCCATCGATCACCGTGGCCTCCCGGTGCAGCGCACCGGCATCGACCGACGAGGTCTCGGTGGCAACGGCGGGGGCGTGGCTCGTCGCGCGGCTATCCAGAGTCGTACTCATCGCAATCCTCCTGTCGGCTGGCTGGGCCCTCGAGCCGGTCGGAGCTGACGCCAGCTCCGCCCTGTCGTGGGTATGCCGGCAGCATAGCCCCGGGCCCCGGGGCCCCGACGCCTGATTGCGACGGTGAGAATTCCAAAAGCGTCATCGCCTGCCTGAGGGCGACATCCCGACCTGTCGTCACCTCCCAAGCCTCGCCGTACGTGCCGGATCACGCGCCCCTTGAAGACCGCCTGATCCCACGGTCCTGGGTCAACGGTCCTGGCCCAAAAATCTTGGCGAAAAACCTTGGCCAACGAACCTGGCCCAGCGCGCCGTGACCAGACAGCCAAGGGCCCCGCCGGAAGGATTCCGTGCGGGGCCCAGGAAGAACGCGTGCCCTGGATATCTCCGGGGCTATCGACCGCGCTTAAAGCCGCTCGAGATAGCCGCGTCCGAGATTATTCATCTGACGCTGGATCCAGGCCGCCCGGTTGGCGGTCCGCGGCCCCGGGTTCGACGCACTGCGCTCACGCGGGTTGGGCAACACCGCCGCCAGGCGAGCCGCCTGACTGGCGCTCAGTTGGTCGGCGCCGACACCAAAGTAATGACGACTGGCGGCTTCCAGGCCAAACACCCCCGAGTCGAACTCGACGATATTGAGGTACACCTCGAGGATGCGCTCCTTGGGCCACAGCACCTCGAGCAGCACGGTGAACCAGGCCTCGAAGCCCTTGCGCACCCAATCGCGCCCGGTCCACAGAAACAGGTTCTTGGCAGTCTGCTGGGTAATGGTGCTCGCGCCTCTCAGCGAGCCACCGTTCATGCCCTGCTCGATGGCACGCCTAAGCTCGGTGAAATCGAAACCGTAATGGTCGGGGAAGCGCTGATCTTCGGCGGCGATCACGGCAAGTTTGGCGTTATCCGAGAGCTCATCCCAGGGGCGCCAGCGCTGCTGAATATCGAGTGACTCCCCGGAAAACCAGGACCCCACCTCGCGCTCCAGCATCACCGTCGAGCCGAACACCGGCAAGAAACGAAACACCAAGACGAGCAATACGGAAAGCGCAACGAAGCCCAGCGCCAGCCGAACGAGCCAGCCAAGCGCGGGGCGCCACCAGTCAGTCATGAAGGGGTCCAGGCCAAAGAGTTCGTCGCAGTATACCAAGGCCAGAGCGACTTGCCGTCGGCGAGAGCGAGTTCTGCCCGGTGGCGGGTCCACGCTCTCGCGACGGCCAGTGCTTCAGCGGCGCTACCCTGACGCTGGCCTGACGCTGGCGTAGGTCGGCTCGCCGCGGGCCCGATCGAGGGCGGCCATGGCTAGTGCTTCAGCGGCGCCACCCTGAAGCTGCCGTAGGTCGGCTCGCCGCGGGCCCGATCGAGGGCCGCCATGGCCCGGGAGACAGGCTCGCCCCCCTGGCCGGTCGCCAACAACGGCACCGGCGGCAGGTTCGCCACCCCCGACACCGGCGCGAAGGCGCTCCAGCCCAGGCGTTCTTCCCTCGGCGGCCGGCCGAAGGTTTCGCGATAACACTTGGAAAAGTGGGGCGTCGAGACGAAGCCACAGGCGGAGGCGATATCGATGATCGACAAGGATGTCTGCTTGAGCAACTGGCGTGCCCGGTTAAGACGCAGCCTCATGTAATAGCGCGATGGCGAACAATGCAGATTGCGCTGAAACAGCCGCTCGAGCTGGCGGCGCGACAGGCTGACGAAACGGGCCAGCTCATCCAGGTCGATGGGCTCTTCCAGGTTGGCCTCCATCAGCGCGACGATTTCTTGCAGGCGTGGTTGCGTGGTGCCCAATACATGCTTGAGGGGCACCCGCTGCTGATCCTGCTCGCCACGCACCCGATCGCAGACGAACATGTCGGAGATGCCGGCGGCCAGCTCGCGGCCATGATCGCGACCGATCAGGGTGAGCATCATGTCGAGCGGCGCCGTCCCCCCCGAGGCGGTGGCACGGTCACGATCGATGGCGAACAGACGCGAGGTCAATGCGATGCACGGATACGCCTCCTGCAGGGCAGCCTGGCACTCCCAGTGGGTGCTGACCTCGTAGCCATCGAGCAACCCGGCACGGGCCAGCGCCCAGGCCCCGGTGCACACCGAGCCAAAGCGACGCAGCTGGCGAGCTTGGGACCTCAACCAGCTGACATGCCCGGCTTCCACCGTTCGCGTCGGGCCAACGCCGCCACAGACGATGACCATGTCCAGCGACAGGGGCACGTTGATAGCGGTATCCGGTGTCACCGTCAGGCCGTCACTGGCCTGGACTGGGCTGCCATCCAGGCTCAAGGTGAACCAACGATAGAGCTCCTGGCCCGAGAGCTGATTGGCCATGCGCAGGGGCTCGATGGCGGATGCCAGCGAGATGAGGGTAAAGCTGTCGAGCAACAGAAACCCCAGCGTCTGGGGGCAGGCACCGGCAGGCGGCGCCGAACGGCTCACGGTCATGGTCACCTCCCACGGGCACCCTGGACGTGAACGCCGATGTCTCTGGCGCTGGACGGTCCTGGCAGCCTGGGCATTATTATCGTTGTCGGTAAGGCTCGCGTGGCGCTAGCACCACTGGTTTACCCGTTTTCCTTCGTCACTGTTCCGGCACTTGCTTTACACCACCTTGCGCCCCTTCTCGACATCTTCGGTGGCGCTGCGGGGCGATGGCGGCGAACGTTCCTTGACACTCGACGACGGCGCCACAGAGTTGCCTCCGTTGGGACGAAGAGTCGTCGCACCGTCCTAGCAAGATAAAACGCCTGTCGTGATCAGACATCACAAAAATGCCTATCGGCAAGGCACTCGCCAGTGGTTTGCGACAATGATGTCGCCAAGAGGCATGCAGGTGTCGCTTCCGAGGCACCGAGCGGCGTGATTCAAGCAACGATTTACGACATATCGCACCACGCCGTCCGCCACCGCCCTGGCAGAGCGGTGGTGGGTTGGCCCCGGCATCAGCGCTTGGCGTAAAGAGCATCAGCGCTTGGCGTAAAGACGTTCGGCGTGATAACGCAGGTGGTCCTCGATGAAGCTCGCGATGAAGAAATAGCTGTGGTCATAGCCTGGCTGCCGGCGCAGTGTCAGCGGATGATCGTGCTCCTTGCACACGGCTTCCAGGCGCTCGGGGGTGAGCTGTTCGTCGAGAAAATCATCGGCATCGCCCTGGTCGATGAACAGCGGCTGACGGGAGGCGCCACGCGCCACCAACTCGCAGGCATCGTACTGGGTCCAGGCACTGGAATCGTCGCCCAGATAGGCCGAGAACGCCTTGCGCCCCCAAGGGCACTGGGTTGGATTGACGATGGGCGCAAAAGCCGATACCGAACGGTAGTGCCCAGGGCGGCGCAGCGCCAGAATCAATGCACCGTGGCCCCCCATGGAATGCCCGCTGATGGCCTCTCGACCGTTCAGGGGAAAATGCTGGCGCGCCACCGACGGCAGCTCTTCCGCCACATAGTCATACATGCGGTAATGCGCACGCCAGGGCTCCTGGGTGGCATTGACGTAGAATCCTGCCCCGGAGCCAAGATCGTAGCTATCGTGCTCACCGGGCAGGTCGCTGCCACGAGGACTGGTGTCGGGGCACAGGATGGCCACCCCCAGCTCTGCCGCCAGGCGGTGCGCGCCGGCCTTCTGCATGAAGTTCTCGTCGCTGCAGGTCAATCCCGAGAGCCACCACAACAGCGGCACCTTCTGGGTCTCGGCCTGGGGCGGAAGGTAGATGGCGAAAGTCATTTCGCAGTCCAGCGCCCGAGAGCGATGGCGGTAGCGCTTGTGCCAGCCACCGAAGCTGCGATTGGCGCTGACCAGCTCCAGATGTTCGGTCATGGTCATGGACGGCTCTCCCTGATCAAAGAACACCGACGGCCGGTCGTCGAGACCGACCGCCGGTCCTCGGGACACCACGGGCATCCCAGAGGTATAAATTGCCACACCCACGACGAAAGCCCCAGCGGCCTGGTGTCACCAGGCCCAGGGCCAGCGTCTTGAAGCGCCGCGGGCAAGCGCCATGAAGGCAGAAAGACGCCCGCCCGGCGGCCTCTTCTCAGTAGTGCAGGACGGTGCGAATGCTCTCGCCATTGTGCAGCAGCTCGAACGCCTCGTTGATCTTCTCGAACGGCATGTTGTGGGTGATGAAGTCGTCGATGTTGATCTCACCGTTCATGTAGCGTTCCACGTAGCCCGGGAGTTGACTGCGCCCCTTTACCCCACCGAAGGCGCTGCCCTTCCAGACTCGGCCGGTGACCAGCTGGAACGGTCGCGTTGCGATCTCCTCGCCGGCGCCGGCCACGCCGATCACGATCGATTCGCCCCAGCCCTTGTGGCAGCACTCCAGCGCCGAGCGCATGACGTTGACATTGCCGATGCACTCGAAGGAATAGTCGACGCCACCGTCGGTCAGATCGACGATCACCTGCTGAATCGAGTCGCTGTAGTCCTTGGGGTTGACGAACTCCGTGGCGCCGAACTGTCGGGCCAGCTCGAACTTGTCGGCATTGACGTCGATGGCGATGATGCGGCTGGCCTTGGCCATCACCGCCCCCTGGATCACCGCCAGGCCAATCGCCCCGAGGCCAAAGACGGCGACCGTGGCCCCCGGCTCGACCTTGGCGGTGTTGAGCACCGCACCGATGCCCGTCGTCACCCCGCAGCCCAACAGGCAGATCTTGTCCAGCGGGGCGTCCTTGGACACCTTGGCCAGCGAGACCTCGGGCACCACGGTGTACTCGCTGAAGGTAGACGTTCCCATGTAGTGATGCAGGGGCTTGCCGTCCAGGGAGAAGCGACTGGTGCCGTCCGGCATCAGGCCCTTGCCCTGGGTTTCACGCACCCGGCTGCACAGGTTGGTCTTGCCCGACCGACAGAACTTGCACTCGCCACACTCGGCGGTATACAGCGGAATGACGTGATCGCCGGGCACGAGGCTGGTGACGCCCTCGCCCACTTGCTGGACGACGCCGGCTCCCTCGTGGCCCAGCACCGAGGGAAACAGGCCCTCGGGGTCGGCGCCAGACAGCGTGAAAGCATCGGTATGGCAGACGCTGGTGGCGACCATCCTCACCAGCACTTCTCCGGCTCTGGGACCTTCGACGTCGATCTCGGTCAATGTCAGGGGCTTGCCCGCTTCCAGGGCAATGGCGGCGCGAGACTTCATGGGATTCTCCTATCGAGAGGGAAACGCTGCGATGGGCTCAGTGTAGCCAGCATGCCGAGCTGGGATAAACCGCAGCAAAGGCATAACATTGTTGCCACATGGCAATAATCAAGCGAGGTCGGTCCCATGCATCACTGGGCAGGCATAGAAGCCTTCGTCGAGGTCGTCCGCCTGGGTTCCTTCGCCAGCGCGGCACGCAGGCTATCGGTATCGAGCTCCCACGTCAGCCGCCAGGTCAGTGCCCTGGAGCGCACACTCGATACGCCGCTGCTGTACCGCACCACGCGGCGCATCCGCCTGACCGAGGCCGGCCGGCTGTACTACCAGCAGTGCCACGCCCTGGTCGACGGCTTCCGTGACGCCGAGTCGGCATTGCGCGACTTCGAGGCCAAGCCCCAGGGCGAACTGGCGCTGACCTGCGCCACCGCCTTCGGTGAGCGCTACGTGGCACCGCTGATCAATGATCTGTTGGTCCGATACCCGAAGCTCCGGACCCGCCTTCACTTCACCAATCGCCAGGTGGACCTGATCGATGAGGGCTACGATATCGGGATTCGCATGGGTGCCCTGGAGGACAGCTCGATGATCGCGCGTCGCCTGTGTGAGCGGCGCGAGTACATCGTCGGTTCGCCCAGCTACTTCCAGCGCCACCCGCAGCCCCACGCACTATCCGAACTGACGCATCACCGCTGCCTGCATGGCACCCGCGACCGCTGGCGCTTCGCCGTGGAAGGCGTGCGCCGTGACGTCACCGTCAGCGGCCCGTGGCAGGGAAATTCGGGCCCCGCCTTGCTCGATGCCACGCTCAAGGGTCTAGGCCTGGCCCAGTTGCCGGACTACTACGTCGAGGAATATCTCGCCTCGGGGGCCTTGATCACGGTGCTCGATGCCTATCGTCACAGCGACACCGGCGTCTGGGCGGTGACCCCCCATCACCGCCACCGCTCGCCCAAGGTTCGCCTGGTGATCGACCATCTGGTCCAGCACCTGCCCAGGCACCTGCCCAGCCGCTCCGCCGAGATTCCCATGGCCATTTCGAATGCCTCAGCATGACACCCGGGGGATGTCGATACGACTACCTGGGCCGCCCCGCGCAACGTCCCACCCAGCATCGGCGTGGATCACTGGCAGGGCCAGGCGGGCCGTCTGCAGCCATCACGCCTCCTGCGCTGTTCGTCTGGGGGGCGCCTGGAGGGGCAGCCTGAGGTCGTAGCCCGAGGCGGCAACCTACCCCCCCGCTCACGGGACCGTCCGATCTCCACGCACAAAAGGCCGAGGCGAGCCACGCCACGACCGAACCACCGCCACCCGTGGCCTCGGATCACGCGCAGGGGTTAGCGCTGGGCCTGGTCCACGAAGCCGAGAACCGCACGCTTGGTGTCCTCATCGATCAGGGCTTCGCCATCGGCCACCAGATCCGCAACGGTTTGCGCACGCAGGGCATCGCGCCACGCGGCCTCTGCCGTCATCATCCGGGTCTTGATAAAACAATCGGTCCGGTACGCGCAGGCATCAGTCGGCGCGCCCGGTCTCCTACGCCGAATCTCGCGGCAGACGAAAGCCGGCCCCGGGCCGTCTATCGCCTCGACGATATCGAGCAGACTCATCGCGTCGGGCGAACGCGCCAAGCGGTACCCACCGCGCGGTCCGGGCCGCGCCTCCACAAGGCCTGCGGCGGCGAGCGCACGCAGGTGCTTGAGCAGGTAAGTTTCCGACACCCCATGCAACTCAGCCAGGCTTTTTCCCGGCAGCACCTTGCCCCCGGGTAGCCCCGCCAACACCAGCGCGCAATGCAGCGCCGCTTCGACACCATCACTCAGTCGTCTCACCGCCCCTCCTTGATGACTTGTCCACGCCATATCATGGATATATATTATCCATGATTTGCCGACCCCTCGAAACAGGAGTTCTCCATGGAAGCCCGAATGAACATCGCCGAGCTCACGCCAGCGCTCTACCAGGCCGTGGCATTGCTCGACGCAGCAGTGAACAAGTCTGGCCTCGACAAGTCGCTACTGCACCTCGTCAAGATACGAGCGTCCCAGATCAACGGCTGCGCCTACTGCGTCGATAGGCACGTCGACGAAGCGTTGAGCGAAGGGCTCGCCCCCCAGAAGTTGCATCTCCTGGCCACCTGGCGAGAGTCGCCACTGTTCAGCGAGGCCGAGCGGGCGGCACTCGGCTGGACCGAGAGCGTCACGCGCATCGCCGAAAGCGGAATTCCCGATGGGGCATTCGACGCCGCCGATGCGGTCTTCTCGGACACCCAGATAGCACAGCTCACCATGGCCGTCAGCACGATCAACCTGCTCAATCGACTGGCCGTTGCCTCGCGGATGCAGCACTCGGTTCGCCCGGTTCAGACCGCTGGGTGAGGGCACCCGATAGCGGCTGCATGGCGCACGAGGAGATGCACGAAAAAAGCGGGCGCCCGAAAGACTCGAGACGCCCGCCGGCCAACCTTGCCGATCCTACTTGAAGTTTTTCTGCACCATCTTCTGGATCTCGCCGACGATGCCGCTTCTAAAGCTCAGCACGCAGATGACGAAGATCGCCCCGAGGATCACGCTGACCCAGTTGCCCAATGGCGACTGGGCCAACTGGGTCTGCAGACTGACCACCAGCCCCCCCCCGACCAATGGACCGAACAGGGTGCCGACGCCCCCCAGCAACGTCATCAGAATGACCTCCCCCGACATGTGCCAGTGGGCATCGGTCAGCGAGGCCAGCTGGAACACCACGGTCTTGGTCGACCCTGCGAGCCCGGCGAGTCCGGCCGAGATGACGAAGGCCACTAGCTTGTAGGCATCGACGTTGTAGCCTAGTGACACCGCCCGAGGTTCGTTCTCGCGAATCGCCTTGAGCACCTGACCGAAGGGCGAGTGCACGGTACGCTGGATGATGGAGAAGCCGATCACGAAGACCGCGAGCACGAAGTAGTACATGGCCAGGTTGCTCGACAGATCGACGAGGCCGAACAGCCGCCCGCGCGGCACCCCGTGAAGGCCATCTTCACCGCCGGTAAACGGCGCCTGAATGAAGAAGAAGAACACCATCTGGGCCAGCGCCAGCGTCACCATGGCGAAGTAGATGCCCTGGCGGCGAATCGATAGAGCGCCGAACAGGGTGCCGAGCACCACGGCGGCGAAGGTGCCGGTCACGATCCCCATCTCCGGCGTCATGCCCGGGTAGCTGGAAAGCAGGAAGCCGGTGACGTATCCCCCGGTGGCCAGAAACGCGGCATGGCCAAACGACAGCAGCCCGGCAAACCCCAGCAGCAGGTTGAAGGCGCAGGCGAACAGCGCGAAGCACAGGACCTTCATCAAAAACACCGGATAGGCGACGAAAGGCGCCACCAGGCCCACGGCCAACAGCACCAGCAGCAGCGCACCGTGGCGACGGCGAGCGCTGCGTGCACGACGCTCGACGGGAGTCAACGTACGAGTTGTGGTTGTCATCTCATGCCTCCTTGCCGAACAGTCCCGCAGGACGCAGCATCAACACCATTATCATCACCACGAAGATCACGGTGTTGGCGGCTTCCGGGTAATAGACCTTGGTCAGCCCTTCCACCAGGCCCATGCCGAGACCGGTGAGGATGGCACCGAGGATCGAGCCCATGCCCCCAATCACCACCACCGCGAAGACCACGATCAGAAGACTCGAGCCCATGGTCGGCGAGACCGGGTAGAGCGGTGCGGCCAGCACCCCGGCGAAGGCGGCCAGCGCCACGCCGAAGCCATAGGTCAAGGTGATGAGAAGCGGCACGTTGACGCCGAACGCCTGCATCAGCGCGGGATTTTCGGTACCGGCCCGCAGGTAGGCGCCGAGTCGAGTCCGCTCGATGATGAACCAGGTCCCCAGGCACACGACCAATGCCGCCACCAGTACCCAAGCTCGATAGGTCGGCAGGAACATGAACGGCAGCTTGATCCCCCCTTGCAACACCTCCGGCGTCGGGTAGCTCGCCCCGGAGACGCCGAACAGGTTGATCAGGCTACCCTCGAAGATCAGCGCCAGACCAAAGGTCAGCAGCAGACCGTAAAGATGATCGAGCCCGGCGATGCGCCGCAGCACGAAGCGCTCGATCAGCATCCCGAAGCCTCCGACCACGAGCGGCACCACCAGCAGCGCCAACCAGTAGTTGATCCCTAGATACTGCAACCCCAGCAGCGCGGCGAAGGCTCCGAGCATGTACTGGGCGCCATGGGCGAAATTGACGATCTTCAGTAGACCGAAGATCACCGCGAGCCCCAGGCTCAACAAGGCATAGAAGGCGCCGTTGATCAGGCCCAGCATCAGCTGGCCCATGAATACCGCCAGCGGCACCCCGAAAATCATTGTCATGGCAGTCGTTCCTCAGCGGATCCTGGCCCCGTCGCCGGCACGCCCTGGCCTCACCGGCGGTGAAACGGCCTTACCCTGGCCAGGGCAAGCGAGATGGGGCGGCGGAGCCTTGGTGCTGTCTTGGCCGACCCGCGGCGCCAAGCGCCGCGGGAAGACGAATCAGTTGACGAGCTTGCACTCGCTCTCCGACAGCGGCCGATAGGCCTCTTCGGCGGGGATGGTGGCCTTGATCTCATACAGGTCCCACTCTCCCTCCGAGGCCGACGGCGCCTTGACCTCGGCCAGGTACATGTCATGTACCATGCGCCCATCCTCGCGAATGCGACCGTTGCGAGCGAAGAAGTCCTCAACCGGGGTCTCGACCATCTGCGCCTTGACCGCCATGGGGTCATCGGTCCCTGCCGCTTCCAGGGCATTGAGGTAGTGTGTGGTACTGGAATAGATGCCGGCCTGAACCATGGTGGGCATCTTGCCGACGCGCTCGAAGTAACGCTCGGCCCATTCCCGCGACTGCTCGTCCATGTCCCAGTACCAACCGGTGGTCAGCAACAGGCCCTGAGTGGTCTCCAGACCCATGGCGTGAACATCGTTCAAGAAGATCAGCAGACCCGCCAACTGCTGACCGCTCTGGGTCAGGCCAAACTGGCTGGCGGTCTTGATCGCATTGACAGTATCGGAGCCGGCATTGGCCAGGCCGACGATCTTGGCCCCGGAGCCCTGGGCCTGGAGGATGTACGACGAGAAATCATTGGTCGGGAACGGGTGGCGCACACGATCGACGATGGTGCCGCCATTGTCGGTGACGACCTTCTCGACGTCGGCCTCCAGCGCATGGCCGAAAGCATAATCGGCGGTCAGCATGAACCAGCTATCGCCACCCTGCTCCACCACCGCCTTGGCGGTGCCGTTGGCCAGCGGATAGGTGTCGTAGACCCAGTGGATATGGTTCGGGGTGCAGTGTTCGTTGGTAATGCTCGACGCCGCGGAGCCCGAGATGATAGCAAGCCCGTTGGCTTCTTCCAGCACCTTGGTCACGGCGATGGAGACCGACGACGCCACCATGCCCGCGACCAGGTCGACGTTTTCCTGATCGACCCAACCGCGCACGGTATTGGCGCCGACATCGGCACTGTTGCGATCGTCGGCACTGAAGACCTCGATGGGCGCTCCCGCCACTTCGCCGCCGAAGTCCTCCACCGCCATCTTCAAGGCCTCGAGTCCGCCGGGACCGGCGAGATCGCGATAGGTACCGGACATGTCTGCCAGGTATCCGATGCGAACCTCGCCGTCGCTGATGCCCTCCTGAGCCAGGGCCGGTGCGGCGACCAGCGCGGACGAGGCGAGCGTGCAAGCGCCGACCGCCGCGGCCAGCCGAGTCCGGGTCAGGACACGCGCGCGAGTGGAATGCTGGGAAGTGACGTTCATGGCGTTCTCCAGGCCCCGCAGGGCATTTGTTGTTATGCGATGGATGAGGGGTGCCAAGGGACAACGAGCCGCCTGGCGCTCGCCGGTGCTAAACACCGAGCAAGGCATTCAGGTGGTCCCGACGGGCATCGAGATCCGCGGCCTCGATGGTGTCGATGATGCGACCGTGCTCCATCACGAAGTGGCGGTCGGCCAGAGGGGCGGCGAAGCGGAAGTTCTGCTCCACCAGCACGATGGTCATGCCCAGCGACTTGAGGCGCAGCAATACCTCGGCGAGCTTGTCGTTGATGACCGGCGCCAGACCCTCGGTGATCTCGTCGAGCAGCAGAATATCGGCGCCGGTGCGCAGGATCCTCGCCATTGCCAACATCTGCTGTTCGCCACCGGACAGCCGGGTGCCCTGGCTGCGACGACGCTCAAACAGGTTGGGGAACATGGCGTAGATCGCGTCGAGGCTCATGCCGCCGGAACGCACCGTGGGCGGCAGCAACAGGTTCTCTTCGACATCGAGGCTGGCAAAGATGCCGCGCTCCTCCGGGCAGTAGCCAACCCCGAGGCGCGGAATGTGATGGGGCTTCATGGCCAGGGTCTCCTGACCGTCGATGACGATGGAGCCACTGCGATGCCCGACCATGTTCATGATCGCCTTGAGCGTGGTGCTGCGACCGGCACCATTGCGCCCCAGCAGCGTCACCAGTTCGCCGCGTTTCACCTCGAGATCGACGCCGTGCAGAATATGCGACTCGCCATAGAAGGCGTGCAGATCGGTCACCCTGAGCATGTCATCGGCGGGCGCCGGGCGAACCGCCCTCGCCGCCTGGGGAGATACGCTCTCACTCATGCCTCGGCCTCCTGGCTGTGGTCACGACCGTGGTCGGCAGGCGGTGGGTGCCCACCATGATCATCATCGGCGGCGCTGCCCATGTAGGCTTCGCGGACCGCGGGATCCGCCGAGACCGCCGCATAGTCCCCCTCGGCCAGCACCGCCCCACGGGCAAGTACGGTGATGCGGTCACATAGACGGCTGACCACGCTCAAGTTGTGTTCGACCATCAGCACGGTGCGCCCTTGGGAGACCCGCCGGATCAACTCGACGATGCGATCGACATCTTCGGCGCCCATGCCTTGTGTCGGCTCATCAAGCAGCATCACGGTAGGGTCCAGTGCCAGGGTGGTCGCCACTTCCAGAGCACGCTTGCGCCCGTACGGTAGCTCGACGGTCATGGTATCGGCAGCGTCCGCCAGCCCCACCTGATCAAGCAGCTCCATCGCCCGTGCGTTCAAGTGATCCAACGAGCTGACGGGCTTCCAGAAGTGGAACGAGGTACCGAGTTTGCGCTGCAGCGCGACGCGCACGTTCTCGAGCGCGGTCATGTGCCCGAAGACCGCCGAGATCTGGAACGATCGCACCAGGCCCAGCCGAGCGATCTCGTTGGCCCGCATCCGGGTGATCGGCTTGCCACGGTAGAGAATCTCGCCGCGAGTAGGCGGCAGAAACTTGGTCAAGAGGTTGAAGACGGTGGTCTTGCCGGCGCCATTGGGGCCGATCAGGGCATGGATGTGGCCCTCGCTGACCTTGAGATCGACGCTATCGACGGCGGTGAAGCCGCGAAACTCCTTGGTCAGCCCGCGCGTCTCGAGCACGTACTCCTGAGTCATGTGCCGTCCTCGGAACCGCCGGGGCGATTCCCTTGTTGTTGTGGTTGTGCCTTCGTCGTCGCCGCGTGGTGGTCGTGGCGCGAGGGCCGGCGGGGGCCCTGGGCCTAGCTCGGCCGTGCCGAGCCCTCGACAGTGCGATGGCGGTGCGGCCGATGCCGGTCTCCCACAGCCGATCCCGTCTTGTTATTGTCAGGAATCTCTTCGCCATCTCTGGGCAATTCGCCACTGTCATGCTGCCAGCAGATCGACTAACTCTCGCTTTACGTTTACGTAAGCTAGAGGACAAAAAACCCACTGACAACTGCCAAGTTGGCGAACTCGACCAATGGCGTAGAACCAGGATTTCAATAGGTTGCTTAGCAATACAACGCAAACGACCCAGTCCCTGACGGGCACTGGGTCGCTTGGTGTGGGGCGGTGATCGCTGGCGACATACCGGGAACGGCACCGGAATCGGCGCGCCCGAGTCTTGCCGAGTGGCGGGTCAACACTCGATGGCGTTGACGGCGAGTCCGCCGCGGGAGGTTTCCTTGTACTTGTCCTGCATGTCGGCGCCGGTATCGCGCATGGTCCGAATCGCCTTGTCCAACGAGATGAAATGCTCACCGTCACCGCGGCACGCCATCAAAGCGGCGTTGATCGCCTTCACCGAGGCGATGGCATTACGCTCGATACAGGGCACCTGAACCAGACCGCCGACCGGGTCGCAGGTCAGCCCAAGGTTATGTTCAAGGCCGATCTCGGCGGCATTTTCCACCTGGGGTACGCTGGCCCCCATGACCTCGGCCAGTCCCGCCGCGGCCATCGCACAGGCCGAACCGACTTCGCCCTGACAACCGACCTCGGCACCGGAAATAGAGGCGTTCTTCTTGCACAGGATGCCGACGGCCCCGGCGGTCAGCAGGAAGTTGACCACGTCTTTCTCGCAGGCGCCGGGCTGAAATTTCATGTAATAGTGCAGCACCGCCGGAATGATGCCGGCTGCGCCATTGGTCGGTGCGGTGACCATGCGACCACCGGCAGCATTCTCCTCATTGACCGCCAGCGCATAGACATTGACCCAGTCCATGGCCGAAAAGGTCGAGGCGATCAAGCCCTTGTCATCGGACATGGAGGCCAGCCGACGATACAAGGCGGCGGCACGACGCCGGACTTCGAGCCCGCCCGGCAGGATGCCCTCGGCCTCGACCCCGCGCTCGACGCAGGCGCACATGGCTTGCCAGATATCCCACAGCCCCTCTCGCACCTCCGCCTCGGAGCGCCAGGCCTTCTCGTTTTCCAGCATCAGTTCGCTGATCGACAGACCGTGCAGACGGCACAGAGCCATCAGCTCGGCACCGCTGTTAAAGTCATAAGGCAAGGCGGTGGTGTCGGCATCGAGCTCCCCGCTGCGCGCCTGGGCCTCGTCGACGACGAAGCCGCCACCCACCGAGTAGTAGGTCTCGCGCGTCAACTCGTCACCGTGCCCCTTGGCGATCAGGGTCATGGCATTAGGGTGGTAGGGCAGGCTCTCGTCGTGCCACTGGAGGTCTCGCGCCCAGACAAAAGGCACCGCGATGCGGCCATCGAGCAGCAGCACCTGGCTCTCGAGCAACTCCTCGATGCAGGGACCAACGACGGCCGGATCGATGCGATCGGGGCGCTCGCCGAGCAGGCCCATCACCGTTGCACGATCGGTGCCATGTCCCTTGCCGGTGGCGGACAGCGACCCGTACAGATGGATTTCGATACCAGCGACCCGCTCCAGCAGATCATCATGGCGCAGCGCTTCGACGAAATCATAGGCGGCGCGCATGGGTCCCACGGTATGGGAACTGGACGGCCCGATGCCGATCTTGAAGAGGTCGAAGACGCTGATGGCCATGGAATCCTCGCGAGTCGAAGAAGCACAAAAAAGGGAGGCGCCTGGGTCGCTGGGAGGTAAAACAAAGCACAACGGGTCAATTTGACTAAACCCCTTCTCTCACGCCCAGGCGTTTGTCACTATGCTGGTCGTGATGACCCCGGGCGACAAGGGAGAATATCTCTCCTTCACTATAGCTCAGCTAAACCAAGCGGCCTTTCCTCTCTTTCCACCAAGCGATATGCCATGAGCCGATACCTCAACGCCCAGACCCACGCCTGGCTGAAGGGCTTTGCCGTCAGCGCCCGCCACCTGTCGTTCACCCGGGCCGCGGAAGAGCTTCACGTCACCACCGGGGCGGTCAGCCAGCAGATCAAGCAGCTCGAGGATCGCCTCGGGTTCAAGCTGTTCAGGCGCCTACCGCGCCGCCTGGAGCTGACCGACGAGGGTCGACGCCTGGCAGCGGTGGTAGAAGAGGCCTATCAATCGGTCGGGCTCGAGGTGCGCCGCCTACGCAGTGGTGTGATGAGCGGCGTGATCCGCTTGCGCTCGGTACCATCATTTCTCAACAAGTGGCTGATGCCGCGGCTGCCCCGCCTCCAGGCCCGCTTCCCCGATATCGAGCTCCATGTAACGGCGGAAGACAGCAACATCTCTCTGCGCGACGGCGACTTCGACCTGGCCATCGACCTCAACGACGGTCACTACCCGGGCCTTGCCATCACCCCGCTGATGGAAGAACGCATCTTTCCGGTGTGCTCGCCGGGGCTGCTCAAGGGGCGCCCACCCCTGCGCCGTCCCGGGGATCTCGCCTGGTACCCGCTGCTGCATGACGTGACAGCCTGGCGCGGGAGCCTTGACTACGGCGAGTGGCACCACTACCTGTCGGCCATCGGCGCGCCGTCGATCAACCTGGAGCGTGGCTATACATTCAATCGCAACCACCTGACCATGGAAGCCGCCATCGCCGGCATGGGGGTCGCGATCGCACGCGAGACACTGATCACCAGCGAGCTCGACACCGGCGCACTGATCGCCCCCTTTCGCGCCCGGGTAGATACCGGTAAACACTACGGCATCGTTCACGCGCCAGGCGCCCTGGACGACCGTCGGGTGCGTGCGGTGCACGACTGGATCGCCGAAGAAGTAGGGCGTGGCGCGCGCTGAAAGAAGGGCTGGCGGCCGAGAACGGAGCCGACGCGGCCTCACCTTCTTCCTCCCCGGCAACGCATCTTCGTCGGCATCGGGCATGAACATTACCTCTTCGCGCAATCGGTCAAATACCCCGGGAAATCCCGGACACGGATAGGCATCAGAAGGTATAATCGAGCGCTGATAAACGCCTTCCGGAGATTGAGAAGGATGCTCAATACCCCTTCGCAGCCCCCCCCCGCCATCAGCTTTCGCGCCACCTGCGTTCGCGCCCTGATCTACCTGTTGACGATCGGCGCCATCATGCAGGGTGTACTGCTGGAAACCACAGCCCCGGCGGCATTTCGGTTTACCGAAATCGGCTTCACCGAGTCGATGCAATCGCTTCTTCTCGCGCTGTCCTGTGGCCTTCTGATCTACGCCCGCCACGGACTCGGCGGATTGCCCCACGTGACATTGCTGATGATTGGCCTGCTCGGCGCGGCCCTGATCCGTGAACAGGATGCCTTCCTGGACGCCTATGTGTTCGATGGCGCCTGGCAAACCTTGGTCACCCTGCTGCTGTTACCGATTCTCTATGCGGTGATCCGGCGGCGCCAGGCGTTCGTGCGCGAGTTCGAAGGCTTCGTCGAAAGCTTTTCCTTCGGCCTGTTCGCCGCGGGTTTCCTGGGCACCTTCGCCTTCTCACGTCTGTATGGCCGGGGCGAGATGTGGGAGACCCTGCTGGCCGAAAGCTACGTTCGCGTCTTCAAGGATGCGGCGGAGGAAGTCACCGAACTGTTCGGTTACACCCTGCTGTTCTTCGCCATGGTGGAACTGGTGCTGTGGGTGCGCCGGCGCGCCCGGGGCTGAGCCGCTCTCACCGGCCCAGCACGTCAGCCCGGCCGCAAGAAACCGTCCCGCGAGAAACGCGACACAAAAAAACCTGACCAGGGGGCACCCGCAAGGAACCAGAGCACTCGGCTGCGCTCCCTGCTCTACCCCTCGCCGGCTCCCCTCGCTACCTCGTGCCACCGGGGTTCGTGCGCGCCTCTCGCTCGCCCCCCATGCTCCCCCAAGGCACTTCCGTGGGAACACCGAGAACCTTGACGGCACTGAGCCCAGACACGACAACGCCCGCTGAATGACCAGCGGGCGTTGTCATGGTACGTCGTCTTGTTTGCCGCATGAACCCGGCGATGAGCCTCGGCGGCGTCGCGACTCGTCGAGGCTACTCGTCGAGGCTACTCGTCAAGGAACGAGCGCAGCGGCTCCGAACGGGTCGGATGACGCAGCTTGCGTAGCGCCTTGGCCTCGATCTGACGAATGCGCTCGCGGGTGACATCGAACTGCTTGCCGACTTCCTCGAGGGTGTGGTCGGTGTTCATGTCGATGCCGAAGCGCATGCGCAGCACCTTGGCCTCGCGCGCCGTCAGGCCGCCCAGCACATTGCGCGTCGCCTCGATCAGGCCCTCGCCGGTGGCCGAGTCGATCGGCAGCACCATGGTGGCATCTTCGATGAAGTCACCCAGGTGAGAGTCATCGTCGTCACCGATGGGCGTCTCCATGGAGATCGGCTCCTTGGCGATCTTGAGCACCTTGCGCACCTTGTCCTCGGGCATCTCGAGACGCTCACCGAGCTCTTCCGGCGTCGGCTCGCGCCCCATCTCCTGAAGCATCTGCCGCGATACGCGGTTGAGCTTGTTGATGGTCTCGATCATGTGCACCGGGATACGGATGGTACGCGCCTGGTCGGCGATCGAGCGAGTGATCGCCTGACGAATCCACCAGGTGGCATAGGTCGAGAACTTGTAGCCGCGACGATACTCGAACTTGTCCACCGCCTTCATCAGACCGATATTGCCCTCCTGAATCAGGTCCAGGAACTGCAGGCCGCGGTTGGTGTACTTCTTGGCGATCGAGATCACCAGACGCAGGTTGGCCTCGACCATTTCCTTCTTGGCCCGGCGCGCCTTGGCCTCACCGATGGACAGCTTACGGTTGACTTCCTTGATCTCGCCGACCACCAGCCGAATCATTTCTTCTTCGAAGGCGATCTTGCGCTGGGCACGCTGCACGTCGGACCGCAACTCCTGAACGCGATCGGCGTAGCGAGCGTTGCCGGCGACAAAGTCATCGAGCCAGTCAAGACGCGATTCGTTGCCGGGAAACGCCTTGATGAAGGTCTTGCGCGGCACCTTGGCCTTCTTGACCAGCAACTGCATCACGGCCTTTTCCTGAGCCCGCACCTGCTCGACGCTGATCCGAACCTGACCGACCAAGCGCTCGAAGTGCTTGGGGACGAGCTTGATCGGTGAGAACAGCTCGGCCAGGCGCGCCAGCTCCTCCTTGGCCTCGGGTGACTTGCGACCGTGAGCGGCGATGGCAGCATCGGCAGCGGCGCTCTGCTCGCGAATCTGCTCGAAGCGCGCACGCGCCTCCTCCGGATCGGGCCCGCCACCGGAATCGTCTTCTTCTTCGTCGTCTTCATCGCCCTCGGCGGCGCTGGCCTCTTCATCGACCTCGGGGACTTCGGCCTCGGCAACACCGGGGATACCTTCGTCAGGATCGATGAATCCGGAGAACAAGTCCGACAGACGGCCAGGGGCTTCTTCGTCCTGGGTCGCATCGTAGGCGGCAAGGATGGAGTCGACGGCACCGGGCAGATACGCCAGCGCGGTCATGACCTCGCGGGTGCCCTCCTCGATGCGCTTGGCGATCTCGATCTCACCCTCACGGGTCAGAAGTTCCACGGTGCCCATCTCGCGCATGTACATGCGCACGGGGTCCGTGGTGCGACCGACATCGCTCTCCACCGCGGCCAGCGCGGCGACCGCTTCTTCGGCGGCGGATTCATCGGTTGAGTGATCCGACATCATCAGGGTATCTTCGTCAGGAGCCTCTTCGACGACGCTGATACCCATGTCATTGATCATGCCGATGATATCTTCCACCTGATCGGGGTCGGCAATATCCTCGGGAAGGTGGTCGTTGACCTCGGCATAGGTCAGGTAACCCTGTTCCTTGCCGCGCGCGATCAACTCCTTCAGACGCGACTGCTGCTGCGCATTTCCAGCCATAGAAACCCTATCTCGACGAAGAAGAATGAAGCACCTGAAAATTAAGGCGAAGAAAACTCGATAAGCCGAACAGTATAGCGGGTATGTGCCTATTTCTGCCAGCCGAGTGTATTTGCGCGGTCATTCAGGTGTGTTAGGTTGTCAGGTTGCGCCCTCGCCGGACGCATGCCTCTTAGATGGTGATGGTAGGAAAGAATTCAACCCTACCGCCAGCACTACCTCTAAATTGTCGCCGTCCTGGCCAACAAACTTACCCTTTCGGGGTGCGTCTCCACGCAGATTCTTGTCGCCCGTCCGTTGGGGTGGCCGTCCGTTGTCGTAACACGCCGTCTTGGACGCCCCCTCGCAGCCCGGCGGGCCCATTCTCGCCCCGACCGAGCTAGCCGCGAATTTCGGTCAACAGCGCCATCAGACGCTCGCGCTCTTCCCGCGACAGGCGCTGCCCGCCGCGTTCCTTGGCCAGCAGAGCATCCATCTCGTCCTGAGGCGAACGACGACGCTGGTGACGGCGAAAGTACTCGACCAGCCCATCCAGTTCCGCCGCCCGGGCCGCGGGCGGGATCAACAGCTCGCGCTTGGCCAGGTACGCCAGCCGCTCCCCATCCTGGCTGCCGTGAAAGTGCATCAACAGCACCTGGGCACTGGCATAGCGCCCCGCCCTGAGCAGGGCGATCACCTCGCGGCACAGCCGGGCGTCGTCGCCGCCCTGACACCACTCGTCCTCCGCCGGCAAGCGCTCCACCAGGCGCGGCTCGTGTACCAGTAACTGCAGGGTGCGCCCCATCAAGTCGAGGGCCCCGGAGCGGCGTCGCCTGCCCGCGGTCGGCGGCGCACCGGACGCCTGGCGCGCATCACCCTGACCCTGCCCGTGAAAATAGTCGGCCTCGGCATCCGCAGGCACCGCCCCCACATCCGGCTCGAGGAACTCGGCCTCGGGCTCATGGCGCGTCAACAGCGCCTCGAAGCGCGCCTGGTCGACGCCGGTGCGGCGCGAAAGCTCAGTCAACATCAGTGACTTGAGCACCCCCTCCGGCAGCTTGTCGACGGCCGCCAGCACCTGGCTGGCGTAACGCTCCCTGGCTTCGAGTTGCGCTAAATCGCGCCCCTGGGCGGCATGATCGAACAGAAACTCCGACAACGGGCTGGCGCAAGTGATGCGGTCCTCGAAGGCCTCGGCCCCCTCTCGACGCACCAGCGTATCCGGGTCCTCGCCGTCGGGCAGAAACAGAAAGCGCGCCTGGCGGCCGTCGATCATCTGCGGCAACACCGTCTCCAGCGCCCTGGCCGCGGCCTTGCGGCCGGCATTGTCGCCGTCGAAACAGAACACCACCTCACCCACCAGGCGGAACAGCCGGGTCAGGTGGTCCTCGGTGGTGGCGGTACCCAGTGTCGCCACCGCGTTGCGAATACCGAACTGCGCCAGCGCCACCACGTCCATGTAGCCCTCGACGATGACCAGTCGCTCCAACCGATGACTGGCCTGGCGCGCCTCAAAAAGCCCGTAGAGCTCACGCCCCTTGTGAAACACCGGCGTCTCGGGCGAGTTCAGGTACTTGGGCTTGGCATCGCCCATGACCCGACCACCGAAGCCCAGGGTGCGCCCGCGGATATCGCGAATCGGAAACACCACACGGTCGCGAAAGCGGTCATAGGTGCGTCCGCTGTCTTCATGGCTGACCAGCAGGCCGTACTCCACCTGAACGGCCTCGCTCACGCCCTGGCTTGCCAGGTGGCGCTTGAGCGCCTCCCACTGGCCCGGCGCATAGCCGATGCCGAAGGTCTGCTGGACCTCGCCGGACAACCCTCGTCGCTCCAGGTACTCGCGCGCCGCCTGCCCCTCGGGCATCTTCAGCCGCTCACGGAAGAAACTGGCCGACATCTCCAGCAGGTTGACGCCTTCCTTGCGCTTCTTTTCCCGCGCCTGGGCGCGAGGATCATCGGCCCCTTCCCGGGGCACCTCCAGTCCGAGCCTCGACGCCAGCTGCTCCACCGCCTCGGGGAAACGCAGCTTGTCGTACTCCATCAAGAAGCGCAGCGCGTTGCCATGGGCCCCACAGCCGAAGCAGTGATAGAACTGCTTGTCGGCACTCACGGTGAACGAGGGGCTCTTCTCCTGGTGAAATGGGCACAGTCCGGAGTGGTTGCGTCCGGCCTTTTTCAGCTTGACGCGCTCCCCCACCACTTCGATGACATCGACGCGGGCCAGGAGATCATCGATAAAGCGCTGCGGAATCTGACCGGCCATCCGGAAAACACCTCACACGACGAACGAACGGAGAAGACGGCGGGCACGTCGAAAAAACAGAAGAGACAAAAACAAGCGGCCACCAAATGGCGGCCGCTTGGCGTCCTCCTGAACCGAGGCTGGCAAGCCATCTCGGCTCAAGTACGGATCAATAGAGCCGTTCGAAACGCTTGCGCTCGCGCTGGAGCTTCTTGGCGTGACGCTTGACAGCGGCAGCGGCCTTGCGCTTGCGCTCTGCGGTCGGCTTCTCGTACTGCTCACGACGACGAACCTCAGACAGAACGCCGGCTTTTTCACAGGAACGCTTGAAGCGACGCAGTGCGACGTCAAACGGCTCGTTATCACGTACTTTGACAGAAGGCATTAAGCACTCACCTACCTTGGGTAACTTGAGTTCGGTTTGTACGTACCCCTTCAAGGCCAATACCCCAACGCAGACAACCCCTGGGAAGACCCGGTGTCGGCTGCGGATGGGGAACATGAGACCCTGGGCGCACGACCCAGTCTTACAGCGCACAATATTCTAGACGTCGATCGAGCGCCATGCAAATCGTTTCCGCAATCGGCTTGCACAGCGCGCTCCATCGCCGTCCCCTATCGCCCCTTCGTATCGCCCCTCCCTCGCCTCTCCCTATCGCCCCTCCCGACACCGACACCGGCGCCGCCACCTGCCCCCGGGGGACCTGCCATGGGCGAGCGAAAGCGCGTAGAATAGCGGGCTTTCCCGCTTCACCGAGCCAACCCATGCGCGTACTAGGCATCGAGACCTCCTGCGACGAGACCGGCGTCGCCCTGTTCGACACCGAGCGCGGCCTGCTGGCCGACGCCCTGCACAGTCAGATCGCCATGCACGCCGACTACGGCGGCGTGGTGCCAGAACTGGCCTCCCGCGACCACACTCGTCGCTTGCTGCCGCTGATCAGCGAGGTGCTGGCCGAGGCCCAGATGAGCCGTCGCGACATCGACGCCATCGCCTACACCGCAGGCCCAGGGCTCGTCGGCGCCCTGATGGTAGGCGCCAGCACCGCCCACGGCATGGCGCGGGCGCTGAACGTTCCGGTGCTGGGCGTTCATCACATGGAGGGACACCTGTTGGCCCCCATGCTGGAGGACGAGCCGCCGGCCTTCCCCTTCGTCGCCTTGCTAGTCTCCGGCGGCCATACCCAGCTGGTTCGCGTCGACGCCATCGGTGCCTACGCGCTGCTCGGAGAATCGGTGGACGATGCCGCCGGCGAAGCCTTCGACAAGGCCGCCAAGATGCTCGGCCTCGATTACCCCGGAGGCCCGAGGGTCGCCGCCCTGGCCGAACACGGCGACCCGACGCGGCTGCGCTTTCCTAGGCCGATGACCGACCGGCCCGGGCTCGACTTCAGTTTTTCCGGCCTCAAGACGCATACCCTGACCGCGGTGCGCAAGCTCGAGCAGGCCGGTCAGCTCGATGACCAGGCCAGGGCCGATGTCGCTCGCGCCTTCGAGGAAGCGGTGGCCGATACCCTCGCCATCAAGTGCCGACGAGCACTGCAACAGACCGGCCTCAAGCGCCTGGTCGTTGCCGGCGGCGTCAGCGCCAATACCCGCCTGCGGGCCAAGCTCGAACAAGAAACCGCCAAGCAAGGCGCCAGGGTCTACTACCCTCGGGGCCGGTTCTGCACCGACAACGGCGCCATGATCGCCTACGCCGGCGCCCAGCGCTTGCAGGCCGGCGAGCGCGACCCGCTGGGGCAGATGAAAGCGGTACCGCGCTGGCCGATGGATCAGCTGGCCGAGCCGCGCCGCGGCTAGCCCTTACAGCCGCGGCTCTTCGCCCCGCTGCAGACGACCGATATTGATCGCATGGCGGGCCAGCACCAGCAGGGCAAAGATCAGCACCACCACGGCGAACTCCGGCGCGAGCCATAGGCTGACCAGGGGCGCCAGGGTGGCGCTGGCGAGCGATGCCACGGCAGCGGTATGTACCCGCCAGGCAAGCAACGCCCAGACCACCGCCGAGACCAGGGCAACGCCAGGCGTCAGCAACAGCATCACGCCGAAGGCGCTGGCCACCGCCTTGCCGCCGCGAAAACGGTACCAGGCCGGATAGCAGTGCCCCAGCAGCACCCCGAGCCCGATCACACCGAGCCCCCAGGGGGGCATGCCCAGCACCATCCCCAGCCCCAGTACCGGCCACCCCTTCGCCGCGTCGATGCCCAGCGTAGCGAACGCCGGGCGCACGCCGTGCAGGCGCAGGACATTGGAGAACCCCGGATTGCAGGAGCCGGTCAGGCGCGGGTCCGGCAACCCGGACAGCCGGCACACCGTCATGGCGCCGAGCCAGGTACCGCTAAGGTACCCCAGCGCCGCCAGCGGCAGTATCACGTCCAGGTGTTGACCCACGGGGCATCCTCAAGCCTTTGCGAAACTTTAGTTTGCCAGTACGCGCAGCGGGAGGACAGCCGAAACCTGTCGCCGACGCCGGGGCTCGGTTACAATCGAGCGCCTCGACTTCCATGCCACACCGCCGAACCGCCAGGGAATCCGCGATGGACCAGGTACTCATCGAAGCGCTCGAGGTGGACACCGTCATCGGCGTCTACGCTTGGGAGCGCACCATTACGCAACGCCTGTCGCTGGACCTGTGTCTGGCGACGGACATCCGCGCCGCCGCCAGCGACGACGATCTGAGCAAGACGCTGGACTACGATGCCATCAGCCGGCGCATCGGCGACTACGCCGCCAGCCACGACTTCGCCCTGGTGGAAACCTTCGCCGAACGCCTGGCGGCGATGCTGCGCGCCGAGTTTTCGATCCCCTGGCTGCGCCTGACCGTGCGCAAGCCCGGCGCCGTGCCCAATGCCCGCGCGGTCGGCGTCACCATCGAACGCGGCCAGGTACCGGAGGCCGACTGATGGCACTGGTGACCCTGAGTCTCGGCAGCAACATCGAACGCGATCGGCATATCCGTGCCTGCCTAGATGCGCTCTCGGCGACCTTCGGCGAGGTAGCGATTTCGCGTGTGTTCGAAAGCGAGCCGGTCGGCTTCGAGGATGGACGCAACTTCTACAACCTGGTCGTGGCGTTCGCCAGCGACTGGCCGGTCGAGGAACTGCAGGCCTGGTGCAAGCGCCTGGAATTCGCCAACGGCCGGCGCAAGCACAGCCCCAAGTTCAGCCCACGCACACTCGATGTGGATATCCTGACGGTGGGAGCCGCGACCGGGGTGCACGGCGGTGTGGCACTGCCGCGGGATGAGATCCTGCACCACGCCTTCGTCCTCTGGCCACTGGCCGACATCCTGCCCGACGCCCGCCACCCGGTGGATGGCCGTCGCTACACCGAGTTGTGGCAGGCGTTCGATGCCGACGCTCAAGCGCTGTGGCCGGTGGACTTCGACTGGCACGGACTGCGCCTGCCCCACACCGCCCCCTGCGTTCACACGACTGAACTCGCGCGACTGAACTCGCGCGACTGAGCCACCCAACGCCCCTGCCACGCACTCGGGAGCGCGGGCCGTCATCGCGACCGGCCCTGGGGGCAGACGCCTCGACGCCTTACGCCAGAGCCGTCTCGATGGCACGGTAGCGGCGCCGGGACAGTTCACGCCCCAAGGCGCCGCCTTGAAAGCCCTCACCGACCAGGTCGCGCGGCTCAACGCCGAGTGCCGCCTTGAAAGCCCTGTCGGCATCGTCGGCCAATGACGGCGAATCCTGGTGGAGAATTGCCACAAGCGGCGCCACACGCTCGCCGCGACGCCAGCCATCGATCGCCTCGAACCACGCCATCAGCGCCGCTACCTCTCGATCGGTGCCGCGATCTGTGCCGCGATCTCCCTCTCCCTGCACCACCAACCGCAGCTCCCGAGTGCGGGCGAGCTGCTCGCCGCTCTCGCGGTAGCGCTTGGGCAACTTCAAACGCTCGGCGAGGGCCGCTCGCGCCTCGCCCCCCAGCGCCTCGACCAGGCGCCCCCAGCGCCAGCGTGGCGACGGCGCCATGGCCTCGGGCAGCTGCGTCATGCGGGTTAGCGCCCCACACGCCGCACGAGGCGCCGACGCGTCGTCGACGGACGCCTCGCGCTGGCCGCTGGACAGCTCCGGCATCAGTACCCGTAGCGCGCCACACGCCTCGAGGGCCTGAAAATAGACCGCCGGCGACGGCTCGCCCAGCGCCTTCTCGGTCTCGGTCCAGACCCGCTCGGCGACCAGGTGCGCCAGTTCACCGCTGGCGGCCAGCTCCGCCATCAGTGCCCAGGTCTCCTCGGCGATGGTAAATCCGAGCTCGTGGTATCGCGCAAGGAAACGGGCGGTGCGCAGCACCCGCAGCGGGTCCTCGACGAAGGCCGAGCTGACATGCCTAAGGCGCCTGGCCTGGAGGTCGGCGAGCCCACCGAAAGGATCACACAAGCGACCGTCGGTGGATTCTGCCATCGCGTTGATGGTCAGATCACGGCGCTCGAGGTCCTCTTCCAGGGTAACGTCGGGACTCGCGTGCACCACGAACCCGGTATAGCCATGCCCGGACTTTCGCTCGGTGCGTGCCAGAGCATATTCTTCATGGGACTCCGGGTGCAGAAACACCGGGAAGTCACGCCCCACCGGGCGAAAGCCTCGACGCCGCATGTCCTCTGCGGTGGCGCCGACCACGACCCAGTCCGTGTCCTTCACCGGCCAACCAAGCCGCGCATCGCGCACGGCGCCACCGACCCGATAGACCTCGAGGCCGGCGCAAGCGTCCTGTTGCTCCGACACGACTCAGGTCACCGCCACGCGGGATGGCAGGCGATGCTGCCAGGTGGTGAATCCACCATCCAGACTATAGACATCCGTGTAGCCTTGGGACGCCAGCCACGTGGCCGCCTGCTGACTCGAATGGCCGTGGTAGCAGACCACCACCAGAGGCCGCTGCCGCGGCACTTGTTCCAGTAGACCGGTGGCACTGTCGTTATCGAGGTGACGGCTGCCGGGAATATGCCCCTGAGCAAAGCTCTGTGGATCGCGAATATCGACCAGCGTCACCTCACTGTGATCGTCGAGCCAGCGTTCGAGGGTGTCGATGTCCAGATGCGAAAACGCGGGTGTCATGGGTTCCCCTGTCAATTGGAAGCGAGAAAGGTGGCAAGGCAAGGCGGTGGTCGGCAAGCGACAACGACGCCCGGCGTGTTCAGCGCGCCTCGCAGGGCGGGGCGGCCTGACGACTCGGCACGCTGATGCGCTCGCCGCTGTCGAGGTTCAAGGCGGTGAGTCTGCCGCCCCAGACACAGCCGGTATCCAGGGCCTCGGCATCGACCCGACTTCCCGGCGTCGTGCCATTCAGCGCCGCCCAGTGGCCAAACACCAGGCGCGCGGTATCGCCGCGGGGATACTGAAACCAGGGCGCGAAGCCATCGGGGGCGAGGTCCAGCCCCTCCTTGGCGTCGAAATCGAGCCGCCCGTCGGCGTCGATAAAGCGCATCCGGGTAACGGTATTGACGATCGCCCTCAGGCGATCATTGCCACGCTGATCCGGCTTGAAGCGCCGCGGCCGGTTGCCGTACATGGCCTCGAGAAAGGCGCCGGCGTTTTCCGCCCCCAGGGCCTGCTCGACCTCCTGCGCCAGCGTCTCGGCCTGCGCCAGGGACCACTGCGGAGGCAGCCCCGCATGGGTCATCACCGTATCGCCATCACGCAACGCTAGCGGCTGACTCTGCAACCAGTCCAGCAACGCCTCACGGTCCGGCGCCGCAAGAATCGCCGACAGCGTGTCCTTGTGCTTGAGCGAGGCACCACCACGTGCCACGGCCAACAAGTGCAGATCGTGATTGCCGAGCACCACACGAACCGCAGCGCCCAGGTCCTTGACGCTGCGCAGGCAGTCCAGCGAGCCCGGCCCGCGGTTGACGAGATCCCCCGCCAACCACAGTCGGTCGCGACGCGGATCGAAGCTCAGGCACTCGAGCAGGTCGATGAATTCGGCGTGGCATCCTTGGAGATCGCCGATGGCGTAGGTGGTCATGCAAGCTCCATGGCCTGACGCTGGGTGGCGTCAGTGAATCTGATTGGGTGTCGCCAGTCGAAACACCTCGATGGCCACTTCGAAGGGACGTTGGCTGGCGGTATCGACACAGGTATAAGCGCCCTCCATGAACCCGACCGGGCCATCGAGGATGGCGCGGCTGGTGTAACGGAACGTCTGACCCGGGCCGATCATCGGCTGCTTGCCGACCACTCCCTTACCACGCACCTCCTGCACCTGGCCACTGGTCTGGGTGATCTTCCAGTAACGCGCCATCAGCTGCACGTTACGCTCCGAGTGGTTATGCACGGTGACGGTGTAGCTGAAGACGTAGCGCTCTTCCGATGGAGACGATTCGTCGTCCTGATAGGCGGGCTGAACATCGACGCGCAGGTCGGGGGACGTCACGACGTTCATTCGCTGGCTCCTGCGGGACTCGCGTCCGCCGCATGGATGGCATTGGCAATCGTCACGAACTCCTCCACGCTCAGGGTCTGAGGGCGCCGGCTCGGATCGATACCGAGGGCGTCCAGGGCGTCTGCTTCGATGCGCCCCTTGAGGTTGTTGCGCAGCGTCTTGCGCCGCTGGCCAAAGGCCGATCGTACCACGTCGAACAACAGCGCCTCATCGTCGGCCTGGCAGGTCCGCTGCGCCCGAGGCGTCAGTCGCACGATGGCCGAGTCCACCTTGGGCTGCGGCACAAAGGCCTCGGGCGGCACCACAAACAGCGACTCGACATCACAGAAGTACTGGGCCAGCACCGACAAGCGTCCGCGTTCACTGCCACCGGGCGGTGCGGCCAAACGATCGACCACTTCCTTCTGCAGCATGAAGTGCATATCGAGAACCGCGTCACCCGCCCGCAACAGGTGCGAGATCAGCGGCGTCGAGATGTTATAGGGCAGATTGCCGACCACTCTCAGCGGCTGACCGTCGCCACGCAGAGCGACGAAATCCATCTTCAGCGCATCGCCTTCGTGGATCACGAAGTCTGGCTGATCGAAGAATTGGACGCGCAGGCCGGGAATCAGGTCCCGATCGAGCTCGATGACCTCGAGACGGCCGGCGGTGTCGACCAGCAACGGCTCGGTCAGGGCACCCTGGCCGGGGCCGATCTCGACGACACGGTCGCCAGGACGGGCCCCGATGGACCGAACGATGCGCGAGATGATGCCAAGGTCACGCAGGAAATTTTGACCGAAGCGCTTGCGAGCCCGGTGCGCGGTGGGACGGGATGACATTGAGTGGTCCTTTCGATTTGTCTCGTGCAGGATCGATGAATCAGCGCTGCGCGGGCGAGAAGGGAATGGCGTCGACGATCCCGGGGCACGCCAACATCAAGCGCAACGCCGGCGCGACACAGATCCCTGTCGCTACGCTGAGTCGCGATGGCCACGCCGCGTAGCCGCCCCGGCACGCCGCAGCTGGCCGCTCAGTCGAGCCGTCCGCGCACGGCCATGTCGGATGCCAGCGCCAGGGCCACCGCCAGGCTGCCGGGATCGGCACGGCCACGGCCGGCCAGATCCAGAGCGGTACCGTGATCCACCGAGGTGCGCGCCAGCGGCAGGCCCAGGGTGATATTGGCCCCCCGACCGAACCCCGAGTACTTGAGCACCGGGAGCCCTTGGTCATGGTACATGGCAAGCACCGCGTCGACGCCGTCAAGATGACGCGGGGTGAACAGGGTATCCGCAGGGAGCGGCCCGTCAAGGATAAAGCCCTCGGCGATCAATCTCGCGAGCACCGGCTCGATGATCTCTATCTCTTCACGCCCCAGGTGGCCGCCCTCTCCCGCATGAGGGTTCAACCCACACACCGCGATGCGCGGCGCCGTCAGGCCAAACCAGCGCCGCAGCTCGGCATCGAGAATCCGCAGCACCCGCTCGAGGCGTTCGGGAGTGATCGCGGCGGCAACCTCGGATAACGCCAGGTGAGTGGTCGCAAGCGCGACCCGAAGCGGCGTCTCGACGCCCCTCACGCGGCCGTGCAAGGCACTGTCGGTGGCCAGCATCATGACCACCTCATCGGCACCGCATAGATCTCGCAGGTACTCGGTGTGGCCGGTGAAGTTAAGGTGCCCCGCGTCGCGGATCACGCCCTTGTGCAGCGGCGCCGTGACCATCGCCGAGGCGCGTCCGTCGAGGCACGCCGCCACGGCCAGGTCCAGAGTCGCGAGCACGTAGTCGGCATTGGCCGGCGCCAGCACACCGGGCTGGCTAGGCACCGCCAGGGCCACTGGCCACACGGGCAGTCGCCCGAGCCTCGGCGCCGGCGGCACCTCGCCTGGCGTGAGTTCCACGACCTCGACGTCTACGCCGATGGTCGCGGCGCGAGCGCGCAGCATGCCAGGGTCACCCACCGCCACCCAGTCCAGGGCATGGCTCGCCGCCAGCATCACCACGAGCTCCGGGCCAATACCGGCCGGCTCGCCGGTGGTGACCACCAGGGGCGAAGGCGAGGCTTGCGCCATGGACTAGCCCTGGTCGAGGCGGTTGTCGACGAAGGCCTCGCCGCGAATTTCCTGGACCCACTTCTCCAACTCGTCCCCCGCCTTGCGCTGGAAGATCGCCTGGCGCGCCTGGTCCCGCGTCGCGCCGGCGCCTTCCTGCTCGAGGAAACGGTCAACCTCGGCCTCGGAGATATTCACCCGGCTCGACACCTGGGCCTGCTGAACCTTCATGATCAGCATCTCGCGGCGCACCTGCTCGCGCACCACGCCCAGGCTCAGCCCCTGGCCTTCGAGGGCGTCGGCGAACTGCTCGACGCTCATGTCCTGCTGGCTCGCCACCGCCCGTACCTGACGATTGAGCTCGGTGTCATCGACGCTCAGGTTCATCTTTTCGGCCAGCTGGATCTCGATCTCCTCGACGATCATGCGGTCGAGAATCTGCTCGCGCAGGACCTGCTCGGGCGGCAGATCCATGCCGTTGGCACTCAGACGGCCTTGAGCCTGGGCGATCCGGTCATCGAGCTGGGTGGCCATGATGGCGTCATCGTTCACCACCGCGACGATACGGTCGAGCGGTTCGCGATAGCCGTCTTGAGCCTCGGCCACCAGGGCGGTGACGCCCAGGCATGCAGCCAGCGCCAGGCTGGCAAAGTGTCGGCTACGCATAGTGTGTTTCCTCTGTACGGCGATAGGCATTGTCACAATGACCGGGCAATCCCGGTGAGGGACGGCCGAGGCGATCAAGCGCCTCGGCCGGAATCCATGGTCCGCGGCGCGGCTCAGTTCAGCGCGGTGGGACGATACCCCGGCACCGCCGACTCGAAGTAGGTGTCGGACTCTCCACCGAAGCCACCCAAGCCCTTGAGCACGAAGCGCAGGAAGACGCCACGATCGGTGGTGTCATCCTCGACGTTGTTCGCGGTGTCCTCGTCTTCGATCCACTCGCGCCACACCAGCTGCACACCATAGCAGCAGTCGTTCCACTGCACACCCGCCATCTGGTCGAGGGCACGGTCGTTGGTGTTGTCATACAGCAGGCGACCGATGACATCGACGCTGTCGGTGGCCTTGTAGGCAAACGAGACGTCGTACTCTTCCTGGTTGTAGTTACGCAGATCATCGGCGTCGTCGGCGTTGTCAAAGCCTTCGATCTGCCAGCGGTAGCCAAAGTTCACCACGTGCCCCGCGTCGGCGCGGTACTGGACGCCAAGGCCGGTGCTCTCGGTACGACTCTTCTCGTCGTCGTACAGCCACTGCCAGCGAGTGCTCCAGTTGTCGGTGATGGACCAGTTGATCCGCGTGACCCAGGGCGAGCGGTCCCGCGTCGCCTCGTAGTAGTCGAACGAGTCCTCGTTGGCCGGCAGGGTGTCGGGATCGCCGTTGATGTCGACGTTGCGATCTTCGAAGTAGGCAGACTGGCCAATACCGATGGACAGCCGCTCGCGCCCGCTGTCGTCCTCCAGGAAACGATTGTCGACACCGTAGGAGAGACGGTTCAAGTCACCGATCCGATCGCCACCGGAAAACCGGTAGGGTGACCACAGCTGATTCCAGGAAAACGCCAGTTCCGAGGTATCGAAGTCCGGGAATTCGACCTGATCGCGCTCGGGCACATAGGCGTAGTTCAGCCGCGGCTCGAGGGTCTGGCGGAAGTCGTCGCCACCGAGGGCGAAGTCACGCTCGAAGACCAGCCCGGCATCGACGCTGGTGATCGGCAACGTCATGCTCGGGCTCTCGCTGCGATCGGTGTTGCGCTCCTGGTAATCCAGATCGTATTCGGTGTGGTTGAGCACCACCCGAGGCTCGAAGAAGCCCCAACTCGGATCGAGGCGCAGGCCAAGCGCCGGGGCCAGCGTCACCCGCGCCCCGTTGGCGGCTTCGGTTAGCGGCACGCGGCGCTGACCACCGTCGAAATCGTAAAGCCCGTTTTCGTCGCCTTCGATGTCGCGCCAGAAGTAAGTGGCGTTGGAGTTCCACTCCTGGTAGAGCCCGGTGTCCTGCGACCAGCGACCGTTGGCGGTCAGACTCGGCAGGCGATAGAACGGCTTGTCGCCTTCGTCGACGGGATCGTCGAGCAACTGATAGCCCTGGGCCTTGGCCTGTAGATTCCAGGTGCTGCCGCGATAGTCGATCTGCGCCAGGCGCGCCATGCTGTCGACGCTGGCCTCGCCGAAGGTGCGGCCGAAGTCATCGAAGTAGGCGCCGTCGCTGGCGGCCCCGTAACGCAGGGTGTAGGGCACCCGCGCACTGAAGCGGCCATAGTGGCTGTAATCGAAGTACCAGCGCTCGTCGCCATCCTCCAGCTCGGTGGTGGAATCGTCATCTCCGGCACTCTTGTCGTCCCCCAGATAGGCACCCTCGAGGATGCCGCGATCGGTGGGCAACAGGTAGCGGAATTCGGCGCCGAGCAGAAGGCCGCTCTCGGAGACATAGCGCGGCGTGATCGTGGCGTCGTAGTTCGGCGCCAGGTTCAAGTAATAGGGCTGGGCATAGTCGAAGGCCCCGTTGGAGACGCCGAGCGTAGGCCACAGAAAGCCGCTCTGGCGACGCTCATCGATAGGAAAGCGCACCCAGGGCCAGTAGAACACCGGCACATCGCCCACTTCCAGGCGTGCATGCTTGGCGGTACCGAAGCCCTGATTGCGATCGAGCAGGATATCGTTGCCCACCAGGCGCCAGGTGCTGTCCCCGGGATCACAGGTCGTGAAGCTGGCTTCGCGCAGGCGAAAGACGTTATCGCTGACGCGCTCAAGCTGAGCCGCATCGCCACGCAGGCGCTGCTCGTGGGCCACGTAATGGGCCGACTCGATAGTGGCCTGATCGCTATTGAGCGATACTGCGGCGGAATCGCCGCGCACCAGCAGATTGTTGTCGCGCAGCTCCAGCGGGCCACTGACGTTGGCCACATCGCGCTCGGCGGGCACCTGCACTCGCGGCGCGGCAAGCTGGGTATCGCCGCGGCGCAGCAATACCTCGCCCTCGAGGATCGTCTCGCCATCGGTGCCGTAATTGGCGGTGTTCGATTCGCTGTTGACCTGGCCATCGATGGCCGGCGCCGGCAAGCGGTATTCGGGCTGCACGTAATAGCCGCGGCACACTTCACCGCGGGGACGGTCCTCGCCCCAGGGGCGCCAGTCCAATTGGTTGGCCGGCAGCGCCTGCGGCGGTGCCGCCCACAGGGGCGCGTTGAGCAGACTAGTGGTGGCGAGGCCCGCCAGGGCCGTCCATGCGTATCGCTTGGCCATGTTGCACGCTGTCCTCGACGGGGTGAATCGGTATTATACAGGCCGCGGACGACCTGTAACGCCGAGCCTTCCCGAAAGGAGTCTCGCGCCAAAGTCGCCGCCAATCAACGAACAGCATGCGGTGAGGTGGTGAGACCGTCAACCGCACCGGCTCACTAAGGCCGATCCGCGCATCGCCCCGGCCACCAAATCGCCCAGCCCCAGGAGTCCAGCACATCATGTCAACGGCCGACGCCTCCCAGCGATTCGAGCAATTACGCGCTTGGGTCGCCGCCCGCCACGGGCGCGACGCCCTGGCCCTGTCGCTAGAGCTGGCCGCCGGAGACGCCAGCTTTCGCCGGTACTATCGGCTGCGTCTTGGCGACGAGGCACCACGCATGCTGATGGACGCGCCTCCTCCCCAGGAGGATACCCGTCCCTTCACGGCCATTGCTCGGGACTGGCGAGGGGTCGGCCTGCCGGTGCCGTTGCTCCACGCCGTCGACCCCGAGGCGGGCTTCATCGAGCTCGAGGACCTGGGCGATGCCCCCTTGCACCTGGCCCTTGGCCGCGCCGACGAGCCCGCCACCCTGGCCCACTTCGAGCAGGCGCTAGCGTTAATCGATGACCTTCAACGGCGGGCGGATCCGAGCCATTTGCCGCCCTACGACGAGGCCACTCTCGCTCGCGAGCTGGACTTGTTTCCCGACTGGTGCCTCGGCGCCTGGCTCGACATGACGCCGCCGGCAGAGTGGCCGGCGCTGCGCCGCGAGTTGATCGACACGGCGCTGGACCAGCGAGTGGTCGCCGTCCACCGCGACTATGACGCCATGAACCTGATGCAACATGACGACCGGCTCTACCTGATCGATTTCCAGGATGCCCTGGCGGGGCCCATCAGCTACGACCTGATCTCACTGATCCACGGCCGCTATTGCCGCTTTTCGGCGGCCCAGCGAGCGACCTGGATCGCCGACTTCTGGCGCCGCGCCCGGGCCGACGGCCGCCTTGGATCGACGCCGTCACTTGAGGCCTTCAGCCAGCAGGTCAACGCCATGGCCGCCCAGCGTGCGCTCAAGGTCCTGGGCATCTTCTGCCGTCTGACCCTGCGCGACGAGCGCTCGGGCTATCTCGAACGCCTGCCCCACTTCCTGGCCCATCTCCACGACGCCCTCGATGAGATACCCGGCCATGAGTCCTTCAAGGCCTGGTTATGGACGACCCTGGAGCCCGCGCTCATGGCGAAGGTTCCGGGCACCACCACGCCTGCGGGAGAAGCGTCATGAAGGCGATGATTCTCGCCGCCGGCCTCGGCAAGCGCATGCGTCCGCTGACCGACCACTGCCCCAAGCCCCTGTTGCCCGTGGCCGGCCGGCCACTGATCGAACACCATCTGCAGCATCTGGCCCGGGCCGGCTTTCACGACGTGGTCATCAACGTGAGTTATCGCGCCGAGCAGATCATCGCCGCCCTCGGTGACGGCTCGCGTTTCGGCTTGCGCCTGTCCTTCAGCCAGGAATCGACGCCGCTGGAGACCGCCGGTGGCATTGCCAAGGCTCGCCCGCTGCTCGGCGACGATCCCTTCGTGCTGATCAATGGCGATATCTGGTGCGATCTGGATGTTGCTGGCCTTCC
The DNA here is from genome assembly GCF_052645355.1 of Halomonas sp. V046. NCBI lineage: Bacteria > Pseudomonadati > Pseudomonadota > Gammaproteobacteria > Oceanospirillales > Halomonadaceae > Halomonas > Halomonas sp. V046. Next base: position 304,584 of record NZ_JBQXYF010000001.1, read on the forward strand.
TGACCTCGGGTCCGACCTCGCTCATCTGGTCCTGGTCGACAATCCTGAACAGCATCGCCAGGGCGACTTCCATCTGGATGACGCCGGACGCATCGACGACACAGGGGACCCCAGGCTCACCTACGCCGGCATCGCGGTACTCTCGCCGAGCCTGGTCGACGACCTGCCCGAACCCTGCTACCCCTTGGCCCCGCTGCTACGCACCGCCATGGCCACAGGCCGCGTCGGCGGCAGTCACTACCGTGGGAACTGGGTCGATGTGGGCACACCAGACAGACTGCGAGAGCTCGATGCCAGGTTACGCACCGAACGCCAACGGCTCCCGCGCGGCTGAGCATGTCAGCCACAACTGTTATGCTGCTCCCCGTTTTCGAGCCCCGACCAAGGCAGCAACGAACGGGGCCGGTCAGTGCTCCCGTGCACGGCCGCCCACACCACCCTGATGCCAGCCACTGACGCCAGGCCCGCGCCATCGCCGCAGGTGTGCCGACGCCGGTGTCGCAACCTCAGCTACTTCCAGATCAAGGAGAGCGCCATGAAAGCCAGCGTAAAATGGACCGACGGTCGCCAGTTCGTCGCCGAGTCGGGCAGCGGCCACGCGGTGATTATCGACGGTCCGCCGGACCACGGCGGCCGCAATACCGGCCCGCGTCCCATGGAAATGCTGCTCATGGGCATGGGTGCCTGCACCTCTTTCGACGTTCTCGAGATCCTCGAGAAGTCCCGCGCCCCGGTCGACGATTGTGTGGCGAGCCTGGAGGCAGAACGCGCCGATGCGGTCCCGAGCGTGTTCACCAAGATCCACGTCCACTTCACCGTGACCGGCAGGGGACTCAAAGAAAAGCAGGTCGAGCGAGCGGTGGCACTGTCTGCCGACAAGTACTGCAGCGCCTCGATCATGCTCGCCCAGGGCGGCGTGGAGGTCACCCACTCGTATACGATCGTGGAAAGCTAGCAGCGGGTCGGTGAAACTGCCGTAAAGGTCACACCAAGACCCCTCGCCCGGCCGGCCCGAGCGAGGGGTCTTGGTGAGGCGGTCTGACCGCCTCCAGGAGAGGAGCGGTCGGCGTCGCCATCGGTGACGGCAGCCCTGTCGCCTGGCACTACCGGCCGGCGACAGGGCTGCGCGGTTTCACCACCGATAGACCGTCTTGGTCATCACCCTGGACATCAGCGTCATACCGGCCTTGAGCGGGGCCGGGAAGCGAGCGCCACCGGCTTCCAGGGCCTGCTGGGCGTGATGGGCTTCGTCGATGGCCATCTGCCGGAGTACCGCGCGGGAACGTCTGTCGCCACCGGGCAGAGTCTCGATATGCTCGTCCAGGTGCTTGCCGACCTGCTCTTCGGTGGCGGCAACGAAACCGAGGCTGACACGGTCGCCCACGGCCCCGGCGAGGGCGCCCATGCCGAACGACGCGGCGAAAAACACGGGGTTGAGTCGACTCGGGTGAGCCTTGAGCTCGGTCAGGCGATCCTCGCACCAGGCCAGATGGTCGATCTCTTCCTGGGCCGCTTCTTCCATCTGGCCACGCACGTCGGGCAGCTTGGCGGTCAGTCCCTGGCCCTGGTACAGCGCCTGGGCGCAAACTTCGCCGGTATGGTTGATTCGCATCAGGCCAGCCGCGTGGTGACGCTCATCGAGACTCATCTCGCCGTCCACCACCGCGTCGGTGGCCGGGGATGGGCGCGAGGCACTGGCGGCACCCGGAACCAGGGTTCGCAGCACATTGTCGAACTGGTGAATCACGCGATCGGTGCCCGAGAGGGAGCGGGGCATGGCACTCTCCTTGAAGATATGGCGTCTATTCTACCTCAGCCAGGCGGCCTCTCAAGCCTTCCCCCTGGCGTCGCCAACCGGCGTTCATGACGGGTGCACGAAGGGCGGAGTCTTGCCCCCGCGAGCTTGTCGTGAGCAGGTGCCGAAGGGGGGCCTGGTCGCATCGGCCTCAGCCACTGGCCGCCCTCGCCCCGTCAGAACCCGCGGCCCGGGACGCACAGCCCGAGATGCACAGCGTCCATGCATGCCGCCCGCAAACGACCGGCGCCGCCTGCGTGAATGGGCAGGCGGCGCCGTAAATGCACAGATGCGTCGTACGCTCGGGATGCCGGAAGAAACTCCGTCGTGCGCCAGCTAGCCAGCCGGCCAAGTGAAGCGACGACCGCCCATCACGTGCATATGGATATGATAGACCGTCTGGCCACCATCTTCATTGCAATTCATCACCACGCGATAGCCGTCGTCGGCGAATCCCTTGTCTTTCGCGACCTTGGCCGCCGTCAAGGGCAGCCGCCCCACCACTGTCTGGTCCTCCTCGGTGAGGTCATTGAGCGTCGCGATGTGCTTCTTGGGAATCACCAGCAGATGGGTCGGGGCCTTCGGGTCGATATCATTGAAGGCCAGCACCTGATCGTCTTCATAGACGATGTCGGCGGGAATCTCACGATTGATGATCTTGCAGAACAGGCAATCCATGGCGGGCTCCGAGAAGGACGACAGGCGTCGGTAAGTGGTCACCCTTCCGAGGTTACCCGGCGCCGGCGCCGGTGTCAGTCCCCTGCGACGCCCTGTCCTGACCTCACCCGCGCCTTTCTGCGTTTGTATGCGTATTCAGCCTTCCCGCGCGAGGTTCTCCTGCAGCGGTCCCGGCACTCACCCAAGCCATGCTACAACCTTATGATACAACCAGAAGGTCACTATTCTCCGGCAAGGAACCCCCCATGCACGACGCCCCCTATCTGCTGATACTCCTGGTCATCGTGGCCTTCGCTCTGGTGTCTCGCCGAATCGGCAACTCGCTGCTCAGCCTGCCCATGATCTTCATGGCCGCCGGCATCGCACTCAGCGTGCTGACGCCGGGGCTGGTGCCCATGGAAATGCAGCAGCACCTGACCCAGACCATCGCCGAGATCACCTTGATCATCGTGCTTTTCGCCGACGCTTCGGTGGTCAAGTTCAAGACGCTGAAGCGCGACGTGGCGATTCCGGCCCGCATGCTGCTCATCGGCATGCCGCTGACCATCATCGCCGGCACCCTGCTGGCCAAGTGGGTGTCACCGGAAGCCGCCTGGGGCACTGCCATGCTGGTGGCCGCCATTCTGACCCCCACCGATGCCGCCCTCGGCCAGGCCGTCGTCTCGAGCCCCAGTGTGCCAGAGCGGATCCGCCAGTCGATCAACGTCGAAAGCGGCCTCAACGATGGCCTGGCGGTACCGGTCATCCTCGCGGCGGCACTGCTGGCGGCTGCCGCCACCGGCACCGCCGTCGAGGGCGCACCGGAGAACCTCTGGCTGTTCGCCCTGACCCAGCTGACCCTTGGCCCGGCGGTGGGCGTGGGCTTGGGCTGGGGCTTCGCGCGCCTGCTCGACCGCGCCATCGACAATCAGTCCATCACCACGGTGTACCAGGGCATTCTGTTTCTCGCGGTGGCGTTTCTGACCTATCTGGTCGCGGAAAGCGTGGGGGGCAACGGCTTTATCGCCGTATTCCTTGGCGGGCTGACCTTCGGCAATTGCCTGCGCAACGACACCACTTTCATCGAGGAATTCATGGAAAGCGAAGGCCAGCTGCTGACCATCGCCACCTTCACTATCTTCGGCGCGGTCATGGTTCCCCTGGCGCTCGACCACGCCTCCTGGAAGACCGTGGTGCTGGCGCTGCTATACCTGTCGGTGATTCGCATGGTACCGATCTGGCTATCGCTCACAGGCCTGGGCCTGTCCCGCTATGAGAAGTTCTTTCTTGGCTGGTTCGGGCCTCGGGGCCTGGCGAGCATCCTGTTCGCCCTGCTCATCTACGATGAATATCCGATTCCCGGCAGCGACGAGATCCTGGCCTGCGTCGTGCTCACGGTGATGATCTCCGTGGTCCTGCACGGCGTCAGCGCCCAGCCGATGGCTCAGCGCTTCTTGCACCGCGCCGCTGGCGAACTGCCAGACGCTCCCCGGTCGTCTTCACCTACAGCCAAGCCGCTGGCGCAGGACGACGACGGATCCCATCACCCGTGACCCAGCACCAAGGGAGCTATCCGGCCCAGCACCACGCGAGCTATCCGGCCCAGCACCACGCGAGCTATCCGGCCCAGCACCACGCGAGCTATCCGGCCCAGCACCACGCGAGCTATCTGGCCCAGCACCAAGCGAGCTATCTGGCCCAGCACCACGCGAGCTATCCGGCCCAGCACCACGCGAGCTATCCGGCCCAGCACCACGCGAGCTATCCGGCCCAGCACCACGCGAGCTATCCGGCCCAGCACCACGCGAGCTATCCGGCCCAGCACCACGCGAGTTATCTGGCCCAGCACCAAGCGAGACATTGGGCCCAGCAGAAGACGAACGGCGAGACGTTGGGCCGGCCCCAGGCGCTTGCAGGCGCTGCCCGGCGTCTTCCCCGCCCGGGCTGTCACGCAAACAAGCCCGCGCCCCGCCTCGAATCATGGGCGCGGGTCAGCGGGCTCGAAGCAGCGACGTGGCGCTGCGCTCCATCGCCCTCTCCAGCACCGCAAAAACCTTCGGCGCGAGGGACTGCGCCACGTTGAAGCGCAGGTAGCCACTGGCCGCCCCGGACACGCTGAAGGCATCACCCGGTGCGAGGACCACGCCCTCGCCAAGGGCTTCACGCGCCACGCTAGCGGCCTCCAGCCCGGCCGGCAGACGGCACCAAAGGAACATGCCGGCCCGAGGCTCGGTCCACGCCACAAGTCCGGCGGCGGATAGCTTGTCACCCACGCATCCCATCGCATCGGCTAGGCGCGTGCGCAAACCACCGAGGTGTTTGCGATAAGCGCCATCCTCCAGCAGGTCGAGAACCAGCTGTGCCGAAAATCCACCTCCACCAAAGGAGGTGGCGAGCTTCAGATCGACCAGCTCATCGATCCAGTCCGGGCGCGCGGCGATGAAACCACAGCGTACGGATGCCGACAGCGTCTTCGAAAAGCTGCCGATATGCAGCACCCGATCCAGGCCATCGAGGGCGGCCAGCCGTGGCGCGGGCTCCCGCTCGAGATCGGCGAAGATATCGTCTTCGATGATCAGCATGTCGTGAGCTTCGGCGAGGCGCAGTATGCGGTGCGCCGTCGCCGGAGCCAGGGTCGCCCCGGTCGGGTTATGCAGCGCCGAATTGGTGATATAGAGCCGCGGAGCCTGCTCCTTGACGGCCTGCTCGAAGCGTTCCATATCGGGGCCGGTCGCGGTGTAGGGAACCCCGATCACCGTCGCTCGATGCGCACGCAGCATGGCATGAAAGTTGAAGTAGCACGGATCGTCGACCAGCACCGTCGCTCCCGGCTCAATCAGAAACCGGCACAGCAAGTCGATGGCCTGGGTGCCGGACTCGGTCAGCATTAGCTGCGCCGGCGAGGCCTCGATCCCACGCTCGGCCAGCCGTCGGGACAAGCGCTGACGCAGGGGCTCCAGCCCCAACGGCGAGGCGTATTCGGTCAGGCAGGCGTGGTCACCCTGGGCCCGTGCCAGGCGTCGTAGCGAACGGCGTATATCGGCTTGCGGCATCCATGACTCCGGCAGCCAGCCACAGCCTGGCTTGAGCACTCCCGGCGCGGCTTCCAGCGCTTGCCGGGTGATCCACAGAGGGTCGACCTCACGATCGAGCCTCGGCCCCCTCTGGGCCACCGAGAACGGCAGAAGGTGTTCGGCGACATAGAAGCCAGAGCCCCGTTTCGCGAGGATGACGCCATCGGCCACCAGCCGATCGTAGGCCTCCACCACCGTCGACCTGGAGACGTTCAGCGTCTGGGCCAGGGCTCGAATGGACGGCAGCCTGGCGCCGGACGCGGTCCGGCGACCGCTGATCTCGCGCTGCACTGCCGACATCACCTGCGCGACGAGAGTGTCGCCCTGGCCTCGGTAAATCTCCTGGGGCTTCATGTGTACCGCTCCTTCGCCCAATACAGTTTGTCGAAATTGTCATGGACTGTCTCTGGAGGCAATAGCCGCGGACCACCACACTCGACCGACACAAGGACTTACCTCGGGAGCAACACATGCACGACAGACAGAGTGGCTGGGCCAGTGGCTTCATCGGCATCGCGATCTTCAGTGGGTCATTGCCGGCAACCCGTGTCGCGGTCACGGACTTCGACCCGACCTTTCTGACCTTCGCACGGGCCGCCATCGCCGGCGTGCTGGCACTGGTGCTGCTGGTCGGTATCCCCCAGCGACGCCCGTCACGACCGGACCTGCCCTCACTGGGGATCGTGGCCATCTGCGTGGTGGTTGGATTTCCCCTGCTGACGGCACTCGCCCTGGAGCACATCACTTCGGCACATTCGTTGGTGTTCATCGGGCTACTGCCCTTGGCCACGGCCACCTTCGGCGTGCTGCGCGGGGGGGATCGCCCCAGCCTCGGATTCTGGCTTTTCTCCCTGGCGGGGAGCGCCCTGGTCGCGGGCTTTGCCCTGACGCAGGACCTGTCGGCCTCCTGGACCGGCGACGCCTTGATGCTGGCGGCCATCGTCGCTTGCGGGCTGGGCTACGCCGAAGGGGGACGCCTGGCACGCACGCTGGGGGGGTGGCAGGTCATTTCCTGGGCGCTGGTTCTGTCTTTGCCGCTGATGCTGCCGCTGGCCATCCTCAGCCGTCCGACCACCTGGGACAACATCGCGCCATCGGCCTGGCTAGCGCTTGCCTACGTGTCACTCTTCAGCATGCTGATCGGCTTCGTGTTCTGGTACCGAGGCCTGTCTCGGGGCGGTATCGCCGCCGTCGGCCAGCTCCAGTTGCTGCAACCGTTTCTTGGCCTTGCGCTAGCCGCAACGCTACTCGGCGAATCGGTCAGCGCGGCCATGGCCGGCGTCAGCCTTGCGGTCGTCGTATGTGTGGCCGGCGCCAAGCGATTCGCGTGATGCTTCGGTCCGGTGCATGACAACGCCTGGCACTCCGCCGCCAGGCGTTGTCATGATGCGAAACCACAGCGCGTCAGCGGAAGCGGCGCTGCGCCAGCAGGTGGCGCACCAGGGGACCAAGGATCAGCTCCATGGCAAGCGATAGGCGTGAACCGGGCACCACCAGGGTGTGGGGACGGCTCATGAAGGCGTCCTGGATCATCGCCAGCAGGTAGGGGAAGTCCACGGTCGCGGGATCACGAAAGCGAATCACCACGAAGGACTCAGCGTCGGTGGGGATATCCTGCACCTCGAAGGGATTGGAGGTATCCACCGTCGGAACACGCTGAAAGTTGATATGGGTGCGGGAAAACTGCGGCAGAATATAGCGCACGTAGTCATCCATGCGCCCCAGGATAGTGTCGAGCACGGCCTCCTGGGTGTAGCCCCGGGCATGCATGTCGCGATCGATCTTCTGGATCCACTCGAGGTTCATGGTCGGCGCGACACCGACCAGCAGATCGACGTGGCGCGCAATATCCTGATCGCTGGTCACCAGGCCGCCGTGCAGCCCCTCGTAGAACAGCAGGTCCGTGCCGGTCGGCAACGGCTGCCATTCGGTGAAGGTGCCGACCTGGTAGCCAGCCTCGATCATCTTCTTGTCTTCGGCATGGATATAGTGACGATAGGTGCCGGTGCCGCTGTCACCATACTCCTGGAACAGCTCGCCCAACTGGTCGAGCAGGTTGGCCTCCACCGCAAAATGCGACAGCTCGTCCTTGCGTTCTGGCTCTTCTCGAAAGATCCGCGCCAACTCCTGGCGGGTATAACGATGGAAGGCGTCGCCATCGACGAAGGCGGCATGCACGTCCTCCCGGGCAAACATGCGCTCGAAGGTGCGCTTGACCGTGGTCGTGCCAGCGCCAGAAGAGCCTGTCACGGCGATCACCGGATACTCGCGGGACATCAGCTTGGCCCCAGCAAGGCGTCGCGCACCGACGTCGGCACCACCACCGGGCGCCCAGTGGCGGGATCAACCAGCATCAGATTGAGCCGTGCGGTGGCCACCACGCGTTCATCACGCTCGCGCCGCATGCGCTGATAGACCGTAATCGTCTTGCGTCCCGGCTCGAGAAACGCGGTATCCACGACCAAGGCATCGGGCCAACGAGCCTCCGCCTGGTACTGAACCGCCAGATCGGCCGCCACACTCGGATAGCCGCCCAGCTCGGCTTCGCTCAGGCCACAGGCGGCCAGCGCCGCGACCCGAGCCTCATGCAGCAGGGACACCAGAGCATCATGGCCGAGATGACGGCCGTAGTTCATGTCGGTAATACGCACCGTCATCGGGTGACGATGCACCACGGCCGCCTGTGGAAATTCGAGTCTCACGCGTTCCATGCTCGCTCCTTTTTGATTGTTGTCAGGCAAGCCGAGCCAGCCGCGATTCAGGACTGGCGCGCCATGGCCCGGTGGGCGATATCGCTGCGGCAGAAGCCTCCCCGAAAGTCGACGGCATCGACACCACGATAGACGCGCTCCCGCGCCGCTCCCAGGTCATCCCCCAGTGCCGTTACGCACAGCACGCGACCGCCCGATGTCACCAGGCTGCCGTTGGCGTCTTGGGTGCCGGCGTGGAAGACCTTGCAGCCGAGGGCGTCGGCGGCCTCGATGCCGGAAATGGGATCGCCCTTGCGGTAGCTCCCCGGATAGCCTTCGGCGGCCATGACCACGCCGATGGCCGGCCGCGGGTCCCACTCGCACCCATGACCGGCAAGTTCACCCCGCGCGCCGGCCAGGCACAGTTCGGCCAGGTCGCTGGCCAGGCGCATCATGATCGGCTGGGTCTCGGGATCGCCGAAGCGACAGTTGTATTCGATGACCTTGGGCTTGCCGGCGGCATCGATCATCAGGCCCGCGTACAAGAAACCGGTATAGGGGTGCCCCTCGGCCGCCATGCCAGCCACCGTCGGCCGAATGACCTGATCCATGATCCGCTGGTGCACCTCGGCGGTAACCACCGGAGCGGGCGAATAGGCGCCCATACCCCCGGTATTGGGGCCGGTGTCGCCCTCGCCGACGCGCTTGTGGTCCTGGCTGGTCGCCATGGGCACCACGGTCGCGCCATCGACCATCACGATAAAGCTGGCTTCCTCGCCGTCGAGGAACTCCTCGATCACGACCCGTGCCCCGGCATCACCGAAGGCGTTGTCTTCGAGCATGTCGCGGACCGCCGCTTCGGCGTCGGCCTCTGTCATGGCGACGATCACGCCCTTGCCAGCGGCCAGTCCATCGGCCTTGATGACGATAGGAGCGCCCTTGTCGGCCAGGTAGGCCAGAGCGGGCGCCACGGCCGTGAAGGTCTGGTAATCGGCACTGGGAATATCGTGGCGGGCGAGAAAGTCCTTGGTAAAGGACTTGGAACCCTCGAGTTGAGCGGCCCCCGCCGTCGGGCCGAAGATATCGAGACCCGCCGCGCGGAAGCGGTCAACCACGCCCTCCACCAACGGCGCCTCGGGGCCGACGATGGTCAGCGCGACCTGTTCTCGACGGGCGAACGCCACCAGCCCATCGAGGTCAGAAACCGCGATATCGACGTTGGTCAGTTGCGCCTCTCGTGCGGTGCCGGCATTGCCCGGGGCGACGAATACCGCCTCCACGCGAGGGGATTGGGCGACCTTCCAGGCCAAGGCATGTTCGCGGCCACCGCCGCCGATGATCAGGACCTTCATCCGCTGCACTACCTTTGACTGTCAAAACGAGGCGGCATTATGGCAGAAAACAAGGCAGAAAACGCGGCGCTAGTGCGATCCAATCACGACTCGTCGTCGTCGTCCTTGGTCTGACCTGCCTGGCTGATCGTGTTCTGCCAGAAGCGCATGTTTTCCTCGGCCAGCTCACGCATGAACTCCATCGGCGAGTGACGCATGGCCTGCTGCCATTGATCCTGCATCTTCTTCTGCTGCTCCATCATCAGCCGCGTGCCCTGTTCCAGGTACCGCGCCAAGGGCAACGGCTGGGACATGGCGTAGACCCGAATCAGCTGCTCCAGCAGGTCGTTGGAAAACACCTCGGCGTCGCTATCGGCCTGTTCCTGCTCGATAATGATCGACAGCAGGATGGTGCGAGTCAGATCCTCACCGCTCTTGGCGTCCTCGACACGAAACGGGGTCTCCTCGAGAATCAGGCCGCGGAGATCTTCGAGGGTCACATAGCGGCTCTGTTCGGTATCATAGAGCCTGCGGTTGGCATACTTGCGAATCACGCGCACGGCACTGCTCCTTGTTGAATTGAGGAAACCAGAGTCCTCAAAGGGTCCATTGTGCACCGCGACACGGCCCTTGCAAGACAATCCCGTATCACGAGGCCCCATGAATTTAATATTGCTCGCCCGCGAAGACGTCGTGGCGCCGACCCTGGCCCGCGTTCGAGACCCCCGACGACTCGACCACCTCCGCCAGGTCCACCGGGCGCGAGTCGGCGATATCATGACGCTGGGAATCGAGGATGGCCCACTGGGCCGAGGGGAACTGCTGTCACTGTCCGATGACGAGGCCCGCTTCGACGTATCGGCGCTCGACCAGCCTTCTCCGGCCGCCCTGCCGGTGCACTTGGTGCTAGCGCTTCCGCGGCCTCGAATGCTGGCCAGAAGCATAGAGCATGCCACCGCCTTGGGCGTGAAGCACATCACGTTGCTGCACAGCCGAAGAGTCGAAAAGAGCTACTGGCAGTCTCCGGAACTGGAGCCCGCCAAGATTCATCGGCACCTGGTCCTGGGGTTAGAACAGGCACGCGATACCCACCTGCCAAGGGTCGATACCGCACGCGGCTTCCGTCCCTTCGTCGAGGATCGACTGCCCAGCCTGCTGGAGGGCCGCCGCGGCCTGCTGGCCCACCCCGGCATGTCCGCCGCCTGCCCCCGGGGCATCGACGACGCCGTTGTGCTATTGATCGGGCCCGAGGGTGGGTTCATCGACTGGGAAGTCGACAGGATGCTGGCGGCCGGCTGCGAGGGGATCCATCTTGGCGAACGCATTCTGAGGGTGGAAACGGCGGTGACAGCCCTGCTGGCACGGCTGTTCTAAACGCACCGCAGAGCCGCAGTGACGGTCCCTCGGCTCCCGTCAAGTGTCGTCCGATTCACCACTGTCGTCAGGATCCTCCTGGCGATCGGACTGGTTGGTGCCATATTCCCCTTCTCCCTCATGCTTGATCACCGGCGACTGCTCGTTGCAGGAAGGTTCGATCAAGAAAGTCTCGTTGACATCGAGCAACCCCAGCTCTCCGATGGTGCGGCGTCCCAGCAGCAACGGATAGTTCATTTCCTCGCGGTTGCGCAGGCTGAACTGCTCCTCGTGGATGGTATCGCCCATGCATATCTTGAGCAGCACCACGAGGCGCTCATCGCGGCCGCCGGCACCGCGCACCGTCATGTCACGATACAAAGGGCGCTCGAGTTCCTTGCGGAAGGTCTCGCCGTTGTCCTCGTTCTCGAGCTCCAGGGCGAAACGTACCCAGGGCTCGTCGTCACGCTCGAACCTTTCGATGTCGCGAGCGTCCAGCGACGACGTCAGGGCACCGCTGTCGAGCTTGGCCTTGACCTCCACGTCCCAGGGCTCGAGGGTGGCCTTCTCGACCCAGCCGAAAACATCCTTGGCAGCAGCGTCGTCATCGGCTTGCAAAGCAGGGCTCGCCATCAGAGGTGCGACCGCCAACCCGAGCAGCGCCAAGCGCCGCGGCAACGGCAGTCGAGAGGAGAAATGCATCATTCCACTTTCCTTGAAACGGGGTCGCGGCAAGCCGCCGCGACAATCAATAGAGGGGCTGCGCCCTTAGCGCCCGAGTCGTTCGAGCAACGACCGCGTCGCAAAGCCATCGGGCACCAGGCCCTGGTCACGCTGCCAGGCCCTCAGCCCTTGACGGGTATTGGGACCGAGAATTCCATCCGGTGTTCCCACGTCATAGCCGAGCGCCGATAAACGTGCCTGCATTTCTTCGACCTGACGACGGGCCAGTGGCTGTTCCTCCCGCGGCCATCCCCCCTGAATGCCCGGCCGCCCGGCGATGCGATCGCTCAGCGACGCCACGGCCAAGGCATAGCTGGTCGCGTTGTTGTAACGCAGGATGGTGCGGAAGTTGGGGCCGACCAGGAAGGCGGGGCCGCGTGCCCCCGCGGGGGTAATGACCGACGCTTCATCGAAGGCAGGCAGGCGTCCAGCGTCCAGCCCCGTCACCCCTTGTTCGGCCCAGGCGGCGCTGGAGCGACGGGTATCCAGCTCGGTCTGGGCATAGTCGAAGCCACTCGGCAGCGAGACTTCCATCCCCCAGGGTTGGCCTTCGCGCCAGCCCGACTGTTCGAGGTAGTTGGCGGTGGAGGCCATGACATCAGGAATGCTGGCCCAGATGTCGCGATGGCCATCGCCATCGCCATCGCGGGCGTAGGCGACGAAACTCGACGGAATGAACTGGGTGTGCCCCATGGCCCCGGCCCAGGAACCTTTCATGCGTTGGGGCGTGATGTCACCGGCGTCGATGATCTGCAGCGCCGCCAGCAATTCACCGCGGGCAAAATCACGCCGGCGTCCATCATAGGCCAGGGTCGCCAGTGCCTCCAGAGTCGAGAAATCCCCGAAATTGCTGCCATAGTTGCTTTCGATGCCCCAGATCGCCGTCACGACTTCGGCCGGCACACCGTATTGGGCCTCGGCACTGCTGGCCGCCTGACGATTCGCCGCGAGCTTGTCGCGCCCCTGGGTGACCCGGGCGTTCGACACCGCTGTATCGAGGTACTCCCAGATCGGACGCACGAACTCGGGCTGGGAGCCATCGAGTTCGATGACCCGAGGCCTGAAGCGCAGACCATCCAGCGCCCGATTCACGGTGCCTTGACTGATGCCCTGGGCGAGCGCATCGGCGCGAAAATCGGCCAACCACTCCTCGAAGGAACGTGGCTCGGCCACCACCCCCGTCGATGACGAGGCGTCCTCGGGGGACACCCCCTGTTCCGACGGTACCGGCTGGCTAGTGTCGGCACCGGCAGCGTCCGGTGCGGCGGCGGTACTCTGGCAGCCCAGCAAGGGCAGCAGCAGGATGGCGGGTAGTAGAACGCGAGTCAGCATGACGATGGCGGTCCTTGGCAATCGATGTGCCCAGATGATGACCTACCTGACGCCATCGCACCAGACACGGAACCGCGATTCGGGCTCAGGCGATTGCGCAACATCGCCAAGGCCCCCGGCCGCCGCTTCCGCTGATTGGCTGGCCCGCCCGGCCACGGCGGCGCAACGACCCTCGCCGTTTTGTCGTCGCCACCGGCGTCGCGCAAACCTGGGGCCCCGAGTCACAGCGCGTTGCGCGACATCGCCAGTCGCTACGCACGGGCAAGAGCCTGCGTTGACCCGACGCAGCGGCGGCAACGCTGTGGTCGAACTAGCCGCTTCCCGGAAAGCGATCCGGTGACGACAACCCGCGTCACCGTACATATATCGTACAATGTTTGTTCAATACCGCCGGTCGCAAGCGTTAAATCCGGATGAGGGGGCGAGAGCGATTCGTTTCGGGTAAAGTGTGCCGGCGACCATGGGAGAGCCTACCGGTCCTTCGCTCGCCACGCGAAGCGCCTGAGACCGGGATTCCAGGGCCCTCGTGACGTTGACCGCATTCAAGGATTGTGCAGGATGACCGAACGATGACACTGCTATGGATACCCCTGTTGCCGTTGCTAGGTGTGCTAGTGCCGGCATTTACCGCCTCCAGAGGTCGCTTCGTGTGCACCCTGGCTACCGCGTTGCTACCGGCATTGGCTCTGGCCATGACGCTGCAGCACCTTCCTGCATTGATGGACGGCGAGGTGGTACGCGCCTCTCTCGACTGGGCCCCGCAGATGGGCCTCGACCTGGCCTTTCGCCTGGATGGATTGTCGCTGCTGTTCAACCTGCTGATCCTCGGCATTGGCCTGCTGATCCTGCTCTACGCCCACTTCTACCTCAGCGCCAAGGAGAATGTCGGCCGCTTCTACGCCTTTCTGATCCTGTTCATGGCCTCCATGGTCGGCATCGTGATGGCCGACAACCTGCTTGTGCTGTGGATGTTCTGGGAGTTGACGTCGCTGTCGTCGTTTCTGCTGATCGGCTTCTGGTCGCACCGCTCCGAGGCGCGCAAGGGCGCGCGCATGGCCATGACGATCACCGGCGCCGGCGGCCTGGCGCTACTGGCAGGGCTGATCCTGCTCGGTGATATTGTCGGCAGCTACGACATGCAGACCGTGCTCGAAAGCGGCGAGATCATCCGGGCCGATCCGCGCTACCCCCTGATGCTGGTGCTGGTATTGCTCGGCGCCTTCACCAAGTCGGCCCAGTTCCCCTTTCATTTCTGGCTGCCCCACGCCATGGCGGCACCGACCCCGGTCTCGGCCTACCTGCACTCCGCGACCATGGTCAAAGCCGGCATTTTTCTCATGGCGCGGCTCCACCCGGCGCTGGCCGGCAGCGAACTATGGTCGGCACTGGTCGCCGTGATCGGCATCGTCACCATGGTCTACGCCGCCTGGTTCGCCCTGGTCGAGGCCGACCTCAAGGGCATCCTGGCGTTTTCGACCGTCAGTCATCTGGGGCTGATCACCGTACTTCTCGGTATCGGCAGCCCCATGGCCGTGCTCGCCGCCCTGTTTCACATTCTCAACCACGCGACCTTCAAGGCGGCGCTGTTCATGTGCTCGGGGATCATCGACCACGAGGCCGGCACCCGAGACCTGTCGCGGCTCGGCAAACTGGCCAAGGCGATGCCCGTCACCGCGCTGGTGATGAGCGTGGCCGGCGCCGCCATGGCCGGGGTACCGCTCTTCAACGGCTTCATCTCCAAGGAAATGTTCTTTACCGAGACCTTGGGCACTCACACCCTCGGCGGCCTGAGCCTGCTGCTGCCCGTGCTGGCGACCATCGGCGGCGTGCTGTCCGTGGGATATTCGGTGCGCCTGATTCATGCGGTATTCTTTGCCGAGCCACGCCATGCCCCCCCCAAGGCCCCCCACGAGCCCCCGCATCTGATGCGGCTGCCCGCCGAACTGCTGGCGATCCTGTGCGTGGCGATTGGCCTGTTCCCCGCCATCATGGCCACCTGGGTCATGGCACCGGCGGTGCAGGCGGTCCTGCTACGCCCGCTGGAGTTCCACCTGGCCCTGTGGCACGGCTTCAACCTGCCTCTGGCGATGAGCGCGGTTGCGCTCGGTGCCGGCCTGCTGCTCTACGTCCTGCACCGCCACTTAAGGCGCTTCATTCGCGACTTCCCCCCGCGCGATGCCAGTCGCATCTTCGAGGCCGCCGTCCAGTGCGTCGGCGACAAGGCGGAGGCCATCACCGCCTTCCTCGACAACGCTTCGCTGCAGCGTTTCATGACGCTGCTGCTGAGCATGGCCCTGATCATGGGCGCGATCGGGCTGGCCCACATGAGCGGCTTGACCGGCGCCTCGGGCAACCAGCCGCTGGACGGCATCCTGATCCTCGGCGCGGTACTGCTGATCTTCTCTGGTGTCGGAACGGTATTGACCCACCGCCACCGCCTGATTTCGCTGCTGATGCTGTCGGTGGTCGGGCTTCTGGTCTCGCTGACCTTCGCCCGCTTCTCCGCCCCGGACCTCGCGCTGACCCAGCTGTCGGTGGAAGTGGTGACGATGATCCTGCTGATGCTGGCGCTGTTCTTCCTGCCCCAGAAGACCCCGCGGGAGTCGACGCCAGGACGCGCCCTGCGCGATCTTATTCTGTCCTGCGGCCTCGGCGTGGTGTTCGCCGCCTTAAACTACGCAGTGTTGACGCGTGAGACCGCGAGCATCTCGACATTCTTCCTCGACAACAGCGTCCCCGGCGGCGGCGGTCACAACGTCGTCAACGTCATCCTGGTCGACTTCCGTGGCTTCGATACGCTTGGCGAGATCACCGTCCTGGCCATCGCCGGCCTCGCCATCTTCAAGCTGCTCAATCGCCTGCGCCTGTTCATGCCGCATAGCGACAGCGAAGGCCGCGTGTGGTCGCCGGACCGCTACCCGATGATTCTGACCAGCGTGTCTCAGGTAGTGCTGCCACTCGCGCTACTGGTGTCGGTGTTCATCTTCCTGCGCGGCCACAACCTGCCGGGAGGTGGATTCATCGCCGGTCTGATCACCGCGGTGGGGCTGATCCTGATCTACATGGCCAGAGGGGTGGCCTGGACGCAAAGGCGCCTCGACTTCCCCTACCAGCCCGTGGCCATTATCGGCGTCGGCATCGCCGCACTGACCGGTTTCGGCAGCTGGCTGTTCGGCTACCCGTTTTTGACGTCCGCCTACGGCCACTTCAAGATTCCGCTGGTCGGTGAGATCGAGCTGGCGACGGCGATGCTGTTTGACCTGGGCGTCTACCTGGCGGTGGTCGGCGCAACCCTGATGATCCTGGCCAACCTGGGCAAGGTCACCACCCCTCATCGTCCGGCGAAGGAAGATCACGGCGGTAGCGAGCGCGGACTGCACCGCACCGACGAGAAAAACGACGCCGGGCCCAGCGCATCGCCCGACGCCAAGGAGACCGTGTGATATGGAAATGCTGTATGCCATCACCACCGGAGTGCTAAGCGCCAGTGGCTTGTACCTCACGCTGCGCGGGCGGACCTTTCCGGTCGTCGTCGGCCTTACCCTGCTGTCCTATGCGGTCAACCTGTTCCTGTTCTCCATGGGCGGGCTGTCGACCGACGCGGCAACCATCATCGAAGGCAGTGGCCCCTATGCCGATCCGCTGCCCCAGGCACTGGTGCTGACGGCTATCGTCATCGGCTTCGCCATGACCGCCTTCGCCGTCATCCTGGCGATGCGCGCCCGCGGCGACATGGGCAACGACCACGTCGACGGCCGCACGGCCGAGGACAGGGAGGAACGCCGCTGATGTCGCATCTGATTGTCCTGCCGGTCGTGCTGCCGCTGGCCTCGGCGGTGTTGCTGCTGCTCACCCGCTTCGGCAACCCACGCCTCAAGCGAGCCCTTGGCCTGGTGTCGACCCTGGCCCTGCTGGGCATCAGCTTCGCCCTGCTCGTGGAGGCGTCGACCGACACGGTTCAGTATTACGCCCTCGGCGACTGGCAGCCGCCGTTCGGCATCGTGCTGGTACTCGATCGCCTGTCGGCACTGATGCTTCTGGTCACCGCATTACTGGCGGTCGGCTGCGTGTTCTTCGCCTGCGGTGGCGATGACGAGAAGGGCAGCAACTTCCACGGCCTCCTGCAACTCCAGTTGATGGGCATCAACGGCGCGTTTCTGACCGGCGACCTGTTCAACCTGTTCGTGTTCTTCGAGGTCCTGCTGTTAGCGTCCTATGCGCTGCTGCTTCACGGTGGCGGCAAGGCGCGGATTCAGTCGGCGGTGCACTACGTGGTGCTCAACCTCGCGGGCTCGGCGTTGTTCCTGATCGCCGTTGGCCTGCTCTACGGTGCCACCGGCACACTGAACATGGCCGACATGGCCCGTGAAGTGTCCCAACTGGATCCAGAACGCCATGGTCTGGTGGTGGCGGGTGCGCTACTGCTACTGGTGGTGTTCGGGCTGAAGGCCGCGATTCTGCCACTGTATTTCTGGCTGCCCAGAGCCTATTCCAGCGCCCCGGCACCGGTGGCGGCATTGTTTGCAGTCATGACCAAGGTCGGTGTCTACGCCATTCTGCGTGTCTACTGGCTAATCTTCGGCGAGCAGGCAGGCGGTCTCGCGGCCCTCGAACAGCCCTGGGTCTGGTGGCTATCGCTTGCCACTCTGGCGATTGCCGGCATCGGCGTACTAGCGGCACGCGACCTGAAGCTGCTGGTCGCCTACCTGGTACTGGTCTCGGTGGGGACCCTGCTGGCGGGCGTCGGCATGCGCTCGGCCGAGGCGGTAGCCGGGCTGTTGTTTTATCTGGTCCACACCACGCTCATCACCGGCGGACTCTTCCTTCTCGCCGAGATGATCGGTGTGCAGCGCGGCAAGGCCGGCACGCGCCTGGTCAAGGGCCGCACGCCGAAGAACGCCACGGCCCTGGGGCTGCTGTTCATCGTTGGCGCCATGGCCGTCGCCGGGCTGCCTCCGCTGTCCGGAGCGTTCGGCAAGATCATGCTGCTCGGCGCGGCCGATAGCGGCGAGCGCGTGTGGTTCTGGCCGCTGCTGCTCGGCACCGGACTGTGCGCCCTAATCGCCCTCTCCCGGGCCGGCTCGACGCTGTTCTGGCGCAGCCAGGAAAGTGATGCGAGCTCCGAGCGGCTGTCGCCGTGGCATTGGGCCGGGGTCACCTGGCTGGTCGCTGCCGCGCCGTTGCTGGCCATTCTGGCGGGCCCGCTGAGCGGCTACACCACCGCCGCCGCCGAGCAGCTGACCGACCCCGACGCCATCATCCAGACCCTGCTGCCCGCCGCCGAGGACGCCTCATGAACAAGCCTCGCTCCTTACTGCCGACTCCCTTCCTGTCAGGGCTGCTGCTGATTGTCTGGCTATTGCTGGTCAACGATACAAGCCTCGGCCACCTGCTGCTCGGCGCCTTCCTGGCACTGACCATTCCGCTGCTGACCTACCCGTTCTGGGAGGTTCAGCCACGGGTCAGAAAGCCGTTCAAGCTGTTGCGTTTCTTCTTCCGGGTGGTCGGCGACATCATCGTCGCCAACCTTCAGGTCGCCTGGATCATCATCAACCCCTGGCGCCGCACCCGACCTCACTTCGTCGAGTATCCGCTGATGCTCGAGGAACGCTTTACCATCACCGTTCTCGCCAGCACCATCACCCTGACCCCGGGAACGGTCTCGGCCAACCTGCGCATGGATGGCAAGACGTTGCTGATCCACGCCCTCGACGTCGCGGACGAGCAGACCCTGATCCGTACCATCCGCGAACGCTACGAGCAGCCGCTGAAGGAGATCTTCGAATGCTAGACGTCGCCCTCGTCATTAGTCTGACCCTGGTGGGCCTGGCACTGCTGCTGAACCTGTTTCGCCTGACCATTGGCCCGGACATGCCAGACCGCATCCTGGCGCTGGATACCATGTACGTGAACTCCATCGCGCTGATCGTGCTGATGGGGCTGTGGCTCAATACCAAGACCTACTTCGAGGCGGCGCTGTTGATTGCACTGCTGGGCTTTATCAGTACCGTGGCGGTGTGCAAGTACCTGCTGCGTGGCGACATCATCGAGTAGCGGGGGGCAACCATGATCTATGTGATTCTCGAGGGCGTGATCTCTGCGCTGTTGATCGCCGGCGGCCTGTTCGCCTTTATCGGCTCGCTGGGCATGGCCCACCTGCGGGACTTCTTCATGCGCCTGCATGGCCCGACCAAGGCCACCACCCTCGGCATCGGCTGCATCCTGATCGCCTCGGTGCTGTACTTCAGCATCATCTCCGACGGCATCCATCTGCAGGAGCTGCTGATCACCCTGTTTCTGTTCATCACCGCCCCGGTCAGCGCCCACCTGCTGGCCAAGACCGGCCTGCACCAGCGCCTGAAACATCTCGACAAGACCCGCGGCAAGCCGTTGGAATTCCGCGAAGAGGAGCTCGGTGACAAGCCCGTTCCGCATCCCGGTCCGGACACCTGAATTCACTGCCTACTGCGCTGCGGTCAGGGCGTGATGCACCGGAAGATTACCAAGGCCACACCACAAGGGCCGCCCCTACGGGCGGCCCTTGTGGTGTAAAAAGAGACGGCGCCTGGTCCTCCGACGACGGCCGCGTTCAGCGCCAAGCCGGTGACCTGCTGCCCGATCGCGAGGCACGCCGTTCAAGGCATCACCAGCCCGCGAGCTCATTGCGCGCGATATTGGCAAGCGCCGCGATATGGTCATCGCGGTCATTGAGACAGGGAATGTAGGTGAATCGCTCGCCCCCGGCGGCCATGAAGCTATCACGAATCTCTTCTTCGATTTCCTCCAGCGTCTCGATACAGTCGGCGGCGAAGGCCGGCGAAATCACGGCGATGTGGCGGTGTCCTGCGCGGGCGAGATCAGCGACCTTGTCTACAGTGGCCGGTCCGACCCACTCCGCCGGACCAAACTTCGACTGAAAGGTGGTGACGATTTCATCATCGGCAAGTCCCAGGCGTTCCTTGAGCAGCCGCGTCGTCTTTTGGCACTGGCAATAGTAAGGGTCGCCATCGGTGAGAAAGCGCTTGGGTACGCCATGGTAGGAGGCCACCAGCACCGAGGGGCGTTCTTCGCGCTCGTAGACCTCACGCACCGACGCCGCCAAGGCCCGTTGAAAACCAGCATCGGCAAAGTACGCCGGCACGGTGCGGATTGACGGCTGCCACTTGAGCTTCATCAGGGTACGAAACACCTGGTCACAGGCCGTAGCGGTGGTGGGCGAGCCGTACTGCGGGTACAGCGGGAAGAACACAATACGCTGACACCCCTTGGCCTGCAGTCGGCGCACTGCGCCTTCGATCGAGGGGTTGCCATAGCGCATGCCAAAGGCCACCTCGACGCGATCGCCGTATGTCTCGTGCAGGTCCGCGGCTAGCTTCTCACTCTGCTGACGGGTGATGGTCAGCAGCGGACTCTCGTCGCGCTCGGTGTTCCAAATACCTCGGTAGGCCTTGCCGGACGCGAAGGGACGTCGACTCAGAATGACCAGCTGCAGCAGCGGCTGCCATAACCAGCGCGGATAATCGACCACCCGACGGTCCGACAGAAACTCACTCAAGTAACGCCGCACCGACCGGTAGTCGGTCGCGTCCGGCGTACCCAGGTTGACCACCAGTACCCCGACCTTCGCCGTCGCCACTTCCGGGTGATCGCTCGGCGCGTGGCTCGGCTGGTGGCGGTGCTCGATCGTTGAAGGGGGCGTGGCAGGCGAGGTGGCGTCGAAGTCACGATGGGCCATGGTCGAAGCATCCTTGAAAAAATCGCTCAAAGCGTACCACTGTCCGGGCAATAGCGCCGAATAGAGTTATCTTATGCCCCTCATTTGACCAATGATTGGCGAACTCATGTCCGGAACATTGCGCCGGGTCACGAGTAACCCACCGAGTCAGGCGCCGCCTCGCGGCCCGGATTCCGCGTCTTTTTCGACGACCTGCGTCGCCAGGGTCACGCCAACCAGCGACGCCGAGCCCGCCATGGTCAGGTGCTATCCGGTGACTCAGGTGGGCGTGGCGCGTGGGTACGTGACAAGCCCCGAGACACCGGAGTCGCCAGCCAGGAGAAAAGGCGCCAGGGCACGCTAACCACACGGGGCAGCGCAGAAGGAAGGGTAGGCGAAGGGATGACAGGCGCCGTCATTTCACCCCAGGCGGCGCAAGCGAACTCAACAAGCCAGGCGCCGGATCAGAAGACCAGCGGCATGCGGGAGGCCAGCGCCTCCTGGTAGTGGGCGTCTCGACCAACGACTTCATCCTGGGCCACGTGCTGAACCAAGTACGCACGGTGGATTCCGGCCCGCTTGAGTTCCAGGTAGACGTCGTCGAGGGAGCGGAACAGCACCGGTTTGCCGCGCCGGCAAAGCAGATGGCGCCGTCCCTCCACATCCTCGAGTTCGACCTGGTGGATACGACTGCCAGCATGACTGATCACGCGTATTTCGAAGTTATCGTGATGGCCGACAAAGGCCTTTAAATCATTGAATTCCATTGTATCTCTCGCCTCTTTCATGCGTTTTTCTGAGTTCTGATCTGGTCGTACTTCGGTTTGGCCGACGCGCCACGCCGTCCTGGACGCGCCACCCGACGCAGCGGGACACCCTCGACGAGCGTCTCGATGCGGAGTGTCGCTGGCTCACCGGCGCCGTTTCACCCCCGCCTCTTGGCGTCGCGCCCTGCGTCGCTCGGCTGGCGATGCCATTCCTGCGGGGTGTGTCAGCGGCACCAGGACGACGCGGCAACGCCCCCCCACGGCGCATGGGCTCCGCTCCTGATAGGATCATCGCACAGCCTGGCAGCCCAAGGTGACAGAACGATGACGCAAATGAGCGCTATCCGACCCAGGTCAGACACGCGGGTTCCCACCTTAGCGCAAGCGAGGCCGGCTCGACGGCCAAAAGGAAGCCAAGGCAAAGAGTGAGACCAAATTCGTCGATAGTGTGCCGAAGGCTTAGCAGGCGCTGCGCCCCCTCCCTTGTCCCTGTCCCTCAAGAGCCCAGACAAAAAAAGGCGCTCCGCGCAGCGGAACGCCCTTGTGCCAGTGGCATGACATCACATCACCAGGTCACTGATACTCGGAGGGATCGATGGCCTTGCCCAGGGAGTTGCGGTCGATCCAATTGCCGGCCTTCGTTTCCTTGTAGCGAAACACCACCTTGTCGCCCACCTTGACGGGCACCTCAGAGTCTTCGGTCTGGTAGCTGTAATCCACACCTTCCACCACCAGGTGGTAGCGATAGAGGTCCGGCATGCCCAGCCATTCCTTGAACGGCCCCTCGCGCTCGAGAGAGCTCAGCTCGCCACGCCCCTCGAGTTTCGGGGTGCGTTGTCGATTACCACGTCGGAATCCGCCTGCCATATGGGCCTCCAGTCAGGGGAAGGGATTGGGGAAAACAAGGGACGGCATTATACGGCCCCGGTCGCCAGGCTCAAGGCCGTCGGTGCGGCGACTCAGCCGCACCACCACCTCGCCTGTCTCGCTGTCCGGCGAAAGCGCGGGTCGAACTCGGGGCCGGGCGGCGCAACAGGCAGCGTGACGGGCTGGTTGTGTAAACCCACCGGATCATTCACCGAAGGTGTCACCGTAGCTATCCGGCGCCAGGTCCTCGAACCGAGTGTACTTGCCGATGAACGCCATGTGCACCGCGCCGATGGGGCCGTTACGCTGCTTGCCAATGATGAATTCCGCCAGCCCCTTGTTGTCGGGGTTATCCGGATTGTAGACCTCATCACGATAGACGAAGCCGATCAGGTCGGCGTCCTGCTCGATGGCGCCGGATTCCCGCAGGTCCGACATCACCGGACGCTTGTTGGGTCGCTGCTCCAGAGAGCGGTTGAGCTGTGACAGCGCCACCACCGGGCAGCCAAACTCCTTGGCCAGCCCCTTGAGCGAACGCGAAATCTCCGAGATCTCCCCGGTGCGGTTCTCGGAAAATCCGGGAATCTGCATCAGCTGCAGATAGTCGATCATGATCAGGGCGATATTGCCGTGCTCGCGGACGATTCGGCGAATCCGCGAACGCATCTCGTTGGGCGACAGCGCCGCGGTGTCATCGATAAATAGCTGCTTGTCCTTGAGCAGGTTCACCGCCGAGGTCAGCCGCGGCCAATCTTCATCTTCCAGCTGACCGCTACGCACCCGGGTCTGGTCGATCCGCCCCAATGACGACAGCACCCTGAGCATCAAGGATTCCGCGGGCATTTCCATGGAAAACACCACCACCGGCTTGTCGCTGGACACCACCGCATGCTCGACCAGATTCATGGCGAAGGTGGTCTTGCCCATCGATGGACGACCAGCGACGATCACCAGATCCGACGGTTGCAGGCCCGAAGTCATGTCGTCCAGGTCCCGAAAGCCGGTCGATAGCCCGGTCATCTGGCCCTGCATGTTAAACAGCTCATCGATCCGATCGACGGCCTTGGTCAACAGCTCGCTCATGCCGATGGGGCCACCGGTCTTGGGCCTGTCCTCGCTGATCTGAAAGACCAGCCGCTCGGCCTCATTGACCAGTTCGTCGGAGTTGCGACCGTTGGGATTGAAGGCCCCCTCGGCGATCTGATTCGAGGCCTGGATCAGCTTCCTGAACGTCGCTCGCTCACGCACGATATCGCCGTAGGCGCGAATATTGCTCGCCGATGGCGTGTTGCGTGCCAACTCCGCCAGATACGCCAGCCCCCCCACGGTATCGAGCTGATCGCGTCCCTCGAGGGCTTCGGACAGCGTCACCACGTCCAGCGGGTGACTGCCTTCCGCCAGGGCGATCATGGCGTTGAAGATCAGGCGGTGCTCGTAGCGATAAAAGTCATCGGCGACCAGACGCTCGGCCACCCCATCCCAGGCTTGATTGTCGAGCATCAAGCCCCCGAGCACCGATTGCTCGGCCTCCAGGGAATGCGGCGGCACCTTCAGCGCAGCGGTTTCCTGATCGACTTGTCGGGCGTCACTCATTCACTCACCTCGGATTCTCGGGCAGGCGTATTCTACCCGAAGGCCCGCGCCTGCCACACCTGAAGCACGGGTCGGCAGCGAAAACGCAGACGCAAAAAAGGCGCGGGAAGACTCCCGCGCCCTTCACGTCCGGTGACTGTGTGCCTTATTCGGCGACAACAACCACGCGAACCGCAGCGTCGACTTCGGCATGCAGGTGCAGGACGATGTCGTACTCACCGGTCTGGCGAATCGGACCTTCCGGCATGCGAACTTCGCTCTTGGCGACTTCGATACCAGCGCTGGAGATAGCGTCGGCCAGGTCACGCGGACCGATGGAGCCGAACAGCTTACCTTCGTCACCAGACTTGGCGACCAGAGACAGCTCGATGTCGTTGAGCTGCTCGGCGCGCGCTTCGGCTTCGGCCTTGCGCTCGGCGGCCTGAGCTTCAAGCTCGGCACGCTGGGCTTCAAAGGCAGCGATGTTGTCCTTGGTGGCCGGCACGGCGAGACCGTAAGGCACCAGGTAGTTGCGGCCGTATCCAGGCTTGACGGTGACCTTGTCACCGAGACCG
This sequence comes from Halomonas sp. V046, assembly GCF_052645355.1. NCBI lineage: Bacteria > Pseudomonadati > Pseudomonadota > Gammaproteobacteria > Oceanospirillales > Halomonadaceae > Halomonas > Halomonas sp. V046. Next base: position 329,034 of record NZ_JBQXYF010000001.1, read on the forward strand.
CCCAGCTTGCCAATGTTGTCGAGCAGAATGACTTCCATCTCGTAAACCTCTTGTCAGTCGTTGTGGGCCAGTCGACCGCGGAAGTCCGCGAAGGTGTCGATCAGAGCCACAAACAGCACGATGAGTATCATGGGCCAGGTGGTAATCAGCAGCACATAGAACGCTACCAGCCACAACCCGTTCATCCCTTTACGTCCAACTACACCATGCGTTAATCCAATGCCTGCCATCAGCAGCGGGATCCAGACCAGCATGCCGACACTCGGCAGGCCAAGCAGGGTCCCGAAGGCCACCAGCGCGACCACGATCAGTAGCTCGCGACGGCTCAGGCGCAATGCGTGGAACTCTTCCCGGAACCCGCCCGGATTATAGAGCCCCGCCTGCCAACTGCGCCCCAGCGCCAGACAGGCCACCGCGGTGAGCATCACGACCAGGCCGGTGACGCCACTGATGACCAGTTCCGCGAGCTGCGTGGCATCCACGCCACTGGCGGCCAGTTCGTCGAGCATGGCGGCCACGTCGGTCGAACTCTGGCGCAGCTGCTCCAGCATCATGGCGGTGTCTGCCTTGGGCAGGAACACGCCGATCTGGATCATCGCCGCACCGGCCAGAACGCCCACGATGAGCGCCTCGCTCCAGCGCGTCCGAGCTCGCAACACGATCGCCATCAGTACCGTGAGCAAGGTGGTGGTCAGGGGGATCGGATCGCCCTGAGTCCACCACCAGCCCGCCGGCACCGCCGCGGCAACGATGACCGGCAGCGCCGGGGCCATGCCCCGCCGCAGGGTCACCAGGGTCGCGATCGCCGCACCGAACCAGAACAACCACGGGATCAATGACGCCACCAGAGCCACCAACGCGGCTTGCGGTGTGCCTTTCATCGACCATCGGGCGACGGGCAGCATCGGCTAACGCCTTACTGGTGGCTGTCGGTGTAGGGCAGCAGAGCCAGGTAACGCGCGCGCTTGATCGCGGTAGACAGCTGGCGCTGATAACGGGCCTTGGTACCAGTGATGCGGCTAGGAACGATCTTGCCGGTCTCGGTGACGTAGGCCTTGAGCGTGTCCAGATCCTTGTAATCGATCTGCTTCACGCCTTCAGCGGTGAAACGGCAAAACTTACGGCGACGGAAAAAGCGTGCCATGTATAAGACTCCTTAATACGTGCGATGCAGGGCGTGGATGCCGAGCTTAGGCGGATTCAGCGGTGCGCGGCTTTTCTTCGCGACGAGCACGCTTGTCTTCCACCGGCTTCATCATCGGAGACGCTTCGGTGATGGCTTCCTTGCAGCGCACCACCAGGCTGCGAATGATGGCGTCGTTGAAACGGAAGATATTCTCGATTTCCTCGAGAGTCTCACCGCTGCACTCGACGTTCATCAGCACGTAGTGAGCCTTGTGAATCTTGTTGATCGGGTAAGCCAGGTGACGGCGGCCCCAATCCTCGAGACGGTGAACGGTACCGGCATTTTCGGTGACGATGCTGGTATAACGCTCGACCATGGCCGGAACCTGCTCACTCTGGTCCGGGTGGACCATGAAGACGATCTCGTAGTGACGCATGGATTCTCCTTTCGGTTTGGCAGCTTCCACGGGACTGGGTTCAACCCGTCACCAGGGAAGCAAGGAGTGATAGTAAAAAAACCTGTGCCCGCACAGGATGCACGGGCGCAGGTATTCTATAGAGTGCAGAGATGGGGTGCAAGCTAGGCGCTGGAAACGCGCTGGCGCACGGCTTCAAACAGACAGATACCGGTCGCCACCGACACGTTCAGGCTCGACACCTGACCCGCCATCGGCAGCTTGATCAGGGTATCGCAGGCCTCTCGGGTCAAGCGTCGCATGCCCTTGCCTTCGGCGCCCATGACCAGTGCCGTCGGGCCGCTGAAGTCGGCCTGGTAAAGGCTCACCTCGGCCTCGCCGGCGGTGCCGGTGATCCAGACCCCGAGGGCCTTCAGCTTGTCCATCGCCCGGACCAGATTGGTGACTTGATACACCGGCACGCTCTCGGCCGCACCACAGGCGACCTTGCGCACCGTGGCATTCAGCGGTGCGGCGCGGTCCTTGGGCACGATGACGCCATGCACCCCGGCAGCATCGGCGCTGCGCAGGCAAGCCCCGACGTTGTGCACGTCGGTGACGCCGTCAAGAATCAACAGCAACGGGGGAGTGTCCAGCGGCCAGGCCTTCAGCTTGTGCCACAACGACTCCTCGCTTTCCGGCGTCAAGGGCGGACAGAAGGCCACGATGCCCTGGTGGGACGCGCCATGGGAGAGCGCATCGAGCTCCTCACGGGCCACGCTCTTCAGCCGCGCACCCCGCCCGCGCGCAACGTCGACCAGCTCCGTCAGGCGGCGCTCGGCGTCGCCTTCCTGGACCCACAGCTCCCTGGGCGACTCACCACGCTCGAGCAGCGCTCGCACCGCATGCACGCCGAACACGCCGTCCAGCCCCCCAGGCACCGCCGGAGACGGAGAAACAGGCCGGCGCCGCTCGCCCCTGGGGCGGCCGGCACTGCGATCCGACGCCGACATGCCCTCCTTCGCCGCCCGGCTCCCCGGCTTGCCGGAACCGGCACCAGGCTTGCCGCCCTGCCGAGCGCCCTTCTTCGGGTTCGCCATGATCGCTTACCTGTTGTCCTGACGAGCGCCACGGCGCGGGCCGCGACGGCGACGACCGCCCTTGCGCTGGGTGTCCTTGCCGGACTTGTCATCCTTCTTCGGCGCCGGCCCAGTTGCGGCCTGATCGGCCCCTTTCTTCGCTGCATCGCCCGAGCGACGCTTGCGCGGCGCACGCCGAGGGCGCGGCTTGTCGTCGCCCATGTCGAAGTCGATCTTGCGCTCGTCCAAATCGACTCGAGCCACCTGCACCGTGACGCCATCGCCGAGGCGGTAGCTGGTACCGGTGCGCTCGCCCTTGAGACGATGCTTCTCGGCCTCGTAGTGGTAGTAGTCCGACGGCAGCGAGGTGACATGCACCAGGCCTTCGACGTAGACCTCATCCAGCCGCACGAAGATGCCGAACCCGGTCACGGATGCGATCGTGCCATCGTAGACCTCGCCAAGTTTGTCGGACATGAACTCGCACTTGAGCCAGTCTTCCACGTCGCGGGTGGCATCGTCGGCGCGGCGCTCCGTCATCGAGCTGTGCTCACCGAGCTCGAGCATCTGCTCGAAGGTGTACGGGCACCACTTGCTCGGCGGCTCGACCGGCGCGCCCTCGGCCCGCAGGACAGTATTGGTCTGACGCGGCCCGCGAATCACCGAACGGATGGCACGGTGGACCAGCAGGTCGGGATAACGCCGGATCGGCGAAGTGAAGTGCGCATAAGCCTGATAGGCCAGGCCGAAGTGGCCTTCGTTGTGCGGCGAGTACACCGCCTGACTCATGGAACGCAGCATCACCGTCTGGATGATATCGGCGTCATCACGACCCTTGATCGCTTCGGCCAGGTCACGATAGTCCTGGGGCGTCGGCGCATCGCCGCCGCCGACCGAGAGGCCAAGCTCGTTGAGGAACAGGCGCAGCTTGTCCAGGCGCTCCGGCGACGGGCGCTCATGGATCCGATACAGCGCCGGCAGGTCGTGCTTGTCGAGAAAGCGCGCCGTGGCGACGTTGGCCGCCAACATGCACTCCTCGATGATCTTGTGGGCATCGTTGCGCGAGCGCGGGACGATCTTCTCGATCTTGCGCTCGTCGTTGAACACGATGGCCGTTTCGGTGGTCTCGAAGTCGATGGCACCGCGCTCGGTGCGCGCCTGACGCAGAAGTTCATACAGGCTATTGAGGTTCTTCAGCGACGGCACCAGCGCCTTGTACTCTTCACGCAGTGCATCGCCCTGCTCACCTTCGTCCTGGAGGATCGCCGCTACCTTGTTATAGGTCAGGCGGGCGTGTGAGCGGAAGACCGCCTCATAGAAGCGATAGCGGCTGATCACACCGGTCTTGGAGATGTTCATCTCGCAGACCAGGGCCAGGCGATCGACACCCGGATTCAGCGAGCAGAGCCCGTTGGACAGAAGCTCCGGCAGCATCGGCACCACTTGGCCAGGGAAATACACCGAGTTGCCCCGGGTGATGGCTTCCTGATCCAGCGGGCTACCTGGACGCACGTAGTGCGACACGTCGGCGATGGCGACCAGAAGCTTCCAGCTACCCGACTTGGTCTTGTAGGCGCAGACGGCATCATCGAAGTCCTTGGCGGACTCATCGTCGATGGTCACCAGCGGCTGGTCACGCAGGTCGATACGGTGCGCCTTGTCGGCCTCTTCCACCTCGGCTGACATGCTCGCGATCTGGTCGACCACCTCCGGCGGAAACTGATCCGGAATCTCGTAGCTACGCAGCGCGATGTCGATCTCCATGCCGGGGTCCATGCGCTCCCCCAGCACCTCGATGACCTCGCCCACCGGCTGCACGCGGGTCTCGGGCTGCTTGACGATGCGCGCCGAGATGACCTGCCCATCCTGGGCACCGCCACAGGCACTGTGAGGGATGATCACTTCCTGAGTGACGCGATTGTTCTCCGGGATCAGGATCCCGAACTCCGGCGTATTCTGGCGATAGACGCCGACGATGGTCTGGGTGTTGCGTGCCAGCACCTCGACGACGGTGGCCTCATCACGGCCGCGCCGGTCACGCCCGCTGACGCGCACCAGGACGTGGTCCCCATGGAACACCCGGCGCATCTGTCGCGGCGGCATGACCAGATCAGGCTTCTTGCCATCATCACGCAGCAGGAAGCCGAACCCGTCTCGATGGCCCAGCACCTTGCCCTTGATCAGGTCGAGCTTGTCGATCAGTGCATAGGCGCTGCGCCGGTTGCGCAGCACCTGGCCGTCGCGCTCCATGGCGGCCAGGCGTCGACGCACGGCCTCGCGCAGATCCTCGTCATCGAGGCCCAACTCATCGCTCATGGCCTCATGGGTGATCGGCGCACCGACCTCCTCCAGGCGCTGAAGAAGGTAATCCCGGGAGGGGGCAGGGTTGTCATACTTGTGGGCTTCGCGGCTGGCTTGGGCGTCGCTTTCGAGCGTCCAGTGAGTCATGCGGTGAGCATCCTTGGCAGGGTCAGTGACGGCAACTGGGCGCCGGCACCCAGGCGCGAGCGTGCGGTCTTTTCATTCGATTCACTTGTCATCCGCGCAGTATAGCGCCGGGTAGAGCCGCACCCAACCATAAGAAGGCCCAGATACAGCGGAATTCGGCCCGATAGAGCAAAAAACTTCGGCGGAACCTCGCCAGGAGGGCTTGCAATATGGCGGCGTTTCGGTAACATACGCGCCACTTGCCCAGATGGCGGAATTGGTAGACGCGCTAGCTTCAGGTGCTAGTGTCCTTATGGACGTGGAGGTTCAAGTCCTCTTCTGGGCACCATTGACCCCCCCCCGGGGTCAGCGACGATGGAAGCATCGTTACGCTCTTTGTCAGATCGCAGTGTCGTGTTCGCCCAGGTGGCGGAATTGGTAGACGCGCTAGCTTCAGGTGCTAGTGTCCTTATGGACGTGGAGGTTCAAGTCCTCTCCTGGGCACCAATCGTCAGGCTCCGGCTTGATGACGATCACGATACGCTCGGCTGGTTGACTCGGCCAAGGCGACAACTGACAAGACATTGCAGCACGCATGACACGCCCAGGTGGCGGAATTGGTAGACGCGCTAGCTTCAGGTGCTAGTGTCCTTATGGACGTGGAGGTTCAAGTCCTCTCCTGGGCACCAATCGTGTGATGTGACTGCAGGCCTGCTCAAGGCACCCGGACGATAACGACCGCCCCGGCGGCCGATCGGACCGACCCGAAAACCGCGCATCGACGCGGTTTTTTTGTGTCTGTCTTTTGGCGATGCTGCTTGACGATACGGCAGACGCATCGCCCTCCTGCATCGCACCAGGACTCCCACCGCCGATGCCGACTCCCACCGCGCTTCTGCACGACGACCCGCACGACAACCCGCACGACAACCCGCACGGCAAGAAGAGCCCTCAGCGTTTCTCGTCGTCAGCGCCTCCCGGCCCATTCGCCGACGCCCCCTTCGCCCTGCCCGGACGCCAGGCAAGCGCTAGAAGCGGCCCGGTAGATTGGCCACCTGGGATAACTGCCAGTTGCCGACGCCGGCGGAAGCCTCCCAAGCCGGCGCTGCAGATGCGGACAGGCGCGGCAGGAAATTCAGACCGGTGCGTGCCTCGACCTCATCGATACTGACCAGAAAGCGATCCAGGGGCTCATCGCCGCTCACGTCCTGCGGCATGATGAAGGCCAGGGCTCGCGGGGTGTCACCCGGCACCACGATAATCTTGTAGAACGCGTCTGGAACCTCGACGAATCCGACTCGATCGAGCAGGCTGGCCACCGACAGCTCAGCGTAGATGGGGCCGGTAATCACCTGCAACTGACCGAATCGCGGCAAGAAGCGATCCATGACCACCTCTTCGAGGCGCTGCCACAACTGGCGATTGAGATTCGGCTTCTGGGGCAGCATGTTGCTCATGAGAAAGCTGTCTCTCTGGGCGTCGACTCCCCCCATCGATGCCATGGCATAGTTCGGGGCGAGATGCCCGCGATCATAACCACTGCCGGAATAGCTGCTGGTGGAAATCGGCCACAGGGTCCGCCAATCGCCCTGAAACGACGGCCGCGGCCCGATATTCCTCTCGTTTACCGCGGTCAGTTCGTAGCTGGACCAAAGCGCCCCGACGCGGATATCCGACCAACCCAGTAGATAGCCGTCGTTGCGCAACACGCGACTGAAGGCAAGCACACCGGGCTCGTTCCATTCCGTCACCCCCATCCAGCTCATGCGATCGCGATAGCCCTGCTCGGTGGAGTGCCAAAGCAGCGCACCACCGACGACCATGACCAGGGTGATCAAGAAATGGCGAGGCCGCGGCAGCACCCGCGACAGCGAGAGGTCCAGGCTCATTCGTCGTGGCCGTTGGTCGCGGCCCGGGCAAGGCTGGCAAGCATTCGCATCACCACCCGAGAGAGAACATCGTCTCGAGATCGTGGCGCGAGTGCACCTGCATGGCGTTCAGTGTTTCGGTGTCGGAGATGCCTTCCACCGCGTTCAGTCGCTCGGTGACCAGCTCCGCCAGGCTCTCGAAATCCCGCGTGCGAGCTATCGCCACCAGGTCGTAACGCCCGCAGGTCGAGTAGACCTCACTGATGCCATCAACGTCGGCCAGGCGCTCGGCGACCGCCTTGACCTGGCCCTTGTCGGTGTTTATCAGGATCACCGCATTCTGCATGGTCACACTCCTTCAATGGATCGCCTTGGGTCGGCCCTGGCGGGCGGAAACCAGCTGTCGGGAAATCGCCATACCTCGCGCGGCGCAAGCCCCGGATGGCGTCCCCGCCTGGTTAAGGGGCCCTGTGCATCGCAGTATATCAGCGACCCCCCTCCGGCAGCACCCGGGCGGCGACCGGCCTGGCGTTAGCCATTGCCCGCAGCACCCGCCGGGGCGATCGACACCCGCCGGGACATGCATGGCCTGTCACGGTCGCGACACTCCAGGCTCAGTCTGGCCGGTTGATGGCCAACGCCAGCCGCGATAGTTCGCGCGACGGATTGACGCATTTCGCGTCTCGCTATTCGCCTTCGCTCCCACGCTTGGCTAATCTGAGAGCCTGGCTACTCGATAGTGGCCAGCGGGTGCACGCCACCCTCATAACCAAAAGTCTGGGCAGTGACCCAGACTCAAGACCGACCATGACCAATCAGCAACGACAACCGATGAGGAGTGCCCATGGCCACGAACAGCCGTCGTGACTTTTTGCGCAACAGCCTGTTTGCCGTCGCCGCCCTGCCCCTGGGGGCCGGCGTCCTGTCTCGCACCGCGCTTGCACAAGACTTGCCGCGGCTCGAGATGGACAACGCTCAGGCCCAGGCGCTGGGCTATGTGGAAACCGCCAGCGAAGCCAGCGGCAACGCCGCCTACGAAGAAGGCGAACACTGCGCCAACTGCATGTTCTTCAATGCCGAAACCGAAGGCTGCCAACTGTTCCCCCAGAACAGCGTCGCCCCCGAAGGATGGTGCCAGTCCTGGACGGCCAAAGCCTGAGCCCTCGGCGCTTGCGCCAGTGCTTGCGTCATCATGAAAATGCCCGCGCCATTGACTGGCGCGGGCATTCTTCGGCCCCGGCGTCGTGACAATGCTCGTCGTGGCGCCACCGTGCAACACCGCAAAGCCTCGGCAGCCCCGGCCTCACCGCACAGGCGCCACCATCGACCGGCTGAACCTCGACGAGCCTGTCGTCAGCTTCAGGCGCCGCTCTCTTCGGCATCGGGCAGCGGCCAATGATAGCGACGCACGACGTCATCTCCCTCGATGGACTCAAGCCTCACCGGGAACCCCCACAATTGATGCAGATGGCGGATCACCGGATAGACGCTGCGCGCCAGTGGTCGTCGCTGGTCCTGCACATGCCGCAGCGTCAACGAACGATCACCGCGGATATCCGCCTCGTAGACCTGAATGTTAGGCTCCCTGAGCGATAGCGCATACTGAGCGGACAGCGCCTCGCGCACCCGGCGATAGCCGCGTTCATCATGAATGGCGGCCACCTCGAGCATCTCTTCCTGGTCGTCGTCGACGATCTGAAACAGCTTCAGATCGCGAATGACCTTGGGCGACAGGAACTGCTGGATAAACGATTCATCCTTGAAGTTGCGCATGGCAAAGTTGAGCGTTTCACGCCAATCGCTGCCGGCGATATCGGGAAACCACTCGCGATCTTCGTCCTCAGGGCTCTCGCAGATCCGCCTCAAGTCGGTAAAGATGGCGAACCCGAGCGCATAGGGATTGATGCCGTTGTAATAGGGACTATCGAAGGCCGGCTGACTGACCACGGCGGTGTGGGATTGCAGGAACTCAAGCATCAGCCCTTCATCGACCGCCCCTTCGTCGAACAGGCGATTCATCAGGGTGTAGTGCCAGAACGTCGCCCAGCCTTCGTTCATGACCTGGGTCTGACGCTGCGGGTAAAAGTACTGGGCAAGCTTGCGCACGATCCGCACCACCTCTCGCTGCCAGGGCGCCAGCAGCGGTGCATTCTTCTCGATGAAGTAGAGTAGGTTCTCCTGGGGCTCCGGCGGGTAGCGTCCCCCTTCGTGAAGACCAAGCGGGTCGTTGTCGTCCGCATCACCCGCGCCCAGGGTGGGCGCTCCGGGCATGCCCGTGGGAATCGTCCGCCATAGGGTGTTGACCTGGGTCTGGAGGTACTCTTCACGCTCCGCCTGACGGCGCGACTCCTCTTCCGGCGAGACCGGCGAGGGGCGCTTGTAGCGATCGACGCCGTAGTTCTGCAGCGCATGGCAGGCATCGAGTAGCTGCTCCACCGCCTGAACGCCGTGACGCTCCTCGCACTGGGTCAGATACTTCCTGGCGAATACCAGGTAATCGACGATGGAAGACGCGTCGGTCCAGGTGCGAAACAGGTAGTTGCCCTTGAAGAAAGAGTTGTGGCCATAGCAGGCATGGGCCATGACCAACACCTGCATCATCAGGGTGTTCTCTTCCATCAGGTAGGCGATACAGGGATCGGAGTTGATCACCAGTTCGTAAGCCAGCCCCATCTGTCCGCGGCGATAGGCCTGCTCGACGGCCAGGAACTGCTTGCCGAAGGACCAGTGATGGTAACCCACCGGCATGCCTACGCTGGCATAGGCGTCCATCATCTGCTCGGTGGTGATGACTTCGATCTGGTTCGGATAGGTGTCGAGGCGGTACTCATCGGCGAGCCTCGAGATTTCAACCTCGAACTCGGTGAGTGTCTCGAAGTTCCAGTCCGAGCCCGTCGCAATGGGCTTGCTGCGCCGGCTACTGCTGCTCACGGACATGCGGTTCATGGCCTTCCCTCCTGTCGCGTCCGGCGGTCTCGACGAGCCCGCCGTATCCGGCACCAGCGACTCTCGCGTGCTCGCCAGGCGGTTCCTGGCCTGGCCTTGCCGACGAGGCTGACGCCGTGCCTCCTAGCGCGTCCTGGCCTACGCGGATTCACGCCGCTTGAACAGCGCACGGAACACCGGGTAGATGTCGCCCGGCTCCACGATCTGGCGCATGGCAAACCGATCGGGGTATTCCGCCTCGACCCGTTCGTACTCCTCCCACAGCGCCTGATGGGCGTGGGGAGTGATCTCCACGTAGGTGAAGTATTGCAGCCGCGACATCAGTGAATTGGATAACAGCTCTCGGCAGTTGACCGAGTCATCGTCCCAGTTATCCCCATCAGATGCCTGAGCCACATAGAGGTTCCACTGGGCTGGGGGGTAACGCTTGTCGATGATCTCGTCGACCAGCGTCAATGCACTCGAGACGATGGTCCCCCCGGTCTCGCGGGAGTAGAAGAACTCCTCCTCATCGACTTCCTTGGCGGCGGTATGGTGGCGGACGAAAACCAGCTCCACGCGCTCGTAGCTGCGCTCAAGGAATAGATACAGCAGCAGGAAAAAACGCTTGGCGATGTCCTTGTGGGCCTGGGTCATGGAGCCAGACACGTCCATGACGCAGAACATCACCGCCTTGCTCGACGGCTGGGGTTGATTGATCAGATGGTTGTAGCGCAGATCATAGGTGTCGATGAACGGCACCGCCTCGAGACGCTTCTCGAGGCGCTCGATCTCGGCCTTGAGTTCCTGAACACGAGCGGGATTGCGCAGCACCGGATCCTTGCGCTCCTCCAGGGCCAATGCCTCCTGGGCTTCACGCAGGGCCCGACGGATCGGGGCGCGCATGGCGATGCGCCTGGCCTGGGCCTCGCGCATGGAGCGCACGATATTGATCCGCGCCGGCACTCCGTCCCGCGATACCCCGGCACGTACCGGGCGCACCTCTTCGACATCGACCAGCGGCTTGCGCTCGAGGTGTGGCAGCTCCAACCCATCGAAGACGAACTCGAGAAACTCCTCCCGGGTCAGAGTAAAGGCGAACTCATCCACCCCCTCGCCCTGGTTGGACGCACCGCCTTCGCCACTGCCATCGCCGCCGCCGGAGCCGCCGGGCCGCCTCAGGCGATCGCCTTCTTCGAATTCGCGGTTGCCGGGAGCGATGATCGAGCGCCGCCCGCCGGAACCGTGCTGGAACACCGGCTCGGAGATGTCGCGACTGGGGATGGAAATCTTCTCACCGCGCTCCATATCGGTGATCGAGCGACGATTGACGGCCTCCTCCACCGACCGCTTGATATGGGTCCGATAGCGGTCGAGGAAGCGCTGACGATTGACCGCGCTCTTGTGCTTGGCGTTGGCACGACGATCGATGAAATAGGTCATCGGGTCCTCCTGGGCGCCCAGTGTGGGTCACGGGGCGACACCATGTCGCCCCGCGCGGTCACGACCGATACGTCACTACTGTGACTTGCGCACCCTCAGGTACCACTCGGAGAGCAGCCTTACCTGTTTCTCGGTATAGCCACGCTCAACCATGCGAGCGACGAAGTCCTGATGTTTCTTCAGATCCGACGAGGATGCCTTGGCATTGAATGAAATGACCGGGAGCAGCTCCTCGGTGTTGGCAAACATCTTGTGCTCGATGACCCCGCGCAGCTTCTCGTAGGACTGCCATCCCGGATTCATGCCGTTGTTCTGAGCACGAGCGCGAAGGACGAAGTTGACCACTTCGTGACGGAAATCCTTGGGATTGGAGATCCCCGCCGGCTTCTCGATCTTCTCGAGCTCGTCGTTGAGCGACTGGCGATTGAACAGCTCGCCGGTCTCGGGATCGCGATACTCCTGATCTTGAATCCAGAAGTCGGCGTAGGTCACGTAACGATCGAAGATGTTCTGACCATATTCGGAGTAAGACTCGAGATACGCGGTCTGAATTTCCTTGCCGATAAAGTCCACGTAGCGCGGTGCGAGGTATTCCTTGATGTAGCGCAGGTAGCGCTCGAAGGCTTCCTTGGGCAACTGTTCCTGCTCCAGGCGCTGTTCGAGCACATACAGCAGGTGCACCGGGTTCGCCGCCACCTCATGGTTGTCGAAGTTGAAGACCTTGGACAGAATCTTGAAGGCGAAGCGGGTCGAGAGCCCGTCCATGCCTTCGTCGACACCGGCACCATCCCGATACTCCTGGATCGACTTGGCCTTGGGGTCGGTATCCTTGAGGTTTTCCCCGTCGTAGACGCGCATCTTGGAATAGACGCTGGAATTTTCCGGTTCCTTGAGCCGCGACAGCACCGAAAATTGTGCCAGCATGCGTAGCGTGTCCGGTGCACAAGGGGCATGATTCAGCGTCGAATGCTCGAGCAGCTTGCGGTAGATGTTGATCTCTTCCGAGACTCGCAGGCAGTACGGCACCTTGACGATATAGACCCGATCGAGGAAGGCCTCGTTGTTGCGATTGTTGCGGAAAGCCTGCCACTCGCTCTCGTTGGAGTGCGCCAGCACCACGCCATCGAAGGGAATCGCGCCCATGCCTTCGGTCGGGTTGTAATTGCCTTCCTGCGTCGCCGTCAGTAGCGGATGCAGCACCTTGATCGGCGCCTTGAACATCTCGACGAATTCCATCAAGCCCTGGTTGGCCCGACACAGTCCACCGGAGAAGCTATAGGCATCGGGATCGTCCTGGGAATAGAGCTCCAGCTGGCGAATATCGACCTTACCCACCAGCGACGAAATATCCTGGTTGTTCTCATCGCCCGGCTCGGTCTTGGAGATGGCGATCTGGTTGAGTCGCGAGGGATACAGACGCACGACGCGAAACTCGGAGATATCGCCGCCGGCCTCCTTGAGGCGCTTGGCCGCCCAAGGCGACATCACCGAGCGCAGGCAACGCTGGGGAATGCCGAACTCCTTCTCGAGCAGCTCACCATCCTCTTCGGGTGAAAATAACCCGAGGGGCGACTCATGCACCGGTGAGCCCTTTATCGCATAGAAGGGAATGCGCTCCATCAGCAGCTTGAGCCGCTCGGCCAGCGACGACTTGCCGCCTCCCACCGGCCCCAGCAGATACAGAATCTGCTTTTTCTCCTCGAGACCCTGGGCCGCGTGCCGGAAGTAGGCCACGATCTGCTCGATCGCCTCCTCCATGCCATGGAACTCGCTGAAGGCCGGGTAGCGCCGGATAACCTTGTTGGAAAAGATTCGCGCCAGCCTCGAGTCCTTGGCGGTATCAATCACCTCGGGCTCACCGATGGCTTCCAGCATGCGCTCAGAGGCGCTGGCGTAAGCGGAAGGGTCTTGACGGCAGAGCTCGAGGTATTCCTGCAGGGACATTTCCTCCTGCTGAACGCGAGCGAAACGGTTCTGCACGTGGTCGAAGATACTCATCGATGCCTCCTCATATGCCCGGAACCCGGCCGGTGCGCTCCAGGGGAGCGAGCCCTCACCGTTCACCGAGTGGGTAAAGTCAGCGTAGAACAGTATTAGCCATCTGCGATGGGCCCTCGTTCAACGCTGATCGTCCTTACCTATAAGAACTCATGCCACAAGAAGCGTTTCCTTGACCAGCGAAAATTCGACTTATGGGGGAGGCGTTTGTCACGCAATGAGGTATGACGGGACGTAGCGCCGTCCCGGCGCCAATCGCACAACCCGGACGCGCACAGGACAGCGCTTGGTGACAACGTGTAAAGAACGTAACCAAAAGTTCGTTTTGGCACAATATTTCCCCACCAATCCCCTCAACAGGAATATTGACGCGCCGTCATCGCGCTACAGCGAGGCCGCCAGGCGCATACCCTGATCGATCGCGCGCTTGGCATCGAGTTCTGCCGCTTCATCGGCGCCGCCGATGATGTCGACACGGATCCCAGATGCCTGTAGCGGCGCGATCAGGTCGACCACCGACTCCTGCCCCGCACACACCACAACGCTATCCACCTCGAGCAGGCGTTGCTCGCCCCCTACGCTTAGATGCAGGCCCTGCTCATCGATCCGCTGGTAGTCACACCCCGCCAGGGCCTCGACGCCACGGTGACGAAGCGACGCACGATGCACCCAGCCGGTAGACGTCCCCAGCCCCTTGCCAGGCTTGGAGCTCTTGCGCTGAAGCAAATAGACTCGACGCGGCGTAACGGGACGCTGAGGAACCTTCAGGCCACCTGGCTCGCTGACCGACAGGTCTACCCCCCACTCATCGCACCACGCGGCGACGGCGTCATCCGCCGGCGCGGTGTGGGTCAACAGTTCGGCGACATCGAAACCGATACCGCCGGCCCCGATGATCGCCACCCGCTGACCGACTCGCTCGGGCGCCATGATCGCCTCGGCGTAGCTCAACACACTAGGCAGGTCCGCTCCCGGCAGGTCCAGCGCTCGAGGGCGCACCCCCGTCGCCAGCACCACGCGATCGAAGGCCTTGAGCGCCTGGACGTCAGCCCTGGTATTCAAGCGCACCTCCACGCCGGCCTTGTCGAGCATGACGCGGAAATAGCGCAAGGTTTCATCAAACTCTTCCTTGCCCGGAATCCTGCGGGCGAAATTGAACTGCCCACCGAGCGCGGCCTGGGCCTCGAACAGGGTGACAAGGTGGCCACGCTCGGCAGCGGCCACGGCAGTGGCAAGCCCTGCAGGCCCCCCACCGACCACCGCCACCCGCCGCGGAGAGTCTGTCGGCAACAACCTAAGCTCGGTCTCATGGCAGGCACGGGGATTGACCAGACACGACGTCAGTTTGCCCTGAAAGGTGTGGTCGAGGCAGGCCTGATTGCAGGCGATGCAGGTATTGATTTCGTCGCTGTGCCCATCACGCGCCTTGGTCAACCAGGCCGCATCGGCCAGAAAGGGCCGAGCCATGGAGACCATGTCCGCGTGATCATCGGCGAGGACCCTCTCGGCCACCTCGGGCATATTGATGCGATTGGTGGTGATCAACGGAATCGACACCGCCTGCTTCATGCGTCGCGACACCTCGGTGAAGGCCGCCCGGGGCACGCTGGTCACAATGGTGGGCACCCGAGCCTCGTGCCAGCCAATACCGGTATTCAGCACATCGGCACCGGCCGCTTCGGCCTCACGCCCAAGCGCCAGAATTTCCTCCGCCGTACTCCCGTCCTCCACCAGGTCGATCATCGACAGCCGGAAGATGACGAGAAACTCCGACCCCACCGCCTCTCTCACCCGACGCAGTATCTCCAGGGGAAAGCGGATGCGATGGTGAAAACTGCCGCCCCAACGATCATCGCGATGGTTGGTGCGCCGACAGACGAACTGATTGATCAGGTAGCCCTCGGAGCCCATCACCTCAACGCCATCGTACCCCGCCGACTGTGCCAACCTGGCGCAGCGCACATAGTCGTCGATCTGACCCTCGACCTCGGCATCGCTCAACTCTCGCGGCGTGAAGGGATTGATCGGCGCCTGGATCGGTGACGGCGCCACCAGGTCCGGCGAATAGGCATAGCGCCCGGCATGCAGGATCTGCAGGCACAAGCGCCCCCCCTCACGATGTACCGCCTCGACCACTCCGCGGTGCGCCGCGACCTGACTTTCCTCCATCAAGGTGGCAGCACCCTGAAAGACGGCCCCCTCAGGATTCGGCGCGATACCACCGGTCACGATCAAGGCGACACCCTGCCGAGCACGCTCGGCATAGAAGGCGGCCAGACGCTCGAAACCGTTCGGCGCCTCTTCCAGATTGGTGTGCATGGACCCCATCAATACACGATTAGGCAGCGTCAGGTGCCCCAGGGTCAGAGAGCTGAACAGGCGAGGATAGGCGGACACGGTGGCCTCCAGGGGTGCTAGGCGGACGATTTGTCATTGTCAGGCTCGGCGGCGCTCTGCGATAGCCTCTCTGGGAAAGCTTCTCCGGGAAAGCTTCTCCCAGGGAAACGGACACCGCGACAGCATCCGCACCGAGCGATTTTCAAACAACTGTATGATAGCAAGCACCAAGGCGCCACCCCTAATCCCACCTCCCCCTATCCAGGCGTGACAAAGGCATCGTAATCGGTAGCGGCAATAGCGAGCTAGAACTAGAACTAGAATCAGAAAGACAACGACAGAATGGGGAGACACAAGGCAAGGCAAGGCAAGGCAAGGAGAGTACTACGAGCGGCCCCGGGCGAGATAAAGAGCCACCTACGAGCGGCCCCGGGCGAGATAAAGAGCCACCTACGAGCGGCCCCGGGCGAGATAAAAAGCCACCCCAACAACGAAAAGACCCCGATGCCTGAGCATCGGGGTCTGAATTCGTGCCGGATACTTCCGGACAGAGCAGGCAACAGCGAAATGGCGGACCGGACGGGACTCGAACCCGCGACCTCCGGCGTGACAGGCCGGCATTCTAACCAACTGAACTACCGGTCCGCGTGGTGGGTGATACCGGATTCGAACCAGTGACCCCCAGCATGTGAGGCTGGTGCTCTAACCAACTGAGCTAATCACCCACGTACCGCGCTGTTCTGCGTGCGACGCTCAAGAGCGGCGACTTGATCTTGCCATTATCGTGCCATCATGGCGGACCGGACGGGACTCGAACCCGCGACCTCCGGCGTGACAGGCCGGCATTCTAACCAACTGAACTACCGGTCCACAAGATGACAAATTCGAGAAGCGACGTTGGCGGACCGGACGGGACTCGAACCCGCGACCTCCGGCGTGACAGGCCGGCATTCTAACCAACTGAACTACCGGTCCGCATGCGTCATTCTCTACGTAGCCAACCCCTCGCTTGAGACGTTGGTGGGTGGTACAGGGTTCGAACCTGTGACCCCCAGCTTGTAAGGCTGGTGCTCTCCCAGCTGAGCTAACCACCCCTGGGTACGTGGCGCTGCATTCTACAGGCCCAGCCTCCAAAGTCAACGCGTATTTTGAAATCCGTTGTTCTCGGGCTCGCCAAGATTTCGCCGTCATTCATTGACTTGGGCGCACATGATCGGACGCGGCTGTTTCCAACGCCCGTTTTAACACGAGCGAATCCCGCGCCCCACGCGACGCTCCGCTCGCCACTCCCTGCCCAAGCTGGCGTCAACGAGTGGCGGCTCCCGGTCCAGTGGTTCGCGCTACGCCGCGCCGACCGCCGAGTGTTCGGTCATGAAGCGAGCCACGGTCACGGCCGCCTGCTCAATCAAGTCCGCCTGGTGTCGCCCGCTCGAGCGCTTCGGCGACCAGTCGTGATCCCCTCCCTCGAGCCAGTGGACTCGGCTCGAGGCGGCCAGCGTATAGCCTTCGACCTCATCGCGGCGACCAAAGGGGTCACGGGTCCCCTGCAGCACCAGCGTCGGGCAAGCAAGATCGGACCAGTGATCCAGGCGCAGGCTCTGCGGTTTCGCGGGGGGATGAAACGGATAGCCGGCGAGTACCAGCCCGGGCGCGCCATCTTCGGCGGCCAAGAGGCTCGCGACGCGCCCCCCCATTGATTTCCCGGCAAGCCACAGTGGCGGTAGCGATGGATGCGACATGTGGTCGCGCCATAGGCGCAATTCCTCGACCAATCCCGCCACTTTCGGGGGAGGGCGGCGGCGTCCCTCGGCCTTCATTCGCTGCATGTATGCGAACTCCACCGAGAGCGTCTGGACGCCGTGGCGGGCCAGCGCATCGCGCAGCGCCTGGAGAAACGCTGAATCGTGTCCAGCGCCGGCGCCATGGGCCATCAACAGAGAGCCACAGCGAGCTTCGCCATGAATCCACAGCGGCCCGACACCGGTCACCGAGTAGCCACCGTTGGCTGCGCAAGCGCGGGCCTCGATGAGTTCGGCAGGCCCAATAACGGACAAAGCTAAATTCGACACCAAGTACCCCTTCAAGTTCTCCAAAAGCGACCAAGATTGGTTCAGGTTAGGCCTGGGGTGGGCTAGAATCCGGTGAGGTTGTTGACCTGCATCATAAAGCGACAGTCGCCGGCGAGGCACTATGGCCGGGGGATATCCCCCCTCTAGCGTTCGATGGGAACCTGATCATGAGCACAGCATTTGAACACCCGACCTATAACTACAAGGTGGTCCGGCAGTTCGCGATCATGACGGTGGTATGGGGCATCGTGGGCATGGCCCTAGGTGTTACTCTGGCTGCCCAGCTGGTCTGGCCGGAACTCAATCTTGGCTTGCCCTGGACAAGCTTCGGTCGGTTGAGGCCCCTGCATACCAATGCCGTCATCTTCGCCTTCGGCGGATCGGCCTTGTTCGCCACCTCCTACTACGTCGTCCAACGCACCTGCCAGGTCCGGCTGATCTCCGACAAGCTCGCCGCCTTTACCTTCTGGGGCTACCAAGCGGTGATCCTGTGTGCCGTCGTCACCCTGCCCCTGGGTCTCACCGAGGTCAAGGAATACGCTGAGCTCGAGTGGCCGATCGACATCCTGCTAGCCGTGGTCTGGGTCACCTACGCCGGTGTCTTCCTGGGCACGATCAAGGTCCGCAAGACCTCCCACATCTATGTGGCCAACTGGTTCTTCGCCGCCTTCATTCTCACCGTCGCCGTTCTGCATATCGTCAACAGCGCCGCACTTCCTGTCACCGCCACCTACTCCATTTCGATCTACTCAGGTGCCATCGACGCCATGGTCCAGTGGTGGTATGGCCACAACGCCGTGGGCTTCTTCCTCACCGCTGGCTTTCTCGGCATGATGTATTACTTCGTGCCCAAGCAGGCCGAACGCCCGGTGTATTCCTACCGCCTGTCCATCGTGCATTTCTGGGCACTGATCATGGTCTACATGTGGGCCGGCCCGCACCACCTGCATTATACGGCCCTGCCCAACTGGGCCCAGTCGCTGGGCATGGTGATGTCGATCATCCTGCTGGCACCGTCCTGGGGCGGCATGATCAACGGCATGATGACCCTGTCCGGCGCCTGGCATAAGCTGCGCACCGACCCGACCCTGCGCTTTCTGGTCGTGGCCCTGTCGTTCTACGGCATGTCGACCTTCGAAGGTCCGATGATGGCGGTCAAGACCGTCAATGCCCTGTCGCACTACACGGACTGGACCATCGGTCATGTCCACGCCGGTGCCCTCGGCTGGGTGGCGATGATCACCATCGGCTCTCTCTATCACCTGATTCCACGCCTGTACGGGCGCACCGAGATGTTCTCCGTGAAGCTCGTGGCGGTGCACTTCTGGCTCGCCACCATCGGCACCGTGCTGTACATCGCGGCGATGTGGGTCAACGGCATCCTGCAGGGCCTGATGTGGCGCGCGATCAATGCCGACGGCACCCTGATGTACACCTTCGTGGAGTCCGTCGAAGCCAGCGGGCCAGGGTACATCGTGCGTCTGATCGGCGGCCTGTTCTGGGTCGTCGGCATGATCATCATGGCGGTCAACGTGACGATGACCGTCAAGGGTGACGCCAAGGACCACGCACCGCTTGCGCAGTCCGCTTGAGCCAACAGGGAACGAGAGACCCATGAGACACGAGATCATTGAAAAGAACGTTGGCCTGATGGCGGTGCTGGTGCTGGTGGTGATCAGCTTTGGCGGGCTCGCCGAGGTCGTGCCATTGTTCTTCCAGAAGCAGACCACCGAGCCTGTCGAGGGGCTCAAGCCGTTGACCGCACTACAGCTGGAAGGCCGCGACATCTATCGTCGTGAGGGTTGCGTCGGCTGCCATTCGCAGATGATTCGTCCTTTCCGCGCCGAGACCGAGCGCTACGGCCACTACAGCGTGGCCGGCGAGTCCGTCTACGAACACAATTTCCTGTGGGGCTCCAAGCGCACCGGCCCGGACTTGGCCCGCGTCGGCGGCCGCTACAGCGACGACTGGCACCGCGCCCACCTCCACAACCCGCGCGATGTCGTCCCCGAGTCGGTGATGCCGGCCTATCCGTGGCTGTTCGAGGACACCCTCGACGGCGAGGACACCCCGGCCAAGATGCGGACCCTGCGCACGCTCGGCGTGCCCTATACCGATGAGCAGATCGCGTCCGCCACGACAGACGTGCGTGGCGAGCAGGAGATCACCGCCCTGATCGCCTACCTGCAGCAGCTCGGCACCGTGCTGCCCAACTCGGCGAGTACCCCGTAACCATGGATATCGGAACCTTTCGCGGCATTCTCACCGGCATTCTGCTGCTCGCGTTCCTGGGCCTGGTGGCCTGGGCCTACTCGAAGCGGCGCAAGCCTGAGTTCGATGAGGCAGCCAACCTGCCCTTCGCCGACGACGAACAACAACCGACCCGTGACTCAACGGCGCGACCGAGCGCCGAATCCCGTCAGGACAGGGGAGAGAAGAACACATGAATACGCTTTGGGGTGACTCCCTCTCCGGCTTCTGGAGTGCCTGGATCATCGTCATCACGCTGGGCACCATCGGCTTCGCGTTCTGGCTGCTCTATGCCAACCGCAAGACCGACAAGCGCCCGGACCAGGACGGCAATGTCGCGACCACCGGGCACGCCGCCGACGGTATCGAGGAGTATGACAACCCGTTGCCACGCTGGTGGTTTCAGCTCTATGTGGCCACCGTCATCTTCTCGCTCGGGTATCTGGTGCTGTATCCGGGCCTTGGCAACTTCGCCGGTGTCCTCGGCTGGACCCAGGAAGGCCAATGGGCAGAAGAAGTGGCTCAGGCCGACGAACGCTTTGCCCCGATCTTCGAGCAATATGAAGCCGTGCCGATCCCCGAGCTTGCCAAGGACGGCGATGCCATGCAGGTGGCCGAGCGCATCTTCCTGAACAACTGTGCCATCTGCCACGGCTCCAACGCCAAGGGCGGCTACGGGTTCCCCAACCTGACCGACGGTGATTGGCTCTATGGCGGCGAGCCGGATCATATCGTCGCCACGCTCAACCAGGGCCGCAACGGCCTGATGCCGTCCTGGCAGCAACTCGGTGCCGAGAACATCGAGAACGTCACCCAGCACGTGCTCTCGCTTTCTGGCCAGTCCGATGACGCCGAACGCGCCGACAAGGGGGCCGCGGTCTTCACCTCGGTCTGTGCGGCTTGCCATACCCCACAGGGAACCGGCAACCAGGCCCTGGGCGCACCGAACCTGACCGACGACACCTGGCTCTACCAGGCGCCGGGGCAAAGCGTGGCGGACTCGGTGCGCCAGACGCTGCGCAACGGCCGCAACGGCCATATGCCGGCCCAGGCCGCCTATATCGGTGAAGAGCGCGTTCACCTGGTGGCGGCCTACGTTTACAGCCTGAGCCGGCAGGGCGACTGACCCGAGCCTCGACCGAGGGCGCATCGGCGGCGGGCGACGCGGCTTCCTTCACGTGTCGCCACCGGCCATCGCCGGGCGGTGAACCACCGAATGGTGGCCACGCCGCCGCCGCCCGACCCTCCAGTCGAGGGTATACTGCACGAGTGCGACCGCGAGTCGCACCCGTCTCCCCACCCTTTGCAGATCGCTACACTGGGCCTTCTTCGGCCCCGCGCCGCGAATCGAGCCTGCCATGAGCGACAAGATCCCCACTCGCGATGTCACCGACACCAGCGTCCAGCACCATGACGCGGTCGAGACCGTCAGCCAGAGCATGTACGAGAGCCGCCGCCACATCTATGTGCGAGAGATCAAAGGCCTCTTTCAACGTCTCAGGCGGGCCTCGAACTGGGCGCTGATGCTCGGTTTCCTGCTGCTGCCGTGGATCCCGTGGGGCGACCGACCGGCGGTCTGGTTCGACCTGCCGGGACGCGAGTTCCATATCTTCGCCGCAACCTTCTACCCCCAGGAATTCATCCTGCTGTCGTGGCTCTTGATCATCTGCGCCTTCGGTCTGTTCTTCATCACCGTATTCGCCGGCCGAGTGTGGTGTGGCTACACCTGCCCGCAAAGCGTCTGGACCTTTCTGTACATCTGGGTCGAGCACCGCATCGAGGGGCCTCGTCACCGCCGTATCAAGCTCGACAAGGGCGGCTGGGACGCCGACAAGCTATGGCGCAAGAGTGCCAAGCATGCGCTGTGGCTGATCATCGCCCTGGCCACCGGCGTCACCTTCGTCGGCTACTTCACCCCGATCCGCGAACTGGTGCCGCAACTCGCGGTGCTGGAGGCCGGCGGCTGGTCCTACTTCTGGGTCGGCTTCTTCGTCGTGTTCACCTACCTCAACGCCGGCTGGCTGCGCGAACAAGTCTGTCTCTACATGTGTCCGTACGCTCGTTTCCAGGCGGTGATGTTCGACCGCGACACCCTGATCGTCTCCTACGACTACCATCGTGGCGAACCCCGTGGGGCGCGCAAGCGCAGCGTCGACCCGGCGGCCGCAGGGATCGGCGATTGCATCGACTGCGATCTGTGCGTTCAGGTCTGCCCCACCGGCATCGATATCCGCGACGGCCTCCAGTACCAGTGCATCAGTTGCGCCGCCTGTATCGACGCCTGTGATAGCGTAATGGACAAGATGGGCTATCCGCGGGGCCTGGTCCGTTACACCACCGAGCACGCCCTCGAAGGCAACAAGACCCATGTGCTGAGGCCACGCCTGATCGGCTATCTGGTCGCCTTGCTGGCGATGATCGGCCTGTTCGTCTGGACCATCGCCGATCGCACGCCACTGGATCTCGACGTGGAGCGCGACCGGGCCCGTCTGTTTCAGACGTTAAGTGACGGGCGTATCGCCAATTCCTACTCGCTCAATGTGCGCAACCTGGACAACAAGGACCACACCTACCGACTCGAAGTCGAGGGTATCGATGGTCTGCAAGGCGACACCGACGCCATCAGTGTGCCGGCAGGCGAATCACGCAGCCGAGTGATGACGCTGTCGGTGGATCCCGCGCGCCTCACCGAGCGCAGCTACGACATCGTCGTCCGCGCGCGTGCCGAGGATGACCCGACGCTGGTCATCGAGCGTGACAGCCGCTTTATTGGAGTGCCCAAATGACGCCATCCGACCACCACGAAATTGCGCCCTGGTACAAGCAGTTCTGGCCGTGGTTTCTGATTGCCCTGCTGGCCTCTTCGGTGATGTTCAGCCTGACGTACCTCGCACTCTCGATTCGCTTTTTCGATGGCTCGGTGCCGGATGACTATTACAAGGAAGGCCTGGCCATCAACGCCCAGCTGGAAAAGCAGCAGCGCGCCGAGGCACTTGGCCTCGCGGCCAGCCTGCGCGTCGATGGTCTCACCGGCGACATCAACGTCGACCTGCGGGGCGGTGAGTACCCCGACCAGCTGGTGCTTGCCTTGATCTTCCCCACCGACGGCGACCGCGACCGCCGCCTGACGTTGAGCCACACCCGCGATGGCCACTACGTCGGCAACCTGGAAAAGGCACTGAACTACCGCTGGTACCTGCAACTGCAACCCTCGGTGGGCAACGATGCCGCCTGGCGCCTGACCGGCGAAGCCGAGTTTCCCAGCGACTCGGCGATTGCTCTAACGCCGGGCCTGTAGCCGGCATGACGATGACGTCGTGCTATCACTGCGGCGCTACGGTCGACATCGCGGCCCCCTGGTCGATCACCGTCGATGGCGAGCGCCGGGGGCTGTGTTGCCCCGGGTGCGAGGCTGTGGCTCACGCCATCGTCGACGCTGGCCTCGACAGTTACTACCGCTTTCGCAGCGCCCTGCCCGAGCGCCCTTCGACCTCCCAGGCCCAGCAGGATAGCTGGCGAGTGTTCGATGACCCGGGTCTCCAGGCGCGTTTCGTCAAGACCGAGGACAACGGCATCCAGCGCGCCACCCTGGCGGTGGATGGCATCACCTGTGCCGCCTGTGCCTGGCTGATCGAGCATCACCTCAACGCCCTCGACGGCATCGTCTCGAGTGCCGTCAACCTCTCCCAGCATCGCGTCCAGATTCGTTGGGACCCGACGGCACTGGCCCTGTCACGGCTGCTCGCCGAGATGGCCGCCATCGGCTACCCCTCCCAGCCCTACGAGCCGGACCAGGCCCAGATCCGCCTACAGCAAGAGTCCCGCATGATGGTGCGCCGCCTGATCGTCGCCGCGGTCGGCATGATGCAGGTATTGATGTTTTCGATCCCCCATTACGTCGCGACACCCGGCGATTTAAGCGCCGACTTCGAGCGTCTGTTCGCCTGGCTCGCCCTGGCCCTGACCACCCCAGTGGTGCTGTTTTCCGCGCAACCATTCTTTCGCGGCGCCTGGAGGGATGTGCGAAGCCGCGTGCTGGGCATGGACGTGCCGGTGGCCTTGGCCATCGGCGGTGCCTATCTCGCCAGCATCTGGGCCGTCGTTTCCGACGGCGGCGACATGTACTTCGACTCGGTGAGCATGTTCACCTTTTTTCTGCTGTTCGGGCGCTACATCGAAGCCCAGGCCAGAGCCCACCACGGGCGCAGCGGCAATGCCCTCTCGGGGGCCCTGCCAGCGGCGGCAGTGCGCCTGGATGGCGACGACCAGGAGCAGGTCGTGCCAGCCGACCAACTGCGCCCCGGCGACCGGATTCGGGTACGTCCAGGGCAGCAGGTTCCCGCCGATGGCATCGTGACCTCGGGCATCGCCAGCCTCGACGAGTCCATGCTCAGCGGCGAATCCTTGCCCGTGACCCGGCGCCAGGGCGATGACGTCTGCGCCGGCAGCCTGGCGGTCGACAGCCCGCTGGAGCTCGAGGTCACGCGAGTCGGCGAGGCGACCCGAGTCGCGAGTATCGTCGATCTTACCGATCGCGCCTTCGCCAGCCGGCCGCGTATCGCCCGCCTGGCCGAGCGCATCGCCCACCGCTTCGTGATCAACCTGCTACTGGTCACCGCGGCGGTCGCGCTAGCCTGGACCTTCATCGACCCGGCCCGCAGCCTCTGGGTGACCCTATCGGTGCTCGTCGTCACCTGTCCCTGTGCCCTGGCCCTGGCGACGCCAACCGCGCTGACGGCAGCCCACGGACGCTTGCGCCGAGCCGGCGTGCTGGTCACCCGGGCCGATGCCCTGGAGACCCTGGCCGGCCTCGACCGGCTGGTATTCGACAAGACCGGCACCCTGACCCGCGGCGACATCCACCTTGCCGAGACACGGCTTGCAGCGGCGACGAGACACACCGCCGGCGAGCTCACGGCGGTGGCCGCAGCACTTGAAGCGGCCTCGGAGCACCCCATCGCCCGGGCCTTCGCGACGCATCGCGACACGAGCGTCAGCGCCCAGGATATCCGTAACCATCCTGGCCGCGGTATCGGAGGGCGCTGTCAGGGCGCCCTGTGGCGGCTCGGCCGCGCCGACTTCGCCCTCGGCGAGGACGCGGCACTCGACGCCCCCGGCACCGGCCTGTGGCTCTTGCTCACCCGCGACGGCCACCCCATGGCCTGGTTCCGCCTCGATGACCGTGTCCGCGACGACGCTGCCGCGACCCTGGCGGCGCTGACGGCGCGCGGCCTGGCCGTGGAAATGCTGTCCGGTGACAGCCAGGCCAACGCCGCCACCATGGCCAGCCAATTGAACTTGACCACCTGGCGCGGCAACGCCTCGCCGGAAGACAAGCTGGCCCATCTTCAAGCGGCCCAGGCCAGAGGAGAGTGTGTCGCCATGGTCGGCGACGGCATCAACGACATTCCGGTCCTCGCAGGCGCCGACCTGGCCATCACGCTGGCGGGTGCCAGTGACCTGACACGAACCCGAGCCGACATTATCTTGCTCGGTGATAACCTCCAGCGTATCGTCGAGGCCATCGAAGTCGCCGAGCTCACTCGCCGCATCATCCGCCAGAACCTCAGCTGGTCGGTGCTCTACAATGTCATCGCTCTACCCTTGGCGGCCCTGGGGTTCGTCCCCCCCTGGGCCGCGGCGCTGGGCATGTCCGCGAGCTCGCTTCTGGTGGTCGGCAACGCCCTTCGCCTGACGCGTTGGCGGGCCTCAGCAGCGGCGCAAGCGCCTCTCACTTCACCCATATCGACGTCGCCATGAGCATCCTCTACCTGTTGATCCCGTTATCGCTGATGCTGCTGGGCCTGGCCGTCTGGGCTTTCTTCTGGGCCGTCAGGCACGACCAGTTCGAGGACCTCGAGGGGCCGGCCTATCGTATCCTGTTCGATGATGACGAAACGGATCGGCCGGCGAACAAGCCCCCCGAGAAGGCGGCGGCCGGGGAACGAGGCGGCAACCCGCCAGGCAGCGACACCGCTCACCGCGACAGTGCTGGCGACGGTGCTGGCGAGGCGCCCCCGGCGAGCGTCGAGGGATGCCGCGACGGCCCCGTAAAGGAAGCCGACGGCAACCGCAACGGCACACAACGGTGATCATCTGATGGACCCCACCGGCCTCGCGCTGCCACCGCTAACCGCGGCCTTCGTCTTCGGCCTGCTTGGCGGCGCCCACTGCATCGGCATGTGCGGCGGCATCATGAGCGCCCTGACCTTCGCCGTACCGCCGAGTCTGCGCCATCCTGCGAGACTCGGAGCGCTGGTAATGGGCTATAATGCGGGTCGAATACTCAGCTACACACTGGCTGGCAGCCTCGCCGCCAGCCTCGGCTCGCTGGTCACCCTGGCACCAGGCATGCGTACGGCACTGCAACTGATCGCCGCGGTCATGCTGGCCCTGATGGCACTGTACATTGCCGATCTGTGGAAGGGGCTGCGCCGCGTCGAGGGACTGGGCCGCGCTCTATGGAGGTACCTGGAGCCGGTGGGGCGAGGACTGTTGCCGGTGGTACGAGTGCCCCAGGCCGTGGCGCTC
Source organism: Halomonas sp. V046 (assembly GCF_052645355.1). Lineage (NCBI taxonomy): Bacteria > Pseudomonadati > Pseudomonadota > Gammaproteobacteria > Oceanospirillales > Halomonadaceae > Halomonas > Halomonas sp. V046. Next base: position 355,481 of record NZ_JBQXYF010000001.1, read on the forward strand.
GGCGCCGTCTGGGGTTGGCTACCCTGTGGCCTGGTCTACTCCATGCTGGCCTGGAGCATGGCGAGTGCCGACCCGGGTCGAGGGGCGGCCCTGATGGCGGCCTTCGGCCTCGGCACCCTGCCCGCGTTGGTGGCCACCGGGCTTGCCGCACGGCAGCTGCAAGGCCTGGTTCGGCATCGCGCAACGCGCCTGATGGCGGCGGCGATGATCCTGAGCTTCGCCACGTGGCAGGCGGCCGGTGCACTAGGATTTTAATTCATGTAGATTACGTAAACTCCTATGGCAAAAGAGGTATTCAGCACTTTTGCATGACTTCTCGGTGTAGAATACTGTCTTTCTCGTGCTGGCCTCGGCCACCTAGGCCCCGACGGCGCGCGATCCTCATCGATCGCTGACTCACAGGAGTGGCGAATCTGTCTATCGGCCCAAGATCGAAGGCGACCTTGATGCATGAAACCCGCTGCGAGTCGTGCAGTCTCAGCTCTCTCTGCCTGCCCCTGTCTCTCGAGTCCGCCGAGATGGAGCGCTTCGACTCCATCATCCGCCGTCACCCACCGGTCAAGAAGGGCACCCGGCTGATCGAACAGGGCGACCGGTTCACCAGTGTCTATGCGGTGCGCTCGGGCAGCCTCAAGCAGATCACCACCGAGGGCAGCGGTGAGGCTCAGTTGACCAACTTCTTCCTGCCCAGTGAACTGGTGGGGCTCGACGGTATCGATGACGACCGTTATCCCGGCAGCGTGGTCGCGCTCGAGACCACCACCGTGTGCGAGATCCCCTTCGACCGCCTCGATGCGCTAACCCAGACGCTGCCAGAGCTTCGTGCACAGCTGTTCCGCACCCTCAGCAAGGAGCTGCGCCACGACCGCCGCATGATGCAGCTGCTATCCCGCAAGACCGCCGATCAACGTCTGGCCTGTTTCTTTCTCGGCCTCTCGGACCGCTTCCGCCGCCGTGGCTATTCGCCGTTCAGCTTCCGCCTGTCGATGTCCCGCGCCGATATCGGCAACCACCTGGGGCTGGCGGTGGAGACGGTCAGCCGCATCCTCGGGCGTTTCCAGCAGCAGGACCTGGTCGAGGTCTCGGGACGCGAAGTCAATATCCTCGACATCACCGCGCTGTCCCGACTCGCCGATACCGAGGCCAGCTGACGCCAGCGTTCGGGCGATGCCGCGGTCTCGTGCGCATCGTGGGCTGGGCTGGGCTGGGCTGGGCTGACAGTGTGCCGTAGGGGCGAGCCAGGCCTGATGCCGCCCAGACTCGAGGACGATTGTCCCAGGGCCTCGCCGAGCCGGCCCGTCGCGGGCCGAGCCACACCGCCCGAGCCACAAGCGCCACACCGCCCGAGCCACAAGCGGTCGCTGTCAGCCAGCGTCCACCACGTCGATGCGATTGGCTGTGCGCTCGGCCTGGACCCGCTCGAGGCCTTCGAAGTCGAACAACTCACGATCGGCCAACTGAGACGGGGCGACGTTAGTTACCGCCTTGAACATGCTCTCCAAGCGACCGGGATGCTTGACCTCCCACTCCGCCAGCATTTCCTTGACCACCTGGCGCTGCAGGTTGGGCTGGGAGCCGCACAGATTGCAGGGAATGATCGGAAACGCCATGCGACGAGAAAATTCCTCGATATCTGCCTCGCGGCAGTAGGCCAACGGCCGGATGACCATGTTCTTGCCATCGTCGGACAATAGCTTCGGTGGCATGGACTTGAGCGTGCCGCCGAAGAACATGTTGAGAAACAGCGTCTCGAGGATGTCCTCGCGATGGTGGCCCAGAGCGATCTTGGTGGCGCCGATCTCCTCGGCGAAGCCGTAGAGCGAACCGCGACGCAGGCGTGAGCACAGCGCACAGGTGGTCTTCCCCTCCGGGGTCTTCTCCTTCACCACCGAATAGGTGTCCTTCTCGAGGATGTGGTAGTCCACGCCGAGGCGATCCAGATACTCGGGTAACACATGCTCGGGAAAGCCCGGCTGCTTCTGATCCAGATTGACCGCGACCAGCGAGAAATTGACCGGTGCATTGCGCTGCAGATTGCGCAGGATCTCAAGCATGGTATAGCTGTCCTTGCCGCCGGACAGGCATACCATGACCTTGTCGCCTTCCTTGATCATGCCGTAGTCGATAATGGCATTGCCGGTCTGGCGCCGAAGGCGCTTGCGTAGCTTGTCGAGCTCGCGCTTGTCTGTGGCGGCCGGCGCCTCACCGGTTGTTACCCGGTCCGCGGCCATGGGGTCGAACATCTCGGCCACCGAGGACGCAGCGGCCGGGGCGGAAGACAGGGCTGAGGACAGGGCTGAGGACATGGGCACAAGAATCACGGCTGAGAAAATGAAGGGTCAACATTCTATCATCGGCCAAGGTCAGAGGCGAAGGCGTCAGCGCCCGCTCCCCCCCACAGGACCGTGCCAACAGGCTTGAGCCATCGACTCAGATCGCGCCCAGCACCAGCAGGTACCTCACCACGACACCCAGCAGCAGAGTCACGATGCCAATGCGTTGCCAGGCGTACTCGCGGCGGGTCAGCGTCAATCGCTTCTCCCAGAACTTTATCATCCCTGCCAGATCGCGGGTCCGGCGCACATAGCCAAGGTAGGCCACCATCACCATGGCCATGCCCACTACCAGCAATACCGGCTCAACAACCGAAAAAAAGTCGTGCACGCTCATCGAAAATTCGCTCCCTGGGTACGAGGCTGTTGGGTCAGGCATGTGCCTGGTCAGACATGAATCGATCGCCGCAGCGGCTGCGTCGGTCCCGAGTCGGGCTCTGGGGCTCGTCGGTCACAGGACGCGGCGCTCGGGGCGCCGTGCGAGCCGCTCGCCCATCACCTCGGCTTGCGCCCTTGCCCTCAAGCGTTCTTGGCCACCAGCGCGCCACTGGCCAGGCGCAGATGCATCAGGGCCGTGGTCACCGCGTCGCCGAGTGCGCTATGCCGTCCTATTACCGGCACGCCGAGACGTTCGGCAAGCGTCTCGAATCCCGGCTGCAGTTCCAGTTCCGGGTGGCTACGCCGCATCAAGCGTCGATACTGCTGGGCCACATCGATGGTCGCGTTGGGTAACGCGAAGCCGAACCGCGGCTTCAGATAGCGATCGAGAACCGCCAGGTCGAAGCCAATGCACCACCCCACCAACGGTCGGTTGCCGATGAAATCGAGCAGGCGAGCCAGTGCCTGCTCGACTTCGATGCCATCCTCCAGGTCGACGCCGCGCAGGCCATGAATCCGGATCGAGTCACCGCTGAGGCTATCCGGGCGGACCAGGCGCAGGTCTAGCGACTCACTGGTCAGCACGCGATCATCGCGGATACGCACCGCGGCGATGGATACCAGCTCCGCTGTCTTGGTATCGAGCCCGGTGGTTTCGCAGTCAAGCGACACCAGCTCATCTCCGGTGTAGGGATTGAACAGCCAGCCGTAGTCGCCATCGGCTTGACGGCGACGGTCGGCAACACGTCGTAGCGCTCGCAGCATGGGGTGCCCTCCTAGTCGTGACAGCCATCCTTGGGTGGCCGAATCTGCGCTCATGCGTACTCCAGGTGGTAGCGCTGCGACAGCCGCGCCTTGAAATCCTTGACGATATGCAGCGCTTCTCTGAGCAAGTCCCGCTCCAGGGACGACAGCGCCTGAACGACCACCCGCGTCGAGGCGTCCACTGCCCTGCCATCGGCATCACGCGTGGCGAGTTGAGCGCGCAGGCGCAGCTCACTGAAAAACACCAGCGCCTCGCCGAGGTCCTCGGCGATCTGGGCCTCAAGGCGACCGTCGGCGACCAGGGCATCGAGGCGGTCGAGGGTCGAGGTGGCACGAATTCCGCGCTCCAGCGCCAGGGTTCTCACCCCATGAACGATGGGAAAGATGCCGCCCTTCTTGATGTCTATGCCATGGGCGGGCTTCTTCAGCGACCCGAACATCGTCAACGGCGTCGAGAACTGCAACACCCCCCGGGCGAAATGGGTCAGCAATAGCTCATTACCCCGGGTTTCCTCGATCAGAGTATCGCGTAGACGCCCCATCAGGCTTGCGTCTCCGGCCACCGCGCAGCCATCGAGCAGGATGGCAAGGCGCATGAGGCTGTCCGCATCGAGACGCTCTACCATGCGTCGAATGCGCCGGCGCCACTGCGCCAAGGTGCCGACCCACTCGGGATTACAGACCATGATGTTGCCCGGACAGCGGGGATAGCCAAGGTCCATCAGGACCTCGGAGAAGCGCGCCATGTCCGCACCTAGCGTGGGCCATTCCTCTGCCGTGGTGGCATCGGCAAGGATCAGCGCGTTGTCCTGGTCGGTCTTGAGAATCTGCTCGCCGCGGCCTTCGCTCCCCATCACCATCAAACAGCCCGACTGCCTGTGCTCGGCACCAATGACGAAGTCCCAGGCCTTGTGCATGATGCGGGCGTTGAGCGCCGCCAGCATGCCCATGGCAAAGCGCAGGCGCACGCCCTGGACCATCAACGCCTCGACCAGCTCCGGCGTTCTGCAACTGGCCTCGCTCAGCGCCGCCAGGCTTGCCGCCTGCTCGACCTGCAGGCTGACCACATAACTGCGGCTCGAAAAGAAGCTCAGCACATCGGTCAGCTCGACCACACCGACCAGACGCTCGCCGTCCATGACCACCACTCGGGCGACCTTGTGCCGGGTCATCTCAATCAACGCCTCGAACAGGTACTGCTCGCGGCCCACCGCCACCAGGCGCAAGTGGGCGATCTCGACCACCGGGCTCGACTGCGCCCGGCCCTCGATGACCAGGGCATCGAGCAGATCGGTCTTGGTGACCATGCCCAGGCTTTCACCCTGTGCCACCAACAGGCTATCGGCCTGGCTGTCCTTGAGGGTATGCACGGCCTCGGAAATGGTGCTCGCCTCGCTCACCACCAGGGGCTCGCGCATGCACTCGGTGACCCGAGCCAACATGAACCCGGCGAGCGTCACGCCGCCGTCGCAGCGACGCTCGGCCAACAGACGCGACTTGTCGGCCAGGCGGCGCTGAAAGTAGTCGGCGAAGGCCGGCGCGGACTCGCACAGTGACAGGAACAGCGCGCGTGGCATCAGGTAGCACAGGCTCTCCTGCTCAGCCACGAAGCGATAACGGCTAGTCCCGTTGAGCACGCTGATGGCACCAAACAGATCGCCGTCGGTGTAGTGGCCGATACGGGCGTCGGCCTCGCCTTGACTGGGGTCCAGCTCGGCGACTTCGCCCTTGTGAATCACAAAGACGAACTCGCCGGGCTGTCCGGCATCGAGAATGATCTCGTCGCGAGAAAAGTAGGTCATATCGAGACCTGCCCGCACCCGCTGCCGCTGGGCCTCATCCAGCAGCGCAAAAGGCGGATTCGTCAGTTCAAGATCGACCATGGGGTTTCCTCTGACTGCGCCCCCGGCAAGGCCGGGGGCGGCGTCTTCCGCTGGAGAATGACAACCCGGTTAGTGGGCGGTGGCCTCACCGGCACCACGCGGGACGCGCACGCTCTCGACCAGCTCCTGAATTTCCTCGGGCGGTGCCTTGGTGGCACGCGAGACCACGTAGGCGATGATGAAGTGGAAGATCATGCCGAGGGTTCCGATGCCTTCCGGCGAGATGCCAAACCACCAGATCGACGGATCGGGATTGATGAACTTGGTGTAGACGATGTAGGTGAAGGTGAAGGTCAAGCCGGTCACCATGCCGACGATCGCGCCCTCACGGTTCATGCGCTTGTCGAAGATGCCAAGCAAGATGGCAGGGAAGAACGACGAGGCGGCAAGACCGAAGGCGAAGGCCACCACCTGAGCCACGAACCCTGGTGGATTGATACCGAAGTAGCCTGCCACGACCACCGCGACCGCCGCCGCCGAGCGCGCAGCAAGCAGCTCGCCCTTCTCACTCAGGTTGGGGTTGATCTGCTTCTTGATCAGGTCGTGGGAAATCGCCGCCGATATCACCAGCAGCAAGCCCGCCGCAGTGGACAGTGCTGCCGCCACGCCACCGGCCGCCATCAGGGCCACCACCCAAGCAGGCAGACCGCCGATCTCGGGGTTGGCCAACACGATGATGTCGCGGTCGATATAGACCTCGGCATCACCCTCGACGGGGGCGTTGGTCACGACGCGCTCGCCATGCTCACCGACCGAGCCGTCTTCGGCAAACTCCGGCTTGCCTTCGAACGGTGCCTTGGGCCCCATCTGAACGGCGCCATCACCGTTCTTGTCGAGCCAGCCGATCAGGCCGACGGTTTCCCAGCTCTTGAACCAGCTCGGCATTTCCTCGTAGGCGGTATTGTTCACCGTGTCGATGATGTTGGTGCGGGCGAAGACGCCGACCGCCGGTGCGGTGGTATACAGCAGAGCGATGAAGATCAGCGCCCAGCCGGCACTGATGCGCGCATCACGCACCCGCGGCACGGTGAAGAAGCGCACGATCACGTGGGGAAGGCCGGCGGTACCGCACATCAGCGCAGCGGTGATGAAGAACACATTGATCATCGGCTGACTGCCGTCGGTGTAAGGCGTGATGCCCAACTCCTCGAGCAGGCCATCGAGACGATCGAGGATGTATTGACCACTGTCGTTGCCGGCCGCATCGACGAAGGTCGCACCGAGGCCGGTCTGCGGCAGCACGTGGCCGGTCATCATGATCGACAGGAACACGGCAGGCACGATGAAGGCGGTGATCAGCACGCAGTACTGTGCCACCTGGGTATAGGTAATCCCCTTCATGCCGCCGAGTACCGCGTAGAAGAACACGATGACCATGCCGATCACGACGCCGACATTCACGTCGACCTCTAGGAAGCGAGCGAAGACGATACCGGTGCCGCGCATCTGACCGGCGACATAGGTAAAGGAGACGAAAATAACGCAGATGACCGCCACGGTCCGGGCCACATTGGAGTAATACCGATCGCCAATGAAGTCCGGCACGGTGAACTTGCCGAATTTGCGCAGGTAGGGGGCCAGCAACATCGCCAGCATGACATAGCCACCCGTCCAGCCCATCAGGTAGACAGAGGCGTCGTAGCCGAGGTAGGCGATCAGGCCAGCCATGGAGATGAATGACGCCGCCGACATCCAGTCCGCGGCAGTGGCCATGCCGTTAGCCGCCGGGTGGACGCCGCCACCGGCGACATAGAAGTCCTTGGTCGAGCCGGCCCGCGACCAGATCGCGATGCCGATGTAGAGCGCAAAGGAGGCGCCTACAAAGATATAGGTGAGTAGCTGAACATCCATAGGGTCGGTTCCCATTCGTTGACGTTGTTGTTAATGGCTTATTGTTCGTGAACGTCGAATTCTTCATCGAGACGGTTCATCTTCCAGGCGTAGAAGACGATCAGCACGATGAAGGTGTAGATGGACCCCTGCTGAGCGAACCAGAAGCCGAGCTTGAAGCCAAAGAAGCGGATGTTGTTCAACACATCCACCAGCAGAATGCCGAAACCATAGGAAACGATGAACCATACGGTCAAACAACCGAGGATCACCCTGATATTTCGTTTCCAGTAGGCCTGTGCGCTCTTGTCTAGCATAAGGCTACCCTCCCAAAGATGATTTTGATCGCCAATTACCGTTTCGTGGACGGCAGTAAGCTCGTCGAGAAGACTAGTCAAAACACCGAGTTAGAAGAACGAGAACTTTAGTCGAAACCGCTGACAATGGCGCAGAATGATAAATTTTAACCATTAATTTCATTGTGTTATGAAAACAAACCATACATTAACCCTTGGTCTATGCAGACAAAGGTTCAATGCACGTTAGTCGAAAAGACGGGCATTTCCGGGAGAATGATAAAGTTCTGAAGTAAGACCTATATTCGACAAAAGGCAAAAACACCCGCCGGAAAAGTCGCCCACGGTTGTGCTCCCTCACCCCTGCCGGTCACGGCGTGAATGGCCTAGAATGGCCGCTGATATCGAGGAGGTGCCCATGTTTGCCGGTTGGCTGTTGATCCTGGTTTCCCTAGCCTACATCGCTGTGCTGTTCGCCATCGCCTGGCGCGGGGACCGTCGTGCCAGGCACCACGGCGCCAGCCACCGCCGGCCACTGGTCTACAGTCTGGCGCTGGCGATCTACTGCACCTCCTGGACCTTTCACGGGGCCGTGGGCCAGGCCGCCACCTCCGGCTGGTCGTTTGCCAGCATCTTCGTCGGCCCGGTACTGACCCTGCTGCTGTTCTGGCCAGTGCTGGCCAAGATGGTACGGGTGGCCAAGCACCAGAACGTCACCTCCATCGCCGACTTCATCGCCTCGCGCTACGGCAAGACCCAGTCCCTGGCCGCCTTCGCAAGCCTGGTGGCCCTGATCGGCACCCTGCCCTACATCGCCCTGCAGCTGAAGGCGGTATCGACTTCCTTCGACGTTCTCACCTCGGCCTCCGATATCACCCGGGCACCGCTGATTGGCGACACCGCCTTCTATGTGGCCATTGTCATGGCCATCTTCGCCATCCTGTTCGGCACCCGACACACGGATGCCACCGAGCATCACGAGGGCCTGATTCACGCCGTGGCCTTCGAGTCGCTGGTCAAGCTGCTGGCGTTTCTGGCGCTCGGGGCCTACGTGACCTGGGGCATGTTCGACGGCCTCGGAGACCTCTTGTCCCGGGCCGACACCCAACTCGAGCTGCAACGTCAGCTGGCGCAGCAGGATTTCGGCCAGAGTTTCTGGGCCCAGACCCTACTGGCCATGCTGGCGATACTGTGCCTGCCGCGCCAGTTTCATGTCATCGTGGTCGAGAACACCCACCGCGACGACGCCGCGCGCGCGCGCTGGCTGTTTCCGCTGTATCTGGTGGTGTTTGCGTTCTTCGTGCTCCCCCTGGCGGCCGCCGGCCTGACCGTCTTCGCCGGCACCGACGTGGCGCCGGACACCTACGTACTGTCGCTGCCGATGGCCGCCAACCAGCCTTGGCTGACCCTGTTGACCTTCATTGGCGGTTTCTCGGCCGCCACCGGCATGGTCATCGTGGCGGCGGTGGCGGTCTCGATCATGGTGTCCAACGAGATCGTGATTCCCGCGCTGTTCCGGCTACGCTGGTTCGACACCAAGGCCCGGGACTATGGCCGCCTGGTGCTGCGCGCCCGGCGTATCACCATCGCCGTGATCCTGGCCATGGCCTACGGTTTCTATCAATTGATCGGCGAGTTCACCTCGCTGGCCTCCATCGGCATGCTGTCGTTCGCCGCCGCCGCCCAGTTCGCCCCGGCGCTGATCGGTGGCCTGTACTGGAAGCGTGGCAACCGCCTCGGCGTCATCGTCGGTATGAACGCGGGCTTCGCCATCTGGGCCTACACCTTGCTGGTACCGGCGATGATCAATGCCGGCGTGTTGCCGGCCACCTGGCTGATCGGAGGGCCCTACGGCATCGCCTGGCTGTCGCCGACGTCGCTGTTTGGCCTGCACATCGGTGACAGTTTCACCCACGGCGTGATGCTGTCACTCGGCGTCAATCTGGTCGCCTACATCTTCGTCTCTCAGGTCACGCCGCAGCGGGTCGTCGAGCGCATTCAGGCGTCGCTGTTCGTCGATAGCGTCGAGACCCGTCAGACCTCGGTCAACCGTCCCTGGACCGGCGCCACCACGCTGGGCGACCTTAAGGTGCTGTGCCAGCGCTTCCTAAGCGCCGGTCAGGTCGACCGCGCCTTCGGCGACTATGCCCGGCGCAATGGCAAGGCGCTGGAGGACAACATGCGCGCCTCCATCGACGTGATTCAATTCACCGAGCGTTTTCTGGCCTCGGTGCTCGGTGCGTCCTCGGCCCGCATCGTGGTCAATTCGGCGCTACAGGGCCGCGGCATCGGCATCTCCGACGTCATCTCCATCGTCGACGAAGCCTCCCAGGTGCTCGAGTTCAACCGTGCGCTGCTCCAGGCCACCATCGAGAACATCAACCAGGGCATCAGCGTGGTCGACCAGAACCTGCGCCTGGTGGTGTGGAACCAACGCTACCTGGAGCTGTTCCGCTTCCCCGACCACCTGATCCGCGTCGGCGCCCCCATCGATCGCATCTTCCGCTACAACGCCCACAACGGCGAATATGGCCCCGGCGACCCCGAAGAGCACGTGCAGCTATTGCTGGACAATATCCGCGAGGGACAGCCCCATCGCTATGTGCGCTACCGCCAGGACGGCAGCGTGCTGGACGTCCAGGGCAACCCCATGCCCGGCGGCGGCTTCGTCTACAGCTATCAGGACATCACCCAACAGAAGCGTACCGAAGAGGCGCTCATCCGCTCGGAAAACAACATCCGTATCTATACCGACAACGTGCCGGCCCTGATCGCCTACTTCGATCGTGACTGTCGCTACCTGTTTACCAATAGGGCCTATGAACAGGCCTTCGACATCGATCGCAACGAGGTCATCGGCAAGCGTATCGATCAGGTCCTGACGGCCAACCGCACCGAGGAGCGCACCCCCTGGATCGACCGCACCCTGGCGGGCGAGCGGGTCAGTTTCGAGGTATCGCTGAGGCTCTCCGGCGAAGGCGTGCGCTATATGCTGGTGACCTATACGCCCCACTTTGGCGACAGCGGCGCGATTCTCGGCTTCTTCGCCCTGTACCAGGACATCACCGAGCGCCGGCGCGCCGAAATCGCCCTGAAGGAAACCAACGAGACCCTGGAGGAACGGGTTCGCGAGCGCACCCAGGCGTTGTCGGAGGCCAACGCCGCCCTGCGTCAGGAGAACCGGGTCCGCGCCGAGGCAGAGCTGGCCCTGCGCCAGGCCAAGCAAGTCGCCGAGGACGCCAATGCCTCCAAGACGCGTTTTCTGGCGGCGGCCAGCCACGACCTGCTGCAGCCACTCAATGCCGCCAGGCTGTTCACTTCGGCCCTGTCCCAGGACATGGGAGCCGAGGACATGAAGCGCACCATCGGCCATATCGACAGCTCACTGCAGTCCGCCGAGGAGCTGCTCAGCACCCTGCTCGATATCTCCAAGCTCGACGCCGGCGCTCTGACCCCGCGCCGTAGTCACTTCGCCCTGATCGATATCCTGCGGCCGCTGCACGCTCAGTTCGCCGTCATGGCCGAGGATCGCGGCCTCGATCTGACCCTGGTGGCCTCCCGCGCCTGGGTCGACAGCGACAGCCAGATGCTCCGTCGGATCATCCAGAACTTCCTCTCCAATGCCCTGCGCTACACCCAGGATGGGCGGGTCGTGTTCGGCGTGCGACGCCATGGCGAGCGGCTGCTGATCGAGGTGTGGGACAGCGGCCCGGGCATTCCCAAGGCCAAGCAGAGCGAGATTTTCCAGGAATTCCGGCGCCTCGATCAGGCCTCGCGTCATAAGGAAAGTGAGAAGGGGCTCGGCCTTGGCTTGTCGATCGCCGATCGCATGAGCCGCGTGCTGGATCACCCGATCCAGGTACGGTCCTGGGTCGGAGTGGGGACGGTCTTCTCGGTCAGCGTACCGCGGGTCGCACCGCGCGCCGACACTCCGCAAGACCTGAACAAGCCAGCGAGGCGGGTCGGCAACAAGCTCGCCGGCAAGCGACTGTTGTGCATCGACAATGAGTCGCTGATTCTCGAAGGCATGAAGGCGATGCTCTCGGGGTGGGGCTGTGAGGTGTTCACCGCCACCTCCATTGGCGGGGCGAAGTCGGTGTTGCGCCACCTCGACGAGGACCCGGATGCGATCCTCGCCGACTACCACCTGGATAACGAGGTCACCGGCGTGATGGCGCTCGAGGCGCTCGCCGAGCGCTTCAGCGGCGCCGTGCCCGGCATCGTCATCACCGCCGATCGCACCGAGGAAGTCGCCGAAGAGGTCCGCCGCAGCGGCTACCAGCTGCTGTTGAAGCCGGTGCGACCGGCGGCCCTGCGCGCACTGCTGACCCGTACTCTGCAGGCGAGCCAGGCGCCATAGCCCCCGTCCTCAACCTGCCAGGCCGGCACAAGGTCGCCTCGCGTTCGCGGCCAAGGCCGGCGCAAGCGCCGCCCTGGCGCGCCGGGGCGGCGCTTGCGTGCGCTGTGGGTGCTACGACAGCGGCCCCCACCCGTCCCGAAGCAACACAGTCAGGGCGGCATTGTGACTGGCAATGTGACACCCTAGATAATAGCCTTATCTATACTTTTTAGCCTAAGGTGTTGCGCACCATGTTCGGCTCCCTCTCCGACCGTTCCGTACGCCTGCAGGCCACCGATGTCTTGAGTGGCAAGCGCCGTCGTCTGGGCTGGCTACCGTTTCTTGGCCCGGCGATGATCGCCGCGGTGGCCTACATCGATCCGGGCAACTTCGCCACCAATATCGAAGCCGGCTCACGCTACGGCTATGCCCTGTTGTGGGTCATCCTGAGCGCCAACCTGTGCGCCATGCTGATTCAGTCGATGTCCGCGCGCCTCGGGCTTGCCACCGGCAACAACCTTGCCGAGGTGATTCGTCAGCGCTTCCCTCGACCGCTGGTCTGGGCCTACTGGGTGCAGGCCGAAGTAGTGGCCATCGCCACTGACCTGGCCGAATTCCTCGGCGCCGCCCTGGCCTTCCACCTGCTGTTCGGCCTGAGCCTGATGGAAGGCGCCCTGCTTACCGGCGTCATCACCTACCTGGCGCTGACCCTGCAACGCTTCGGCTTCCGCCTGCTGGAGGTGCTGATCACCGCGATGATCGTGGCGGTTGCCGCCGGCTTCGTGCTCGAACTGATCTTGGCCAGGCCCCCCGCCGGCCCCATATTCAAGGGCTTGTTTACTCCGGTGTTCCCGGACGCCTATGCGGTCTACCTGGCCGCCGGCATGCTCGGGGCGACGGTCATGCCCCATGTGATCTACCTTCACTCGGCGCTGTCGCAGCATCGTGTGGTGGTGGACGACGAGCACCAGAGGCGCCGCCTGATGAGCTACTATCGCCTCGACGTGGTCATCGGCATGGCGCTCGCCGGGCTGGTCAACCTCGGCATCCTGGCGCTGGCCGCGGCGGCATTTCATGATCAAGGGCGCAGCGATGTGGCGACCATCAGCGACAGTTATCAGCTCTTGAGTCCGATGATCGGGCACGATCTGGCCAGCGTCACCTTCGGCCTGGTGCTGCTGATGGCGGGGTTGTCCTCATCGATCGTCGGTACCCTGTCGGGGCAAGTGGTCATGCAGGGCTTCATCAATGTCCGCATCCCGCTATGGCTGCGGCGCCTGGTGACCATGGCGCCGGCCATCGCCGTGATCATGCTCGGAGTCTCCGAGCAGAAGGCCTTGGTCGCAAGTCAGGTGATACTCAGCTTCGGCATCCCGTTCGCCCTGATGCCGCTGGTGTGGTTCACCGCCGACCGCACGCTCATGGGCAATCTGGTCAGTGGCCGCCTGCTGACCTGGGTCGGCGCCCTGATCTGCGCCATCATCATCGCCCTGAATGCCTTCGTCCTCGTTGCCACCGTGTTCGGCTGACACGCGAGGCACGCCCCTTATTCTGCGGCGTCATCATCGCCCTGTATGCCTTCGTCCTCGTTGCCACCGTGTTCGGCTGACAGGCGAGGCACGCCCCTTATTCTGCGGCGTCATCATCGCCCTGAAGGCCTTCGTTCTCGTTGCCACCGTGTTCGGCTGACACGCGAGACGCGCCCCTTATTCTGAGGCGTCATCATCGCCCTGTATGCCTTCGTCCTCGTTGCCACCGTATTCGGCTGACACGCGAGGCACGCCCCTGATCTGCGGCGTCATCATCGCCCTGAAGGCCTTCGTTCTCGTTGCCACCGTGTTCGGCTGACACGCGAGGCACGCCCCTGATCTGCGGCGTCATCATCGCCCTGAAGGCCTTCGTTCTCGTTGCCACCGTGTTCGGCTGACACGCGAGACGCGCCCCTTATTCTGCGGCGTCGAGCGGGACCGAGCGTCCTGTCGCCGAAGCCATTCGACGTGGCAACACCGCATCGACCGGCGCCGCCGACCGACGCGGCCTGCGGCCAACACCAGGCGCGCATCGGCTCTCGTCTCAGGTCCCGCAAAAGGTGCGTAACACGCGCTGGTCACGCGCCGGCGGCGCGATCAAGGCGTCATCGTCAGGCGTCTCGAAGGGCCGAGTGACCGCCGCGAGCAGGTGCTCAAACGGCGCCAGGTCATCGTCATCAATGGCGGCGCGAATCACTCGCTCGACCTGGTGATTGCGCGGGATCACCGCGGGATTGGCCGCTTCGAGCCGCGTCGCCAGTTCGGCGCTGCTGGCCGACTCCCGTGCCAGGCGTTCGCGCCAGCGCGGCAACCAGGCGTTCAGCATCTGGCTGCGCTCGAAGCCCTGTCGCAAGGCCGCCTCGCCGCTTCCTTGCGTCGGCTCGGCCTGCTCGCCCGGTTCGCCCGGTTCGCCCGGTTCGCCCGGTTCGCCCGGTTCACCGTCATGCAGGACCAGCGCCAGGCGCCGGAAGCTCAGGGTAAAGTCGGCACTGCCCTGATCCATGGCATCGAGCAGCGCCTCGCCGAGGGCGAGATCGGCGCCTGGGCTGGGCTCATGGGTCTGGCAAAGACCGAGCTTGGCCCGCAGCACTCGCGCCCACTGCCACTCATGGCGCTCGCTGAAGGCCTCGATGGCTCGGGTCGCCTGCTCGACGGCTCGCTCCTGATCGGCATCGATCAGCGGCAATAACGTCTCTGCCAGCCGCGCCAGGTTCCACTGGGCAATGGCCGGCTGGTTGTCCCAGGCGTAGCGGCCACGCTCGTCGATGGAGCTGAAGACCGTGGCCGGATGAAAATTGTCCATGAAGGCACAGGGACCGTAGTCGATGGTTTCCCCGGACAGCGCACAATTGTCGGTGTTCATCACCCCATGGATGAACCCGAGGCCCTTCCATTGGGCAATCAGCGCCGCCTGTCGGCCCACCACGGCCTCGAGCAAGGCCAAGGGTCGCTCGGACTCGGGCAGCTCGCCGAGGTCTGGATAGTGGCGCTCGATGGCGAGGGCCACCAGCGTCTCAAGCGCCTCCTTATCGCCCCGGGCGGCAAAGTACTGAAAGGTACCGACGCGCAGGTGGCTGGTCGCGACCCGGGTCAGCACCGCCCCGGGTTCTGGCAGCTGACGAAAGACGCTCTCTCCGGTGGCAACCGCGGCCAGCGCCCGGGTGGTCGGCACGCCGAGAGCGTGCATGGCCTCGGAGACCAGGTACTCCCTCAACACCGGCCCGATCGGCGCACGCCCATCACCGCCGCGCGAGAACGGTGTCCGCCCAGCGCCCTTGAGCTGCACCTCGCGCAATCCCCCGTCGGCGTGGGGTAGTTCACCGAGCAGCAACGCCCGGCCATCGCCCAACTGCGCCACGAAGTTGCCAAACTGATGGCCGGCATAGGCCGCGGCCACCGGGCGCACGTCGTCCGGCAAGCGGTTGCCGGACAGCACCTCGGCGGCCTTGAGCGGATCGAAGGCCGCGGCGTCGAACCCCAGCGCCTGTGCCAGGGAGTGATTGAACACGATGAGGCTCGGCTCGGTCACCGGAGTGGGGGCGCTCTCGGCGCGCATGCGATCCGGCAGCGCTGCGTAGTGATGGGAAAAGCTCGGGAACATGTCGGCCTCGGCAGGCTAGAAGGAAAGTCTCCTCTACGGTCGCGCCGCTGGCCATGCCGCGTCAAGCCTATCCAGCGGGGCTCCCGGACAGCCCACGGACCGCGCGCCCACGATGAACGGCAAAAGACGACCGGTAACGGTATAAGACGATCAAGAATGGCTTCCAAGAGACCGCCGCTACCTTGGCGCCGGGACCCCGGACCCGAGCGGCAACACCCCCAGTCTCAGGCGTTGGCCTCTTCCCCACGCCGCTCGAGCTCGCGGACGCTGGAGACGAAATCGCTGAATCGCTCGCCCTGAATCAGCACATGCTCGCGCAGCACCCGCTCGGCGCTCTCGGCATCGCCGGCCTCGATGGCGGCGAGAATCTCGGCATGTTCGTCGAGTGAGCTCTGGACCCGCCGCCTGACCTGCAGCTGCAGGCGTCGATAGGGCTTCAGACGCTGCTTGAGCGAGCGCGCCTCGTCGGCCAGAAAAGCGTTGTGGCTCGCCGCGTAGATCTCGCTGTGAAAGCCCTCGTTCTCGTAGTAATACTCATCGCTGTCACCGGCCTGGGCAGCCTCACGGCAGCGCGCATAGGCCTTTCGCAGCGCGCCCAGTTCGGCATCGGTGATGCGCCGGGCGGCCAAACGGCCGCACATGCCTTCGAGCTCGGCCATGACCTCGAACATCTCGATCAACCGGTCCAGCCCCACCCGGGCAACGAAGGTGCCCTTCTTGGGAGACACCGTGACCAGGCCACTGGCCACCAGCTGATGAATGGCCTCACGCACAGGCGTGCGCGAGACGCCGTAAGTCTTGCTCAGCGCCTCGGGGTCGAGCCGCTCTCCCGGTGCTCGCCGGCCGTTGATGATGTCGTCTTCCAGCGAATCGCGCAGACGCTGGGTGTTGGACGGTTTGCTGCTCATCGGCTGCTCTCCCTGGTCTGGGCGTGATCTGCCACAGCCACCGCTGTTGTCATGTGTTACGAAACCCTCGCCGCCCGCATGCGCTGCGAACGCCTGCTCCACCTCGTCCCTCAATGCCGACAACTATGCCACAACCCGCGCCGCCACGGCGGCGTCTGACCACGCCTCCCGAGCCACCCGCCTTCGGCAAGCCCTCCCATCGAGTCTGCCCGGCAAGGCAGTGGCGGAGCCTCTCGTGCGCCTTACCGGCGCTGCGATACACAGGATCCAGGCCCGAGCACCACCTTGGTCTAAGCCGGCAGAATTGACACTGGTATACACAAGAGCTATTGAAGTATACATCAGCTTAGCTGATGAATATCGAAGAGCAACATGGATGATGCTGTTAAGCGATGTGTTGAAGGATGTGCGAAGCGATGCCGCCGCGATCATCACATCGAACAACAGGCGTTAGCCGATCTAACACGGGCCACCGTGACAACAACAAATGCAACAGGAGTCGCCACATGAAACGCCAAGCTCTTACTCTGGCCATCGCCACCTGCGCGCTGTCTGCCTCCTCCTTCGCCAGCGCCGAGACGGTGCTGCGCGTCTCCCACCAGTTTCCCGGTGGGCAGGGCGACGTACGCGATGAGATGGTTCAGTTGATGGCCAAGGAAGTGGAGGCGGCGGATGTCGACCTCAAGCTGCAGGTCTATCCAGGCCAATCGCTGTTCAAGGCCCAGGAGCAGTGGGGCGCCTTGGTGCGCGGGCGCCTGGACATGACCTCGCTACCGCTGGACTACGCCAGCGGCCGCCACCCGGAGTTTTCAGCCACGCTGATGCCCGGGCTGGTGCGCAGCCACGAGCGCGCCCAGCGCCTCAACGACTCCGAGTTCATGGGCATGATCAAGGACGTGATCGAAGACGCCGGCGCCCGGGTGCTGGCCGATGCCTGGCTCGCCGGTGGCTTCGCCTCCAGCAAGCAGTGCATCACCTCGCCGGATACCGTCAAGGGCCAGACCATGCGCGCTGCTGGTCCGGCCTTCGATGAGATGCTGGCCACCGCCGGCGCCTCGATCTCCTCGATGCCCTCATCGGAAATCTACACCGCCATGCAGACCGGCGTGTTGGACGGCGCCAACACGTCCTCGGGATCCTTCGTGTCCTATCGCATCTACGAGCAGGTATCGTGCCTGACGGCTCCCGGCGAAAACGCCCTGTGGTTCATGTATGAGCCGATCCTGATCTCAGAGCAAAGCTGGCAGGGCCTCACCGAAGAGCAGCAGCAGGCGCTCACCGCAGCCGGCGAGAAGGCCGAGGCGTACTTCGCCGGCGAAGCCGCCGAGCTCGACCAGAAGATGGCGGACGTGTTCGCCGAAAACGGCGTCGAGGTGGTGCAGATGTCACCAGAGGACTACCAGGCCTGGCTCGACGTGGCCCAGGAAAGTGCCTACAAGAGCTTCGCCGAGAACGTGGAAAACGGCCAAGCGCTGATCGACGCCGCACTCAGCGTCGAGTAGGCGCCGCACAGCCGGGTCGGGGCGGCGCATCGTCGCCCCAACGTCCACGCAAATCGCCAGGCAATGGCGATCGTCCTCTGCGCGGCATTCGCGCTACCCACGGAGGCCCCATGTCTCATTCCCCCCCCAGCCAGGACGCGCCACGAGCGCAGCGCAACGAAGCCAGCGGTCTGGTCGGCGGCTTCTGCCGCACCATGGACCGGCTATCGATCGGCGCCGCGGTAATCGCCGGTGCGCTGCTCGTGCTCGGCGTACTGGCTGTCTGCCATATGATCTTCACCCGCTACGCGCTGGGCCAGAGCACCACCTGGCAGACCGAGTTCGCCATCTTCTCTATCACCGGCGCCATGTTGCTCGGTTCGCCCTATGTGCTCATGACCGGCGGCCAGGTCGCGGTCACGGTGCTGCCCGACGCCCTGACCGGAAAGGCCCGCTGGCTCATGAACCTGGTAGCCTCCCTGGTCGGCCTGGCCTTCTGCGTGGCCCTGGCCTACGGCGCCTGGCTGTACCTGCTCGAGGCCTGGCACGGCGGCTGGACCACCGGAACGGTATGGAACCCACCGCTCTGGCCCGCGCTCGCCCCGATGGCCATCGGCACCACGCTGCTCGCCGTGCAGTACGTGGCCGAAATTCTTCAAGGAGCGCGCTGATGGACCCCGTCACCAGTGGCATCCTTATCGTCTCCGCCCTGTTCGTGTTGATGGCCATCGGCACGCCCATCGCCTTTGCCCTGGGCGGTGTCTCCCTGGCCGCCCTGGTCATGGACCGAGGCATCAGCGAACTAACCTATTTCGGCGAGACCTTCTTCGGCAGCCTGGCCTCATTTGGCTTCGTCGCCATTCCGATGTTCATCCTGATGGGCGCAGCGGTGGCCTCCTCCCCCACCGGCCGCGATCTATACCGCTCGCTGGACCTGTGGCTCGGCAAGGTGCCCGGAGGGTTGGCGATCTCCAATATCGGCGCCTGTTCGATCTTCGCCGCCCTATCGGGTTCGTCACCGGCCACCAGCGCCGCCATCGGCAAGCTCGGCATCCCCGAGATGCGCAAGCGCGGCTACCCAGATGGCGTGGCGGCAGGCTGTGTGGCCGCGGGTGGCACCCTCGGCATCCTGATCCCACCGTCGGTCACCATGATCGTCTACGGCATCTCCACCGAGACCTCCATCGGCCGCCTGTTCATTGCCGGCGCCCTGCCCGGCATCATGCTGGCGCTGTTGTTCATGGCCTGGACGCTGATCGCCTGCCAGATGGCCGGCGGCTATCACGCGCCCAATCCGGTGGCCGAAGCCGCCGCCCGGCTCAAGGACAACGTCAAGGACAACGTCGAAAACAACCTCAAGGCGCTGGTCCGAGTACTGCCGTTTCTCGTGGTCGTCAGCGGCATCCTGTTCGCCCTCTACGGCGGCGTGGCAACGCCCTCGGAAGCCGCCGGCGCCGGCGCCTTCCTGTGCCTGGCGTTGGCCATCATCGTCTACCGCATGTGGCAGGTGAAACCGCTGACCGTCATCATGCGCGACGCTCTGCGCGAGAGCGTGATGATCATGCTGATTATCGCCTGCGCCGAGATCTTCGCCTATGCGCTGTCGTCGTTGTTCATTACCCAGACCGTGGCCGAATCCATCGCGGCGCTCGAGGTCAATCGCTGGGTCCTGATGGGCATCATCAACGTCTTCTTGCTGGTCGCCGGGTTCTTCCTGCCTCCGGTGGCGGTGATCGTGATGACGGCGCCGATTCTGCTGCCGATCATCCTGGCGGCGAACTTCGATCCCTACTGGTTTGCGGTGATCCTGACGATCAACCTGGAGATCGGCCTGATCACCCCACCGGTCGGCCTGAACCTGTTCATCATCAAGGGCATCGCCCCGGACATCGCCCTGCGCGACATCCTGCTCGGCAGCCTGCCCTACGCCCTGTGCATGGTGCTGGGTATCGTGCTGCTGTGCTTCTTTCCCGGCATCGCCACCTGGCTGCCGGACCTGATCATGGATAGCGCCGGATGATCCCGGCCCGATGCCACCAGGGGCAGGTCCCCGCCCGACGCCCAGGAGCCGCTGAGCATGAACATGAGCTTTCTTCAGGAACTTTTCAGCAACATTACCCAGCGCGACGCGCTATTGCGGCGCCGAACGGGAAGCCCACCGATCGACCACGGCCAGGTGGTCAAGGCCTGTCGGGCGCTGCTCGCCAGCGATGGCGAGGCGTCCAGCATCAGCCTGGCAAGCCGTGCCCTGGACTGCTACGCCGGCCTCTCCGAGGACGAGAAGACACGCTTCTTTCACTGCCTGACCGAGGACTTTGCCGCCGATCCCGAGGCCATCGACAGCGCCTACCAGACCTACCGAGCGACCCGCGGCAATGGTGAGTTGCAGGTCCTGTTCGACACCTGTGAGCCCGAGCGCCAGGAGCTGCTGCGGCGGCTGAACCTGACCGCTGGAGGCACCTACGAGCTGGTGCGCATGCGCGAGGATCTGCTGTCGCGATTGCGGGACGACCCCGAGCTCACCGCCCTCGATGCCGACTTCGCCCACCTGTTCACGTCCTGGTTCAACCGCGGATTTCTGGTCCTCAAACGCATCGACTGGAACACCCCGGCGGCGGTGCTGGAGAAAATCATCCGCTACGAAGCGGTCCACGAGATCTGTGACTGGAACGACCTGCGCCGGCGGCTCGACGCCCGAGACCGGCGCTGCTTTGCGTTCTTTCACCCGGCGATCGGCGACGAACCGCTGATCTTCGTCGAGGTCGCACTGACCAAGGGCCTGCCGGAACGCATCCAGCCGATCCTGGACGCCGACCACCAACCCATCGAGGATCTCGAGGCTGACAGCGCCGCCTTCTTCGGCATCAGCAACTGTCAGACCGGGCTGCGCGGCATCTCCTTCGGTAACTTCCTGATCAAGCAGGTCGTCCAGGAGCTCAAGCACGAGCTGCCTGGGCTCAAGAACTTCGTCACGCTATCCCCGGTGCCAGGCTTTCGCGCCTGGCTCGACGCCGAGCGCTCCACGGCCGATAGCCGCCTCGACGAGGAGTCACGTCAGACACTGACCGCGCTGGACCGCGACGGCTGGTCCCACGACGCCGAGCGAGCCAAGACCCTGGGCGAGGTGATCAAACCCCTGGCGGCCCACTACCTGACCGTCGAGAAGGGTCGTCGCGGTGGGCCGCTTAATCCGGTGGCCCGCTTTCACCTGGGCAACGGTGCCGAACTCCACCGCATCAACTGGCTCGGCGACACCTCACGCAAGGGACTCGCTGGCGCCGCCGGGCTGATGGTCAATTATCTCTACGTCCCCGACGACATCGAACGCAACCACGAGCAGTTCACCACCGACGGCAAGGTGGCCTGCTCGTCCAGCGTGCGCGACCTTCGCCGACGCGCCCGCAAGCACCTCAAGGAAGATCCCGTCACATGACCGATCATCTATTGGCAAGCTTTGCGCGGCGTATGCGTGACCCCACGTCAAGGAAGATCCCGTCACATGACCAATCACCTATTGACGAACTTTGCGCGGCGCATGCGTGACCACACTTCAAGGGAGACCCCGTCACATGACCGATCACCTATTGACGAGCTTTGCGCGGCGCATGCGTGACCCCACGTCAAGGAAGATCCCGTCACATGACCGATCACCTATTGACGAGCTTTGCGCGGCGCATGCGTGACCACACTTCAAGGGAGACCCCGTCACATGAACGATAACCTGTTCGCGACCTTTGCGCGGCGCATGCACGAGCGTGCCGACGCCCCCTTTATCACCACCCGCGAAGGGCGCGACTACTCCTACCGCGAGGCGCTCGACCAGGCCGCGAGCCTGGCCGGTGCCCTCAAGGAGCTCGGCGTCGTCCCTGGCGACCGGGTTGCGGTCCAGGTCGACAAGAGCCCCGAGGCGATCCTGCTGTATCTTGCCTGCCTCAAGGTCGGCGGCGTGTATCTGCCGCTCAACACCGGCTATACGCCGGATGAAATCGCCTACTTCCTGGGCGACGCCGAGCCGCGCCTGTTCGTCTGCCGTCCGGCGGCAATTGATGCCGCCGAAAAGGTCGCCGCCGCCTCGGGCGGCGCCCGCGTCGTGACCCTGGGCAGCGACGCCGATGGCAGCCTGATGGCCACCGCCGCTGCCGCCACGCCGCTCGCACAGGCCGTCGAGCGCAGCGCCGATGACCTGGCCGCGATCCTCTACACATCGGGCACCACGGGGCGCTCCAAGGGCGCCATGCTCAGCCACCACAACCTGGGCTCGAATGCCGCATCGCTGGTGAAAGCCTGGCGGTTCAGCGAGAACGACCGCCTCATTCATGCCCTACCGATCTTCCACACCCACGGCCTGTTCGTGGCCTGCAACGTGGTGCTACTGTCCGGTGCCTCGATGCGCTTCTTGACGAAATTCGACGCCGACGTGATCTTCGATGAGCTGCCCCAGGGCACCACCATGATGGGAGTGCCGACCTTCTACACCCGGCTGCTCAAGGATTCCCGCCTGACCCGGGAGGCCTGCGCGACGATGCGCCTGTTCACGTCCGGTTCGGCGCCACTCACCGCCGAGACCCATCAGGACTTCGAAGCGGCCACCGGCCACGCCATCCTCGAGCGCTACGGCATGACCGAAACCAACATGAACACCTCCAACCCCTATGACGGCGATCGTATCGCCGGCACCGTGGGCACGCCCCTGCCGGGGGTGGAAGTGCGCATCACCGACCGCGAAGGCAAGAATCACGAGCCGCTGCCCCAGGGCGACATCGGCATGCTCGAAGTCCGTGGTCCCAACGTCTTCAAGGGCTACTGGCGAATGCCGGAGAAGACCGCTGAGGAGCTGCTCGATGACGGCTTCTTCATCACGGGGGACCTGGCAATCATCGACGAACGCGGATACGTGCAGATCGTCGGCCGCGACAAGGACCTGGTGATCTCCGGCGGTTACAACGTCTATCCCAAGGAAATCGAAGGCCACATCGATGAGCTCGACGGCGTGGTCGAATCGGCGGTCATCGGCCTGCCGCACCCGGATTTCGGCGAAGGCGTCACCGCCGTCGTGGTCCCCGAGCCAGACGCCAGCCTCGACGAGGCTAGCATCATCGCCGCCATCAGCGACAAGCTGGCCAAGTACAAGCAGCCCAAGCGCGTGTTCTTCACCGACAACCTGCCGCGCAACACCATGGGCAAGGTGCAGAAGAACCAGCTGCGCGAGCGCTACAAGGAGACCTACCAGGCGAGCCGATAGCTAAGCCAATAATTGAACCAATCGCTAAGCCGATAGCTAAGCCGATAGCTAAGCCGATAGCTAAGCCAATAGCTAAGCCAATAGCTAAGCCAATAACTGAACCAATAGCTAAGCCAGTAGCTAAGCCAATAGCTAAGCCAATAACTGAACCAATAGCTAAGCCGATAGCCGAGCCCCGCTGACGTCACCGCTGTCGTCGCGCCATTGTTCACACCCGCCACTGGCCCATATCATCCCCATCCACGGCGCCCCCCGGGGCGCCGTTTTCGTACAACACCAAGTCACGCGCCTACCCCATCGGTCCAGTCACCGAGGTCCGTCGACGGCGGGTATACTGATGTGACGGGCACCGTCGACGATCCAATCGTCGCCAGCGTCGACACCGCTCCTTACCATTCACGACGTTCCGCCCCCGGGTCCCAAGATCACGAGGAGATCGTGCATGCAGCCAATGGTTCGCGCCGCCGCACTGACGGGCTATTCCGCCCTGCTGGCGGAGTATCGCGTCGATGGCGAACGAGTGCTGGCCGATCTCGGTCTGCCGGTGGATTATCTCGATCGCCCCGACCGACTGATCCCGGTCACCACCAAGATCGACCTGCTGGAACTCGGCGCCATGGCCAGCGGCTGCCAGCACTTCGGTCTCCTGCTTGGCCGACATCAGAACATTTCAATGCTCGGCATGGTGGGGCTACTTATTCAGCAATGCGCCACCATGCGCGAGGCGCTGACCACCGTCGCAGAAGAGATCGGCCGTCACGTCCAGGGCCTGGACGTGCGTCTCGAAGAGGCCGGGGACCAGGCCGTCTATCACTTCACCTATCGCGTCCCGGGGCAGACACTGCTTTCGCGTCAGCACAATGACAATACGCTGATGGGTGCGTTCAACATCATCACCTTCCTCTACGGCGAACCGCTCACCTTCCGTGCCGCCTACCTCGTCGGCGACGCCCCGCGTGACATCGAGCCTTACACCCGCCTGCTGCACACCGCGCTGCGCTTTCATCATGACGACAACGCCCTGGTCTTCGATCGAGCCTGCCTGGATCATTCCATCGCCGGCGGAAGCCCAGCACTCCGGCGCCTGATCAATTCGCTGATGCGCCACCACCAGTGGGGGGATATCGAAGACAAGGTGTTATGGATCATTTCCAACCTGCTGCCACTGGACCAGGTCACCCTCGATGCAGTCGCCGGTGCCCTGGCGGTGCCGCCACGCACCTTACAGGACCGCCTGGCCCACCGCGGGCTGAGCTTTCAGCAGCTACTCGACCGTGGCCGCATGAATTCTGCCCGAACCTACATGCTCGACACCGACTTGAGCCTGAGCGAGATCGCCGAGCTGGTCGGCTACAGCCAGCTAAGCGCCCTGACCCGCAGTTTCAAACGCGTCATGGGCGAAAGTCCCGCCCAATGGCGACGAAAGCATAAGACGGAAAGTGCCAATATTGCGTGATGTGTCAAAAATCATGCGCGATCGGTCAACTCCGCTGCCTCAGGGTCCTTTACTCTGACGCTACATCATCAGGCACGACCCGAGCCGCCTTTGACCGCACCAGGACTTAACAACGACAGGTGACACGCCATGGCCACAGACTACGACCGAACCCAAGACACGACGATCGACGACGGTCACGCCCGCAACAACAGGGCCGTCGGCGATGACCGCGCCGCTTCCCCGCACAACGCATTCGACTACGACCAGATCGTCATCGGCTCAGGCTTCGGCGGCGCTTGCAGTGCCCTGCGCCTGAGCGAAAAAGGGCATCGGGTGCTGGTGCTTGAGAAGGGCCGACGCTGGAAGGACGAGGAATTCTCTTCAAATTCCTGGAATCTGAAGAAGTTTCTGTGGGCGCCCGCCATCGGCCTGACCGGCAACCTGCAGGTGACGCTGACGCAAAAGATCACCGCTCTTCACGGGGTCGGCGTGGGTGGCGGCTCCCTGGTCTATGCCAATGTGCACCTGATTCCCAAGGACGAAGTCTTCGGCGTCGAGGCCTGGACACGGGTCCATCCGGACTGGAAGGCTCGCCTGCTGCCCTACTACGGCCTGGCTCAGCGCATGATCGGCGTCACCCGCAACCAGTACGAGAACGCCGCCGACGAGGCACTGCGGGAAACCGCGCGTCGAATGGGACGCGAAGACACCTACCAGACGGTCAATACCGGGGTGCTGTTCCCGGAGACGCCCGGTGACGTCAGTGGCGGCGAGCGCGGCGACCCCTACTTCAGCGGTAGCGGCCCCGAGCGCAACAGCTGCCGCTACTGCGGCGGCTGCACCATGGGCTGTCGCCACAACGCCAAGAACACCCTGACCAAGAACTACCTGTGGTTCGCCGAACGCAACGGCGTGGAAATCCGCGCCGAAAGCGAGGTGACGCGCATCGAGCCCCTGCCCGATGCCGAGGGCAAGCGCGATGGCTCCGCCGGCTACGAGGTCACGGTGCGATCCTCCACGGCGCATCTGTTCAAGAAACCCTATCGCATCAGGACCCGGGGCGTGGTGGTATCCGCCGGCGTCTTCGGCAGCATTCCGATGCTGCTCAAGGCCCGAGACGTCGACAAGACGCTGCCGGCCATTTCCTCCCAACTCGGCCGCCAGATCCGCACCAACTCCGAGACCCTGATCGTCAATACCGCCAAGTTTTCCAACAAAACTGGCGTGCCAGAAGACATCTGCGAAGGCCCGACCATCACCTCGATGTTCGATCCCGATGACGAAACCCGCATCGAGATCAATCGCTTCCCGCGCTACGGCGATGCCACCTTCGCCCTGCAGAGCGCCGTTCCGCTGACCGATGCCCAGGGCGGCATTCCACGACCGGTGAGCATGTTGATCAACATCCTGCGCCAGCCGCTAACGACGCTGCGCATGCTCAATCCGATAGGCAAGGCACGACACTCGATCATCTTTCTGGTCATGCAGACCCGTGACACCTTCGTCCACGTCAACACCAAGCGACCTTGGTATGCCCTCTTCCGGCCGACCTGGTCGGTGTACCAGGACAAGGACGATCGCGCGCTGTCGAACTACTTTCCGATTGCCCACGAGGCCGCCCGTCACTACGTCGAGGCCGCCGGCGGCGGCGATGCCGGCAACGTCGCCACCGAGGTGCTGACCGGCGCCCCCAGTACCGCTCACCTCATGGGCGGTGTCGCCATCGGCACCGACGCCGACAACGGCGTGGTAGATGAACGCGGCCAGGTGTTCGGCTACCACAACTTGCGCGTCATCGATGGCTCGCTGATTCCCGGCAACCTGGGCGTCAATCCCTCTCTGACCATTCTCGCCCTGAGCGAGTACGCCTGGTCGAAGGAACCCGTGTTCGACGAGGGCCGCGCCGAGGCCATCACGCCGGTGTCCTTCAGCGAACCGCTGCCGGGAATGACGTCACACCTGACCGGCAGCGGTGACCTCCACGCCGCCATCGTCACCGATCGCGCCAACGACGGGGCAGGGCATCCCCTCGACGCCTCGTCGGCGTCCCCATCTGCCCCTGGAGTCAACGCATGAACGCTCTGCTCACGCCATCCACCGACCGCTTCGAATGCCTCAGTGCGCAGCTGGACGGCCTACGCCGAGCCCACCTGGCCGCCCCGATGCCGAATGCTAAAGAGCGCATCGAGAGCCTCAAGGCGCTGTCGCGCATGATGCAGGACCACCAGCAGGCCATCGTGCAGGCGATCTGTGATGACTTCGGCAACCGTTCCAACCAGGAAACCCTGTTCTGCGAATTCGTCGTGGTTCTCGGCGATATCAAGGATGCGATCAAGCACCTGAAAGGATGGATGAAACCCCAGCGCCGCAAGGTCGACCTGACGCTGTACCCGGGCGCGGTCAATCGCGTCATTCCACAGCCACTGGGCGTGGTCGGCGTTATCGTGCCCTGGAACTTCCCACTCAACCTGAGCATCGCGCCCCTGGTCGGCATCTTCGCCGCCGGTAACCGCGCCATGGTCAAGATGTCGGATCGCTCGCGACGCCTGACGCGCCTGCTGGCCGAGATCAGCCCCCAGTACCTGCCCGAAGACAAGCTCGTCTTCATCGAAGACGACGGCGAGGTGGGACCGCACTTCTCGCGCCTGCCCTTCGATCATCTGCTGTTCACCGGATCCACCGCCACCGGACGCAAGGTGATGGCCAGTGCCGCCGACAACCTGACCCCAGTGACCCTGGAGCTCGGCGGCAAGTCCCCCGCCATCATCGCCCCGGATTTCGACCTGTCCATCGCCGCCAGCCGTCTGATGTTCTGGAAACTCCTCAATGCCGGCCAGATATGCACCACGGTGGACTACCTGTTTGTGCCCGAGTCAAGCGTCGAGCCGTTCGTCGCCCTCGCCCGCCGCCTGGCGACCCAGCGCTATCCGGACCTTACCAGCGCCGATTACACCTCGATCATCGATGAGGTGGCCTACCAGCGCCTGTGGGACACCGTCGACGATGCCAAGGCCAAAGGCGCCAGGGTGGTGTTCTTGACCGACGACGAGCGCGGCGACGCCGCCACCCGCAAGTTTCCCCCGCTGCTGCTGCTCGATGTCAGCGACGACATGGTGGTGATGCAGCGAGAGATCTTCGGCCCCGTGCTGCCGATCAAGACCTATCGCGACCGCGAGGAGGTCATCGAGTACGTCAATCGCGGCCCTCGTCCGCTGGCGCTCTACCCGTTCACCCGGGACGCCGAGACCCGCGATGCCTACATCTCTCGCATCCTGTCCGGCGGCGTATCGGTGAATCACTGCCTGCTTCACGTCGGCCAGCATGACATGCCCTTCGGCGGCGTCGGCGCCAGCGGCATGGGCCACTACCACGGCCGCGATGGGTTCATGAACTTCTCCAAGCTGCGCCCGGTGTATCGCCAAGGCGTCATCGACACCATGAAGCTGCTGACACCGCCCTACACCACCACCACCGACAAGGTGCTGGCCGTGATGCAGTGGATTGCACGCTAGGTGCTGGACGTATCCCCCGATTCGCCCTTTTTCAGGAGAGTTTGCATGGTCGACGTCCTCCTCGACACTATCGCCAGATTCCCACGGATTCGTGACGCCGAGAGCCTGCGCACCATCGAAGCCACCCCCTGGGAAGCGCTGGCGCTGCCCACAAGCACGACGGCTCTGATCGAGGCATCGGCCGCGCGCTTCCCCGAGCGCATCGCCCTGCGTTTCCTGTTCGAAGGGCGATCCGAGGAAGATGGCATCGCCTATCGCTACCAGGACCTGTGGCAACGCATCATCCAGGCCGCCAACGCCTTCCATGGGCTGGGTATCGGCCCCCAGGACGTGGTGTCGTTTCTGCTCCCGAGCCTGCCCCAGACCCAGGTCACGCTGTGGGGGGCCGAGGCCGCCGGCATCGTCAATCCGATCAACCCGCTGCTCGAACCCGAACATATCGCCGCCATCATGAACGCCGCCGGCACCCGAGTCCTGGTCGCCCTGGCGCCCTTCCCGGGCAGCGACATCTGGGACAAGGTCGAGGGCCTCATCGAGCAGGTGCCAAGCCTCGAGCGCGTGCTCTACGTCGATGCGACGCGTTTCATGACCGTCGAACAGGCCGCCAGCGTGCGTAAGGCGCAGCCGCTGCCGAGCCATGACTGGTGCGAAGACTTCGACGACCTGCTCGACCGAGCCCCCGACGACGCCATGACCAGCGGTCGGCGCATCGCACCTGACGATATCGCCTCGCTCTTTCACACCGGAGGCACCACCGGAACCCCCAAGCTCGCGCCTCACAGCCACGCCAACGAGGTGGCCAACGCGGCGATGATGCAGATGCTGTTTCGCCACGACGAACGGGCGGTGATTCTCTGTGGCCTGCCGCTGTTCCACGTCAACGCGGTGCTGATCACGGGCCTTCTGCCGCTGCTTATCGGCGCCGAAATCCTGCTGGCAACGCCCGCTGGGTTCCGCACGCCGGCGCTGATGGAGAACTTCTGGAGGGTCGTCGAGCACCACCGGGTCAGCTTCTTCAGCGGGGTGCCGGCGATCTTTTCCCGCCTGCTCGAGCTGCCCGTCGACGAGGCCGACATCTCCTCGCTCAAAAGCGCACTGAGTGGCGGGGCTCCCCTGCCGCGAGCCGTGCACAGCCACTTCGAGGAACTCGCCGGGCTGCCGCTGATCGAGGGGTTTGGCATGACCGAAGGCACCTGCGGCAGCATGGCCAACCCGCTGGAGGGCGAGCGCCGCACCGGCTCGGTGGGCCTGCCGCTGCCTTACACCGGCGCCCGCGTCGTGATGCTCGATGACGCCGGGCAACGGGTGCGCGATTGCGAGATCGACGAGATTGGCAGCCTGATCATTCGTGGTCCCAACGTCTTCGCGGGGTACACCGACAAGGCCAAGAACCGCGGCATCTGGGTCGATGGTGACTGGTTCAACACCGGCGATCTGGCCCGCCGCGACGCCGACGGCTATCTGTGGCTGACCGGTCGCTCCAAGGACCTGATCATCCGTGGCGGCCACAATATCGACCCTCTGATGATCGAGGACGCGCTCTATCGCCACCCGGCCGTGCAGATGGCGGCCGCAGTCGGGAAGCCCTGCGACCGGGTGGGCGAGCTGCCGGTGGCCTATGTCAGCCTGCAGCCCGGTCGCACGGTCGGTGTCGAGGAGCTCAAGGCCCACTGCCGCGCGCATATCGCCGAGCAGGCGGCGCTGCCAAAGGATATCTGGATCCTCGACGCCATTCCGCTGACCGCGGTGGGCAAGGTGTTCAAACCCGCCCTGAGGCAGGACGCGGTCAAGCGCGTCTACCGTGCCAGCGCAGAGTCGATTCTCGGCCCGAACTCCGTGCGGGTCGACGTCGAACAGGACCCCAAGCTCGGCCTGGTCGCGGTCCTGACGGTGGGCGAGGCCAAGCCGGCCGACCTCGAAACGCTCAAGGCACACCTCGCCGCCTTTCCGGTGCCCTGCCGCTGGCAGTGACGGCGACCGCTACTCTAGCCCGTCACCCTGGCCCGTCACGTTAGCAGGGGCCAGGGGCGAGAGGGGCGAGAGGGGCAAGACGCCGATGCGGCTGGGCCGATGTGAGCCGACCTGGGCCGATGTGAGCCGACCTGGGCCAATATGAGCCGATGTGAGCCACCGACCGACGACGAGCAAAACGAGCGACCGAACGGACGAGCGACCGAACAGAAAAGCGACACAGGAGAACGAGCAGACAGCAACACTCGGCGCCGCCGTCCGATACTTACGACAACGACAACGACAACGACAACGACATGAGCCTGAAACGATAGGCCCCAGCCACACCGGCAGGCGACATCGTCCCTTGCCGGATGGACGAAAACAATAAGGGACTACGCCATGACACCGCCCCGCCTCGCGCACGCTTGCCCTGCGCGCCGATACCTTCGTGCCCGATCACCCGGTCCCGGCGCCAAGACCGCCAAGACCGCGCCCTCCTGCCGTGCGCTATCGGCCACGGCCACCTGCCTGTTGCCGGCCTATCTCGCGCTTGGCGCGCCCACCGCCCTGGCGTTGGAGTTTGAGACCGGAGAGGTCAAGGCGACGCTCTCGGGCTCGCTGACCGCCGGCGCCATCTGGAGCGCCGAATCCGCCGATCGCGACGACCTGTTTCAAGGCAACGCCGCCACCGCCGATCCTGGCGCCAGCGGCTACAACCCGACCGGCGGCCGCGATATCGACGACGGACGGGCCAACTACTCAGAGCGTGAGCTGACCTCGACCCCGATCATCTTCACCACGCAGCTCGACCTCGAGTATCGCAACTTCGGCGCCCGCATCGCCGGAAAGGCCTGGTACGACGCCTACCAGGAAAACCACGAGGTGCCTTTCGGCAGCCTGGCCAATGGCTACGAGCGCAACGAGCCTCTCGATGATCACAACTACCACCGCCTATCGCGTTTCAAGGGCACCACCTTTACCGAGGCCTATGTCTACGGCACCTTCGACATCGCCGATCATGACCTCAGGCTGACCCTGGGCGATCAGTACCTGCCCTGGGGCGAGAGCAAGTTCTTCATCAACGGCATCAACACCATCAACCCCTACCGCCCGGCGGCCCTGCGCATGCCCGGCGACAACCTGCGCCTGGCGACGACGCTGCTGTCCGCCGAGTTCGCCTTGAACAGGCGTTGGCAGGTGGGCGCCTTCTACCAACTCGACTGGGACAAATCGGTGCTGGATGGCTGTGGCACCGCCTTCAGTTCCTATGACTACATCGCCGATGGCTGCAGCGGCGCCGTGCCCAAGGGACCCAATGATCGCGTCGCCTACGCCAACAATCTGTACGTCGACCGAGGCCCGGATAACACCCCCCACGACGCCGGCCAGTTCGGCGTCTCGCTGACCTATGCACCAAGCGACGACACCGCCGTCTCGGCCTACGCCATGAATATCCATTCCCGGCGCCCCTACGCCAGCGTGATCTCCGACAGCTACACCGAGGCCAATGATGTCGGCCTGTCACCGGGCTGGCGGCCGCCGACGGACTCAAGCTACGACCGCGACCGCAACATGCGCTACTTCGCCGACTATCCCGAAGATATCCAGGTCTTCGGGCTAGGCCTTCACACCAAATTCGGTCAGGCGACCCAGGTCTTCGGCGAATACAGCTTCCGTCACGACCAACCCTTGCAGTTGGCCACCTCGGACCTGATCGCCGCCTTTATCGCCGACCCCGAATTTCTGTCCAACGTCATCGGCGAGGACATCACTCTGGCCCAGGATGCCGCGGCAACGGCACCCGCCGGCACCTTCCGCGGCTATGACCGCTACGACGTGTCCCAGTTGACACTCGGCGCCATCCAGCCCGTGCCCGGCGTGCTCGGATCGAAGGCTCTGGTGCTGGTCGGGGAAGTCGGCATGAAGTACGTCCATGACCTGCCGAGCCTGGATGACCGCCGCTACACCAAAGGCGATCAATTCGGCACCGACCTGTCCCAGGGCAGCCAGGCCGGCTGCGAGCTCGCCGCCGCCAACCCCGAGTATCGCGACCGTGGCTGTTCGGGGGATGGCTACGCCAGCGACTTCTCCTGGGGCTATCGGCTCCGCGGTCAACTGATTTACCCGAACGTCATGCCGGGTCTGACGCTGTCGCCCTACGCCCTGTTCGGCCACGACGTCTCGGGCTGGTCCTACGACCTCAACTTCGTCGAGGACCGCCTGCTGGGAAGCCTCGGCCTCAAGGCCGACTACCTGGATCGCTACCACGCCGAAGTGACCTGGTCGGGCACGGGCAACTCCCCCTACGCCGATACCGACTTTGACTTCATCACCGCCAGCGTCGGCGTGAGCTTCTAGCCATGACATCCCCCGGGACGCCCCCCACAACCACAATGACCACCGAGGAAACCCCATGACCCGTCTGCCCTTCGCCGCGTCACTGCTCACCGTCGCCATTGGCCTGGCCGGCGCCACCGCGCCGAGCCATGCCAACGCCCAATCTCCGTCTCAACCGCCCTCCCAGCACCAGGATCGGGGTGCCGCGGACATCATTGCCCCGAAACCCGCCACCGATGCTACCCGCGCCGCCAACGCGGCGGTGCACGATGAACTGGACTTCTCCGATCGCGCCGACTTCGACGACGCCAGTCGCGGGCTGATCAAGGCCACCCCGGACCTGGTGATCGAAGGCGCCGACGGCCACGTGGTGTGGGACGTCGCGGTCTACCAGGACTTTCTCAAGGGTGATGCACCGGACACGGTCAACCCGAGCCTGTGGCGCCAGGCCCAGCTCAACAATACCCCGGGGCTCTACGAGGTCACCGACGGCATCTATCAGGTGCGTGGCTTCGACCTGACCACCATGAGCGTGATCCGCGGCGACAGCGGCTGGATCGTCATCGACCCCATGACCATGACCGAACCCGCCGAAGCCGCCATGGCCCTGGTCAACGCCGAGCTCGGCGAGCGCCCGGTCAGTGCGGTCATCTACACTCACTCCCACCCGGATCATTTCGGTGGGGTGAAGGGGGTTATTTCCCAGCAGCAGGTGGACGCGGGCGAGGTGCGGGTCATCGCCCCTGCGCATTTCATGGAGCACGTCGCCAGCGAAATGGTCCTGCTTGGCAATACCATGAGCCGGCGCTCGCAGTACATGCACGCCATGGGATTGCCTCGCGGGCCACGCCAGCAGGTCGACAACGGACTGGGCAAGGGCGTCGCCCGGGGCACCTTCACCCTGATCGAACCCACCGAGGACGTCACCCGAACCGGGCAGACGATGACCGTGGACGGCGTCGATATCGAGTTCCAGCTCACGCCCTCGGCCGAGGCCGACGCCGAGATGATGTTCTACTTCCCCGAGCAGCGCGCGCTGATGGGCGCCGAAAACGTCAATGCCGCGCTGCATAACATTCTCACCCCGCGCGGCGCCCAGGTCCGCGATGCCCTCGGTTGGTCGAAGGCACTGGATGAGACCCTGGCGCTGTTCGGCGACCGCTCGGACCTGATCTTTACCTCCCACTACTGGCCGCGCTGGGGCCAGGAAAACGTTCGCGATACGATCGAAAAGCAGCGTGACATGCTCAAGTACCTCCACGACCAGACCTTGCGCTTGGCCAACTTGGGCTACAAGCGCGATGAGATCGCCGAGGCCATCGAGGTGCCGCCGAGTCTGGCCAACGAGTGGTTCAATCGCGGTTACTACGGCACCATCGAACACAATGCGAAGGGCATCTACCAGCGCTATCTGGGGTTCTGGAGCGGCAATCCGGCGACACTCGATCCGCTGCCGCCGCGCCAGTCGGGCGAGCGCTACGTCGACGCTCTCGGTGGCGCCGCGGCCGTGCTGGCCAAGGGCCGAGACGCCTTCGACGCCGGCGACTATCGCTGGGCGGCGATGCTGTTGGATCACCTGGTCATGTCCCAGCCCGAGAACCGCGAGGCGCTCGAGCTGCAGGCCGATATCTTCGAACAGCTCGGCTATCAGACCGAATCCGGGCCCTGGCGCAACATCTACCTGAACGGTACCCGGGAGCTGAGAAACGGCATCGATACCGCCAACGCCGTGACCACGGCATCACCGGACATGCTCAGGGCCCTGCCCATCGAACAGGTCTTCGATTTATTGGCGGTGCGCCTGAACGGCCCTGCCGCCGACGGCGTGCGACTCACTATCGACTGGCACTTCTCCGGCGCCAGGGCAAGCGACATGCGCCTGACCCTGGCCAACTCGGTGCTGCGCTATCGCCAGCTCACCGACACCGCGGGTGCCGCCGGCGATACCAGTGATACCACAGGCGATGCCAGCGACCGCGTCCCCGTTCCGGCCGACCTGAGCCTGACCCTGGATCGTGACGTGCTCGATCGGGTCCTGCTGCGCCAGACCAGTCTCGGCACCGAGATCGCGGCCGGCAACGTCGGCACCGACGGCGACGTCCAGGTGCTGGCCCGCCTGTTCTCGCTGATGGACGACTTCTCGCCCACCTTTCCCATCGTCACCTCCGCGGTCCCCGCCCCGGCGGCGACCCGCGCCAGCAGCGGTGAATGATGTTCGCTGCCCGGGCCCCGAGTCCGGGCAGCGCTTCGACGCACCGCACCAGATCACGACTCTCCCGCGCGCCGCGACGCGCGGCAACAACTGAGGAGGCTGCACCATGTTCACCGACAAACACGTGGTCATCACCGGCGGCTCGTCCGGGCTCGGCTTGAGCCTGGCCGAGCGCCTGGTCGATGACGGCGCCATTGTCACCCTGGTGGCACGCGATACGACGCGACTGGAGGCCGCCAAGGCGCGACTGCTGGACGGCACGCCCGACGCCCGCGTCCATCTCGCCGCGCTCGATATTACCGACGAGGCCGAGACCGCTCGCGTTCTGGCCGCCCTCGGCGAAGCCCGCGGCGGCATCGACGCCCTGATCAACAGCGCCGGCATCCTGCGCGAGGGCTACTTCGAGGCCCTGGAGACCCGGGACTTTCGCGAGGTGATGGAGATCAACTTCTTCGGCCTGCTCAACGCCACCCGCGCGGCACTCCCCTTTCTCAAGAGTTCCCGCGGGCGCCTGATCAACATCGCCTCGGTGGCGGGCCTCACCGGCGTCTTCGGCTACACCCCATACTGCAGCGCCAAGCACGCCCTGGTCGGCCTGAGCGAATCGCTGCGCTACGAACTCAGCCCCCAGGGCGTGCGCGTGCAGCTGGTCTGCCCGGGCGAATTCGACTCGCCGATGGTCGATGCTCTGGAGGCCAACCGGACGCCGGAAAATCGCGCCCAGACCCTGACCATCCCCAAGGCCACGGTGGAAGCCATCGCGCGTGACACCCTGGCGGGGCTTGCCAAGGACGATTTCCTGATCGTTCCTGGGCGCCGCACGCGCCTCGCCGTCTTCGGCATGCGCCACCTGCCGGGGCTGACCCGAACGATGATGGATCGCGTCCTGGCCAAGGCCTACCGCCACCAGGACCCGTCAGGAGCGGCTCACTCGCCCCAGCCGGCGACGGCGCCGCCGGCGTCTGACAAGCATCCGCGATGAGCGGGCCTCGCCCCTGGCTGACCAGGCGACGCCCCTGGCTCAGTCCAGACCGTGCCGCATGGTTGACCAGGCAACGCCCCTGGCTTAGGCCAGACCGTGCCGCATGGTTGACCAGGCCCCGCCCCTGGCTTAGGCCAGGCCGCGTGCCTCAACGAACGTCCGGTAGTCCTGGGCGACACACTCGGCGTAGCTCACGGCCAGGGTAGTCACCAGCTCGATGGCATGGTCCATGCGTCCGTCGACCCGCTTGGCGACCGCACGAGCAAAGCGTGATGGATCGTCCGGGTGCAGGGCGCGTGCGCCGCGCAGGTGTTCGCGGGCCAGTATCCGGCCCCACTGCTTGACCACCTGCCGGTACTGCTTGCCACCGGCGACCTTGTGGCTCGGAAAATCGGTCTTGTACGGCGAGCGCTCGCGCACCGAAAATACCTTGTCGTCCTGGGCCTTGCCGGCACCTTTCAGGTGCAGCCAGCCCAGGTAGATGTCGGGATGCTCGGCGATGGCTCGAAAGGCCGCCGCGTGGCGCGCGCCCTCGTGGGGGAAGGTCATGTGCCAGGCACGTTTCTCCTGGCCGTTCATCAGCGCCGCGCCGGCCGGCCCCGGCTGATGCTTGACGTCGAGAATGACATCATCGTGTTCATGGTCCTTGCCGCCCTCGATCAGGACATAGAACCGATCGAGTCCAAGCGAGCCGGTGCCCGCCGCCAGGCGTCGGGCGGTGTCCTTGATACGAAAGTGGGCGTCCTTAGCCTCCTCACGCTCTCCGGTGAGGGTCTGGCGGTACGCCTCATTGATCGCCTTGCGCAATTGGCTGTCCAGATGCGCCGGCAAGTTGGCGAGCTTGCCCGGGCGCTTCAGGCGCCGGCCGTGCTCGGTCATCTCGGTCCACTTGGCGAGCATCCTGGCGCGACTCTCCTTGCGCTCGACCTTGTCCATGAACGGCTTGAGCGGCCCCTTGGCGGTCTCGACGCTGACCGACTCGGGCACCTCGCCACGCAGGTGAGCGCCGACCTCGGCGTGGTAGCTTTGCACCAGGTGCTTGAGCGCGCGGCGAATGCCCTTGTGCGACAGCCCGACGCTTTCCTGGGCGTCGAGCACGACGCTGATGGCCAGCCGCCACAGGTCATACTGGTAGTCGCCGATCAGGGCATCGTCGAAGTCGTCCATGCCGTAGCGGACGCGATCATCGTGGTGGCCGTAGGCGCCGAAGTTATAGGCGTGGGCGTCGCCTTGCAGCCAGGTCTGGGTCTCGGGCAGGCCGCCAAACAGCGCGAAGCGCCAGTCATGCCAGACATCGGCCCAGTAAAGGTGATTGGTGCCACGAAAGAACCCATAGGGCGACTCGGCCAGTTTGTGGTACTTGGCGGCGCGGTCGTCGGCGTCAAGTCCCGCGTTGGCGGCGTCGATGGCATCCAGCAGCTGCTGCGGACGATTATGCCGAGTCAAGGGGAGCGACATGACGGTCTCCGGTAGCGGGCAGCGCCCGTCGGTGTTCAGGACAAGAGCAGCATCCAGTGCCGATTGTGGCCAGTCCGACACGGGAACGGGCCTACACTGTGCAAAGCGACGCACGGGGCCCTGGGCAAGGCAGCGAGCCCCGGCTCCCCCAGCATAACGTCCTTTGGCCCGTCAGGGAGGCCCCCATGGCCACCACCGAACACACCGCCACCAGCGCGCCCCCGGGGCTTGCCCCCGAGCAGTGCCGCCGGGCCCGCCTGGCCAGGGACCCGCGCTTCGACGGGCGCTTCTTCGTCGCCGTGCGCACGACCGGCATCTACTGTCGCCCGATCTGTCCGGCGACGCCGCCGCTGGAGAAAAACGTACGCTATTTTGCCACGTCCCTCGCCGCCGCCGAGGCCGGCTTTCGCCCCTGCCTGCGCTGTCGCCCGGACAGCGCCCCGGACTCGCCGGCCTGGCGCGGCACCGACACGACGCTGACCCGAGCCCTCAAGCTGATCGAGGAAGGGGCACTGAGTGACGGCTCCGTGGTCGCGCTGTGTGAACGCCTTGGCATCGGCGAGCGTCATTTGCGCGGCCTGTTTCAACGCCGCTTCGGCGTGTCGCCCAAGGCCTACGCCCAGCACCGCCAGTGCCTGTTCGCCAAGCAGCTCCTGCACCAGACGCACCTGCCGATCACCGAGATCGCCTACGCCAGTGGCTTCGCCAGCATTCGTCGTTTCAACGACGCCTTTCATCGGCGCATCGGTCTCGCGCCCCGGGAGATCCGCCGCCGCGATCGCAAGGCCAAGACCGACGCCAAGACCGACGCCGACGCCGGACTGACCCTGACCCTGTCGTACCGGCCGCCATACGCCTGGGCCCACCTGCGCGACTATCTGGCTCGGCGCGCCATCGAGGGGCTCGAGTGGGTCACCGATGACGCCTTCGGTCGCCACCTGCGCTGGGGCTCGGCGACCGGGCGCTTCGCCGCTCA
The DNA here is from genome assembly GCF_052645355.1 of Halomonas sp. V046. NCBI lineage: Bacteria > Pseudomonadati > Pseudomonadota > Gammaproteobacteria > Oceanospirillales > Halomonadaceae > Halomonas > Halomonas sp. V046. The sequence goes on from NZ_JBQXYF010000001.1 coordinate 393,434, forward strand.
CCACCTGCCCGATCGCCATGCCTTTCGCGTCGAGCTGTGGCTCAGTGAGCCCCGCCTGCTGGCGCCGGTCGTCGCCAATCTGCGCCGAGTGCTGGACCTGGACGCCGATAGCGACGTCATCGCTGCGCACCTCAAGGACGCGATTCCGACGCTATCGCCGGTGGCGGGGCTGCGCCTACCCGGGCTATGGTCGCCGTTCGAGGCCGCGGTGCGTGCCGTGCTCGGCCAGCAGGTGACATTGGGCTCGGCGCGGCGCCTGACCCAGACCCTGGTCGATGCACTCGGTGCCCCGGCCGCGGGCGGTGGTCGCCACTTTCCCGAGGCCGCCGCCATCGCCGCGAGCGACCTGGCGTTTCTCGGCATGCCGGACAGTCGTCGACAGACCCTGCGCCGGCTGGCGGCCGCTCAGGTGGCGACTCACGGCCACGGTCCCCTGGGCCAGGACACCCCTCGGGAAGGCGATGACGGCGTGAAAGGGATGGGGCCCTGGACGCTTGGCTACGCCAGCCTGCGCGGCCGCTCGGCCCCGGATATCTGGTTGGCCGGCGATGCCGGCATCCGCCGTGCCCTGAAGCGATCACCCGACATCGACCCCGAGCGCGCCGCGCCCTGGCGCAGCTATCTGATGCTTACCCTATGGAGTCTCGATCATGACCAGCACCCAGACACCTGACCGCGATACCAAGGCGGGCCTGGACATCTATCACCCTCCGCAATCGGCAGCCCTTGGCGCACTGCGCATCGAAGCCAGCGCCACAGGGATCACCCGACTCGACTTCATCGAGGCGCGCGACGCCGATGAAGTCCCCCGCCCCAACGCCTGGACCGAGGCCTGCCGTGCCCAGCTCGACGAGTACTTCGGCGGCGATCGGCGCGACTTCGACCTGCCCCTCGATGCCCAGGGCACCGACTTTCAGCGCCAGGTGTGGCAGGCCCTGACCACGATTCCCTTCGGCGAGACGCGAAGCTACGCCGAGATCGCCGAGGGCCTGGGTCGCAAGGGCGCCCAGCGCGCCGTGGGTGCCGCCAACGGACGCAACCCGATCTCCATCATCGTGCCCTGCCACCGAGTGATCGGCAGCAATGGCCGCCTGACCGGCTACGCCGGCGGTATCGGGCGCAAGCAGTGGCTGCTCGCCTTCGAGGCCCAGGAGGTCCCCTTGGCACTGTGCTGACGGCCAGGAGGGCGTGCCATCGATCGGCGTCTCGGCGCTGGCCTCGCTTTGCCCAGGCGGCGTTTTGCGGCACCATGCCGAACACCGCTCAACCGTCAGGGATGGATCATGTCGCACACCTTCGCCTGCGCCGGCGAGCTCACGCCCGGCTTTATGGTCATCCACGGCAATCACCTCGAGGCCCTGCGTGACCTGGCGGTGAACTGGATGCAGCGCCATCCCCTCGCGCCGCTGGAAAACGAGGTAGTGCTGGTGCAGAGCAACGGCATCAGCCAGTGGCTGAAGCTGGCGCTGGCCGCCGACCCAAAGGCCGGTGGCAGCGGCATCGCGGCGGCCCTCGATGTCACCCTGCCGGCGCGCTTTCTATGGCAGGCCTATCGCGGCCTTCTCACCCGGCTCGATGGCCATGACTCGGTCCCGCCGACCTCCCCCTTCGACAAGTCTCGCCTGACCTGGCGCCTGATGCGTCTGCTGCCTCGGCTGTGCGCCGATGAAGCCTTCGCCCCCCTGGCGCGCTTCCTCGACGACGACACCGACCAGCGCAAGCACCACCAGTTGGCCGAGCGCCTGGCCGACCTGTTCGATCAGTACCAGGTCTATCGCGGCGATTGGCTCAGCGCCTGGGCCGAGGGTCAGGATGTGCTGATCGACGCCCGCGGCAACGCCAACCCGCTGCCCGACGACCAGCGCTGGCAGGCGATCCTGTGGCGCGAACTGCGCGCCGATATCGGCACGGCCGGGATCGCCTCGAGTCGCGCTGGCGTTCACCAACGCTTCGTCGATGCCTGTCGTCGTCTGCCTCCGGGCACACCGGTGGCGGGACTGCCGAGACGGGTGATCGTGTTTGGCATCTCGTCGCTGCCCGGCCAGACCCTGGAGGCGCTGGCGGCGCTGGCACGCCACTGCCAGGTGGTGCTGTGCGTGCACAACCCCTGCGAGTTCTACTGGGCCGATATCATCGAACACCGCGACCTGCTGCGCGCCGAGCGACGGCGCCAGCGCCGTCGCCCGGGGATGCCGGCGAACCTCGATGATGCCCAGATGCACCTGCACGCACAGCCGCTGCTGGCGGCCTGGGGCAAGCAGGGCCGAGACTATCTTCGCCTGCTCGACGAATTCGATGAGCGCGACCGCTACGCCGCCCTGTTCGAGGGCGAGGCCCTGCGCATCGACCTGTTCGAACCTCATGCCAGAGCCGACGGCAGCCAGGGCTTGCTGCACCAACTGCAAGACGACATTCGCGCGCTGCGCCCGCTCGACGAGACCCGCGTCCACTGGCCGGCGCTGGACGACGACGATCGCTCGCTGGCCTTTCACGTCGCCCACTCACCGCTGCGGGAGGTCGAAATCCTCCACGACCAGCTGCTCGCCGCCTTCGCCGAGGACCCGAGCCTGAGCCCCCGAGACGTGCTGGTGATGGTGCCCGACATCGACGCCTACGCCGCCCAGGTCGCGGCCGTCTTCGGGCGCCTCGACGCAGGCGACCCACGTTTTATTCCCTACACCATTTCCGATCAGGCCAACCGCCATCGCCAGCCCCTGGCCATCGCCGTGGAAACCCTGATGCGCCTGCCGGAGCTGCGCCTGTCGGTCAGCGACCTGCTCGACCTGCTTGACGTTCCGGCCCTGCGCGCTCGTTTCGGCTTGAGCGAAGACGACCTGCCGGTCCTGGCCCGCTGGATCGAAGGCGCCGGCATTCGCTGGGGACTCAGCGCCGACCAGCGCGAGAGTCTGGCGCTGCCCGGCGGCATGAGTCAGAACACCTGGGCCTTCGGCCTCAAGCGCCTACTGCTGGGCTATGCGGTAGGGGATGCGGTAGGGGATGCGGCAGGGAATGCCGTAGGGAATGCGGTAGGGAATGCGGTAGAAAACGCCGTAGACAACACGGCAGGTAATACCGGCGACCCACAGGCGGGACATCACGGCGACAGCGGTCGCCCAGACACAGGCGGTGGCATCGGGCCGGACGAGGAGCACTGGCACGATATCGCCCCCTTCGGCGATATCGGTGGCCTGGAGGCGGCCCTGGCCGGCCCCCTGGTGCGTCTGATCGAGACCCTCGAACATCACTGGCAGGCGCTGTCACGGCCCGCCGATGTCGCCACCTGGTGCCTGCGCCTGCGCCGGCTGCTCGGCGATTGCCTGGCCCCCCAGGATGACGCCGACACCCTGCTCGCCAGTCGTCTGGATCAGGCGCTGGATAGCTGGCAGGAGGCCGCCTCCGACGCCGACTTCGACGACCCCATCCCGCTGGCGGTGGTGCGCGAGCAGTGGCTCACCGCGCTGGATGACGACGGCATGTCCCAGCGCTTTCTGGCCGGGGCGGTCAACGTCGCCACCCTGATGCCGATGCGGGCGATTCCGTTTCGCCATGTGTGGCTGCTCGGCATGAACGACGGCGACTACCCGCGCACCCAGGTACCCCAGGACTTCGACCTCATGGGCCATGACTACCGCCCGGGGGACCGCTCGCGCCGGGAGGACGACCGCTACCTGTTTCTCGAGGCACTGCTGTCGGCCCGGGAGCGCCTCTCGATCAGCTGGGTCGGACGCAGCATTCATGACAACAGCGAGCGTCCCCCGTCGGTGCTGCTCGGCCAGCTACGCGACCACCTGGCGCGCGGCTGGCACCTTGGCGGCAATACGCCTGACGCGCCGGGGCCGCGCCAGGCCGGCGAGGCATTGCTGGCTCACCTGACCACCGACCACCCCTTGACGCCGTTCAGCCCTCGCTACTTCGGCGCGGACCCACACCTTTTCACCTACGCCGAGGAATGGCGCCGGGTCCACGACCTCCGCGACGACACGCACCCGCCATCCGCCGACAGCGCCGACGGCGCCATGCTCTCGCCACGGGAGACCACCGCGCCTCTCACCGCGGCGCAGCTCGCCGGCCTGCTCGGTGACCCGGTGCGGGTGTTTTTCCAGCAGCGTCTCGGCGTCTATCTGGAACTGCCCGAGGCCTCGCGGCTCGATCACGAGCCCTTCGCCCTCGACGGTCTCGGCCACTGGCAGTTGCAGGACGAGCTGATCCGTGACCAGCGCCGTGCGGTGGAACGCGGCGAGTCAAGGGAGGCCGCCATGGCCGCCTCCCTTGAGCGCTTCACCCGGGAGGGAAGACTCGCCATGGGCGGCTTCGCCGAGCGCATGCAGAGTGCCCTGATCGAGCCCATGGATGAACTGTTCGCGCTCTACCACGAGGCCAGAACGCGTTGGCCCCGTGCCATCGAGACACCGATCCCCTTCACCCTGAACCTCGCCGGACTCGAGGTCGAGGGGGCCCTCGACGAGCTGCACGAGGATGAGTGTGGCCAGCGCTGCCGAGTGGTGATGCTGTCGTCCTCCCTGGTCCGCGGACGCGAGAAACGCTATCACTGGCGACACTGGCTCCGCCCCTGGATCACCCACCTCATCGCCCAGGTGGTCCTCGGCCCGACCACCACCCGGCTGTTGTCCCGCGCCGGACACGGCCACCTGGCCCCGATCGAGAGCGATCAGGCGATGGCCTGGCTCGAGGACATCGCCCGCACCTGGCACGCGGCCATGCGCCAGCCCCTGCCGCTGGCGCGGGAGACGGGCTTCGCCTGGCTGCGCAAGGGCGGCAGCCTGAGCGCGATGCAGCGACTTCTCGCCGGTGCGCCAGAGGACGGCGACGAGGCCGCCCGCCACGAGGCCCTCAAGGTGCTGCTCGGCAGCGACTACCTCATCGGGGAGCACGCCCAGAACCCGTACCTGGCGCGGCACTGGCCGGCGCCCCGCACGCTGCTCGACGTCGACGGCCTGGCCTTCGCCGAGCTGGCCGAGACGCTCTACGCGCCGCTGTCCGCCGCGGCGAGCTCCGGTGCTCCGCCTGCCACCCTCGACCAGGGAGACCGGACATGAGCGCCGATGCCCCCGCCACGCCGCCTCTCTCCCAGGCCCAAGCACAAGCACAGGCCCCCGCCCCTGCTCAAGCTCAAGCCCCGACGTCACTGGACCCGATCACCTTGGCGCTGGACGGCAACCGCCTGATCGAGGCCAGCGCCGGCACCGGCAAGACCTTCACCATCGCCCTGCTCTACGTGCGCCTGGTGCTTGGGCCACGCGATGACGATGACCCCCTGGCCTTCGCCCGGGCGCTGATGCCGCCGGAGATTCTGGTGGTGACCTTCACCAACGCCGCCACCCTGGAGCTAAGAGACCGTATTCGCTCGCGCCTGGTCGAGGCCGCGGAGGCCTTCCAGAACGCCGCCGACGGCGACCCTGACGATCCCTTGATCCGGCTACGCAACGAGTGGCCGGCGGCGCGGTGGCCGGTGTGTGGCAGGCGCTTGCAGCTCGCCGCCGAATGGATGGACGAGGCCGCCATCTCGACCATCCATGCCTGGTGTCACCGCATGCTCGGCGAGCACGCCTTCGACAGCGGCAGCCTGTTCTCGCTGACCCTCGAGACCGATCAGAGCGAGCTCGAGCTCGAGGTGGCACGCGACTACTGGCGCAGCTTCCTGTATCAGCTCGACCCCGAACGCCTGGGCCAGGTCACCCGCTACTGGGACACGCCACAGGCGCTGCACAAGGCGCTACGCGGACTGCGTGCCCACGCCGACCGCCTCCCGCCGGCACCGCCACCGGCCGAATCGCTGGCCGCGGTGGAGGTCGAGGTGGCCGAGCGACTCGAGACCCTGAAAGCGCCGTTTCAAGCGGGCCTTGACGAGCTCGCCCAGGCGCTCGAAGACGCCGCCGCCCGCAAGGCCTTTGCGGGCCAGAAGTTCAACGCCAGATCCCGGGCGACCTGGCTGGGCGCCTTGCGCGACTGGGCCGAGGACCCCGGTCAGGAGAGCCCCGCACTAACCGACGCCGCCTACAAGCGCCTCACCCCGGACGGGCTCGCCGAGATCTGGAAGGACGGCGCCCCGCCTTGCTCGCCGGTACTCGAGGCCATGGCGTCGCTGCGCGAGGACCTCGCGACGCTGCCGAGCGCCTATACGGTGCTGGTGCGCCACGGCGTGCACTGGATGCGCGAGCGCCTGGAGCAGGCCCAGCTTCGGCGCGCCGAGATCGGCCCCGATGATCTGCTCACCCATCTCGATCGCGCCCTGTCCCAGGACCAGGGCGAGCGCCTGGCGAGCCGCATTCGCCGCCAGTTCCCGGTGGCCATGATCGATGAGTTCCAGGATACCGACCCGATCCAGTATCGCCTCTTCGACCGGGTCTACCGGTTGAGTCGCGAGTCCCGGGGCGACCAGGACGCACCGACCCAGGACGCGCCGACCCAGGACGAGACCGGCGCGCCGAGCGAAGGCCCTTCAGCGGTGCTGCTGATCGGCGATCCCAAGCAGGCGATCTACGCCTTTCGCGGCGCCGACATCTACACCTACCTGCGTGCCCGGCGCGATACCGCCGGGCGCCATGTCACCCTCGCCACCAACTTCCGCTCGAGCCAGGCCATGGTCGCCGCGGTGAACCGCTGCTTCGGCCAGGCCGAAGCCTTGCCCGAGGGCGCCTTCCTGTTCCGCCAGGGCAACGACAACCCGCTGCCGTTCACGGCGGTGGCCGCAAAGGGCCGCGCACAAACCCTGACCGACGACGGGCGCCCCTTGCCCGCGCTATGTCTGTGGCAACTGGGGGACGATGCCCCCCTGTCCAAGCTCGCCTACCGCGAGCAGATGGCCGAGCGCTGCGCGACGCATATGGTGGCGCTGTTGACGGGTGCCCGAGAGGGTCGCATCGGCTTCACCCGAGGCGCCGAGACCACACCGCTCGGCCCGGGGGATCTTGCGGTGCTGGTCGAGAGCGGCGTCGAGGCCCGCGCGATCCGCCAGGCCCTGGCCCAACGCGGCGTCAAGAGCGTCTACCTGTCGGATAAGGACGGCGTCTTCGAGACCCCGGCCGCGGTCGAAGTCGAGACCTGGCTACGGGCGGTCGCCCACCCCGACGATGGCGCCGCCCTGCGCGGGGCCTTGGCGACCCCGAGCCTGGCCCTGTCTCTTGAAGAACTCGACGCCCTTGGCGGGGCCGAGGGCGGCGATGACCTGGCCTGGGAGCGGCGAGTCCTCCAGTTTCGCGACTACCGCCGCCTGTGGCAGCGTCAGGGCGTGCTGCCGATGCTGCGGCGCCTGATGCACGACTTCCAGGTCCCGGCGCGACTCCTGGCCGGCGCTCAGCAAGGCGGCGATGGCGAGCGTCACCTCACCGACCTGCTGCACCTGGGCGAGTTGCTGCAACTGGCCAGTCAAGAACTCGATGGCGAGCATGCCCTGATCCGCCATCTGGCCGAAACGCGCCAGGAAGGTCCGACCCAGGACGACCGCCACCGCCTGCACCTGGAAAGCGACGCCGACCTGGTGCAGGTCGTGACGATCCACAAGTCGAAAGGCCTGGAGTACCCGCTGGTGTTCTTGCCCTTCATCGCCAGCCACCGTGCCACCAAGGCCGGGGACGTACCGCTGTGGTGGCAGGACGGCGACGTGCGCCGTCTGGCGCTGGAGGCCGACGCCGATATCGTCGAACGCGCCGACCGCGAGCGCCTGGCCGAAGACCTGCGCAAGCTCTATGTGGCCCTCACCCGAGCCCGCCACGCCACCTGGGTCGGCCTCGCCCCCCTCGAGAACCTCGAGCGCAGTGCCATCGGCTATCTGCTGTCCGGCGGCGCGCCTCTGGGGCCCGAGGGCCTGGCATCGGCCGTCGCGGCGATGGCCGACGGCCAGGCCGCCATCGACGCCTGTCCGGCGCCGTTGCCCAATCCCCAATGCCTGCCCCCGGCTCCCCGCACCGCGGCCCTGGCACCGGCACGGCGCGCCTTGCGCTCGCCCCGGGAGCACTGGTGGATAGCGAGCTATTCGGCGCTGACCCTGGGACCGATGCGCCAGCCCAGCACGACACGCCAACAGGCGATCGCGTTCTCCACCGACGGCCAGGACGACGACGCGGCCCGCGCGAGCGGCGCCGAAACGCCCCAGGGCCATGGAGGCGGCGGCGAGCAAAGCGGCACCGGCGGCGCAGCACCGACGTCTCGTGAACCGACCTCGGCCCAGGAGGCCACCGCCCGGGAGCTGCGCCAGGAGCCCAGCGACGGCGTCACTCGCCCTCTCCAGACCGGTCAGGGCGGCGCCCTGCACCGCTTTCCGAGGGGCCCCGCCGCCGGCACCTTCCTCCACGGCCTGCTCGAATGGGCCGGGGAGCAGGGGTTCGGCGAAGCGAGCGATCCCGAGCGCCTGGACGACATGCTCAAGGCCCGCACCCGGCTGCGCGGCTGGGGTGGCTGGGTGCCCGAGCTATCGCGCTGGCTGACCGCACTGATGACCACGCCGCTTCCCGTGCCTCTGCCCTTGCCCCCGCCCCTGCCCCTGCCTGGCACTGCGGCGGCGCCCACCACGCCGCGCCCGCCTCACCGCACTGGCCACGCCGAGTCTGGTGCCGCCGCGACCCTACGCCTGGCCGATCTGGTCGGCTACCGGGTCGAGCTTGAATTCTGGCTGGCGAGTCGCAGCGTCGATGCCCGTCGCCTCGATGACCTGGTCAGCGCCCACCTGCTCCCCGGGCATCCGCGACCGAGCCTTCAGGCCGACAGCTTGAACGGCATGCTCAAGGGCTACATCGACCTGGTGGCCGAGCATGACGGGCGTTACTACGTGCTCGACTGGAAATCGAACCACCTGGGCGACGGCGACGAGGCCTACACCGAGTCCGCCATGCGCGATGCGGTGCTGGCCAAGCGCTATGACATCCAGTACGCGCTCTACTTGCTGGCGCTGCACCGCCTGCTCCGCGCTCGACTGCCCGACTACGCCCCCGAACGTCACCTGGGCGGCGCGCTCTATGTCTTTCTGCGTGGCACCGAGGCCGCCAGTCGAGGCGTCCACGGCGACCGCCCGAGCCCGGCCTTCATCGACGCCCTGGACGCTCTGTTTCGCGGCGATCCCACACCGGCGGAGACTCCATGACCCCCGACCGTTCTTTCGACCGTTCTTTCGACCGTTCTCTGGATGACCGCGCCTTGGATGACGACAGCGAAGCGCTCTGGCGCCTGGACCAGGCGCCAGAGCGCGCCCTGACCGATGCCGCCGTCCTGATGACGCTATTCGATCTCTGGGTGGCCCGGGGCTGGCTGCGCGAACTCGATCGTGCCTTCGCCGCCTTCTTGCACCAGCAGTGCCCCGACGCCAACCCCGCCCTGCTGCTGGCGGCGGCCCTGGCCAGCCACCAGCTTGGCCGTGGCCATGTCTGTCTCGACCTGGCGCGTACCCTGGCCGCCCCGGATCTGGCGCTGTCGCTGCCACCGGAAGGCGACAGCCTGGAGGACCCGCCGCCGCTGCCGAGTCGGGTGCTCGGCGGCCTCGACGCCGCGACCTGGTCGAAGGCCATTGAGCATCCTGAGCTGTGCTCCCATGGGCCAGGCATGACGCCGCTGGTGATCCGCCGCGACGACAGCGGCACACGGCTCTATCTACGCCGTTACTGGCGCCATGAATCCAGCATTCGTGCCCGGATCAGGGCGCGCCTGGGCACTCCGCCAGCGGACCCGCACCGCCTTGTCGCCCCTCTGGAGCGGCTGTTTCCTGCAGCGGAAGGGCTCGACTGGCAGCGCCAGGCCTGCGCCCTGGCAGCGCGCTCACCGTTCGCGGTCATCACCGGTGGCCCCGGCACCGGCAAGACCACCACCGTGGTCAAGCTGCTCGCCCTGCTGCAGACCCTGGCCCTGGCCGACACGGGCCAGGCCCTTCGCATCCGTCTCGCCGCGCCCACGGGCAAGGCCGCGGCGCGGCTCAATGAATCGATCGCGGGCCAGGTCGAGCGCCTGTCCCTCGACGGCCTGGGGGAGGATGCCCAGACCCTGCGCGCGGCCATCCCCACCGCGGTGGTCACGCTGCACCGGCTGCTGGGGTCGCGCCCGGATACCCGGCGCTTGCGCCATCATGCCGACAACCCGCTGGCACTGGACGTGCTGGTGGTGGACGAGGCGTCGATGGTCGACGTGGAGATGATGGCGGCACTGCTCGAAGCCCTGCCGGCCCGGGCGCGCCTGGTGCTGCTCGGCGACAAGGACCAGCTAGCCTCCGTCGAGGCCGGCGCGGTGCTGGGGGATCTGTGTGCGCGAGCCGAAGGCGGCCACTACCGGATCGAGACCGCCGACTGGCTGGCATCGGCCACCTCACAGCGGCTGCCCGCCGAGGTAATCGATGCCGCCGGCCACGACCTGGATCAGGCCATCGCCATGCTCAGGGTCAGCCACCGTTTCGACGCCGACAGCGGCATCGGCCAACTCGCCGCGGCGGTCAATGCCGCCTCAGGCGCGCCATCGCTGCGCGGCGTGCTGCGCCGTGGCTACGCCGACCTGTCACTCCTGGATATGACAGACGTCCGACCTCACCCGCAAGGATCAGCTTCAAGGTCAGATTCAGGTTCAGATTTAGGGCCGGCGCCCATCGACCGGCGGCTGGAGCGCCTGGTCAGCGATGGTCTGGCAGGCAACTTTCCTCGTGCCGCGGCGCCGGCCTGCGAGAGCCGCCCGACCGGCTATCGCCACTACCTGGCGACGATGAGCGAGCGGCGCCCCGCGCCGAGCGCAGACGCCGGCCAATGGGACGAGTGGGCCCGAGCCGTTCTCGGCGCCCACGGCCACTTCCAGCTGCTGTGTGCGCTGCGCCGGGGCCCCTGGGGGGTAGAAGGGCTCAATCTGCGCGTCCGTCAGGCCCTGGTACGCGGCGGCTGGCTCGATGCCAATGCCGCGACGCTGACGGAGGATGCCTGGTACGAGGGACGCCCGGTACTGGTGACGCGCAATGACTACGGCCTGGGGTTGATGAACGGCGATATCGGCATCGCCCTGTCGCTGCCCCACCCGGAGCATGCCGGGCGCACTAGCCTGAGGGTCGCCTTCCCCGCCGGTGACGGCACCTCGCGCATCCGCTGGGTGCTGCCCTCGCGACTGCGCCGGGTGGAGACGGTGTTTGCGATGACGGTGCACAAGTCTCAAGGCTCGGAGTTTCTCCACACCGCCCTGGTGCTGCCCAGCGCACCGAATCCCATCCTGACCCGGGAACTTGTCTACACCGGCATCACCCGGGCACGGCACTGGCTGACCCTGGTCGAGACCGGCAGGGGCATTCTCGACCAGGCGGTCAAGCATCGTGTGGCCCGGGTCAGCGGCCTGGGCTGGTCGGCGCGGGGATGATCGGCGCCGGCTCAGGACTCGACACAGGCCTGGGCGACGCGTGGATCGAACACCAGGCGCCCGCGAATCGCCGCGGCGCCATCCAGCGGGTGCTCGTAGGTCCACACCGCGTCGGGGTAGGTCACACCGTCGTCCAGCACGATGCTGAAATAGCTGGCATCGCCCTTGAACGGACAGTGGGTACTGGTCTCGCTCGCTACCAGACGACTCATGTCGACGTCCTCCCGGGGCAGGTACAGTCGCGGCGGGTAGTTCGCCTCGCAAAGCTCCATCGCGTGCAGGGTATCCGCCAACTGGACGCCATCGACATCGATGCGCACTCGGCTGGTCAGCGGATAGACCGACATCCTTTCCGATCGTGTTTCATCCATCTGAAATATCCTTGGTAGCGACTGCTCTGCAAAGACTAGCACCCTCTTCGCCCATCTCAGCGGCTAGAGTATGCCGCTTCTATCATCCTCGCGCTGATGAACGGCCACCTGACCCAGGAAGACTCTCGCCGACGGCTGCTCCAACTGCACCAGAAAGTCATCGAACGCGCCCGCTGGATCACCCGCGGCGCCTCGAGTTATCGGCGTGATTTTCCGATGTGCGCAGCCAGGTGCTCCTATACATGCTCAGCAGGAGCACCGTGACTAGCGGATGCTTGCGGCCGACGATGTCGCCGCCGGGGGGCGGCGCGTGCACATCGGCCAGGGCCTGCACAATATCGGCAACGAGGCGCTACACGCCTGCGTGATGCACCGCGCCAGCCAACCTAACCCGGTCAATCTGATCGGCGCCGTGTGAATCATCGAAGGACTCGGGCGCAAGATGGCCGTCGATTGGGTCGGGCGAGCCGAGGGCTGCCTCGGGCTAACGACGGCGACCACCTTTCATGCACTATCACGGCGACAACAGGCCCCACTCCCCCCAGGGTCCTGGCAGCCTCAATCAGCAATTTCTCATGCATGCCTTTTTCACCGAGTTCCTGCACGAGCGTCTACTGCGACTGCGCCCCCCCGCCCGACACCCATGGCCCAGAGAAAAAACACGATGACTGAACTTCACCACTATTGGACGCTAATGTAGACTTTTTAATTCGTGTTCGCGGATCGACACGAATCTTCCTGGCCAGAACACCGACAAGAACTCCAATCCGGCCAGCTCCAGCGCCTCACGCGCCTTCCGCAAGGGAACCCAAAATGAGTCTCTCGGCCCGTACGACCTTAACGCTAGCACTACCGCTACTGGCAATGACCTGCACCAGCGCCTCGGCCCAGACGAATGCCACCGCACTGAATTGGCAGGCAGCGCCGCTCTATCAAACACTCAATCTGACCTCGGGCTTTCAACCGGATCCCTACCGGGTCCAGCTCAGCGCCGGAGGTGGCACCTCGGCCAGCGTGGCCGGCGCCAACTGCACAGGCTTCGTCAACGCCGAGGCGCCGGACATCGACCTGAACTACACCGCCGGCGGCTACCCCTTGGTCATCTCGGCAGAGGCCAACGCCGATACCACCCTGGTGGTCTATGATCCCAACGGCGTCTGGCACTGCAACGACGACTTCTCTGCCTCGAGCGCGGGCAATCCCGGCCTGACCTTCCTGTCACCGAGCAGCGGCAACTACAACATCTGGGTCGGCACCTTCGAGGCCGAGACCAACCTGGCCCAGGCCAGCCTGGTGATTTCGGAGCAGGTACCAAGCGGCACCAGTGCAGGTGCAGGCGCAGGCGCATCCAGCGCCGGTGGGTACATCGGCGGCGACATCCAGTGGGGCGACGACGGTAGCCAATGGAGCCACGACGGCGAGTGCGATGATCCGCGCTTCTCCGGCCCCGGCGTTGCTGTGCCCAACATCGATGCCGACCGCTACCACGATGCCAGCGACTGCCGCACGCTCTACGAGCAGGGGCAGATCTACCTGCAATAGACGGTCCCTCCCATCCTGGCCAGGCGGCCATGTCATCAGGCTGTCACTCGACTGCGCCAGCCTGATGACGCATTCACGACGGTCGACTCGCCCATGCCAGCCTCCTCCCGCTCGTCGCTTAGCGAGATTTTCCGAACCTTCCTCGGCCTGGGGCTGACGTCCTTCGGCGGACCGGCGGCCCATCTGGGCTATTTTCGCAGCGCCTTCGTCGAGCGACGCGGCTGGCTCAGCGAGCGCGCCTACGCCGACCTCGTGGTGCTGTGCCAGTTTCTGCCCGGCCCCGCCAGCAGCCAGGTGGGGCTGGCCATCGGCCTGATTCGCGGCGGCCTGCCGGGAGCCTTGGCCGCGTGGCTGGCCTTCACCCTGCCCTCGGCCTTGCTGCTCATCGCCTTTGCGCTCGGTGCCTCGGCCCTGGAAGGTCCCCTGGGTCAGGCGCTGATGCAGGGATTGAAACTGGTCGCCGTCGTCATCGTCGCCCACGCCGTGCAGGGCATGGCGCGCACCCTGTGCCCGGATCGCCGGCGCGCCGCCATAGCCGTCGGTGCCATCGCGCTCGTGGCGACACTTGGGGGGGTCGCAGGCCAGGTAGCGACAATCCTCGCTGGGGCCTTGGCCGGCGCCGTGCTGTGTCGCAACGCGGCTACCTGCGACAGCGCTAGCCGTGCCGACAGCCTGAGTTCAAGCGTCTCGCGGATGCTTTCCGGGCTTTTTCTGGCCCTGTTTGTCGCTGGCCTGGTGGGGTTGCCGCTGTTGCGTCAACTGGACGCCGGACTATGGTTGGCGGTGATCGATGCCTTCTATCGCGCCGGTGCCCTGGTGTTCGGCGGGGGACATGTCGTGCTGCCGTTGCTGCAGGCCGAGGTCGTCGCGCCGGGATGGGTGTCCGAAGACGCATTTCTCAGCGGCTACGGGGCCGCCCAGGCCGTGCCCGGGCCCTTGTTCACCCTGGCGGCCTACCTTGGCATGGTCGCCGGAGATGGCAATGTGCTGATCGCCCTGCTGGCACTGGTGGCCGTCTTCTTGCCTGGCGCACTGTTGGTGCTAGGCCTGTTGCCGATGTGGGATCGGCTTCGCCAACGCACGGGACTCACCGCCATGATGGCCGGGGCCAACGCGGCCGTGGTGGGGCTGCTGGCGGCCGCCCTGTTTGATCCAATATGGCTGTCCACGGTGACAAGCCTTGGGGATTTCACCCTCGTCGTGGCCGGATTCGTGGCCTTGGCCCGCTGGGGCTGGTCGCCCCTGGCGGTGGTGCTGGCGTGCCTCGGCGTGAGCCTGGCTCGTCACTGGCTCGGTGGAGGGCTGTGAGCCACACCCCCCCGTCCAACCACGCCCCTGTTCCTATTCCTGCTTCGGTTCCTGTCCCTGCTCCTGCCACACGGCGGGCACACCAGGCCCTGACCCCCGACGCCTGCTGACGCAAGCCGCCTGAGGAGCCGCCCGCCGAGGCCGATGCGCTCCCCAGGCCGCTCAGGCCTCGGCGTCCTCGGCCTTCAGGCGGTAAAACTCACTGACGATATCGTCCATGGCCTCGGCGTCGTAATTGCACAGCCCACTGACGACAAGCTTCTTGGAGCCGGTGCCCAGCGGCTGGCCGGCCCCATCGATGCGGAATTCGAGGCTGACATCGCCACGCTTGCCGATCACCTCGAGGGACGAATCCTCGAGGGCCAGAGACGGCGTCTCGGCGTCGAGACGATCCAGCGAGAACCCCATGCTGTCGTAGATGACCAGGGGGCGCCGGGGATTGAACATTACCCCGTGCTGTTCCATCAACGGCTTCAGGTAGTGGGGGAAGTTCTTGCCGGAGAAGGCCACGTAGCAGCGCGTGAAGGCCTCGATCACCTCGACGTCATGGGTCGTCTCGCCGCTACGATGGACCTGCAGATAGCACTTGCCATCGTCATCGTAAACGCCGATACCGCCCTGCTCGTCCTCACGGAAAAGCAAGGGCCGGTCGGCGCCGACCATGGCCAGAAAGCGAAAGCTCATCCGTGTCGACAGGCCGAACCGCGCCAGCACCAGGGCAAACAGCAGGTCCCCCGGAACGCAGAAGCGGCGCGCCCCTGGCGTATGAATGGGGTTGAAGTCGCCGGCGATGCGCTTGGCAAAACGGCTGGCCTGGTCGGCGGAGATGACAGTGCGGTCATCGACAAGGCAATGGAAGTCGTCGAGAAACATGTGGCTGGCGCCTGGCTGGGTCATTGGCGAAGCGGGCAGTGGTGCCCCAAGCACGAATGATGCCACAGAACGCCGAAGAGTGAGCAACCTCCCGGCCAGTGACCCTTCGACGCAGGTCTTTCCGCTCGCACGCGCCCCCTACCAAAGACTCAGACAACCCCGCCGTTCGCCGCATATTGCAGCGCAAAACGCTGTGCTAGGCTCGGGATCGCTTACTCACCCTATTCCTCCACTAGATTCGGGACACCGTCGTCATGCAGATAACTGACAACACGACACGTCGGAGCCGTTCCTCGCGCCACCGCATGGCGCTCACCCTGCTCGCAGGCTTGGCCCTGTTCATCGTCACATCCCCCACGCATGCCGTCACCGGCGACATGGACCTGACCGGTTCTTTCGTCGGGTTTCTGGCGGTCGCCATCTTCGTGCTGGCCTATGCCCTGGTCATGGCCGAAGAAAAGCTCCACATGCGCAAGTCCAAGCCGGTGCTGGTCGCCGCCGGCATCATCTGGGGTCTTATCGGCTGGACGTACGTCCAAGCCGGCCTGCCCGATGCGGCAGAGTCGGCCTTTCACGAGACCCTGCTGGAATTCTCGGAGCTGATGCTGTTCTTGCTGGTGGCGATGACCTACATCAATGCCATGGACGAGCGTCGCGTCTTCGATGCCCTGCGTTCGTGGATGGTGCAGAAAGGATTCAGCTATCGCACCCTGTTCTGGCTGACCGGGGTCATGGCGTTTTTGATTTCCCCCATCGCCGACAACCTGACCACGGCCCTGCTGATGTGTGCCGTCGTTACCAAGGTCGCCGAAGGTGACAAGAAATTCATTAACCTGTGCTGTATCAACATTGTGGTGGCGGCGAACGCGGGCGGCGCCTTCAGCCCGTTCGGCGATATCACCACGCTGATGGTCTGGCAGGCCGGCCTGATCGAATTCCAGGAGTTCTTCTCGCTGCTGATCCCCTCCGCCATCAACTTCATCGTACCCGCCGTGGTGATGAGTTGCTTCATTCACAACCGCACCCCGGATAGCCTCGAGGAAGCCGTGGAAATGAAGCGTGGCGCGCGACGCATCATCGGCCTGTTCCTGCTGACGGTTGCCACCGCCGTGGCTTGCCACACCTTGCTCCATCTGCCTCCGGTGCTGGGGATGATGACCGGTCTCGGGTATCTGCAGTTCTTCGGCTTCTACCTGCGCAAGAGCCTGCCCAAGTCCCTGGACCGCAAGCGCACCCAGTACACCCAGCGCGGCGAATGGAAGAAGCTTGAGCAGCTCGGCAGCGTGGTGCCGTTCGACGTGTTCAACCGCGTCGCCCGAGCGGAGTGGGATACCCTGCTGTTCTTCTACGGCGTCGTCATGTGCGTCGGCGGGCTCGGATTCATGGGCTATCTGGGGCTCTTATCTGACGTCATGTACTCCCAGTGGGATGCCACCTGGGCCAATATCGCCCTCGGCATCATCTCCGCCGTGGTCGACAACATCCCGGTCATGTTCGCGGTACTGACCATGGAACCCAGCATGTCCCACGGACACTGGTTGCTGATCACCCTGACCGCGGGCGTCGGCGGCAGCCTGCTGTCGATCGGCTCCGCCGCCGGTGTCGCCTTGATGGGCCAAGCCCGTGGCTACTACACCTTCATGGGCCACCTGCGCTGGGCGCCGGTGATTGCGCTTGGCTACGCCGCCAGCGTCGCGGCCCACCTGTGGATCAATCAGGCCAGCTTCGCCCTCTAGCGCCAACGGGCCGACGTAACGCCATGCACCGGTAGCGTGCCGAGCTATCGGTGCATGCGTTGACCGCGCATCACGACTTTTTCGCACACCGCTCTCACCTTAGGATAAGCTTGTTAGTGCATACCCCATACGCATTCTCATCGTGCAGGGGAGCAACTTCTGTCGCATCACCAGAACAATGTCCCCGGAGCAGCGACTAGTGGGGCAAGCGCAGAAGCCATCAGGGAATTGGCAGAGAGTTGGGATCGTTATGACGGTTAAGATGCCATGCGCGGCGGCAATAGCCTGCCTTCTGGCGCTGGGCGATCGTGTCGGCGGAGGCAGGCACTGATGCGCCGTGCGCCTCTGAAACTGGTCCTGATGCTGGGCCTGACGCTGCTCCTCGACGGCCTCGGCTTCGCCTGCGCGCAGGCCCAGTCCGGCAACGACCGCGACATCCTGATCATCGCCAACCCTGGTGTGGTCACCCAGCGCCTCGAACGCGATACCGCCCGCGCCATCTTCGCCATGCGCCAGCGTACCTGGCCCGACGGCCAGGCCGCCCAGGTCTTCGTGCTATCCAACTCCCATCCGGTCCATGCCGCTTTCGTCAAGGAACGGCTCTCAGTCTATCCCCACCAGCTACAACTCGCCTGGGATCGCATGGTGTTCTCCGGCACTGGACAGGCGCCGAACCGGGTGCGCAACCAACAGCAGATGCGTGATGCTGTCGCTACCACGCCAGGAGCCATCGGCTACATCGAACGGGAGTATGTGGATGAGCGTGTCCAAGTCATCACCATGGAATAGGCCAGGCCTGGGCGCGACGGCAACGGTTGCGTTGCTGTCGATCCCCGCCGGCTCAGCCGTGGCTGAAAACGGCATGCTGGATACCCTGCAGGTGCACGGCTTTCTCAGCCAGGCATTGGTCATCACCGATCACAATAACTTCTTCGGCCAGAGCTCCGATGACGGCGGTAGCTGGGACTACACAGAGCTCGGCGTCAATGCCTCGCTACGCCCTCACGAAAACGTCCTGCTTGCCGCTCAGGTCCTCAGCCGACGCGCCGGTGAAGGTGACGATGGCAGCCCAGAACTCGACTACGGCGTGGTCGACTGGCAGATGGTCTCCGACCAGCAGCGCACCCTGGGCGTGCAGGTGGGGCGGTTCAAGAACCCCTTCGGCTTCTACAACCAAACCCGAGACGTGGCATTTACCCGGCCCAGCATCCTGCTGCCGCAGTCCATCTATTTCGACCGTACGCGCTCACTCGGCCTCGCCGGGGACGGCCTGAGTCTGTATCACGAGGAACGCCTGGACGGCGGGTTGCTGCGCACTCAGCTAGGCTTCGGCAAGGCGCGTATCGAGGATGATGTGGAAACCGCCATTGGCCTGGGCCAGGCTCCCGGCTCCCTGGACGCCGACACTTCGGCGGTGGGCCAGGTGCGCTACGAGCACGATGGCGGTCGCGTCATCGTGGCTGTCAGTGCCGCCACGGCCAATGCCGAGTATGACTCCCCGGACCAAGGGCCTGGCGACGGCGAGTTCAACTTTACCCCCTGGGTGCTTTCCGCTCAGTACAACGCCGAATTGTGGAGCCTTACCGCCGAATATGCGCTACGCGATATCTCGCTGACCGGGTTCGATGCCTTCCCCGACCAGGACACCACCGGGGAAAGCTGGTACGTGCAGTATACGCGCCGTATCGGCGACGACTGGCAGTGGCTGCTACGCTACGACAGCCTCGTCAACGATCGCGATGATCGCAACGGCAACGCCTACGAACGCTCCGGTCGTGGCCCCAGCTATTCGCAGTTCGCCGATGACATGACCGTGGGCCTGCAGTGGACACCGCACCCCAGCATCATGCTGGCAGGCGAGTACCACCGGGTCGACGGCACCGGCTGGCTGCCCGCCGAAGACAACCCCGACCCACAGGACACCGAGCGGCGTTGGGACATGTGGTTGTTCCAGCTGTCACTGAGGTTTTGATGCCAACACGCTCCAGGGAGTTCGCGTCATTCAACGGCCAGCGCCACCGCCTGAGCCTTACCTGGCGTGTGGTCGCGCTGTCCAGCCTCTTGCTGGTCGCCTTATCGGTACTGTTCACCTACCTCTCTCACAGCAACCTGACCAAGCAGTTCAATGCCACGCGCCAGGAACAGCTCGAACGTCAGCAGCGTGAACTACGCTTCGCCCTGAGCCGGGCCGAGGATGGCCTGCGTCAACTCGCTGGCCTGGTATCGGCAACCCCTGACCTTGGCACGGCGTTGGAAGCCAACGCACGCTCTGCGCTGTCCGATGCCTTGACCGCGCAGTGGCCGGCACTGCAACTGGAGTCGGGCATCGAGGAAATCCGCGTCTACAACGCGGTCGGCGAGGAGCGCCTGGTTCTCGGCAGTGCCGAATCGAGCGATGCCACTCCCACGTACCGCCGCTGGGTCGAGCAGGTGATCCGCACCGAACGCCCGCTATCCCCGTTACGCTGTCACCCCGAGTGTCGTCAGTTTGCTGTGGTTCCGGTACTCGGCGAGGGGGGCAGCGTCGGCACCGTGATTCTGGCCAGGTCACTCGCCGATGTCACTCGCCAGGCACGCGAAATTTCCACCAGTGAAGTGGCCCTGGTCGTCGCCGATGACTCACATAATGCCGAGACAGGCGTACCCCCCCGTGCCTTGGGCGCCTGGGGGGCGAACCTCATCGCCGTCACCAACCAGGCCATCACGTTGCCGGTGCTGCGCCAGGCGGCCGCGTTGAGCCCACTGACGAAGCTCGAGTCCGAGCCGCTGCGCATCGAGCATGATGGCCGACAGCTGGAGATCAACGCACTGGCGATATCGGTTGGCGATGCCGTCCACGAAACCGCGCACTTCCTGCTCGTGTCCGATATCACCGCCCAGATCAATGCGATTCGTCTGGATACCCGTACCCAGATGATGGCCAGCCTGTTTGGCTGGCTGTCTGCCGAACTCCTGCTGCTGGCCATCCTGCTCAAGCCCATGGCGAGACTCCGGCGCGTCGCCGCGGTCCTGCCGCCGCTGGCGAGAGGCGGGTTCGATGAGGCACGTGAAGCCCTGCCAACCCAGACCCGGCGGCTGCCCGACGAGATCGACGTACTCGAAAGCTCGACGCTGGCACTGGCCGACCAGTTGGAGCTACTTCAGCACCAGGTCGACTCACGTGGCGAGGAGTTGGCCCAGCGCGTCGACGAACTGGCGCGCGAGCGAGACTTCGTCAGCAATCTGCTCGACACCGCCCAGGTCTTCATCCTGACCCTGGACGATGACGGCCGCATCGACATGGTCAATGCCCACACCCTGGCAGTACTGGAAAGCCCGGCGAAGGCGCTGCTCGGGCGTCGCTTCAACGACGTCTTCGAAGGCGAAGGGCAGCTGACGACCTGGGGCGAATCCGGGGCCAGTCACGAGGAACGCCTGCTCACCTCCAGCGACGGCGAAGCACGCACCATTATCTGGTACCACAGTCCGCTGCCAGCGGGCCCCACGGCGTCTCAGGCGAGAATCTCCGTCGGCCTCGATATCACCGAACGCAAGACCGCAGAGGCGCGTCTGACCTGGCTCGCCGAACGCGATCCCTTGACCGAACTGTACAATCGGCGCTTCTTTCAGGACGCCCTCAACAAGGCCCTGATGCGCGGCGACCAAGGCGTGGTCCTGCTGCTGGACCTGGACCAGTTCAAGGAGGTCAATGAGCTGAGCGGGCACCACGCGGGGGATCGCATGCTGTCTTCCGTCGCCCGCCTGCTGCAGCAGGAGTTTGGCCACCGCGGCATCATCGCCCGACTCGGTGGGGACGAGTTCGCCCTGCTGCTGGTCGGGGTCGGCAGCGACCAGGCGATCCGCCTGTCACAGCACATCAACCAGTTGCTCGAAAGCCTTGGCTTCATCGCCGAAGGGCGCCGGCACCGTGTCTCGGCCAGCGTCGGCATCGTTCAGTTTCCGACCCACGGCACGACTCCGGCCGATCTCATGGCCAGCGCCGATGTGGCCATGTACAAGGCCAAGGCCAGCCACCTTCAGCGCTGGCATCTGCTGTCGACCCTGGAAAATGCCCGTGACGAGCTCAACGAACGAGTCTATTGGGTCGAGCGCATTCGCCGCGCACTGGCCGAGGACGATTTCGTGCTGATGGTACAACCCATCGTGCGCCTGGAAGACCGCGATACCCGTCACTACGAAGTGTTGCTGCGCATGCGCGACGACGACGGCAGCCTGATCTCTCCGGTGCGTTTCATTCCGGTGGCGGAGCACAGCGGTCAGATCGTGGCTATCGATCGCTGGGTATTACACCACAGCGTCAAGGCGCTGGGGCGTCTGAGCGATATCAGCCTGGCGGTGAACCTGTCGGGGCAGTCGCTGCACGACGAAGGCCTCAAGCAGTACCTGGCCGACGAACTCGCCGCCGGCGAGGCCGACCCCCACCACCTGATCCTCGAAGTCACCGAGACCGCCGCCGTGACCGATTTTTCGACGGCCCGCGGCGTGCTCCAAAGCGTGCGTGATCTTGGCTGTCGTACCGCCCTGGATGACTTCGGCGTCGGTTTCAGCAGTTTCCACTACCTCGGTCAGTTGCCCGTGGACTACATCAAGATCGACGGCTCCTTTATCCGCAGCCTGGCGGTGAGCCCCGACAGTCGGGTGATCGTGAAGGCGGTAGCGGATATCGCCGCCGGCTTCGGCAAGCAGGCCATTGCCGAGTTCGTTGACCAAGAAGCGCTGATCCCCCTGCTGGCCTCTTATGGCATTACCTACGGCCAGGGCTTTCACCTCGGCCGACCGGTTCCTGCAGAAGACATCTTTGGCTTCGACCCGATCACCCTGGAAGCGGAGGTACCTAGAAAGTGATATCGAATGCGCCTATTGTACAGTAAACGACACCATGGCGTTGGCTACGGTGTCCAGGCGCGAGGAGCGCAACGGTAGACAGTAGTTGTGCAAGAAGCCCTCGAGTCGTCACCACCAGCTGACGACTCGAGGGCCTTGACAACAGATCCTGGCACCCCGGTGAAGGTGCCATTGATGGATAATACTCGTGCCCCAAGGATGCCAGAGCATGCCTGCAGACGTCATCGATGAAATGCCGCGCCACCAGGTCAGGCAGTCGCTATTGACAAGCTTCGCAGAGGACTTTCGGTTTCAGCTCGCGATCACACCTCGCGACCGCGATCGGGTTCATGCACTGCGTCACGAAGTCTTTCTCAAGGAACTGCAGTACCGCATGGAGGAGGATCCGGGGCGTCACCTGGAGCGTGATGACTTCGATGGTCATTCCCTGCACTGCTTGATCGAACACCGCGACAGCGGCCTGGCCGCCGGCTGTCTGCGCCTGGTGTTGCCCCGCCCGGGAAGCGACGATTGTCTGCCCGTGGTCTGCCAGTCCTCGGCCACTTTCACTCAGCCAGAGCTGCACCCCTTGCACCTGCCACGCAAGGACATCTGTGAAGTGTCGCGACTGGCCATCGCGCGGCCTTTCAGACTACGGCCAGGACGCACGCCCGACACCGAATTCGAGGTGCCGACAGAGACGCTCTTCAGCCCTCAGCAACAGCGTACCTTTCCGCTGATCGTCACCGGCCTTTTCCTTTGCACCTATGCGTTGGTCAGTCTCACCCGGCGACGCCATGTCTATGCCTTGATGGAGCCACGCCTACCGCGCCTGCTGGCATTATCCGGGTTTCACTTCCAGAAAGTCAGCGAGACCTTGCACTACCATGGTGTGCGCAACGCCTTCTATATCGACCATCGCCGCGCCGAACAGGAGATGCACGCGGATCTCGAGCCCCTGTATCAGCACATCAAGGATTCGTTGGCGCCCGATCTCGCCGGCATTCAGTTGCCCACCATCGCCAGAGTGGCCACGCTGGGATAGCGAGGAGCCGTCACTGCGACCGCCCCTGCGCGGTTCGCGGGGCCGCCTGTCCATGGCTCTCGGCGGCAGGGGGGGCCGCGCCCAGGGCGGAAAAATGGGTACCCAGATCCGGCCCTGGTGTCACACGCCCCTGCCATCCCAGGGTCATGATGGCCAAGACGTTACGATGCTCGCCATCGGCAAGATCCACCCCGCCATCGACGCTCGGCACGATACCGACGGCGGGATCTCGTGCCGCCATCAGGTCGGCGCGAATAGCATCCACCAACGGGTGTTCTTCACGCCCCGCCAGCTGCAGCGACAACGCCACTTCGGCCAGGATGTCTTCCTTCACCGCACCGATCATCTTCCCTTCCTGGGATTCGAGCGCCTCCAACGCCCAGCCCACCTGGGCATCGGTCACCGGTTGCTGATAATAGCGGCTGGCGGCAATCACCACATGGGTCAGCCCGTACAGCCAGTTGCGATATTCGGCATCGTCCAGCGCGACGATGCGTCCAGGAGGGTAAAGCGCCTGAAACGCCGTATAGACCTCGCGGCGCAGATCGATAATGCCAAGTTGGTGAAGGAAGGCCACCTGGTTGGCCACCTGGGCCGCGTAGATGGACAACACCTCGGGGTCGGTCAGAAACCCCCGCCAGTCCACCGCCGCCAGCGAGTCGAACAGGCGCTGGCGCTCGGCGGCGTCGAGGTGGCCAAGCAGATTGTGGTACTCGGCCTGAGCCAGGCGAAACAACACGCCCCGCGGCATCATCATGTCGACCCGGCTGGTCAGCATGGCCTTGCGGCGACGATCCTTCGCCGTCTGTTCCGAATAATCATCGAGCAGTTCGGCGTTGCGCGCGGCAAGCGTCGCGGGGTCGGCCACGACCTTGGCATCGCTGGCCAGCCGGGCGAGCAGACGCTCGCCGTAGTCGCGATTCAGCGCCAGATAGCGCGGATCGCCGGTCAGACGCCATAGGCGCTGCGCATAGTGGCGCTGCTTGTCGTCTGGCAAGGACGCCAGGGACTGCTCGTAGACCGCGCGCAGCGCCAGACTGGCTTGCTGGAAGCGTTGTTCATCGATGCTACCAAAGCGTTGCGGGGGCGTCGGCTCCGTGACGGTGACGACATGGGCTGGGACAGCCACCGAGTCTGTCGCCGTGTCAGTGCCCGACTGCGGCCTCGCATCCGCGAAGGCCGTGCCGGCAACCAGCCATAGCGCGGCGAGCACCCACGGCGTGGCGTGGCGCCCTGGTAAACGGTCCTTGCCTGTGGCCATCAGTCCTCCTCCTGGCCCCGGAGCCGACGACGACGCGCCTTACCCGGCGATATCATCCGCACCCTGACCTTGTGTCGAGGACGCTCTCGCGTGGCGCCCTCGGAGGTGTGTCCGGTCTCGCCGCCATCACTCGACGGTGACGCCGCCGACGGCTCAGCGGCCGGAGAGATCACCACCCAGGCGAAGACCGGCAGCGCCAGATGCCAGCGGATCGCCGCCAAGCGCAGGCCCAGGGTCGTGGCCAGTGACAGCGTGACGCCGAGATAGGCGGCGTCCCATGCCGTCATCACAACGTAGACGATGCCACCGGCTATCGCCGCCGTGGCGTAGACCTCACGACACAGCACCATGGGCACGCGGCGCGCCAGCACATCCCGGATCATGCCGCCGGCAACGCCGGTGAACAAGCCCATCAACACCGCAACCACCCCCGGTGCACCGAGCAGCAGCGCCTTGTTGGCACCGATCACCACGAACAGCGCCAGACCGAAAGCATCGGCCACCGGCAGAATGATGCGATTGAGGCGATGGATGTAGTGGAAGCCCACCAGACAGACCATCACCGTGGCCAGCACCACCCAGAGATAGGCCGGGTCGGTCACCCAGAACACCGGACGCACGCCGAGAACCAGGTCGCGCAGCGTGCCACCGCCGATCGCGGTGACCGCGGCCAGTACCAGCATCCCGATGGGGTCCATGCGAGAGCGACACGCCAACAGCACCCCCGAAAGAGCGAAGACCACGGTCCCGGCCAGATCGAGCCAATACACCAGTGCGTTATCCACGATTCGTCCTGCTTAGCGTTAGCGTTGTCGGTATCGCGTCTTTCATTATCGCCGTGGGAGTGGGACGGGCGGGCCCTTGTCTCACGCCGGCCGGTAGACGCCGCGAGCCCGGTTCAGATGAAGTTGCATCTCGCGCACCGCCGCTGCCTCGTCCTTGGTCCTCAGTGCCGCCAAGATGCGTTCGTGCTCATCGAGGGTCAGGCTTTCACTGCCCTTCCAGTGCACCAGAGAGCCGTGGAACCGCGCCAGCCAGTCGAGCATGGCACGACTGACGGCGACAAAGATCGGGTTGCCCGCGGTCTCGGCGATCGCGACATGGAACGCCATGTCCGCGGCGATGAAGGCGGTGATGTCGTGGTTCAAGGCCTCGCGCTGACGCGCGATCAATGCCTCCAGCTGGGAAAGGCGAGCCTCATCGATCTGCCGGGCGGCTCGCGCCACCATGCCCAGCTCGAAAAATGCCCGCGCCTCCTTGAGGTGGTCGAGCGACGCAGGCTCAGTGGCCAACAGATGCATGGCGCTCAGCTCTATCTGGGCGAGCATGCCATCGGCGCTGGGCGCGATGACCTTGGGCCGCTGACCGTGGTGAATCGCCACCATCCCGAGGCGCTCCAGCGCCTGCATCGCCTCACGGATCGCCGGCCGTCCGACGCCGAAGGTTTCCATCAGCACTCGCTCCGAGGGCAGCGTGTCCCCCGGCGCATAGTCGCCTGCGAGCAACTGTTGATAGAGCCGATCGAAGACCTCGTCGGCCAACTTGCGTCGGGGAATCTTCAGGGAATCACTCATCGAGAACCTGCCTGTCGAGATGTCCGCAGGATACCGCGGGGAAAGGAAAAGCGGGGGAAAATCCCACCACCCGGGCGCTGTCTACCACCAAGGTCTCATTTGACACCACCGCCAACTTATCGTGTCATCATACCAGTTGACGAGAATCTGGCGAACCCTGGCGAACCCTGGCGTGCTCGGGCCAGCCGGACCGGCCTCGTCGGTAGCGCGAACGCCACCGGCGGCGGCGAGGGTCTGCACAGCGCCGCGGCGAGTGATAAAGAAAGCGCCGCGGCGAGTGATAAAGAAAGCGCCGCGGCGAGTGATAAATACAGCGCCGCGGCAAGCGACGAAAGCATCGGCGCCGGCCTCTGGCCGTGCTACCCGCCGCCATGGCCTGCCAGCCCACGAAAGCGAACGTCCCTTCCCCTACCGCGGAGACTTTTCATGACCACGATTGCCCTGATCGGTGCCGGTGGCAAGATGGGCACCCGCCTATCGCGCAACCTGGCCCAGTCCGACTACCAGGTGCGCCACGTCGAGGTATCTGACGCCGGTCGCCAACGCCTTAAAGACGAACTGAACATCGACTGCATCGCCAACGGCGAAGACGCGGTCCAGGGCGCGGACGCGGTCATCCTGGCGGTGCCGGACACCCTGATCCAGAAGATATCCCATGCCCTGTCACCGCATATCGCCCCGGGCACCATGGTGATCTGTCTGGATGCCGCCGCCCCCTTCGCCGGCCACCTGCCGAGTCGCACTGACCTGGTCTATTTCGTTACCCACCCCTGCCACCCGCCGATCTTCAATGACGAAACCACCCTCGAGGCCAAGCGTGACTATTTTGGCGGCAGCCACGCCACCCAGCATATCGTCAGCGCGTTGATGCAGGTGGATGCCGATCGGCACGAGGCCATGTTCGATCAGGGCGAGGCCATCGCGAAGGCGATCTACGCCCCCGTGGGGCGCACCCATCGGGTCAGCGTCGAACAGATGGCATTGCTCGAGCCGGGGCTGTCCGAGACGGTCTGCGCCACCTTGCTATCGGTCATGCGCGAGGCCATGGACGAGGTCGTGGCCCGCGGTGTATCCGAGCAGTGCGCTCGGGACTTCCTGCTCGGCCATATGAACATCCTCGGCGCGGTCATCTTCGACGAGCAGCCAGGCGCCTTTTCGGATGCCTGCAACAAGGCCATCGAGAACGGCAAGCCGATGCTGATGCGCGATGACTGGAAGAAGGTGTTCGAACCCGATGCCATCGCCGACAGCATTCGTCGCATCACCTGATAACGCCGCAGCGCCTGCGTCCAGCTCCTCTCGGGGCCCCGGCCGAACCGGTTGGCGACGCGGTGACACCTCGAGTATCGCTACCACGCGGTGAGCCAAGACAAGGCGACCCAGGAGGCTCCATGAGTGATCGCATCACAGCACGCTATCTGATCGAGACGCCCTTCGACCTGGAGGCGGCCTGTGCGGTGATGGCCGGTGAACAGTCCTGCGGCACCTTCACACGGCTCGCTGCGGAAACCGATGAACTGCGCGCGGCCCACGCCGCTCGGGTCGAGTCCATCGATCCTCTGGACAGCGCAAGCTCCCCCGCCCTGCCCATGCCGACGCGCCCCCAGCCAGCGGGCACGCAGTATCGTCGCGCCCTGGTCACGCTATCCTGGCCGGTGGACAACCTCGGGGCATCACTACCGACCCTAGTGGCGACGGTCGCCGGCAACCTCTATGAGCTTAAAGAGTTTTCCGGCCTGCGGCTGATGGACCTTGAGCTGCCGCGAGCCTTCGCCGACGCCTATCCGGGCCCCCAGTTCGGCATCGAGGGAACCCGGCGACTGACCGGCATCGCCCAGGGGCCCTTGATCGGCACCATCATCAAGCCGAGCGTCGGACTCTCGCCCAGCGCCACCGCCGCCGTGGTGCAGGATTTGCTCGATGGCGGCGTCGATTTCATCAAGGACGACGAACTCCAGGCCAACGGCCCGCACAATCCGCTCAAGGCCAGGGTCGATGCGGTGATGCCGCTGGTGCACAAGCATCAGCAACGCACCGGGCGCAAGGTGATGGTGGCCTTCAACATCACCGGCGACATCGATGAAATGCGGGAACACCATGACTACGTGGCGGCCGCCGGGGGCACCTGCGTGATGGTCGCCCTCAATGCCGTGGGCCTCGCGGGCGTGGTCCACTTGCGCCGCCACAGCACCCTGGCCATTCACGGCCACCGCGCCGGGTGGGGCATGCTCAGTCGCGCCCCCCTGCTCGGCATGGACTTTTCCGCCTACCAGACCCTATGGCGCACGGCGGGCGTCGACCATCTTCACGTCAACGGCCTGGGCAACAAGTTTTCAGAAGCCGACGCCAGCGTGATTCGCAGTGCCCAGGCCTGCCTGGCGCCGCTGTTCCCGCCGGATGGCCCGGCCCACCGCGTCATGCCGGTGTTCTCCTCGAACCAGACCGCCTGCCAGGCGCTGGACACCGTCGAATCCCTCGGTGGTGTCAGCGATCTCATCGTCACCGCCGGGGGCGGCATCATGGCCCACCCCGACGGTATCGCCGCCGGCGTGCGTAGCCTGCGCCAGGCCTACGACGCTGCCGCCCAGGGCGTCAGTCTGCGCGCCTACGCCGAGCACCATCCGGAACTGGCCGCGGCCCTGAAGACCTTCTGTCCATGAGTGACCTTCTGCCCATGAGCGACCTGCTGCTGAGCTACTATGGCGATGATCTGACCGGCTCCACCGATGCCCTCGAGGCCCTGGAGAGTCGCGGTGTGCCAAGCGTGCTGTTCACCCGCCTCCCCACCGCTGCCCAGCGCGCGCGTTTTCAGGACCGACGCGCCCTCGGCCTGGCCGGCACCAGTCGCAGCGAGTCCAATGCCTGGATGCAGCGCGAGCTGACGCACGCCTTGACGTGGCTCAAGGCCCAGGGCGCCCCCTTGAGCCACTACAAGACCTGCTCGACGTTCGACAGTGCACCGGATACCGGCAGTATCGGCTGCGCCCTGGAGATCGGGCGCGAAGTGTTCGCCCGCGCCTCGGTGCCTATCGTGGTGGGCGTCCCGCAGATGCGCCGCTACACGGTGTTCGGCGAACTCTATGCCGCCTACCGTGGCGATATCTACCGCATCGATCGCCATCCGGTGATGGCCCGCCATCCGGTCACGCCCATGCGCGAAGCGGACCTGAGACGCCATCTAGCGGCACAGACGTCGTTAACCGTCGGCTTGATCGACCCCCCGACACTGGCCGCGGACGATGTCGACGAGCGGGTAACGCAGTGTCTCGCGGACCACCCCGCGGTGCTCTTCGACGTCCTCGATAGCGCCCATCAAGCCGAGGTCGGACGCCAGCTTTGGCGCACGAGGCCCCAGGGCGGAGGCTTGATCGTCGGCTCATCCGGGGTCGAATACGCCCTGCTTGGCGAATGGCAACGCCAGGGCATCATCGGCGAGGCACCGAGTTTTTCGCCCGTCGCGCCGGTGGAGCGCATCGCGGTGGTCTCGGGCAGCGTCTCGAGCACCACCGAACGCCAGATCCGCTGGGCCGAGGCACACGGATTCGTCCGGCTGGCCCTGGACGCCGAGAGGCTCCTCGACGACGCCAGCCGCGAGACGTTGCTGGAGGACGTTCGCGAGCAGGCGCAGACTGCCCTGGCGAAGGGCCACAGCGTCATCGTCCACACCGCCCTCGGCCCGGCGTCCCATCAGGCGACACTGGCAAGCGAAAAAGCCCGCCACACCATCGGCAAGACCCTGGGCGAACTGCTCGGTGAACTGATCCGCGACCACGCTCTGAGCCGAGCCTGCGTCGCCGGCGGCGACACCTCGAGCCATGCCATCGCGGCGCTGAACATCCACGCCCTGACGGTGCGCCAGCCCCTGCCGGACACGCCGGGTTCACCGCTGTGCACCGCCTACAGCGACGACCCCGCCTTCGATGGCCTGAACATCGCCTTCAAGGGCGGCCAGATCGGCGAGGATGATTTTTTTGGCAGGATACGACACGGCCAAGCGCTACCCACCTGACGCTCGCCCTGGCGGTTTCACGCGCGTGTGATGGGCTCGTCCAGATCCATCACGACCCCGGGATCGTCGACCGCAAGCGTTCGACAGGCTTTCGGGTTGGCCTTCAACACCTCCCTGGCGCCGTCATCGCCGCTGAGTGAGCAAAGCGCAGGCCACAGGTCTCGGCCGAAGATCACCGGATGGCCTGGCTGGCCTTGGTAAATCGGCCGCAGGATGGTGTCGCGTCGGGCTTGTCTTGTCAGCTGCTGACAGGTGCTGGCCCCGATCCAGGGCATATCGCCGAGCCAGACCGCGGCGGCTGCCAGGGTGCGATGGTCTGGCGAGGCCGATAGCCAACGGAAGGCGTCGGCCAGGCTATCGCCGAGGCCGCCCTCGGATGCCGAGGTCGTTATCCAGTGACAGGACGCGGCGGCGGCGGCGACCCCGTCCCTCGCCTCGCCTTCCCCGCTCGCATCACCCAAGCCAGCGCCCAAGCCGGCGTCCAGCCTCAGTCCGAGCCGTCCTGGACTCTCGCCCCGGCGCAGCACCAACAAGCACTGCACCGATAAAGCCCGCGCCGCCGCGAGGCTTGCCCCCAACAGCGTCTGGGTCCCCGCCAGCCGAACCAGGCGCTTGTCGTCGGGGCCGAAGCGCCGAGAGCACCCCGCCGCCATCACCAGCGTGATCAAGGACGCCGACGCCTCGTCCTCGGGGGCCTCGTCGCACCGCTCGCTCATACTTCCTCGCGCGTTTTTCCTCGGCGCACCCTGACCACGTCGGCCATGACCGCGAGCGCGATCTCCGCCGGGGTCTTGCTGCCGAGATTCAGGCCGATAGGCATGTGCAGGCGGGCGATCTCGGCGCCAGTCAGGCCGCCGCTGCGAGCCAAGCGCTCGGCGCGGGCACGGGAGGTCTTGAGTGACCCCATCGCGCCGATGTAGAACGCCGCCCCCTTCACGGCCTCGATCATGGTCAGGTCGTCGAGTCGCGGATCATGGGTCAGGGCCACGATCGCCGTGGCGGCGTGACAGCCACCCTCGGCGATAAAGCGTGACGGCAGCAGTGCGACCTTCTCCACCCCCGCCAGATCGGCGCCCTCGAAGACGCCTTCTCTGGGATCACAGACGATCACTTCGAAGCCGAGGCCGACGGCAAACCCGGCACAGGCTTCGGCCACCGGCGACATGCCGGCGATCAAAAGCCGTGCCACCGGACCGACCCGCAGCAAGACCTCGGTGTGCTCACCCGTCGCCGTATCACGAGCGAAGGCGACTCGCTCCCCCAGGCCATCATCGTCTTTCAGCGTCACCGAACCGCCATCCAGCGGCACTCGGCGACGCAGCGGGAGATGCCCTTCCAGCGCCTTGGCAAGCGCTTCCAGGTGAGTCTCGCTGTCGGCGCCCGGATCGAAACGCTCGACCAGCACATCCAGTACTCCGCCGCAGGGCAGCGACGGCGCGGGAACATCCCCACCTTCGCCGTAGCGCACTCGGTGAAGGCGCACCCCGAGCGCGTCACCGAAGCCACCCGCCGCCAGGCGCTCGAGAAAATCCTCCTCGACGCAGCCGCCTGACAGCGAGCCGATATGCCGTCCATCCCGGGTCGCGGCAAGCCAGGCACCGGGCTCCCGCGGCGACGAACCGAAGGTAGAGAGCACCGTGGCCAGCCAGACCGTCGAGCCCCCACGCGACCAGGACAAGGCTTGCCGTATCACGCTCAGGTCGAGATGCTGCATGGTGTCTCCAACAAGGTTTGGACCGCCTCAACGGGCGATCATCGCAGTCCGAGCTCCAACCATCAAAGCACGATGGCCCGGGCAAGGCCCTGGCGAGTGTCGAAACTGCGCAGAGAACCCGGGCCAAACGCCCGCCGACTCAGCGGCCGACGGCTGTCGAGCAACCTCCAACGGCAGCGAATCGTCGCGTACGCGTCGTCCCCCCGGAGGCAAGGCGACTCGCCGACAGCGGCGCCCGGAGATGAGCGCGTCGCCTGGGGACAGGGCCGGCGTCAGCCACGCAGCTGACTGACCCGAACGCTCAGCGCATCGCTGCCGGCCGCGAGCAGGCGCTCATCGAGCGTTACCCCAAGCCCCGGCTTACCGCTGACACGGATTCGGCCGTGCTCGATCACCGGCAGCCCCTCGACGCAGTCGCCGTACCAGCCGTAGTAGAAGGCCCGGGTGATCTCCTGTTCGGCCACATTGGGTAACGCCATGGCCAGGTGGGTCGAAACCGCAAGCGTCACCGGTCCCGAGCAGTCGTGAAAGGCAATCGGCCGAGCCTGGGCTTCGGCCAGGGCCGCCGCCTTGCGCGCAAAGGTCACCCCGCCGCCCCAGGTAACATCGATGATCGGTGTGTGAACCCGGCCGACGTCGATAAGATCGCGCAGTTGGCCGAGCCCGCCCAGGGTCTCGCCGCCGGCGATGGCAACGCCGGTATCGGCGCCGAGCTCGGCGAGTTCGCGTGGTCGATCCATCCAGATGGGGTCCTCCACCCAGTCGGGCTCCAGCGGCGCCAGCGCTCGGCAGATGGTGCGGGCGGTGGTCAGACTCCATAGCCCATGCAGCTCGGCCTTGATGCGCATACGATCGCCGTGCACCCGACGGATCTCCTCGAACGGCCAGAGGGCCCTCTTAAGGTCGGCCGTCGAGATATCGACGCCGTCTCGAGCGCCATCGGCGAAGTCGAAGGGCCAGATCTTCATCGACGAGATGCCCATGTCGAGCAGCTCGGCGGCAAGCTCGGCCGGACGCGTCAGGAAGGCGTCCAGGTCTTCAAAGCGCGGCGCCTCACTCTCGCTCGGCCCACCGCCCTCGCCAAGACCGAAGTTGCCCGGACGCACGTCGGCAGACTTCGACACGTAGTCGGGCCCGGCGCAGGTGTTGTAGACCCTGACGCTGTCGCGGCTCGCGCCACCCAACAGGTCATGCAGCGGCATGCCAGCGCGCTGCCCGGCGAGATCCCACAGCGCCACGTCCACGGCGGACAGCGCCCGGATCTCGGCGCTGGTGCCGGTGAAACCGACGTAAGGGCGCATCTTGCGGTGCAGCGCCTCGATGCGCGTCGCGTCCTCGCCCAGCAGCAGGTCGGCGAGGCGGCCATGCACATCGGCCTCGATGGCGTCACAGCCGAACCAGCTCTCACCGAGGCCGATCAGGCCATCATCGGTATGCACCCTGACCCAGATCAGCGACGGCTTGGCGGCGGGCCGCAACGTCTCCAGCGTGACGATCTTCATCGCGAGTCTCCTAGCGTACTTGCCGCGGTCCTTGCGGCATGCCGCCGCTTCTCGGTGCCGCCTGAACGGGCAGCGTATCTCGTCTTTTCACCTCGGGCGGCTCCGTTCAGGCCCCTTCCTTGAGCAGTGTGACGAGCTCCGGTACCAGGCGCTCGCCGTGGCCCTGGTCATTGACCTGGCGATACAGCGAGGCCACCGCGTCGGCCACGTCCTTCGCGGCGTCGAGATCCCCTGCCATGGCCTGGTAGTAGCCCACATCCTT
The DNA here is from genome assembly GCF_052645355.1 of Halomonas sp. V046. Lineage (NCBI taxonomy): Bacteria > Pseudomonadati > Pseudomonadota > Gammaproteobacteria > Oceanospirillales > Halomonadaceae > Halomonas > Halomonas sp. V046. The sequence goes on from NZ_JBQXYF010000001.1 coordinate 426,783, forward strand.
GAGCGAGTTGGCCAGGCTGAAACGAAAGCCGGACGGATCATCGCAGGCGATAAAAGGACGCAGGCGTTCCAGTACCACCCCGCCGCCGCCGCCATTGCCCAGCACCTCGAGCAGCACCGCATCATCGATCTCGGCGCGTCGCGAGGCGGCCACCGCCTCGGCGAGCACCGCGGTGAAACCCAGCGAGACGAAGTTGTGCAGAAGCTTGAGCGTATGCCCCGAGCCCACCGGGCCGCCATGAGTGATGTGCTCCGAGAAACTCGCCAGCAGCGGGCGCACGGCATCAAACAGCGCCTCGGGAGCCCCGACGATCAGATTCAAGCGGCCTTCGGCGGCCTCCTTGGGCGTGCGCGTCATGGCCGCATCCATGAAGCGCCCGCCGGCCGCAGCGACCCGTTCGGCGATGCCCCGGGTGGAGCTGGGGATGGCAGTGGAGCAGTCGATGATGACCTTGGCGTCGCCGATGGTCTCTTTACCGTCGCCGATGCCCTCTTTACCGTCGCCGATGCCCTCTTTACCGTCGCCGATGCCCTCCCTGCCATCGCCGATACCCTCGATCACCCCACCCTCGTCGAACAACACGCTCTCGACCTGAGGGGTACCGGTGACGCACAGGATGACGACCTCGGCCGCCGTTGCCACGTCACGCGGGCGCGCCACGGCGGTGGCCCCCTTGGCGCGAAGGTCGTCGGTCGGCTGGTTGCCGGGATGGTCGAGGAAGGTCAATCGGTGGCCGGCACGCAGCAGGCTAGTCGCGATGCCGTGGCCCATCAGGCCGACCCCGATCAGGCCGACGTGGACATGCTTGCTCATGGTCTCAGTCCTTTGTTGTAAAAAAGCCAATCGCGCAGGCTTCGGGATGCGCTGGCGATAATCGAAGCAGCGCCGGAGCCAACCTAGCCCGCCATCAGGGCGTCGCGAATGGCGTCGCCAAGCCCCGCGGTGGTGCCGCGGCCCTTCATGTCCGGCGTCAGCACCTCCTTGTCGCCCGTCGCCAGCACTCGCTCGATGGCGCCAAGCAGCGCCTCGGCGGCGGCCTTCTCGCCCAGATGCTCAAGCATCATGGCGCCGCACCAGATCTGGCCCACGGGGTTGGCGATGCCCTGGCCGGCGATATCCGGGGCACTGCCGTGAACCGGCTCGAACAGACTCGGAAATTCGCCGCCAGGATTGATATTGGCCGAGGGCGCGATGCCGATGGTACCGGTGCAGGCTGGCCCCAGATCAGACAGGATGTCGCCGAACAGGTTGCTCGCCACCACCACGTCGAAGCGATCGGGGTTGAGCACGAAGTGGGCGGTGAGAATATCGATGTGATACTGATCCATCGCCACCTCTGGGAACTGCGCCGCCATGGCTGCCGAGCGTTCGTTCCAGTAGGGCATGGAGATCGACAGCCCGTTTGACTTGGTGGCCGAGGTCAAGCGCTTGCGTGGGCGGCTCATGGCAAGTTCAAACGCGTACTTCAGTACCCGGTCGACGCCGACTCGTGTCATCAGGGTTTCCTGCAACACGACCTCGCGCTCGGTGCCCTCGAAGGCTCGGCCACCGAGTCGCGAGTACTCGCCTTCGGTGTTTTCGCGCACCACCAGAAAGTCGATGTCGCCGGGCTCACGCCCCTTGAGTGGGCAATCGACGCCCGGCATCAGCCGGCAGGGGCGCAGGTTGATGTACTGGTCGAACGCGCGGCGAAACTTGAGCAGCGAGCCCCAGGCCGACACATGATCGGGCACGGTGTCCGGCCAGCCCACCGCGCCGAAGTAGATCGCGTCGAAGGGGGATAGAATCTCGAACCAGTCATCCGGCAACATGTCGCCGTGTTCGACATAATAGGCGCAGCTGGCGAAGTCGAAGGCCTCGAAGGACAGGTCGATGTCGAAGCGCTGCGCCACCGCCTTGAGCGCCTTGAGGCCTTCCGGCACCACCTCAAGGCCGATGCCGTCACCGGCGAGTACCGCGATACGATAGGTCATGCTCTGCTCCCGACGGCCAAACCGTCTTCTGGCCTCACCAAGGCGAGACCGTGCTGTCCGATCGAAGGCCTACCGAGACAAGGCCTTCTCGTTGTAGATCCGTGCACCGACCGGGCGTCACTGCACGGCGGTGAGGCGATGGCGGTGCGAGGCCCCGGCGTGGCCGACGCCGCGCTGGCGTACCGGGGCCTCGACGTCAGTCGTGACGAATGGCCACGGTCTTGATGCGGGTATAGCTTCGCAGGCCTTCGAAGCCCTTCTCGCGACCGTGTCCGGAGCGCCCGACGCCGCCGAAGGGCAGCTCGACGCCACCGGCGGCGCCGTAGTTGTTGACGAACACCTGCCCCGAGCGAATGGCCTTGGCCAGGCGCAACTGGCGCCCACCGTCTTTCGTCCAGACCCCGGCACACAGGCCAAAGTCGGTGGCATTGGCCAGGCGGATGGCGTCGGCCTCATCCTCGAAGGCCTGAACCGCCAGCACCGGACCAAACAGCTCCTCGCGGCTGACCGCATGGCCTTCGGGGATTTCGGTCAGAAGGTGCGGCACCACGAAGTGACCGCCCTGGGGCGCGCCCTCGGCGAGGCGGCCCTTGGCGGCGATGCGGATACCGTCGTGGACCGCGGCGTCGATCAGACCCATGACCTTGTCGCGCTGACGGGCATTGATCAGCGGCCCGCAGTCGGGGTCGCGCTCGCCGGCATCGCAGGACAGCGCCTCGAAGCGTGCCGCCAGCGCCAGCACCACCTCGTCGTGAATACTGCGCTCGACCAGCAGGCGACTGCCCGCCGAACAGGTCTGGCCGGCGTTCTGGATGATCCCCTTCACCACCGCGGCGAGTGCCGCCTCGCGATCGGCGTCGGCGAATACGATCTGCGGTGACTTGCCACCAAGCTCCATGGTCACCGGCACGTGGTGCTGAGCCGCGGCCTGGGTGACGTGAGTGCCGGTCTCCGGCGAGCCGGTGAAGGACAGATGATCGATGCCGGGATGCGAGGCCAATGCCGCCCCCGCCTCGCGGCCGAGACCCGGTACGACGTTCAAGGCCCCTTCCGGCAGTCCCGCGTGGACCGCCAGGGAACACAGGCGCAATACGCTAAGACAGGCGTCTTCGGCGGGCTTGAGCACCACCGTGTTACCGGCCGCCAACGCCGCCGCGACACAGCGCCCGAAGATCTGCGCGGGGTAGTTCCAGGGAATGATCTGGGCACAGACGCCGAAGGGCTCGCGCAGGGTCATCACCGCATAGTCGCCGTCATAGGGAATGGTCTCGCCGTGCAGCTTGTCGGCGGCCCCGCCGTAGAAGCGAAAGTAGCGAGCGCAGGCGGCGATATCGCCCTTGGCCTGGGTCATGGGCTTGCCGGTATCGCGACACTCGAGCTCCGCCAGCACGTCTCGGTCGGCCTCGATGGCGGCGGCGAAGGCCAGTAACCACTCGCTGCGCGCCCTCGCGGTGAAGGTGGACCAGGCCCCGAGCTCGCCGCTGAAGGCGGCTCGGGCCGCCGTCACCGCGGCGTCGACATGCTCGGCCTGGCCGCGGGCGATGCGAGCGATACGCTGCCCCGAGGCGGGACTCATTACCTCGAGGGTCTCGCCGCTGTCCTGCCACTTGCCGCCGATCAGCACACCCTCGGGCGGCACCAGGGACAACTCACTCATGTCACTTCTCCTGCACGGGTCGAAAGAGGCTGGCGACTCAGTAGAGCAAGTCGACCAGGCCCAGGGAAATCCAGGGCAAATAGGTAATCGCGATCAGGCAGGCCAGCACCACCAGCACGAAACGGGCGAGCCAGGGAATCAACTGATCGATGGACAGCTTGGCCACCGCACAGGCGGCAAACAGGTTGACCCCAAGCGGCGGGGTGAACATGCCCAGGGCCAGGTTGACCACCACGATCAGGCCGAAGTGCACCGGATCGATGCCGTACTGCACCGCGATAGGCGTGAAGATCGGTGCCAGCACCAGAATCGCCGCCGATGTCTCGACGAACATGCCGATGATCAACAGCATCACGTTGACCGCCAGCAGGAAGGTCACGGGGCTCTCGAAGATCTGGGTGACCCAGCCGGCCACCTCTCGGGGCAATCCCGACCGACTGATGAGAAAGCTGAACAGCGCCGCCGCCGAGATGATCAGCATCACCGTGGCCGTGGAAATCACGCTCTGGCGCAGAATCGGCAGCAGCTCACCGAGCGGCAGCTCCCGGTAGACGAGCCCGCCGACGATCAGCGCATAGAACACCGCCACCGCCGAGGCCTCGGTGGGCGTGAACACCCCGCCATAGATGCCGCCGATGACGACCACCGGCATGAACAGCGCCGCCCAGGCACGCCGAAAGGCCACCGGGAAGCTCTCGCGGTCGTCGCGGTCACGCAGGCCATAGCCGCGCACCTTGCAGAACAGGTACAGGAACAGCAGCAACGCGCTGCCGATCAGAAGCCCCGGCCCGATCCCGGCAATGAACAACCGCCCGATCGAGGTGTCGGTGCTGACGCCATAGAGAATCAACGGGATCGACGGCGGAATCAGCACCCCAAGCTCCGCCGACGAGGCCTGGATCGAGGCCGCTAGCGGCCGCGGATAGTCATGGGCGACCATGGCCGGAATCAGGATCGAGCCGATGGCGAAGGTGGTCGCGACGCTAGAGCCCGAGACGGCCGCGAACATCATGCAGGTCAGCACGCAGGTCATGGCGAGCCCCCCCTGCAGGCCACCGACGATGGACTTGGCCAGATCCACCAGGCGCTGCGAGATGCCGCCGGCGGCCATCAGGTTGCCGGCGAGGATGAAGAACGGAATCGCCATCAGCGGGAAGTTGTCGATGCCGACGAACATCTGCTGCGGCACCATCAGCAGCGGAAAACGGGTGAAAAACTCGATACCGATGATCGATGCCAGCAGGATCGACACCGCGATGGGCACGCCGAGGGCGAACAGAATGACCAGTGACAGGCCAATGGCGGCGTTCATGGGCGCTCTCCCTTGTTGGCACGACCCGCTGACGGCGGCGCGCCAGCCCGGACACCGGGATCGGCCCCTGTCGGATCATCTTTACGGGCCCTGGGGGCAGGCGTCTCGTCCTGCGCCTGAGCGGCACCATCCCCGGTGACGGGAGCTTCGGCGTCCACCACACCGATGGTTTCACGACCGCACAGCTGAGCCGTCAGACGGGTCACCACCGACAGCAGCGAGAAGGCGGCACCAATGGGGATGGCGGCGTAGATCCAGGCGATGGTGATGCCGACGCCGGACAGGGTCTGGCTGCGTACCCGCAGCGTCATCTGGGTGCCGTAGATCACCAGCACCAGCAGCACGATGACGCAGCACGTCGCGACGAAGACTTCCAGCGCCTTGAGGCCACGCTGGGGCACGATCTTGTAGATCACCTCGACGGCCATCATGTAGCCGCCACGGAACGTCGCCGCCGCGCCCATGAATACGCACCAGATCATGGTCGAACGTGCCATCACCTCCGACCAGGTCGATGGCGCATCGAAGACAAACCGGGTCAGCACCTGGTAGAAGCCCAGGCTCACCGAGGCGATCAGCATCGCCACGGCCACCCACAACGCCAACTGCGAGATGCCTCGCTCCAGGCGCAGAAAAGCATCGAGCATGGTAGATATCCTCCTGGTCGGTGCCGCACGCGTCGCTACGCCGGCGACAGCCTGTCGGCACCCTGCATCACACTCCCGCGCCAGGCCCGCCGGCCGCGGGCCACCGGCTTGAGACAAGCCGGCCCGTGGGCCGCGGCCGCTGAACCGGGCTCAGCGCGGGAGTCGCGGGCGATCAGGCTCCGCCGCAGTCGCTGGCGCGGATGCGATCCAGCATCTCGCTGCCATACTCGTCGGTGTAGACCGAATAGGAGGGCTCGACCGCCTGTTGGAACTGCGACTTGTCGATATCCTCGACCACGGTCATGCCCTTGGCCTTGAGCTCCTCGACGCCCTCGGTCTCGAGCCGAGAGACCATGGCACGGGTGGCCTCGGCACCCGCCTGAGCGGCTTGTGTAAACCACTCCCGCTGCTCATCCGAGAGGCCGTCCCACAGGATCGGGGAGGCCAGCATGATGGCCGGCGAATAGACGTGACCGGTCAGCGACAGGCGATCCTGCACTTCCCACAGGTTGCCGGTGAGAATCACCGAGATCGGATTCTCCTGCCCGTCCACGGTACCTTGCTGCAGAGCGGTGAAGAGCTCGGGGAAGGCCATCGGCGTCGGGTGCACGCCCATCTCGTTGAACGCCGCCATGTGCATCTCGTTTTCCATGGTGCGGATCTTGAGGCCGGCGGCGTCTTCTGGCGTCTTGATATCCCGCTGGCTGTTGGTCATGTGACGAAAGCCATTCTCGGTCCAGGCGAGTCCCACCAGATCGTGCTCGCCGATCATGTCGAGCAGGTCCTGGCCGATCTCGCCGTCGAGCACGCAGCGGGCCTCGGCGTAGTCCTTGAACAGAAACGGCAGGTCGAGCACGTAGGTCTGGGGCACGAAGTTGCCAAGCGGCCCGGTCGAGGTGATCACCGCGTCGATGGTGCCAATCTGCAGGCCCTCGATCATGGCCCGCTCGCCGCCGAGGGCACCGGAGGGTTGCTCCGCCACGCTGAACTCGCCGTCGGACAGCTCCTCAAGCTTGGCCTTGAAGGCATCGACGCCCGCGGAATAGTGCGAGCTGTCGGAGGTGGTATGGCCGACCGTGATGGTCTGGGCCGCGAGCGCGGACACAGACAGCCCGGACAGGGCGATACCGGCGACCCCCGCGGTCAGGGTGGCGCGGATGGCGGCGGGGAGGACTTGGCGTGCAAACATCGTCATTGTTGTTTCCTCTTGGTCGGGATGACGCTTTTCGGGTCGTTACGCTATTGTCACCAGGTGCTTTCGAGGCCCAGACGCTGGGCCGGTGTGCTGCTTGCTGCGGGCGCGTGCGGTGCAGGCGCGCCTGAGTGTCGGGCAGGGGCGCTAGTGAGGATCGGCCACAAAGCCCGCCACGATGTCGTCGAAGCTGTCGTCACCCTTGAAGCCAAGCCGGTCGGCCTTGGCGGTGGAGAACCGCCCCGGCCAGCTGGCGACGATGGCGGTCACCGCGGCACCGGGTTCGAAGCGCACACGATCGACGGCCGCGTCGCCGGCCCGGCGACGCAGCGCTTCAAGCATCTCGGCGACGCTGACGGTGATGCCCGGCAGCATGAAGCAGCGCGAGGCGCCTAGCTCGCCCGCATCCACCTCGGCGCCGTGGATCAAGGCCTCGACGACCTTGCCCGGCGACATCACGAACAGTTCAAGCTCGGTGGGTACCGGGCAGACGGCGCCTTCGCCGGCCAGCGGTTCGCGCAGGATGCTGGAGGCGAAGCTCGAAGCCGCGGCGTTGGGCCGCCCCGGACGTATGACGATGGTCGGCAGGCGCAGCACCCGCCCGTCGATGAGGCCCCGACGACTGAAGTCGTTGATCAGCAGCTCGCACATGGCCTTCTGGGTACCGTAGGAGCTTTGCGGGGTCAGCGCCGTCATGTCGGTAAGCACCTCGGGGAGCTCTCCGCCGTAGACCGCCACCGAGCTCGCCATCAGCACCCGGGTCTGGCCAAGGCCGCGGCTGCGACACCCGTCCAATAACGCCCGAGTGGCATCGAAATTGACCGCGAGCCCAAGCTCCAGGTCCGCCTCGGCGGCGGAACTCACCACCGCCGCGAGGTGATAAATGACGTCGGGGCGACCGTCGAGCAACGCGTTCCATGCCCCCGCCTGAGTCAGGTCGCGAGAGGTGGTCACCACGGCGATGTCGCCTGCATCGATGGCGGGCGGTGCACTCTGGTCCACCAGGGTCAGTCGCGTGATGGTACGACCATCGAGCGTGCCCCGCGCTACCAGCGCCTGGGTGAGACGCTGGCCGAGAAACCCGGCGGCACCGGTGATCAGAATATGCATGTCGTGCTCCCGCTAAGCGCTTGTCGTCGTTGCTGTCATTGTTGCTGTCGTCGTTGCTGTCATTGCCGAGATCGCTGACGTGATCGCTGACGTGATCGGCCCCGTTCAGCCGATACCGTAGGCATTGGCCCAGCCGAGGCCGGCGCGGGTCTCACCCGCGGGACGGTACTCGCAGCCTACCCAGCCGTCGTAGCCCAGCTCATCGAGACGCGTGAGCACCGCGCCATAGTTGACCTCGCCCCGGTCCGGCTCGTGACGCTGCGGCACCCCTGCAATCTGCACATGCCCGATGTGGGCGAATTGGGCTTCCAGGGTGCGGATCAGGTCGCCCTCGACGATCTGGCAGTGGTACAGGTCGAACTGCACCTTGAGATTGTCCGCCCCGACACGCTCGACGATAGCGCGAGCCTGGGCCTGGCCGCTCAGGAAGAAGCCCGGCATGTCGCGCCCGTTGATCGGCTCGATCAGCAGGGTCTTGCCGGCCTTGGCGCACGCCGCGGCGGCGAACTGAAGGTTGCGAATATAGGTATCCTGGTGGGCCTGAATCGTGGCCGCATCGGCACCGCCTGGCAGCAGGCCCGCCATGGCATGCAGCCGCGGGCAGTCGAGCCGGGCGGCGTAGGACAGCGCCAGGTCGACGCTTTGACGAAACTCTTCCTCGCGCCCCGGCAAGCAGGCCAGGCCGCGCTCGCCTGCCTCCCAGTCCCCGGGGGGTAGATTGAACAGCGCCTGGCTCAGATCGTGGGCATCGAGACGGCGGCGCAGCTCGTCGGCCTCGAACGCATAGGGAAACAGGTACTCGACGGCGCGAAAGCCAGCCGACGCCGCGGCCTCGAAGCGATCAAGAAACGCGTGTTCGGTGAACATCATGCTGAGATTGGCAGCCAATCGAATCATGCTGAGTCCTATGTTCTAAAACGCTGGTGGCTTACTTAGGGCGCCCGATGCCGCGCCAGGTGCTCTAAGGCGCCCGATGCCGCGCCAGTTGCTCGAGGGCGCCCGACGCCGCGCCAGGTGCTCTAAGGCGCCCGATGCCGCGCCAGCTGCTCGAAGGCGCCCGATGCCGCGCCAGTTGCTCGAGGGCGCCCGACGCCGCGCCATCTGTCTAGGACGCCCGAATCCGCGTCAGCTGTTCGAGGGCGCCCGAATCCGCGCCAGCTGCTCGAGGGCGCCCGATGCCGCGCCAATTGCTCGAGGGCGCCCGATGCCGCATCAGTCCCGGGGGAACCGCGCTTCCAGCTCGGCGACCTGTTCCGGCGTCAGTCCCCTGGGGTTTTCGCCGCGCAGCAGCAAGAATAGCTTGGCGGTTTCCTCGAGTTCCTCCGTGGCATACACCGCCGCCTCGAGGGATTTCCCCGCGACCACCGGGCCGTGGTTGGCCAGCAACACGGCGCTGTGCTTGCCCGCCAGGCCCCTCACCGCGTCGCCGAGACTCGGATCCCCCGGCACGTGATACGGCACCAGAGGTAGCTTGCCCACGCGCATTACATAGTAGGCGGTGAGCGGTGGAATGCAGTCATGGCAATCGACATCCGGCAGGCACGATACCGCCACCGAGTGGGTCGAATGGAGGTGAACGATGGCACCGGACTGGGGGCGCTCGGCGTACATCGCCATGTGCAGAAAGCTCTCCTTGGTCGGCTTGTCGCCGTCCTGCCACTGCCCCTCGGCGGACAACCGCGAGATGCGCGCGGGGTCGAGCCGTCCCAGGCACGCGTTGGTCGGCGTCATCAGCCAGCCACCGTCCTCGAGGCGCACGCTGATGTTGCCACTGGAGCCCATGGTCAGGCCGCGATCGAACAGCGACTGGCCGTAGACCGCGATCTGCTCACGCAGAGCGTTGTCGCGATGAGTAGGCGCCCGAGTCATGGCGCCACCTCCGCCAGCACATCGAAGCCCCGGGTGAAGATGTCGACGCCGCCGAAGTTCCCTGACTTGAGTGCCAGCGAAAGGATGCGTCCCTCGACCCTCGCCTGGGTCCAGGGCACCCCGGCATCGATCTGGCCACCGATGCGCAGCTGGCCGAGGTCCAGCGCTGACACCACGGCGCCGGAGGTCTCGCCACCGGCGACCAGAAGCCGACCGATGCCTTCGCCGACCAACGTCGTCGCCAGTATCGCCATGGCCCGTTCGACCAGCTCCCCCGCCCTGGCAACACCGAGCCGCTGCTGGGCGGCCTGGACCCGCTGCGGGGCGGCGCTGGCGTAGACCAGCACCGGCTCATCAGGCGTGTCCTCGCGGTGCTGACGCACAAAGGCGAGCGCAGCCTCGATCGGCGCATCGCCGTCGGCGAGCTCCAGCGGGTCGAGGGCCACGCCCGGATGGCGCTCGAGAAAGTGCTCCACCTGGGCCAGGGTCGCCCGAGAGCAACTGCCGGAAAGGACCAGCGGGCCGCCTTCGGCCACCTCGAGGCGGGCGGCATCAGCATTGGGCTCAAGCCAGCCAAGGCGACGATACTCGCCGGGCAAGGCCTGGCCGAGTCCCGAGCCGCCGGTCACCAGCTCAAGCTCGACACAGGCCCCGGCCAGGACCTCGAGATCGTCATCGTTCAAGGTATCGCAGATCACATGGCGTACGCCGTCGGCGCCGAGCCGATGCAAGTGTTCTTGGGCCTGCGCCACACCGCCGCGGATCACGCGATCGTCGAGCAACCCCACCTGGTGCGGCGTCTGGCGCGCCAGCACCCGCACCAGGTCCGCATCGTGCATTGGGTTGAGCGGGTGATCCTGCATGCCGCTGTCGTTGAGCAGCCGATCCCCCACAAACAGGTGTCCTTGATAGACCGTGCGTCCCGTCGTCGGGAACGACGGCACCATCACCGTCTGGGCACCACCGAGCCGATCGAGCAATGCATCCGCCACCGGGCCGATGTTGCCCGCATCGGTGGAATCGAAGGTGGAGCAATACTTGAAGAAGATCTGGCGAGCGGCCTCGCCGTGCCGGTTGCCCCCCTTGAGCCAATCGAGCGCGGCCAGGCTGTCGGCCAGGGCTTCGTCGACCGGACAGGTGCGTGACTTCAATGCCACCACCACCGCATCCACATCGTCCGGCACCGGCGTATCGGCATCCGGCGCCCCCAGCACTTGCACCGTGCGCATGCCGGAGCGGACCAGATTGTTGGCCAGGTCCGTGGCGCCGGTAAAGTCGTCGGCGATGGCGCCCAGTATCAGGCTCATGTGTATTCCTCATCATTGGCACCGCCCGCGGCGTGGACGCTGTCATGGGCGGCCGGTAAGGTCAGGCCAGCGAGGGCCGCGTAGACCTTCACCACGGCGGCGTCATCCTCGCGCCCGAGCCCCATGCCACTGGCGGCGGTAAATTGTTGCAAGGCGCTGGCCGCGACCGGCATGGCCAGCTTCTTGTGGCGCCCCGTGTCGTGAACGATATTGAGATCCTTGACGAAGATGTCCACCGCCGAGAGCGGCGTGTAGTCCCCCTTCAGAATGTGGGGAACGCGGTTCTCGAACATCCAGGAGTTGCCCGCCGACTGGGTGATCACCTCGTAGAGCTTGGTTGGCTCGATGCCCATCGAAAGCCCGAGCGCCATGGCCTCGGCGGCGGCGGCAATGTGCACACCGGCCAGGTGCTGATTGACCAGCTTGACGCTGGAGCCGGGCCCCGGCACGTCCCCCAGCCGGTGCACCGTCGCCGCCATGGCCGCCAGCGCAGGCTCCGCCTTGGCGAAGGCCTCGGGCCTGCCCGAGGCCATCACCGACAGTTCACCGCGGCTGGCCTTGGCCGCCCCACCACTGATCGGCGCATCCAGCATGTCCACCCCCGCCTGGGCCAGGCGCTGGCCGAGCGCCTCGGCGAAGGCCGGCGCCACCGTGGCGCATTGAATCACCAGGGCCCCGGGCCCTAACCGATCGACCAACGATCCCATCGCCGTGTCGGCGCCCCCCTGCGCCTGCCCGGAGGCAGGCTCGAACAGCACCGCCTCGACCTGGGCCGCGTTGACCACCACTACCAGAACCACATCACACTGCTCACCGAGCACCTGGGGGGTCGCGACGCAGCGCCCGCCGACGGCCTCAAACTCGGCTCGTGCGTGCTCGGACAGGTCACAGCCCACCACATCGAGCCCGGCCACCTTCAGCGAACAGGCCACACCCATCCCCATGGCCCCCAGGCCAATCACACCGATGGCGCGTGCCTCGTGCTCTACGTCGCCGACGATCTTGCCATTGCCGGTTGATGGGGCCATGAAGCCGTCTCCTGTGATCTGGGATAAGGGCCTGCACGGCCCGGGACCGCCGGCCACCAATGCGTGAACAGGAGGCCGCCGCCCAAACGCCAGCCGCCGCAACGTGGAATGCCTGGCATGTCGCCTGATCGCCATGTTAGCGCTAACATTTAGAGTGTATTACTTTTAGTTCAGCGACGAATGAGGTGCAAGCGGTGGCGGCCTGGCCACGACCAATGTCTAATCATCGCGTGCCTGCGACCTCAGCGTGGTGTGAAGACCGGGCGGTGGCGTACCCACCGACGCCTGCCGACTGCACCGACGGCGCCGGCGTCTACGATGAGACCAGGCGGCCCCTTGGCCGCCACGATGATACGAGGACAGGTCCATGAGCGATCACCCGCCCCACGAACGCCGACGGCGCAAAGGACTACAGAGCCCGACCCTGAGTGACGTGGCGAAGGAAGCCGGAGTGTCGTCGATCACGGTCTCGCGAGCCCTGAGCAACCCCGACAGCGTGCGCGACTGCACCCGTGAGCGCGTGGAGGCGGCCATCGAACGCGTTGGCTACGTGCGCAACATGGTGGCGGGAAGCCTGGCCTCGGCGAGTTCTCACTTTATTCCGGTCATCGTGCCGTCGCTGTCCAATGTCGTCTTCATCGAGGTCATCCAAGGCCTGCAATCGACCTTCGAGAGTCACGGCTACCAGATCTTGCTGGGCAATACCGACTACAGCATGAAGCGCGAGGAAGAGCTGATCCGAACCTTCCTCGGCTGGTCGCCCACGGCGCTGGTGACCACCGGGCTCCGGCATCAACCGAGCCTTGCGGCGCTGCTGCGACGCTACCGGCGTCCGCTGGTCGAGATCATGGAGCTCGCCGCCCCGGGTGAGGCGCTGGATCTGAACGTGGGCATGTCCCACTACGGTGCCGGGCGTTGCATGGCCGAGCACCTGATCGCCCAGGGCTATCGCCAGGTGGTCTTTGCCGGCACCCAGATGGACGGCAACTATCGGGCACGACAGCGCTACGATGGCCACCGTGACCGGCTCGAGCGAGCCGACATGGAGGCCCCGCTGCTGGCCTGGGAATCCCCCAGCCACTTCGATGTCGGCGCCCGCGCCCTGGACGCCGTGCTCGACCGCTACCCACGTTGCGATGCCATTCATTTCGCCGACGACGTCATGGCCTGCGGCGCCCTCCTCCACGCCAGCCGGGAGGGGCTGCGCGTGCCCCAGGATATCGCCATCGCCGGCTTCACGGGCCTGCCCTTCGGTCAATCCTTGACCCCCCGCCTGACCACTGTCGCCTCCCCACGTGAAGCCATCGGCCGGCTCGCCGCCACCCAGATCATCGACCGACTCGAGGGGCGCGAACCGCAACGTCGTCGTATCGACGTCGGCTTCGAACTGATTCGCGGCGAGAGCGCCTGACGCCGCCGCGACACGGCCCTCGCCGCGATGAGCTGGTCGCCAACACTCTGCGCTGGCGGTAGAATGGTCGCGTCGCGCCACCGGCTGCGCCGCACAGGCGCGGCAGCTGCCGCGACGGCTTCACAAGGCGTCACCGTTGGTCCGGCACGATCCCGGCAACGGTGGCACGATTACAAGTTCTCAGGGCGGGGTGAAAGTCCCCACCGGCGGTGATGATCGGGGCCAAGCGTCCATGATCCAAGCCCGCGAGCGCCCTGCCTTGCCTGACAAGCCCAGAGCGGCCAGGCGATGCGGGGGTCAGCAGATTCGGTGAGACTCCGAAGCCGACGGTGATAGTCCGGATGAAAGAGAACGGCATCGACGACGCGACCTTCCCACGGGAAGGCCCGGCGCGACTCCGCTTGCCCTGATTCTGGTTAGGCGTTTCGCCAACGAGGACAACCATGAATCAGCTCGAACCCCAGCAGCACCCGCACGCCATCACCCCGGCCGCACAGCCCCGCATCGCCTTCTTGCAGGCCAGCTGGCACCACGACATCGTCGGCCAGGCCAGGGAGGCCTTCATCGCCACCCTGGCCGAGAAACACGCCATCGCGGCCGACCGCGTCGAGGTGTTCAGCGTCGCCGGTGCCTACGAGATTCCGCTACAGGCCAAGATGCTGGCCAAGAGCGGGCGCTTCGACGCCATCATCGGCGCCGGTTTCGTGGTCGATGGCGGCATCTACCGCCACGATTTCGTCGCCCAAGCGGTGATCGACGGCATGATGAAGGTCCAGCTCGACACCGAAGTGCCGGTGCTGTCGGTGGTCCTGACCCCGCACCACTTCCACGAGCATGCGACACACACCGCGTTCTACCACGAGCACTTCGTGACCAAGGGCCGCGAGGCAGCGGATGCCTGCGTACAGACGCTCGAAAACCAGCGCAAGCTGCGCCAACTGTTCGTCTGACGCTTAAGAACCCGCGCAGGCTGCGCCGTCCAGGTCCACTGACGCTTAAGAACCAGCGCAGGCTGCGCCAGTTGTTCGGCTGACGCTGGGGCCGCGAGGCGGCACCGTCCAGGTCCACTGAGATTCGGGAGCATTCCCGGCAAGATCGCCCGCCAAGATCCCCCACCAAGACAGGCAAAACGAACAAGGCCCAGCGCCGCTGGGCCTTGTTCGAATCCTGTGGCCGGTGCCAGGCCAGCCACGATACGCTTGCCGTGCCGCTCCCAACACATCACGCCCGTCCCACCATCGGCCCTACAGATTGAGCCTGGCCTTCAACTGATCGAACTCCTTCTCCACCGCCTCCCGGCTCATGCCGAACTTCTGCTGGATAATGCCGATCAGCTTTTCGGTCTTGCCCTCCGCCTGCTTCACTTCATCGTCGGTCAGGTCTCCCCATTTTTCCTTCGCTGCCCCGGTGAACTCATTCCACTTTCCTTCGATGACCTTGGTATCCATAGCGACGACCTCCTTTGCCTCATCATTGATGAATGACACATACTCGTTAAGGAGGCTAGCCAGCCTTGCCAGAATTCGATAGGGGGACCGAGGTCTCCTGTCAGCATCGCTCGATATAGCACAGCCAGATATAGCACAGTCCAAATCCGCCCCCCTCTCGCCAAGGCGGCTATCGCGACCCGTCGACGGGCTCGCCTGACGCTGTCGCCCATCACCCGACACCATGGGCAGGCGAAGCCGTATCGCCCTTGCAACAGTGGTTTGCGCCGCCAGCGCCCTCTGCCTCCGGCGGCTAACGGGGCCGGCGTTTGGCAAGTCCCGCGTACGCGATGCCCGCCCGGGGCGGCGTCGACACCGGCCAGAGGCACGCCACGCCTCGCTCAACCGATGGTGCCGCCGGCGTGGCGCGTCACGACCACGATCGATGGCCGTGGTGGCACGGCGTCGTCGAAATCCGGCCAACGGGTCGCCGGGTCCTCGAAGGAAGCCGGCGTCGTGCGTCCGGGAAAGTCGGCGCTCTCGTCTTCTCCAGGGTGCTGTACCGAAAGAAACAACGCGGTGTCGTCCGGGGTGAAGCTTGGGCCACTCATCTCCGCCCCCATCGGTACGCGGAAGAACATCTTGCCGGTGCCGCGACGCTCACCGTCGGTCTCCAGTGCCCAGAGCCCGTCAACGGTGCCGCTCATGGTCCACTTCTCGCCCTGATCGGTCGTCACCCACAACCGCCCACGGGCATCCACCGCGCAGTTGTCTGGCGAGGCGAACCAGCCATTGGCGGTCGTGGCCGGGTTCCATTTGGCCCCCACCGCTTCGTTGGCGGGGTCGCCACACCGAACCAGCATGTCCCAGCGGCTCAGGGCAGCGCCGTGATCGCCGTCGGTGGCGATCTCGACGATCTGACCGAAGACGTTCTCGGCGCGGGGGTTGGCCGGGTTAAGCCGATCGGCGCTGCGCTGGTGATTGTTGCTGAGCATGACGTAGACCTTGCCGGTCGCCGGGTTGGCCTCGATGTCTTCGGGTCGGTCCATCGGCGTCGCGCCAAGGGCATCGGCGGCGAGGCGAGTATCGATCAGGACGTCGGCCTGGCTCGCGAAGCCGTTTTCCTCGGTCAAGGGGCCTTGCCCGTGCACCAGCGCCAGCCAGTGGACGCTGCCGTCTTCATCGAAGCGGGCGACGTATAGCGTGCCGTGATCGAGCAGATCACGATTGGCCTTCGCATTCACGACGTCGACCCGATCCCGGGTCACGAACTTGTAGACGTAGTCGAAACGTTGATCATCGCCCATGTACACCACCAGGCGTCCGTCATCGGCCACCACGTTGGCCGCCCCCTCGTGCTTCACCCGGCCGAGCGCCGTGCGTTTGATCGGCGTCGACGTTGGGTCATGGGGGTCGACTTCCACCACCCAGCCAAAGCGATTGGGCTCGTTGGGCTCCTCGTTGATATGAAAGCGCGGGTCGTAGAGGCCCCAGGCATTGGCCTCGGTGGGGGCACCATACCGCGCCAGCTTGTCCTTCTCGGGGTGTTGCTCGGCATCCCCCATGAAGTAGAAATTGAAATTTTCCTCGCAGGTCAACACGGTGCCCCAGGGCGTTACTCCCCCGGCGCAGTTATTCAGCGTGCCAAGCACCGTACGCCCATCCGGGTCGGCCTGGGTCTGCACCCGGGCATGTCCCGCCACCGGCCCCGCCAGAACCATAGGCGTACTGCGCGGTGTCAGGCGGCGGTTGTAGGGGCTGTCTCTGACGTAGTGCCAGAGCTCGCCGTCACGGCGCACCTCGACCACCGAAAGGCCATGGGCCGCCTTTTCGATTTCGACGATCTCGGCGCTCAGGTCGGAGTGATCGAACTCGTCTTTGGGCATCGGCAGGTTCGGGAACATCAACTCACGGCTGACGTACTCGTGGTTGACCATCAGCAGGCCGCGATCGTCGCGCCCGGCAAGGGCAACGAAGCCGATATAGTCGTTGTTGTAGCCGAACTGGCGCTCCTGGGCCTCGGCAGTCTGATGCTGGGGATCGAACTCGGGGGCGTCGGCAAATAGCGGATCGCCCCAGCGGATCAGCACATCGGCGCGGTGGCCGTCGGCGACGTGAATGGTCTCATCCAGGCCGTGGGTGATTTCGTCGAAGGCGAACCGGTCGCCGTCATCGGCCTGGGCCAGGCCCGCGCTCAACGGCCCCAGTCCAGCGAGGCCAGCGAGGCCGAGGGACGCGCCGCCTGCGCCCTTGAGAAAGCCTCGCCGCGATAGCCGTCGCTCGATGAGGATGGCCATCGGCGTGGCACGGGAAGGGTTGGTGGGGCGGTCTTCGTGGGCCTCGAAAAAGGCCGTGCGGGAGAAGCACATCGCGGTGTCCGGTGGTGCAGCAGACGGGGAATGCCAGCGCGGGGGCTCGGCAGGACCAGGGCAACGTCGCCTGGGCGACGACCTTGCGGGGACGACCGCCCGACGAGCCCTCTTTTCGTGATAGCAGTTCGGGCCCTCCTTCACCTTACCTCAGACGAGATAGCCCCTTCCTCGTCCAGGCAACCCGGCCGCCAATCGCCGTGCCAGCCACGCTGTCACCGCACGACGGATTCCGCCGGGCAGCGAGTCGCGGCGGCCTCCGCCCCCGGGCGCCTGGCGTGGCGCTCACTCGCCGCCCAGCTCACGCACCATGATGGTGACGCGCTCGCCGAGATAGTCGACGTCTTCATAGGCTCGCCAACCGAGCCGGGCATAGAGTGCCTGCTGATCCGGCGTGTAGAGATACAGCCGCGTAATGCCATGGTCACGAGCCTCGGCTTCGACGCGCTGGACCAGCGTCGACGCCAGCCCCTGACCGCGGCTTGCCTCGGGCACGAACACCGAGGCAAGCCATGGCGAGAGCTCGCGACGAATGCTCATGTCGTCCGGCGACAGGCTCGCGGTACCGAGTGGCTCTCCGTCGCGCATGGCCACGAACACCGAAGGCACCCCGGCCGCCCCGCAGTAGGCGGCCACGGCGTTGCACCAGCTTTCGCTATCGTGCTCGGGGTGCTGATGCCCCCACGCAGCGAAGGTCCAGCCGGCCACTGTGCGAAGATGGGGCGAGCCGGCGTCCAGCCGCTCCAGGGTCACGCGTTGCATGGGGACTCCTCTCCTTGAAAAGGTCGATGCGCCGTGCGCGCAAGGCCAACCGATGATGTGTCATACGCCCGGACGCCGTCCGAAGCGTTCCCACTGCATTTCCCGCAGTCGGCTCAGGGTACGACGAAACGCGAAGGCCAGGTAACCATTCGGATAGAGCGCCTCCATCGCCACCTCGGCTTCTATCACCAGTGGTACGCCGCGGTCATAGCACTCATCGACCAGCGCGATAAAGCGCCTGACGCTATCGTCTCTCGGCGCCAGCGGCGGCAGCTCTCGGTCGCCGGCCACCACGCGCTGGTACGCATCCTCGGTCCCCCGCGCGATGCGCGCCGGCTGCGACTCGCCGGCAAGACCGGGCACGCCATCAAGCAGCAAGGTATCGAAGCGGTCACACAGGCCAATAAAATCGAGGGTCGATAGCGGCGCCTCGCACAGGTCGGCGAAGTCGCACCAGATGACCTTGGCGCCGAGGCCGCGCACGGCGATGGTCCGGGCACCCAGGGTCAAGGCGGTATCGACGATGCCCGCGGGGGCGAGGCGACGGAAAAGCTCGGGCACCACGCTCGGCTCCCCGCTTCGGCGCACGAAATAACGCTGACGCGACACGCCAGGGTGCTCACGGTGGTCAAGATCACCGCCGAGATGGACCGTCTGCATATGCTGTTCCATGGCAGCGATCGCCGGCATAAACCGCTCGCGATTGAAGCCGTCGCGGTAGAGCTCCGAAGGCGGCTGATTCGAGGTCGTCAACACCACCAGGCCACGCACGAAGAGTCTCTCGAGCAGGCCTCCTAGCAGCATGGCGTCGGCAATATCCTCGACGTACAGCTCATCGAGACATAACACCCGAACCTCACCGACCAGCTCATCGGCAAGACGATTCAACGGATCTGCGCCGCCACCGAGCTGGAACTGGCGCCGGTGCACCCAGCGCATGAAGTGATGAAAATGCAGGCGCCGGGCGGGCACGGGACACCCGGCGGCAAACAGGTCCATCAGCCAGGTCTTGCCGCGGCCGACCTTGCCCCATAGGTAGACGCCGTTGGGACGACTGCCGTCGACCAGGGCCCGATGGCAGCCCTCCAGGGCATCGACCGCCTGGCGCTGCGCCGCGTCTTCCAATAGCACGCCTTCGGCCAGCGCCCGGCGATAGGCCTCGCCGGGGGATTCATGGGGCTCGCTCTGCGGGTGGCTAGAAGCCGATTCGCTGACACTGACAGTCATGGCCGAGGGCATCCGTGGCGATGGAGCCGACAAGCATCGCGAGGCCTGGCGTGTGAAGCAAGGGCCCGACGCAACAGACGAAGCCATCGTGGGCTGCACACGCCGTCCAAGGTGACCACGACAACCGGCCATGCGGCGTGCCTGGCCGACGTCCGACAGACGCCTCACGGGACCCACGGCCGGTTCGTCAGCGCCGAGGGCTACCCGCCAGGCACGTCACCCGCCCGACGTCGGTGCGGCATCACACCACGTCAATGGGCTATTGGAGGCATGTGCAAGGCATTAGCACTTGCCTATAGTGGTCGATCCTTTGCTTCGCGATACTCACCTCGCTGCCCGGCCCGACGATGACCTCTCACCTGCACCGACCTTCTCGACGCCTAGCTTGGCTGGCCTTGACCGCCATGCTGCTGGTGTTCGTCGGGCCCTTGATCGGTCAGCTGCAGCGTCTGCCATCGGCCGATGACATGAGGCGGGCTCACGCCGAGCTCGATCAAGCAGCGCCTTACGGGATGGCTCAGGCCGCGCATGCCCCACCCGCGAGTGCTCCCCCGCAAGCCCCTTCTGCCGAGCGGCACCGCCACCACCCGCAGGCGGATTCCGCCTCCGCGACGGCCCTCCAGGGCGGAAGTCACCACGACCTGGCCGCATGTGGCTACTGCGTGCTCTTTGCCCATGTGCCAGCCCAGGCCGTCGCGGTCCGACTGCCTGACAGCACACCGGTAGCCTCCCATCGCCTGCCTGCGGCGCCAGCACTGGCGGCGCCGGCGTCCTCCGCGTATCCCGCCTTCATCGCGCGAGCCCCTCCGGAAGCGTCCCGGGCCTGACCAGCCGGCCTCTCGGCCAGGTTGCCGGCCCCTTGTCATCCCCACACCCCGCAACCCCGAGCCCAGTGCCCCGACATCGCCCGCCTTGAGCGGGGATGGCCGGCACCATCGCCTCCCCATGACTGCGAGATGAGTTCTTCATGACAGACGCCGCCTCCTCCTTGGCGCCAGCGCTCAAGACGCTGATCATTCGCCTGCACTTCTACATCGGCCTGCTGGTCGGTCCCTTTATTCTCTTCGCCGCCCTTACCGGCACCCTGTACGCCCTGACTCCGGCTCTCGAACATGCGGTCTATCACGAAGCGCTGACGGCGACCAACGCGCCCGGCGCCGAGCGCGCTACCCTGGCCGAGCAGATCTCTGCCGCGCAGACGTATCGCGGTGATGATGCCGCTCCCAGCGCCGTACGCCCCGCCCCGGAGCTCGGCGCAACGACACGCATCATGTTTGCCGATCCGGCGCTTGACGCCGGCGAGCATCGCGCCATTTTCATCGACCCGACAACCCTTGAAGTGCACGGTGATCTGACGGTCTACGGCACCAGCGGCGTGCTGCCGCTGCGGCGCATCATCGATCAGACCCACCGCCAGCTACTGCAGGGCAACATCGGCAGGCTGTACAGCGAACTGGCGGCGTCATGGCTGTGGCTGGCTGCCCTCGGTGGCCTGGCGATATGGGCCTTCAGCGCTAGCCCCAGGGTGGACCCGACCAAACACACACGCAGCGCAAGGCGCCTGCGTACGCGGCGCCATCACAGCACCCTCGGACTGATCCTCCTGATCGGACTGCTGGCGCTGTCCGCCACCGGGATGACCTGGTCCCAATACGCCGGCGCCAACTTCTTCGCCGTGCTCAAGGCCGGTGGCTGGGGCACGCCCCGCGTCTCCCTGGCGCTCGACGGCCCACAAGTCCACGATCCCCACGCCGATCACAAGGCCGCCGGTCCCACCCAGAACGGCGTCGATAGCGCCGCCTTCGACCGCGTGCTCGCGGCGGCTCGCGGCGCCGGCCTCGATGCCGGCAAGATCGAGCTGATCGCCCCGGCTCCGGGGCAAGCGTGGAAGGTTCGCGAAGTCGATCGTAGCTGGCCCTCCCAGGTCGACGAGGTTGCCATCGATCCGGCGAGCTTTGCGCTGCTCGATCGGGTCCGCTTCTCGGACTACCCGCTGCCGGCCAAGCTCACTCGCTGGGGCATCGACGGCCACATGGGTATCCTGTTCGGCCTGCCTAACCAACTGCTGCTGGCGGCCCTTGGCATCGGCATCGTCGTGATGGTGTGCTGGGGCTACGCCATGTGGTGGCGCCGACGGCCTGCCGTGAGCAACGGCCAGACCCTGTGGCATGCCCTGCTACGTGTACCGCCGATGGGCCTTGCCATCACCGCCACCATCGCCCTGGGCCTCGGCTTCATCATGCCGGTCATGGGGGTCAGCCTGGCGCTGTTTCTGGTCATCGACGGCGTTCGCACCATCGCCGCGGCGCGACGCTCGGTGGCAGCGTAGTCCATCAACGAACCCACCGCCGGGGATAGGTAAAATGCAGACGTACAACCGGGAAAAGCAGGTAATGAGCCGGTGAACCGGAAAAAAGGGGCGGCCACACGGCCGCCCCCGTGAAGCCCTTTTCCGCCGCTCTTTGCGTCCCTCGTTCGACCGCTCTTTCCACCTCCCTGTCGCGAAAGCCTCTCGACCCCCGGCGTCTTGCTCCTTGCTGCGTGCTCCTTGCGTCCTGCTTCTTACCAGCTGTAGCGATAGCCCAGGTTCACGCCCCAGGGCTGTTCCAGCTCGTTGCCGTTGGCGTAGTCAGCATCGATAAAGAGCCGCGAGGCCGGAGTGACCCCAACGCTCATTCCCATGCCCACGTCCACGCGGTCACCCGGCAGCTCGACGTTGATGTCGTGGCCATTGACCTCGACCTCGCTGTCATCGGCCAGCTCGGCAATGTAGGACACCCGAGCATAGGGCTGCAGGTCGATGCCATTCTCCAGGGGAATGCGCTTGCCGCCCAGCACGCCCACGCGGGCCTGAACGCTATCGAGATCGTCGGCGTCGACGCTCAGACCATCGGACTGGCGGTACTCACTGCCCTCGATGCGGGCCACGGTCAACTGGGCCTGAGGCTCCAGGCGCCAGCCGCCGTCAAAGGCAAACTGACGGCCGGCCTCGACGCTTGCGCTGTAGCCCGTGGTGTCATCGTCGCCGCGCACGCGCCGGCCAAGGTTGTCGTTGAAGCGGATCTCGTTCTCGTAGTGGGTCACCCGCACCACGCCATCCACATAGATCCCATCGTCACGCAGGTAGGTGCCATAGACACCGGCGCCGGTACCATCGATATCCCCCTCGACGCCTTCGCCGAAGCTCTGATCGGCGTCGGTCGCCGCCATCAAGCCGCCGACGTACAGCGCACCGCCCTCCACATCGAAGGCCTTGTCGGCGCCCACGGTGGTGGACTGGACGTTCTGGCGATAGTCGCGGCTCGACAGGTTACTGACGCGATACTCCTGGGCCGTGCCACGCACCCACACGCCGCCCTGCCGGTTGCCCTGCGACACGTGCAGCTCACCCTGACGCTGAGCCAGCGTGTCGAGCTCGGCGCTTAACAAGGTGGCGTAGGCGCTGTGCATACCAACCGCCGCATTGGCGCCTTTACTCAGAGTATCCGGGCCCGGTGCTATGGGAGGAACCGGCACCATTGGGTCCGTCGGGTCCGTCGGGTCCGTCGGGTCCGTCGGGTCCGTCGGGTCCGTCGGGTCCGTCGGGGCGACAGGATCGACAGGATCGGCAGGATCGACAGGGTCGACAGGATCGACAGGGTCGACAGGGTCGGGGGGCAGGATAGCGGTATTGACCAGCAACCAGTCATCGCCCTGATGCTCGAGCTCATAGCGGAAGGTGCCCGCGTCGACGTGCTCACCGACTAGCCCAAACTGAGCGTCACCGCCGCCGGTCGCCACCAGTTCCAGGGCATTGCCACCACTAGCCACCGCCGCCCCCGCCCCCCCCCCCGCCAGCGCCAGCGCCAGCGTCCGAGCCTTGCGGCGACTACCAGGCTCGACCCCGGAATCCCCGACCAGCAGTTGATGGTCTCCCGTCGCCTGGCCCGCGACCGTCACATGGTCACCGGACAACGCCGCCACATCGGTATCGAACATGAATAGGGTGCTGCCGGTCAGGTCACCACCGATGGTCAACTCGTCCCCGGCCATCCCGTCCTGCATGTCGATGCTGCCACCGGCACTATCTAGCGACCCAGCGACGACGAAGTTACTGGCGCCTTGACCGACTGCACGACTTATCGACCCGTGGTTGCCGCCGCCAACCATCAGGCGGCTACCCTCGTTCGCCAACAGCAGGGTACCTTCAATTTGTGAACTGCCGACGACGCTTAGCGTGCCGGTACCGCTCACCACCACAGGCCCAGCGTCGTCAGCCATGACCAGAGAGGCATTACGCAGCGCCAGGGTACCCGCGTCCACGCCGACGTTGCGCCAGGCGCCATGAGTCTGCACGCCGGTCAGCGTCCAGGTAGACGCTTGGGTCTTGTGCAAGTCGTCGAATCCGCTGATGGCATTGGGCCGACCATTATCACCGATACGCGCCAGGTCGAGCTCGACGTCCTGGTCCCCGGACAGGATCAGGGTATCTTGGCTGCCGGTAGAAGAGGCGGCGATGGTGCCTCGATGCGCCGACGTACGGGAAAGAAAGAGCGACGAGCGGCCTTGCACCTGAGTCAGATCGATGGCTGTCCCTTCGCGGCCGGTTACCTGACCCTCGACGAAGACGCTGGCATCTCCCCCACTCTCGACGACGATGCCACGCTCGGCATTGATCGTTCCTTGGCTGGCGACAGACGTGGTCCCGTGCCCCTGATTGACGGCATGGATACCCGCCTCGGCCGCAGCGTCGTCGCTGGTGGTACCCGCGGTGATGTTACCGGCCGCGAAGATGCTGACCGTGCCATCGACGGCCGTCGTCGTAGCCTCGATGCCATGACCTCCGTCGGCACGGATGGCTCCCTGCGCGACGACCAACGCATCTCCTCCGTGCGATATCGCGCGAATGCCATGGCGACCCGACGACACATCGCCGAGTATAGTGACCTTGACATCGCTGACGGCCGATGAGGAAGAACTAGGCCCAGAGTATGCATAAACGCCATCGCCGTCGGCCCGCACATCACCGTCGGCCTGCACATCAAGACGGCCTCCTCGTGTCGAGTAAGCGGTTATACCGCGTCCGATGCCGCCGTCGACATCGGCGACGCGCAGCGTGATATTGCTCGGGTTCGTGGGCGAGAAGGCGTAGACCCCCCCGTAGTTGACGTTCCCTTGCAACTCACTTCCAGAACTGACTTTCCGTTGTGCAGAAATACGAATATCGCCGGCGGCGTTATTCCCATCGACAACGATGCCACCGGTCCCGCCCGAAACACTTTCGTGCGCGATGATCTGCCGTGCTCCTCCGACGTTGCTTGAACTGCGTATGCCGACCGCTGTCCGAGAGCTTACGCTCCCCGATGTTTCGATAGAGACCGCACCACCCGCGCCGGATACAAAGGGATCGATTGCCGAAAAAACCCCATCGTCAAAGGCGTCCACGTTTCCCTGGACATCGATGTTTATGCCATTGCCGTTCAACACGAAGATGCCTTTACCTTGAGTGCTTGTGACTCCCCCATCGATAACGGCGTGAACTTCTGAGGCCCCCCCGGAAACATGAACCCCGTCATATCGGGCCAGCACGTCTCCGCCGACGTTAACGTCCGCTCTATCGGTCGCCTCTTCCGACGCGCCAACCCAGATGCCCTGCCCCTGAGCAGCGCTGACATTACCGACCACCGATACAGAGACATCGCCTCCATTTGCCGCGGCATAAACACCGTCCCCTCGTCCGCTGAGGGTGACATTCCCTTCGACGGTGACATCGACACTGCCTTGGCCTTGCGAATCGGCGTTGACGACGGTGCCCGATCCGGATTGCACGTCGCCGTGGGACAAAACGACGATGTTCCCGTTGCCAATGGCGCCGATGGCTCCCTGCGTGACGCCACTAATCTTGCCGCGGGTCTCGAGGTAAATATCACCCTCGCCATGGTGCATGACATCGAGAGCGGTCCGATCACCGGTGATGGATCCTTCACCGCGCTGAACAAAGGATATCTCCCCTCTATCACCGATATCCTTTTGAATAGAAATGGCACTCTCATTCGCGTCATCGACCCGAATGGAAAATTCCTGGTCGGTCGTGACCGTAATCTCGGACGAACCGTTGATGGTCACCGGCGCATCACCGGCGGCAGCTACGTCGCCACTGCAGAGCCACGTCTTGCCATCAACGGTTTCGCAGCGTCCCGCCCAGGCAGGCGACAGAGAGAGCATCAAGGTTGCCAATGAAATAGGAGTTACGATGTATCGTTGCTTCATTGTCACGACACCTGTAGAACAACAACACTCACGCACAGACCAACGTCTATATCTATGCAGGTATTATCATTCTTTCAGCGCCAGAAAAATTGACTTAGATCATTGGCCACGACATCCCTTCTCTTCGCAGGCTCGAGGGGGTTTTTCCACGCATATAGCGGCGCCTCACCGACCCTCATCGTCTCAGTCGCAGGAGTATTCTGCGCGAATATCCAAGACAACCTGCGCCCTCAAGGCTCACGAGAGTAGCGCTTTACGCAGCGCAAACAGCGATGCCGAAGACGGTGCCTGGCTCACGCTGAGCGACGATGAAGCAAAAAATGGGGCAGCCCGAAAGGCTGCCCTCATCCAATAGTAACTCCCAGTGCGCATCGCTCACCGCCCCCGGATGTCAGCCGCAACCTTCACGGCTGATCGCGCCCCCCGCCGCCGATAAGCGGCGGCGCCAAAGCGCCAGGGCCACGACCGGAGGCTGCATCGACGCGACGCCGTCCTGAGCTCGGCCGCCTCAGTGTGACGCTCCCCGCATACGCTGCACGCCGGTAATGACGGCAACCAGCGCGGCCCCCACGGCCAGGCCGAACACGCCATTGAGCAACATCGGCACCAGCCCATGCACAATCGCGTCGAGGCCAGGAATCGCCATATCGATATCGGCCACGCCTTCGATCCAGTGGCCCACCACCGGGATACCGTGGGCCAGGATGCCGCCGCCAACCAGGAACATCGCCAGAGTGCCGAAGATCGACAGCCCCTTCATCAATAGCGGCGCCCCCTTGAGTAGTCCGCGACCGATGGCCTGGGATAGACCGCCTTCCTGCTGAGTCAGGTAGAGGCCCAGGTCATCGAGTTTCACCAGCCCCGCCACCAGCCCATAGACGCCGACGGTGATCAGCAGGCCGATCGATACCAGCACCGCGATCTGTTGGGACAGCGGCGCCTGGGCCACGGTGCCGAGGGCGATGACGATGATCTCCGCCGAGAGGATAAAGTCGGTACGGATCGCACCCTTGATCTTGTCACCCTCGAACGCCTTCATGTCGGCCGAGCCATCCTTCAGGGCCGCAAGTCGCTCGGCGTGTTCTTCGTCGACCTCACCTTTATGCAGAAACTTGTGGGCGAGCTTCTCGGCCCCCTCGAAACACAGATAGGCCCCCCCCAACATCAGCAGGACCGTGACCAGCCACGGCAAGAAGGCGCTGATGATCAGCGCCGCGGGAATCAAGATCACCTTGTTGATCAGCGAACCTTTGGCCACCGCCCACACCACGGGCAACTCGCGATTCGCGGCGACGCCGGTGACCTGCTGGGCATTGAGCGCCAGGTCATCGCCCAGCACGCCCGCGGTCTTCTTGGCGGCGACCTTGGTCATCACCGAGACGTCGTCGAGCAGTGTGGCAATATCGTCGATCAGGGTTAAGAGACTGCTTCCGGCCAAGGGACTCCCTCCGTGAGAAAACTAACAGGCGACGCCCACATGGTCGCCCCTGAGTTCAGCATAACTGCTCCGGTTCATGACTGCTGCTCCGAGCGTCGATCTCGCTCATCGTGCACAGCCAGCGTAGGCTGGACAAGGACACCGCGAGAGAGAGCCATGCCCAAGCTCAAGGAACTGATCGATCGCCTACCGGACGGCTACAGCGAAGTGATGTTCGCAGGCCGTCGCTACGGCGTCACCCGCCGGTCCTTCAACGCTGGCCGCTCGCTAAAGGTGTTCGCTGAGGAGCTCGGCGGCGACGACATCATCAGTCTGAATGCCTACCGGTTGGCGTCGGGATGGCGTCTCAACCCCTGCGAGATGAGCAGCGACAAGGTGCTAGACTTTCTCGAACGTCAGCGCCCTTTGCGGCATAACGGCACAGGCAGTCCTGAACGGCACAGACAGTCCTGAACGGAATGCTTGGTTCGGCACAAATCAAGGCATCATTTCTACCGCTTCCCCCCCTTGTTCGGGAGACTCGAATGGCATCGATCGATTTCTACACCCATCCGATGAGCCGCGGCCAGATCGCACGCTGGGCCCTCCACGAGACCGGAGCCGACTACGATGAGCACCTGATCGACTATGGCCCGGCGATGAAATCCGCCGACTATCTAGCGCTCAATCCCATGGGCAAGGTCCCGACCATCGTCCATGACGGCGCGGTGATCACCGAGTGTGCGGCTATTTGCCTCTATCTTGCACAGGCTTTTCCGGAGGCCGACCTGCTCCCTCGAACGGCCGCCGAACGCGCCGACTACCTGCGCTGGTCGTTCTTCGCCGCTGGTCCCCTCGAACAGGCCATCGTCAGCCAGTCAATGGGGTGGAATGCCGGCGGCGATTCTCAGCTGGAAGGACGCCTGGGGTTTGGCTCCTTCGAGCGCACCGTCGCCACGCTATCGGCGTGGTTTGCCGGGCACGACCATGTCTGTGGCGGGCGTTTCACCGCGGCCGACATCTATGTGGGCGCCCAGGTCGACTGGGGGCTTCAGTTCGGGACCATCGAAGAGACCCCCGCTCTTGTGGCCTACGCCCAACGACTACGTCAGCGCGATGCCTATCAGGCCGCCAAGGCCATCGATGCCGATCATATTGCCGCCATGGACGATGATCGCTGACGCGACTCGATGTGCTGCGCCCCCACGCCAGGAAGCAGCGCGAGAGTGCCGTGGCCGGCACACAAAAAACCCCGAAGGTTGGAGGTAGGTGTCCAACTTTCGGGGTGCAGTTCATAGCGGCGGGGTGCCCTCATGAGACGCTGAACCAGTCACGACTTCACGCCGGCCACCGGTGTTGACCACTCAGGCCATCTGAAACGGATAGACCGGACCGAGCTCGAGTATCCTGGTGAGGTCATCGAGGGCGGCGAGGGTTTCCTCGGCCAGACGCGGATCGGACAGGTCCTCGGGCGAGAGGCTATCGCGGTAGTGGCACTCTACCCAGGCCACCAGGTCGGCATACAGGGCATCGTCGAGCAGCACGCGACCACCGAGAGCCTCGCGCTCGACGCGGGATAGCACCACGCGCAGGCGCAGGCAGGCGGGGCCGCCGCCGTTGCGCATGCTCTGCTTGACGTCCTTGACCACCACCTCGGCAATCGGATTGTTGCCCGCCAGCAGGTGATCCTGGAGGCAGCGCCACACGGCCTCGCGCTCCTGACACTCGCCCGGCACCACCAACGTCATGCTGCCGTCGGGGTTGGTCAACAGCTGCGAGTTGAACAGATACGACGCCACGGCGTCTTCCAGGCTGACCGCCGCCAGCGGCACCCGCACCGGAATCAGCGGCGTTGCCATCTTGTCGCGCAGCGCGTCGAGCGTCGCCTGCTCATCGCGAAAGGCCAACTCGTGGTAGAGCAGCACGGGGCCATTGCCCACCGCGATGACGTCATTGTGAAAGACGCCGGCGTCGATGGCATCCGGATGCTGCTGGGCATAGACCACTTGAGCATCGTTCAGGCCATGCTGGCGGGCGATGGCTTGGCTCGCCTCGAGGGTCTGGCGGGCCGGAAAGCGTTGCGGCTCGATGCCGTCGCCACCGAAGGCCTGACGGCCATAGACGAACAGGTGCACGCCCGGTTCACCATGCTCGCCACACAGCCGCGTGTGGTTGGCCGCGCCTTCATCGGAAAACGCCGGCGTCGCCGGCAGCACCGGGTGGTGGGCGAAGTGGGCAGGGTCGGCGAAGATCGCCGCCAGCACACGCCCAGTGGTCTCGGGCTCCAGAAAACGATGGAAACTCGACTGCAGGTTGGCCGGGGTGAAGTGCGCCCTGCCATCGGCGGCATCCACGCTCGGCGTCACGGTGCCGGCATTGGCCGTCCACATGCTCGAGGCCGAGCACACCGCGCGCAGCAGTTGCGGGGCCTGCTCGGCGGCCTGGGCCAGCACGCTGGCGTTGTCGCCGCCAAAGCCGAGGGCTCTGAGCGCGCCGATATCCGGGCGCTGCTGGGGCGGCAGCACCCCTTGAGCGTAGCCGGCATCCTTGAGCGACTTCATCTTGGCCAGGCCCTGAAGCGCGGCCTCCTTGGGGCTGGAGACCAAGCCGCCGTGGGACATCGAGGCCACGTTGCCGTGGGCCAGGCCAGAGTAGTTGTGGGTCGGCCCGACCAGGCCATCGAAGTTCACCTCGCAAGCGTCGAGGGATGCTTGATCGGCGCCGCTCACAACGTCACCCCCGGCGGCAGCTTCTCGGGCAGGTTCAGGGCCTCGGACTCCACCGAGGCGACCGGGTAGGCGCAATAGTCCGCCGCGTAGTAGGCGCTGGGACGGTGGTTGCCGCTGTCGCCGACACCGCCGAACGGCGCATCGCCAGAGGCCCCCGTGGTCTGGCGGTTCCAGTTGACGATGCCGGCCCGGATGCGCAACAGAAAGTCGTCCCAATCGGCACGTTCGCCGCCGATGAGCCCGGCGGACAGGCCGTAGCGGGTGGCGTTGGCGAGCTCGATGGCCTGGTCCCAATCGCGGTAGCGGGTCACCTTCAGCAGCGGACCAAAGTGCTCTTCATCGGGCACCTCGATACCGGTGACGTCGACCAGTCCCGGGGTCAGCAGGCTGGTGCCTTCCTTAACCTGGCTCATGCGCGCCAGCACCTTGCCACCGCGCGCCTCCAGGTCGGCCTGGGCCGCGAGCAGGCCCTCCGCCGCGGCGACGCTGACCAGCCCGGCGTAGAACGGCGGCTCCTCGGCAAACGGCTCGGCCACGCGCAGGCGCTCGATGGCACGGGTCAGCGAGGCGATCAGGCTGTCGCCGGCGGCGCCCTCGGGCACCATCAGGCGCCGGGCGCAGGTGCAGCGCTGACCGCCTGACAGGAACGCCGATTGCAGGATGGTCAGCACGGCGGCGTCTTCATCCGGCACGTCCTTGACCACCAAGGGGTTATTGCCGCCAAGCTCCAGCGCCAGCACCTTGCCCATTTGACCGGCGAATTGCTTGTGCAGCAGCCCGCCGACCTTGGCGCTGCCGGTGAACAGCAGACCATCGATGCCGGCATCGGACGACAACGCCTGGCCAACCGGCGCCGCACCCTGGACGAGGTTGATCACCCCCGCCGGCAGGCCCGCCTCGACCCAGCACTTGAGGGTCAGGTCGGCGGTCAGCGGCGTCTGCTCGCTGGGCTTGAAGATGACCGTGTTGCCGGCCAGCAGTGCCGGCACAATATGCCCGTTGGGCAGATGACCGGGAAAGTTGTAGGGCCCGAATACCGCCATGACGCCATGCGGGCGGTGGCGCAACACGGCGCGGGCATCGCCCAGGTCGCGTTCGCGTTCACCGGTGCGCTCTTCCCGGGCGCGGATCGACAGCGCCACCTTGCCGATCATGGCACCGACCTCGGTGCGGGCTTCCCACAGCGGCTTGCCGGTCTCGTGGGCGATGCTCGCGGCAAGATCCTCGCGGTGGGCTTCGAGCACTTCGCGAAAGCGCTCGACCAGCGCCTGACGCTCGGCCAGCGGTGTCATCGCCCAGCCGGCGAAGGCGGCCCGGGCCGCGGCCACGGCATCCGCCACCTGGGCATCACTGGCCGCAGCACCCGACCACAGCGTTTCGCCGGTGATCGGATCGAGCTTGGTGAAGCGCTCGCTCGCGCCGTCCTGCCACTGGCCGTTGATCAGCAGTTGTTGGGTCGGTTGCATCACGCCTCCTCGTCGCTGTTCAGGATTCGCAGGGTATCGCCAGAGGCGACCTCGAGCCTGCGAGCCTCTTTCTCGTTGAGTGTCACCACGCCGTCGGCGTTCGGTCCGCGTCCCACCCAGGCGGCACGAAACCCTTCCATGCCGGTGGTGGCGGCCAGCCACTGGGGACGCTCGGCGTCTTCGACATCGGGATCGACCTCGACGCGAGCGTGACGCGACAGACGCACCCCCTTCACATCATCGATGTAGGCCTCGACGGTTGGACCACCATCGAAAATATCGATGAAGCCTTCCCAGCGCAGCCCCTGCTTCTTGAGCATCGCCAGCGCCGGCCGAGTGTGTTCGTGTACCTGGCCGATGCAGTCCCGCGCGGCCTCCGACAGAAACGGCGTATAGATCGGGAACTTCGGCATCAGCTCGCCGATGAAGCTCTTCTGGCCAAGGCCGGTAAGGCGGTCTGCTTCGTCGAAGTCCATCGGGAAGAAGTTGCTGCCCAGGCACTCCCAGAAGGCGCTGCGGCCGTTGTCGTCGAAGCGCCCGCGCATCTCGGCCAGCACCTTCTCGGGGAAGCGATCGCGAAACTCAGCCATGAATAGCCAGCGCATCATCGACAGCAGCGCTCCGTTACGCTCGTGGCGACGGTCGGCACCGCGAAATTCCGGGCGCAGAAACAACGAGGCCACCTCCGCATCACCGGTGTGGTCCGAGCTCAAGAACAGCGTGTCGATGGTGCGGTGCAGATCGAGCTGCTTGGAGGAGTGCGCCAGGGTCCCCACCCGATAGTGATAGAACGGAACCTCTCGCCCCACCTGGCCTTCGATGGCGCAGCAGCCGGCCAACTTGCCGCTGGTCTCGTCTTCCAGCACGAAGAAGTACAGGCGCTGATCCACCGGCGTCTTCTCACCGAAGGCGCTGGTCGCCGAGGCGATCTTCTCGGCCAGAAACTCGCGATTGTCCGGCAGCGAGGTAAAGCCCACACCGGTTTCCCGGGCCAGCGCCTGGAGTTCATCCAGATCGCCCGAGGCAATGGGTCGGATGCGCATTACAGCTCTCCCTCATCGTAGCCGGGGTCCAGGTCGGCATCTGCCAGGGCCAGGGGAGCGGCCAATACCGCGCGGCCTTCCTCGACACCCAGCAATTCGGCATGCTCGGGCGACAGCATCAACTGGCCGGTCGGCGACAGGGCGTAACGCGCCACGGTGCAGCAGAAGCCGTCCAGGCGCTGGTTGGCGATCATGGCGGGCTCAGCATCGGGCATGGCGTGCTCCGGGCGAATCCGCACCGGGTGCCAGGCGGCCCGCCGGAAGCTCTCGAGCCTGGCGCGGTCGGCCTTGATCACGGGGCCGGCATCGAACAGGTCGACATGGCGCGAGCGCAGAAAGCCCTCGGCCAGCATCTCGTTCATGGCACCCTCATGATCGGGGTGCTCGCGACCGATGGCGGCCCGGGCCTGGGGCGTCAACAGCGCCAGGTACAGAGGGAACTGCGGCATCACCTCGGCGATGAAGCTCTTCGAGCGAACCCCGGCGATGTAGTTGATCTCGTGATAGTCGCGCACGAAGAAGTGGCGACCGACACTGTTCCAGAACGGCGACTGGCCATCATCGTCCAGATAGCCGGGAAACGCCATCGCCAGGACCTCGGCGAAACGCTCAGGGTACTGACTGATGAACATCAGCCGCGCCCGACGCAGCAAGCTCTCGGCGCTGGTGCCCTTGTAGCGCGCATCGATCGAGAAGGCGCACAGCAGGCTCGCGTCGGAGACCTCGTGGGACAGCGCCAGGGTCTGCACCTCACGCCTCACGTTGAGCTGTTGCGAAGCGTGAATGAGGGTTTCCTGACGATAGGTGTAATAGGCCTCGTTGGCCCCGGCCAGGGCGCGAATGGTCGCGGTACCCACGACCTCGCCGCGCTCCAGATCCTCGAGCACGAAGGTGTAATGCTCATCGCCGGGCATGTCGGCGTCACCGCCAAAGGCCCGCTGGGAGCGCGCAATGCGCTCCTCCAGCCGGTCACGATGGGCCGGCAGATTGGTCAGGCGCGGCGTCGCGCTCCCCGCCAGCCGCTCCAGGGCCGGCAGGTCGCTTGGCCGCGTCGGGCGAACGACCAGCATGGGGTTGCCTCCTCGCAAGCTTCGCGGTTCCGACGTCACGGCGTGACTCACTGGCCAGCCACCAGGCGGGCCACGGCGCGCTCCAGACGTGCCAGACCTTCCTTGATATCGGCTTCGGGCACCACCAGCGACGGGGTCATGCGCAACACATTGGGCCCGGCGATCAACGCCATCAGGCCTTCCTCGATGGCCAGCGGCAGGATGTCCTTGGCGCGCCCTTCGTATTCCGGGGCCATCTCGGCACCGATCAACAGGCCTTTACCGCGGATCTCCTTGAACACCCCGTGCTTGCGGTTGATCTCTTCCAGATGTTCGCGGAAAAGGTCATGACGCTTGGCGACGCCGGCGAGCACCTCGGGGGTATCGATATGACAGACACCGGCGAGTGCCACGGCCGAGGCCAGGGCATTGCCGCCGTAGGTAGAGCCGTGGGTGCCGATGGCCATGGCCGGCGCGACGCGGTCGGTGGTCAGCATGGCGCCGACCGGGAAGCCACCCCCCAGGCCCTTGGCGCTGGTCAGGATATCCGGCGTCACGCCGTAGTCCATGTAGGAGTAGAACGAGCCGGTGCGGCCGACGCCGGTCTGGACCTCATCGAACACCAGCAGGGCATTGTGCTCGTCGCACAGCGCCCGCAGGCCTTCGAGAAACTCGGCGGTAGCCGGAATGATGCCACCTTCGCCCTGGATCGGTTCGACCATGACGGCACAGGTGGTGTCGCCGATCAGTTCACGCACGCTGTCCAGATTGTTGTACTCGGCGTGAACGATGCCGCCGGGGACCGGACCAAAGCCCTGGGAATACTTCGGCTGACCACCGACGCTCACGGTAAAGAAGGTACGCCCGTGAAATGACTTGCCGAAGGAGATGATGCGGTTCTTCTGCTCGCCGTAGTTGTCAAACGCCCAGCGCCGCGCTAGCTTCAGCGCTGCCTCGTTGGCCTCGCCGCCGGAGGAGCACAGGTAGACCTTGTCGGCGAAGGTCCGCTCGGTGAGCTCCCGGGCAAGCGCCAGGGCCGGCTCGTTGGTATAGACGTTGGACAGGTGCCAGAGCTTCTCGCCCTGAGTCTTGAGCGCCTCGACCATCACCGGATGACAGTGCCCCAGCGAGTTCACCGCGATGCCACCGGCGAAGTCGATGTACTCGCGACCGTCCTGATCCCACAGGCGGCTGCCTTCACCACGCACCGGGATGACCTTCTGGGGCGAGTAGTTGGGCACCATATGCTGGTCGAAGTCGGCGCGGGTCGGGGTATGGCTCATCGAAAATCTCCGTTTTTTACGGGGGCAGCAACCGCGCTTCCACGGTCGACGCTGTTGGCGGTCCAGGGCCTTGGCCAAGCTATCGAAAGCCGATTCGGCGCAAGGCCAGTGGCGCGCCAGAAGGCAAGGTCAAAGGACTCGTTCATTGCTCATTCGAGTATAGGGAGACGCCGTGACGGAAGCTTTCAGCAATGGGACCCTGACTTTCATAAACGTCGTCGGCTGCGTTCCCCCGGCGTTTCTCGGCTAGGCTTGCAAGGCGTCATCCCTCACCTGCTGGAGAGGCCCATGTTCAACACCACGGGTTGGAACCGACTGCGCTATACGCTCTATGCCCCGGTCTACGACGCCGTGGCCGAGCGTACCTTTCGCCACGCACGCCGCGCGGCCCTGCAACAAGTCCGCTGGCATTCGGGTATGCGCGTGCTGTTGGTCGGTGCCGGCACCGGCCTGGATCTGCCCTGGCTGCCCCGAGACGTCGAGCTTCATGCCACCGACCTGTGTCCGGCCATGGTCAAACGACTCACCGAGCGCGCTCGCCTGCTCGGCATCGATGTGGATGCTCGGGTCATGGATGCCGAGCGCCTCGAGTATGACGACGGTCGCTTCGACGTGGTGGTGATGCACCTGATTCTGGCGGTGATGCCGACGCCCGAGGCCGGGCTTTGCGAGGCCCACCGCGTACTCGGCGCCAATGGCCAGCTCTGCGTGATGGACAAGTTTCAGGCCGATGATCGCCCGGCGGGGCTTGCCCGCCGCGGTCTCAACCTGATCACCTCGGCGATCGCCACCGACATCACCCGCCAGGCCAGGCCGCTGCTGGAGGCGACAGGGTTCAGTGTGGACGAAGACCGCCCGGTGATGATGGGCAGGCTGTTTCGCGCCCTGATCGCCAGCAAGACGAGCGCAATGCCCACGCGGGAATCGCCATGAGCATCGCTCGCTCGACGCGCCTGGCGGGCTGTCTGCTCGCGGTGTCATCTTGCCTGGTCGGCAACCAGACCTGGGCCGAGGTAACGATCGGTTTCGAGCGCCTTGTCATCGAAGCGCCGGACGGCGGACGAACGCTCGACGTGGCACTGTGGTACCCCACCACCGATACCACGCCCTCACAGCTGATCGCCGACAACCCCGCCTTCATCGGCGAGTGGGCCAAGCCCGGCGCGCGCCCACGGCCGGGACCACTGCCCCTGGTCGTCACCTCTCACGGCTTCGGCGGCAACTGGCGCAATCAGGGGTGGCTTGGCGCCGAACTCGCCAGACGCGGCTATCTGGTCGCTGCACCCAACCATCCCGGGACCACCTCCAGAGACCGTTCACCGGTTCATGCCGCCGAACTATGGGAGCGAGCGCGTGATATCAGTCGAGTGATCGAAACGTTGACCGATGGCGACAGCGAAGAAAAAAGCGAGGGGGCTCGCAATCCCGTGGTCGACACTCACCGTATCGCCGCGGTAGGCCATTCGCTGGGAGGCTGGACGGTGCTGTCACTCGCTGGCGCACGCTTCTCGCCTGCCGCCTTCCGCCGCGACTGTGAGCAGCATCCGTCACTCGCCTCCTGCCGGGTCTACGCCCAGATAGGTGCCGGGCGAACCGCCCGAGAGCGCCGGCGCTTGGCCGAACCACTGACAGACACGCGAGTGAGCGCCGTCGTTTCCCTCGACCTTGGGCTGGCCCGAGGTCTGACCCCACAGAGCCTCGCCGCTATCGAGATTCCGGTACTGGTGATCGCCGCAGGCGCCGGCGCTCACCAGGCCCAACTGCCATCGACGCTGGAGTCCGGCTACGTCAATACCTACCTGCCACCGGCAACGAGCGTCGCGGTATCCCTCGACGATGCCGCGCATTTCAGCTTCCTTGGCCTTTGCAAGCCAGGCGCCGCCGCGCTACTCGACGAAGAGAGCCCCGGCGACGGCATCATCTGCGAAGAGGGCGGGGGTCAGTCACGCGACGAGACTCACCGGCAAACCGTCGAGCTCATTGATGCGTTTCTGCGCCGCCACTGGGCCGGACTACCCTCCTCGGCCCCCTCGCCGTAGCGCTGCCATACTCGCCGCAGCTGACGGTCGTCACCGAGTCCGACCCGCTCGGCGATATCGGTGAGCCCGAGAGACGTCTCCTGCATCAGACTGCGCGCCAGATGCAGGCGGACCCGGGCGAGATACTCCGGCAAGCCCATGCCGGTCAACGCCTGGAAACGTCGTCGCAGGTGACGCTCACTCATGCTCGACTCAGACGCCATGGCCGCCAGCGTCCAGGGCTCGGCGGGGGACTCCGCAAGGCAATCCTGCAGTCGATGGATTCGGGCATCGACGTGGTTGCGCCCCTTTAGCCAGATGCCCAACTGAGGTTCATGACCACTTCGGCGCAGGTACAGCACCATCTCTCGAGCCACCGCCACCGCCAGACGATGGCCACCATGCCGGGTCAACCAATAGAGCATCGTATCGATGCCCGTCGAGATCCCCGCGCTGGTAAGCAAGGGCCCATCTTCGGCAAAGATACAGTCGCGCTGAACCTTGGCTCGCGGCTCCAGTATCATCAGTTGCTCGAGCAGGCCATGGTGTGTCGTGCAGCGTCGCCCCGCCAGCAAGCCCGCCTGGGCCAGCAGCAGGGTTCCCGAGCAGACACTCATCAGCGTCGCGGCATCGTTGGCGTGGCGACGAAGCCAATCCACCGCCACCGCTTGCCCATGGGGCTCGATGGCGGCAGCGTACTGCCCGGGCACCAGCAGCAGATCCCACCCTGGCGCCGAGTCAGGCAGGGCCTCGATGCCGGTCAGGCGCAGCGGACCGAGCCAATCGAGTGTGTCGCAGGGACCGAAGTAGCGCACCTCGATGGCCGACGACAGGCGCTGAGCGCAGTGCAGCACCTGCCAAGGACCTACCAGGTCCAGCGGTACCTGGCCGGGGAGCATCAGCACCCCGACTCGCAGCGACGGGGGGCGCCCCCTAGGCAAGAGAGAAGACTGAGGTATCAGGTGGTAGCTCCTTCGCGACACAAGGGGGGGCCGAGATCAGCGCCCGATCGTTACCCTATTCGCTGGCCAGGCTAGCGACATCAACGATGCGGGCAAAACGCCCTTCCAGTACCAGTTCGGTACGCGCGCGGATCTCGTCGGCAGACCAGGTGCGACCCAGGCGCTGCATGGGAAAGGTCAGCGTCGCCTCGCTGACGAAATCGACATCGAAGCCAAGATCAGAGGCCACCCGAGTGGTGGTTTCACAACACTGCTCGGTGCGGATACCACTGACCCAGAGCCGGGTAATCTGGCGCGCTCTCAGCCACGTCTCGAGGCCGGTATCGGTGAACGCATTATGCACGCACTTCTCGAACACCACATCGGCGGCGTCCTCGAACCCTTCCAGAGGACGAATCAGGCCCATGGCGGGGTCGAACGGGCCTCCGCTACCCGGCGCAAGGTGATAGATGCGGACCACAGGCACGCCCCGGGCTCTAGCGAGATCGAGTAGCGCTCGCTGGGCACGGGCCCACGAAGCGACGTGGCCCTCGTCCCAGTAGTCACGAGCGGTAAACGAACGTTGAACATCAATCATCAGCAAGGCGACGGTCATGGTGGGCGCTTCCTTCATGGATAGAAGACACCAGACTAGGGAATGTGACCGCGGCCACCGAGACAGAAAGCGGACCAAAGACGGACAGATTCGGCCACGGCCACCGCCCCACGACACCCGGCCGGCGCCTCGTGAGACGCGGCCCTGCCGGCACCGCCAGTGACATGCGACCAGATCGGCTATCGCATCGGCTCGCAGACACCATGGCTCCCGCCGCCCTCCCCTACCAGCGCACGTACGGTGATGCATACCGCGATTCATGAAGATTGGTGACGTCGTCGCCGGGTGTCGAGGATCGCGACCAGGCCCTGCCGGCCAACCCACGTCTTCGGCCGCGTTTGATTCATCAGCAAGGCCCTGGCATTCCCGTCGGGGCGACACCCGCTCGCCGTCAATCATCTCAGGGCACCAGCCCCAGGAACAGCAACCGCCACGGTCCTAGTCGCAGTGCTTGTGCAGTGCTAGTCACGGTGCTCGTGCAGTGCGAATCACGGTGCTCGTGCGGTGCTAATCACGGTGCTAGTGCGGTGCTAATCACGGTGCTAGTGCAGTGCTATGCGCCGTGCCGGGCGCACCACGCAAAAGGGCCCACCGAAGTGGGCCCTAGATTCTTTCCAGACTGCACTAGCAGGAGTACAGATGCTACCAAGTATCGCTAGAGCCGACTCGGTGAGCCCAGAGGGCTCCCGAAGGACACTGTCATGGCCCGAGCCTCCTCGGCCTGACCGACGGGCTCGTCGACCGTCCTGCCGACTACTGGTTGGATTCCTTGAGACTATCGAGGGTCATCTGCAGCAGGTCCTTGAGCTCGGCCACTTCTTGCTCGAGGGCCTCGACTTCGCCCTCTTCACTGCCGGCCACACGAGTTTCCTCGATTTCCTGCATACGCTTTTCCAGCGTGGCAGAGTCCATGGCGTAGGCGCTACCAGCGGCCAGAAGAGATGCCAGGATCGCTGCGGCAAAAATTTTGGTTTTCATGAGAATCTCCTGAATATCACCGGACGCTCCCGGTAGTTTCACGTGGTCGCTTTAAGCCGTTACAACTATGCAGAAACGAGCGGAAAAAGACTTCGATGCCACACCACTGGGTGCCACACCAGGAGCCGATCACCTACTCGGCACGTCGCCGGCAATTCGCTGCCCCACCCTTTCGTTACGTTTCGTTACCTTACCCATACCAATCTAATCGCGGCCCTCCATATTGGCAATTGCCAATATGATCACCTAATCATTCATGCACAGTACGATTTTAGCCGCATGTTAAATAAGGATTTTTTTATCACCTTATTTTCGTCATACAGCCTTATTGTCGTCGGTGACACCTCGTCGCCCCAGTAATGTTCGAACATTCCCAGCCGATCATACGGGCTGGGATGCTCGCAAAACATAAGAAATATCTAAATTAACTATGATTTATGACAGGTCGCTCAGAAAGGGATCGGCGTCTTTCTGGGCGCCCTCCTTTTCTGTGATGACGGCCTGCCACGAGACACCGGTGATCACCAGGGCGGCACCAAGCAGCACGATATCCTTCGCCAAGAAGCCCCCGAACAGCGACGGGAAGGCGAGAGTCTCGCCACTCAGGCTGCTGACGTGGAACACGCCCGGCGTCGTCAGCAAGAAGCTGGTGGTGGTCAGGAAGATCACGCTGGCCAGCGCACCGCCCACAAATGCCGCCTTCTTGGACAGCGGGTACAGTGCGATCAGCACACCGACGATGATTTCCCCCGTACCGATCATGGCCGACACCTGGTTGACACTGCCGACGCTGTAAAGCCACGCCATCAGCGGTGAGCTGGCGACAATGCCTTCGATGGCGGCGGCTTCATCAGGATGAAACTTAAAGATACCTATCCAGAAAAGAATCGCCACAACGCCGTACAGCGCCACATAGAAACCAATTCGGGAAACAGTGGATGGATGCATAGCGACCTCGTTAATTTTTTCCAAGAATAAGATAGCGTATCGCGCTTCCCCTACGAGGGAAAACTGCCGTGTAAAAGCCCTTCTCGCGTCCTGATCAGCACATCAACACCACAAGTACATCGAGCAATCTTCTACCTGGCGTGCTGAAAAACCGCCAGCCTTCGTCACTGCGATGTGGCTTAGTGTCATGTAATATTGTCTTCCTTACAGGATATTGCCCAGATATTATGGGCGCTCCCATCATCGAAGATCGTTACTGCAAAGAGTCCTAACTTTAACGGGAAAACTCGCCCAAGCCGGCCAGGCAGGACGTCATCACTACGCCATGATTGACCTTAGACGCGCCTGGAGTTCCACTCCTTACAGGACCGGACACGCCATTTCCTGCGCTCAGAAGACGACCGCCACGGCCCATTCGATGACGTGATCTGGCGGGCAGCGAGCGTCATACGACGACGACCCGCGCCCCCACACCGCTGGGCAAGCCTAGGCGACCGTCGTCACGGAAGGTCCCGCCAATCGGCAGGATGGTGGCAAGAAGAAGGCAGATGAAAAAGACAACCCGAACGCGGTTGCGCCAGTGCCCGACGCGCAATGCGATATCGGGGGCGACAATAGAACAGCGCCGCGGAGAAAAGCCGCGCTAGCCTAGCCGTTCTTCCCTCGGCGTCATGCCAAAGTGATTACGGTAGGCGGTGGAGAAATGCGCCGCGGAAGAGAACCCGGTCTGCAGGGCAATCTCGCCCGCCGGACGATCGCTCTCGCGCAGCAGTCGGCGGGCCCGCTGCAGGCGTAGATCGAGGTAATAACGACTGGGCACCGACTTGAGATACTTCTTGAACAAGCGTTCGAGCTGACGCCGAGAGATGCCCAGGTGTTCGGCCAGCTCATGAGTCGTCAGCGGTTCTTCGATATTGGCTTCCATCAACTGAACCGCCTCGACCAGACTCTCCGGTGCGTGAGACAGGCGCGAGCGCAACGGTATCTGCTGCGGCTCGTCGCCCATGCGAATGCGCTCCATCACGAAGTACTCGGAGATGCGCGCCGCCAGCGAAGGACCGTGGTGCCCTTCCACCAGGGTGATCATCATGTCCATGGCCGCCGTGCCGCCGCCACAGGTAAATCGGTCACGGTCGATCTCGAACAGCTGCTCGGACATCCGCACCCGGGGATGGGCGGCCGCAAAGGCCTCGAAGCGCTGCCAGGGAAGCGTCGCGTTGTAGCCGTCCAGCAGCCCTAGCCTTGCCAGTACTTCGGTGCCCCCGCCGATCCCGCCCAGGGGAACGCCTGAGGCACTAAGGCGCTTGAGCCACATGTCGAGTGGCTCGGGGATGCCCCCCGGCAACTTGGCCGGCGCGCAGATCAATACCATGTCGGGGTGCGCCTCGGCCTCGCCGATGCTGGCCCGGGGCAGCAAGGTCTGCTGCGATGCGCTGGTCACAGGCTCGCTATCGCAAGCGTAGCTCGTCAGCCGATACAGCGTACGACCATGGAGAAGGTTGGCCACGTGCAGCGGCTCGGTCGCACAGGCTTGAGCGAGCAGCGAAAACCCCGGCAGCATGACGATACCCACCTGACGTAGCAAGGCGGCTGGACGTGACGTGGACGAAGACTCGGGCATCGAGGACTCATGGCAGGCGATGATGCAGACGACGGCAGTTTACGCCACTCGGCGGCATCCAGCAGCGCTAATGCCCATTGCGCATAACTGCCGACGCCGCAGGCGAATCCGGCATCGGCAGTCTCGCGGGCAGGGTCAGAGCTGGACGACGTCGAACTGGACGTTCGGATCGACGTCGGCGTCGTAGTCCACGTCGTCACGCTCGAAGCCGAACAGCTTGAGGAACTCGTGCTTGTACCCGGCGTAATCGGTGATCTCGAACAGGTTCTCGGTGGTGACGCGAGGCCACAGGTCCTTGCACGCCTGCTGCACGTCGTCACGCAGCTCCCAATCGTCCAGACGCACTCGGCGCGCGGCATCTGTCGCCATCTCGCCATCGGCGTAAAGACGCTCACCGAACAGGCGATTGAGCTGATCGATGGTGCCCTCATGCAGGCCCTGCTCTTTCATGATGCGATACACCATGGCGATGTACAGCGGCATGACCGGGATGGCGGCGCTGGCCTGGGTCACCACGGACTTCAGGACGGCGACATGGGCACTACCGCCGGAGGTTTCCAGAGACTCGTCGATGGCCGTGGCCGCGCGGTCGAGGTCTTCCTTGGCCTTACCGAGCGCGCCATGCCAATAGATCGGCCAGGTGATTTCGGTACCAATATAGCTGAAGGCGACACTGCGAGCCCCCGGCGCCAGCACGCCGGCATCGCGCAACGCCGCCATCCACAGCTCCCAGTCCTGCCCGCCCATGACGTCGGTGGTGTCCGCAATTTCCTGCTCGGTCGCGGGTTCCACTTCGGCTTCGATGATGGTGTCCTTGTTGGTATCGATGGCGGTGGCACGATAGCGCTCGCCGATCGGCTTGAGGCTCGAGCGCTTCAGCTCGCCACTGTCGGGCAGCTTTCTCACCGGAGAGGCCAGCGAGTAAACCACCAGATCGACCTGCCCCATATCCGCCTTGATGAGCTCGATGGCCTTGGCGCGCGCTTCGTGGGAGAAGGCGTCGCCGTTGATCGACTTGCTGTAAAGGCCTTCTGCCTTGGCGAACTTGTCGAACGCTGCCGAGTTGTACCAGCCCGCGGTGCCGGGCTTCTTTTCGCTGCCGGGCTTTTCGAAGAACACCCCGAGGGTATCGGCGCCATAGCCGAAGGCTGCGGTGACACGGGCCGCCAGGCCGTATCCGCTGGAGGCCCCGATCACCAGAACCTTCTTGGGTCCCTTGGCGGCATCCAGACCGCGGGCGCGCGTCGCCTGGATCTGCTCGAGCACGTTCTGCTCGCAGCCGACGGGATGGGTGGTAGTGCAAATGAATCCACGAACCTTGGGCTTGATGATCACAACAGACCTCTTCACTCTGTGCGGCCCCCGGAGGGGAACCGTCCGATATGTAAGTTACAGTGGCGGTATTCTAGCGATCCGCAGCCGCTCTGTCCGCCTTCGTGCAAGCCCCTTGTGGTCCCCCCTCGCCTGAGGCAGGATGCTGGCCACCGCCTCAGGAGGACCTCGGATGGACGCACAAACTCTGGTCGACCAGCGCGGCGAGCTGTGGCTGGCCATGGCACCGCTGTGGCTCGAGCGTGAGCCAAGCGAGGCCGATTACGCCCGCATGGTCAGCGTGATCCAGCGCGACAGCATTTCGCTCAAGGAACTGGAGTGGATATTTCGCCTGGAACTCGCTCCGGTGCTATCACGCCACCAGATGTCGGTGGCCGGCGAGTGGCTTCGCTTCGATGACCACAAGCTGATGCGCCAGCTGGTTGCCCACAACCGCCGACTCACCGGCTGGCGCCGCAAGACCTGGGCGCTGTTCTCGGGGCTGACCACCATGATGGTACGCCACCGCTACAACGCGCTGGTCGAACGGGTGGCGGTAGAGCGCGGCGAGTCGCCGCCTTGATGGCCTGATCCGCCCCCCACCAGGCCTCTCTTCCTAGGCCTCGTCGAGGGCCTGCTCCAGCGTCAACAGCATGGCACGACTTCCATCCCGCGGCGCAAAGCGTCGGATCGCCCTGCCGTCCCGCGAAACCAGAAATTTGGTGAAGTTCCACTTGATCGCCCGGGTGCCCAGCACGCCCGGCGCCTCGGCCTTGAGCGCCTTGAACAGTGGATGGGCGCCGCTACCATTGACATCGACCTTTTCCATCAGCGGAAAGGTCACACCGTATTCCCGCTCGCCCAGCGAACAGAAGGCCTCGGCCGACTCCGGCGACTGACGCGCGAACTGATTGCAAGGAAATCCCAGCACCGTGAACCCCCGTTCACGATGATGGCGATAGAGCATTTCCAGCTCCCGCAATTGTGGGGTAAAGCCACACTTGCTCGCGACGTTGACGATCAGCAGCACCTGCCCCCGCAGGGCGCGGAGGTTAAACGGCTCGCC
The DNA here is from genome assembly GCF_052645355.1 of Halomonas sp. V046. Lineage (NCBI taxonomy): Bacteria > Pseudomonadati > Pseudomonadota > Gammaproteobacteria > Oceanospirillales > Halomonadaceae > Halomonas > Halomonas sp. V046. Next base: position 470,809 of record NZ_JBQXYF010000001.1, read on the forward strand.
GCGGTGAGTGCGGCATTCGTGGTCGTGAAGGGTCATGATTCGAACTCGCGGACAGTAGCCTCACGATGCCACGCCCGGGCCCGTCGCGCCAGTCCCGGGGGAGGGGCTCAGCGCGCGCCGCCCCCTCGCTCCCGCCGCAGCAGCAGCTCCAGTGCCAGCCGGGTATCGGGCGTTGCCTCGGGCAGGGCCAGCGCCTCATCCGGCACCAGCCAGGTCACCTCCACCACCTCTTCGGGCTGCAGCCTGAGGGGCCCATCATGGGTCACACAGAACACACTGCCGAAGATGCGGTGCCCTTGTTCAGCATAGATAAATTCCAGCGCCAGGGGGAGCCGAGTCGCGAGGATGCCCAGTTCCTCGGCCAATTCACGCATGGCGGCACGATGCACCGCTTCGCCGGCGCCTACCACCCCACCCGCGGCCAGATCGAGGCCACCGGGAAAGGCCTCCTTGGTCAAGGTGCGGCGCTGGACGCACAGCTCCCCGCGGCCATTGCGTACCACGATATAGGTGGCGCGATGCCAACAACGCAAGTGCCGCATCTGCGAGCGCCATGCGCTGCCACAGGGGCGGTTGCACTGATCGACGACCTGGATGCGCTCGTGGGCGACGACCGTGGTCGGTGCCGATTCGCTGGCGTTCGCAGCCAGAATCACCGGCGCCGTCTCCGGGCCTGAGGGTTGGGACATCATGACGCTCCGAGCAAATATCACCAGCCTACCCAGCCGCAGCGGTCGCGTCACCCGCCACGCATTGACCGCTTGCGCTCCAGGTTCCATGCTCCTTCAGCAGGGCCATCCGGTTGGCGCGTGTCGCCACCCATGGCCCAAGGAGGTTTCCCCATGAGCGATCACGCACCGCGCCACCGACTCGCCACCCATCAGGTACTCAATCAGCCCGATATGGGCGCTCCCTTCGACGCCTTCGCCGACGACCAGGCCCTCGCTGAAGGCTTGGCCCGGGAAGCCCCGGACTGGGTCTCTCGCCGCCTCGCCCCGCTCGGTAGCGAAGTCGGCAGTGGCGAGGTTCAAGCGCTGGGCGACGCCGCCAACCGCCACCCGCCCGAACTCCACCTGTTCGATCGCCATGGTCAGCGGCTGGATGAGGTTCGCTACCACCCTGCCTATCACGAGCTGATGCACCTGGCCATGGACCGCGGCGTTCACGCCGTGGCCTGGCAGGAAGAGGGCCGCGGAGGCCACCAGGCCCACGTGGCGGCGCTCTATCTGTTGACCCAGGCGGAACCCGGGTTCTGCTGTCCGATCACCATGACCCACGCCGCCATGCCGGTGTTGCGGCGGGAATCGAGCCTCGACCCCGAGTGGACAGCCGGACTACTGGCCTGGGACTACGATCCGCGAGCCCTTCCCGCCACGCGCAAGTCCGCCCTCACCTTCGGCATGGCCATGACCGAAAAACAGGGAGGTAGCGACATCCGCACCAACACGACCCATGCCGCCATCGGCGAGGATGGCTGGCGCTTGACCGGACACAAGTGGTTTTGCAGCGCCCCGATGTCGGATGCCTTCCTGACGCTGGCCACCACCGACGAAGGCCTCGGCTGTTTTCTCGCACCGCGCTTCGCCCCGGACGGCCGTCGCAACCCTATCGAGATCCAGCGCCTCAAGGACAAGTGCGGCAACCGCGCCAACGCCTCGGCCGAAATCGAGTATCGGCATGCCTGGGCCGCCCCGATCGGCGAGCCAGGCCGAGGCATCGCCACGATCCTCGAGATGGTCCAGCAGACCCGTCTGGATGCCGCCATGGCGCCGATCGGCATGATGCGCCAGGCCTGGCGAGAGGCTTGGCGACACGTCTCCCAGCGCCATGCGTTCGGCAAGGCGTTGGCCGAACAGCCCCTGATGCGAACCCTGCTGGCCGATATGGCGCTGGAGGTCGAGGCCGGCCTGGCCCTCAGCCTGCGCACCGCCCGAGCCTTCGACGGCACAAGCCACGGCGACGAGCACGAGATTGCCCTGGCGCGACTACTGCCAAGCCTGGCCAAGTACTGGCACAACAAGCGCACCCCGGCGTTCATGGCCGAGGCCATGGAGTGCCTCGGAGGCAGCGGCTATGTCGAAGAATCGCCCCTGGCCAGGCTCTATCGTGAAGCGCCGGTGAATTCGATCTGGGAAGGGTCCGGCAACGTCATCTGCCTGGATGTGCTGAGAGTGCTCGAGCGCCACCCTGCATCCATCGAGGCCCTGCGCCAGGAACTGGCTCCCGCGCGCCAGCAGCATCCGTTGTTGGACAAGGCGATGGCCGAACTCGAGCGGGAGTTGGCCGCCCCGCCGGACGCGCTCCCCTCACGGGCGCGCTGGCTGACCCAGCGCCTGGCTCAGTGCACCCAGGCCGCCTTGTTGCTCGACCATGCGCCAGAGCCTGTCGCCAATGCCTTCTGCCGCTCGCGACTGGGCGACGAGATCAGCCCAGCCTATGGCGTGCTGCCACCGGGACTCGATATCGACGCGCTCCTTCGACGAGCCCGCCAGTAATCCCCCGCTCATCGCCGCAACGGGACTCGGCTAGCCGAGCAGTACCCGCACGGCCAACGCCAGCAGCAGCACGCCGGTGATGCGGTTAATCCAGTGCGCACGCTGCTGCAGCCAGGGCAGTACCCGAGAATGAGATAGGCTCAGTGCTACCAGCACATACCAACCACCGTCGATCACCATCGCCGTACACACGATGATCGCGCGCTCGACCAGCGCCATCTCCGGCGTCACGAACTGACTCAACAAGGCGATGAAGAACAGCATCAACTTGGGGTTGCCGAGGGCGACCAGCAGCCCCTCCCGCGCCGCCACTCGGTGGCTGGTGACGCCTGCAGTGGCGTTGAGTGCGCCGCCTCGCCCAGCCATCAGCGCCTTGAGGCCGAGCCAGGCCAGGTAGCCGGCACCGACCAGAGTAATCCCGCGGAACACCATGGGGTGGCGTTCGATGACTTCGCCAAGCCCCCACACCGTCAACAGGGCATACAACCCGACCCCGAGGGCGTGGGTCAACGCCGCGACGACGCCGGCAACCCGCCCGCCACCGAGGGTATGGCGCAGGACCAGCGCCAGGCTAGGCCCCGGCGACATGGCCCCCATGGCGCAAATGGCAGCGAGCGATATCCACAGCGAAAACGGCATTCCATTACCTCAACAGGCCGGGGCCAACAGCATGACTCGACGGCTGCCGAGCGACAGCCGATAGCCTACCCCACGGCTGAGCCGCTTGTCAGAGCCTGACGCAAATGACCGCTCGCCTAGCTATGTAAACCCACCTAGCCATCACCCTCATCCCATCGCGATCCGCCTCTGCCCCTCAGTCGTCGCTCACCACCAGCATTCCGTAGGCGCCGAGCACGGGAAGGCCGCCGAGCGTCTCGCGCAGGCGCAAAGCACCATCGTCGGCAACATCGAAGACCAGGACCTCTCCGCGGTTGCCCACCAGCTGATAAAGCGCGTCACCGGCGGAATTGAGCGCCATATCGGACAGGAATATCTGCTCATCGGGCTCCTTGAACGCGGTGGCGTCTTCCAGCACCAGGCCGCCCTCCGCGTCGACCCGAAAGCGACTGATGGAGCTCGAGAGCGCGTTGGCGGTAAACAACCAGCCCCGATCGGCATCGAACGCCACCCAGCAGTTGGCAATCTCGCCCCCTTCTACCTCCGCGCCGGTCAGAACATCTTGGCTGGCCCGGCTGAGCCGACCCTCGACATCGAGCCGATAACTGGACACCGAACTGGTCTGCCAGCTGTACAAGGGGCTCTGTGGCACCACGCCGGCCTCTTCACGCAGGCTGAAATCCGGCGTCAAGAAACGGGCCTCCGACATCAGGACCAGATCGCCATCGTCCTGCGACGCGACGGCGAACCCTACCGGAATGGCCTGGAAGCGATCGTCCTGCCCTCGCGGGCTGTCCAGCGTCGACACGGGGGTCAAGCTCAGGCTGCCATCGACGAGGCCGAAGGCATGAATCTTGCCCGTTACCAACTCGTTGACGATAACGAAGCGCCCATCCGACGAGAAATCGATCGTGGAGGGACGGGCCCCGAGATCACGCCGACTGCCCTCGACGAACCGAAGCTTGCCATCGGCCATCGTGTAAAGACCTACGGACCCTGACTGGTTGCTGCCTCCCACGCTGGCAGCGACCACCCAGTCGCCGGACACCGCCACGGAGAGCGGAAACGCATCGGTGGCGGCGACCGTGTTAACCAACGTCAGGGCACCATCGGGACTTCTCGACATCAGCGCCAGGGACGCATCACCGGGGTTGACGGAAACCACCCAGCGACCGTCAGCCGATGCCGCGATGGCATTGGCGGAAATCAACGGATCATCGCCGTTGGCCAACGGGTGGTTGGGGTCGCGTTCGAGCGCCGGGACTTCGAGATCGCCGGTCCCGCGTCCGCCGCTGGCGAACTCACCAATGGCAACGATCTCACCACCGTCCAAGGCCCGAAAGCCAACCACCGTGTTGGCCTCAGACTTGTTGGTCACGACATAGAGGGTATCGGCGGCGACAGCCGCCTGAAGCGGAAGCAGTACCAGCAGCGCGCCGGCGACACAGGAGTGGGGTAACATGAGCCTACCTCGACAGGGGGGCGCCCCAAGTGCCGAGCTATCAATAGCCCTGCACTGAAGGCACCCAAGGAGCGAAACATCTCTACCTCTCCTTACCCTATGCCATCCCTTGCAGGCTCACCCTAGGCCGATCCAGCAGAACCGTGCTGCATCAACCAATCGCCCCGCCGCCCTCGGCAACGGCGCCGCCTGGGGCCCGTATCAGCGGTGAAACTGGCCCTCTCGCTCGGGCTGCCAGAGTATCTCCTCCACCCGCCAACGCCGCGGGCGCCCGGCCACCGGTGGCCCCTCCAGCTCTTCACCGACACGCCTGCCCAGCAAGGCAGCGCCGAGTGGCGCCATGACCGAAATCGCATCCTCGGTGGCGGCGAGGGAGTGGGGGTACACCAAGGTCCGCACCAGCCGGCGATCACTGCCAAGCTCGGTCAGTGCGACCCGACTGTTCATGCTTACCACATTGCCGGGGATGTCTTCAGGGTCCACGACTTCTGCATTGATCAGGTGCCGTTCCAGGACCTCGGCCACCGCCAGGTCGGCATCCGCCGCCTCATCGATCAGGCGCTGTAGCCGTTCGGCATCGAGACGGTTGATAAGAACGGGTTGATTCATCGGGGCTCCCTCCCTGGGACTGAGATGCCTGGCGCAGCAAGAAAAAACAGCCCTCCTCCCACGGGGGGAGAAGGACTGCGATGAACTCGAGCTTACTCCAGAACTCAAGTGTAAGAAAGATGCCGGGATAAATACCGACGGCACGCCCCGCCTGCTTTCGACAGCGCTGACGTTCAGCCGCATACTGAGGCCCTCCTTGATGCCCACGTTGGCCATCCGACCCCGACCCAGAGTCATCAGCGAGACACCATGAGCGACGCCCCGAACACCCACAGCGACACCGCCGCGCCAACCAGTCTGACCGACCTCCTCGATCGCCTCGATCAGGCGGCCACCCCAGAGCAGCCCATCCGCCTCGGTACGGTCCTCGACGCGGCGGGGCGACGCAGCTTCGCGCCCTTCCTGCTGATCGCCGGGCTGATCACGGTAACGCCGCTGATTGGCGACATTCCTGGCGTACCGAGCCTGATGGCGGCGCTGGTCATCTTGGCATCGAGCCAGCTGCTATGCGGTCGCGACAGCGTCTGGCTTCCCAAGAGGCTAGTCGCGCGCCGTATCGCCTATCCGCGGTTCGCCAAGACCCTGGCCTGGCTACGACGCCCGGCAAGGGGGATCGACCGAATGCTCAAGCCCCGTCTCGTCTGGCTCACTCGACCACCCGCGCACCTCGCCATCGCCGTCACCTGCCTGGGGATTTCACTGGCGATGCCGCCCATGGAGGTCATCCCGTTCAGTGCCAACCTGGCGGGCCTTGCGCTGACGCTCTTCGGCCTCGCCCTGATCGCTCGCGATGGCCTGATGGCCCTGCTGGGATACCTGTTCAGCGGCACCACCGTGGCCTTCATCGTGTTCGCCGTTTAGCTCGCCGCGGCCTGAACGGCCGCCTGGCTGGGCCCAGTGGCATCGACCACCGCCCCTCAGCATCGTCAGACAGCGCATCGTCGATGTCTTACCTAAATATGCTTATGACGTCGGTAAAAAAACACCATTCTCTTCATGTCGATCGAGGCTATCCGCTCGAACGACAGCGCGACCGACGGCGCTTTCCAGCGCCTGCACGTTGACCTTTGCCAACGCTACCTACTCCGTTCATACCATTGAAATGCGTGGTTGATTGTTGGCTTCTGTGCCGCACGGTGATATCGAAATGGCTCTGATTCATCAAAAAATCCGACAACCAGTATTGAAAACATCATTACCAAGCGGTCATTAAGTTAAGCGTAGGCATCCATTTACAACCTAACGAGATTCGACAAGTCTTGATGAACGACATCGCGGCCACAGCGATGAGCAAGGGACACAAGGGAACTACCATGACCTACGCAATCGGCTTGCCTCGCGTCATTCTCGTCACCCATCGCAATGTCCAGTCACAGCTGTTCAGCGACTACATCGCCAAGCACCTCGACTGCACCGTCACGACTGTAGCCGCAGGCGACCTGAGCGACACCGTGCTCTGGCCAATGGGGCATGCGGATCCCGGAGACTCTCAGGTCATTCTCATCGACGCCGACCACACCAGTGACGATGAGATGCGCAGTCTTCAAGATCAGGTCTCGACGCGGCCAGATGTGCAGTTGGCGGTGATCAACCTGCAGCACGATGACCATGCCATTCAGGTGCTGTCGTTCTTGCACCTGAGGGGGATTTTCTATCGCCAGGACTCTCTAGAGATCATCAGCAAGGGCATCGGCTGCTTGAGCGGCGGCGGCCTATGGATGCCACGACGCATCATGACGCGGCTGATCGAGTTCTTTCGACGCCAACAGCTCAATAGCTACCGTCCTGCCAATGGCTTGACTCAGCGCGAACTGGAGATCCTCGGCTTGATTGGCGCCGGGGCATCGAACCAGCAGATCGCCACCGAGCTATTCGTCAGCGAACACACCGTCAAATCTCATATCTACAACATCTTCAAGAAGCTCAAGGTCAACAACCGCCTGCAGGCCTCCAACTGGGCACGCGAGCACCTTGGCGCGCCGCCGCCCGGACGACCGAGCGACCGGCTCGGTACACGCAACACGCTGGAAAGTCGCACATGATTCCGCTGGTCATGGGGCTGGCCAGCATCGGCTTCAGCCTGTTAGGCCCCGTACCGAACCTGCCCGCCCTCCAAGGCCCTCTTCCCCCCGAAACCGCCAGCGCGGTGGCGGTCGGCAGCGGTCTTGGTGTTAGCGTTGGCGGCGGTGGCGGCGTTACCGACAAGTTCCCGCCCATCGCCGCCACTCCGGCCCAAGGCAAGTTTACCTTCGCGCTTCCCGCAGGCTTCTCGGGCACCAACGGCATCGCTGGCACTTCGCGTTCCCATGACCCGCGCTCAACCGATAACCGCGACTGACCGCTACTGAACGGACAGCAACAACAAGGCACCGGCCCCTTGAGACGTCGCCGAGGAGCGGTTGCCACGGCCAAGCAGCGTCACCGCCAGGCGCCCCCCCGGCGCGTGCTGAACAACTCGTACGCTGAACTGTCCCGGTGGCATGCGATAGCTCTGCGGGACTCGATCCTGCCAGGTGCCTGAACGCCGGTCTCCGCTCGGCGACCGCCACTGCCAGTGCGCCGTAAACGGCAATCCTGCACTGCCGTCGACGTTCACCTCGATCTGCGTTTGTGCCTCGACCTCGGCACACGCCAGCATCGCCATCAACACCGCCACGCCAGCCAATCGCCCTTTCATGCCGCCGCCCTCTCGACCCATGGGCCTTGAGACCGGCCCGCTATCGCTTCCTTGAGTCTAGGCCATCCCCGCCCCTGAGGAGGCTAGCCTTGGCCTTTGCATGATGCCTGGTGGAGAACGACCACGGCACCGTCCACGCGTGGCACTGGTCCCTCGACTCAGCAAAGTCGCCGCCACGTTCCCCTGACCGAGATCATGAGATAGGCCTTTACTTACGCATATTCTAATCAAGCGAATTTCGGCTTGAGCATTGCCTCGATGGCAAGGACGCCATCGCCGGTTCTGCAAGGCCCAGGCCGGGGCCGCGTCATGCGCCCCTGGGCAAAAAACCGCCCGCCATCAGCAGCGCTGCCGGCTCAGTCCGGTGTCGACGTATCGACATCACGTTCGTATCCATCTCGGTATCAGCTTCGATATCCAATCAGGCCGTCAGGGAGAGACAATGAAAATGCACCGGGGTGAGATCAAACTGCCGGAAAGCCTCTACCAATACTTGAAGCATGCCAGCACGCGACAATCGGTCGACGCTCTGCTCGAGCACGAGCTCCAGCACCTCGCCGATGGCATGCAGTGGGATGAGCTCATCAATCACTGCAACACCCTTATCCTCGCGCACAAGGTGCGCCGCGATTATGTAGAGTCGCTGATCAAGGCATCCAAGCGCGTATGGCGTCCCTTGATCAGGGGAACCGAGTGGCGCGAACTAACCATTGGCGAACTGGAGCAGGACTATAAGCCAGCACCGAACACCGTCTGGCGGGACAGCTTGTATCGCATCTTCATCAACCGGGAAACCCGTCAGCGTCTGACTACCGCGCTGAGCTTCAACATCGGCGAGGGCCTGGTCGCCTACCTGTCGCTGGCCGGTGCGAGCTCGGCCGACATCCCGACAGGTTGGGAGATCGACGGCGAAGACCCGGCCTACTGGCGTACCCAGCCGGGCCTGGCCGACTTTCGCAACACCCACCACCTCGAAGTGTCACGCCTGATGGCCGCCGCCGATGACGCCATCAGCGTGCTGAGCCTGAGAGAGCTGGAAGCGTCCTGACTCACCACAGAAGCGACCAGCCCGGCATGGCGCCGTGCCCTTAGCTTTCGGCCGACCCAAGTAGGAGACACACGGCGTCCCGGCTCACCGCGCAACGTCCGACACACTCTGGGAGAAAGTCACCGACGACGCGAAGCGCTACGCATGTCGCGTCCGGGGTGATCGAATAGCCTGGCTGTGTAAACCCACCAGGTTGTTCACTGACAGCCCTACTTCGGCTAACCGGGGGCTGATAATCCAGGCTGGCATGCGGGCTATGCCAGTTGTACTGATGAAGCCAGGCAGCCAGATGCTGACCTCGCTGCTCTGAGCTCTCATAGGACCACGCATAGGATCACGCATAGGACCACGCGTAGACCCACTCGCGCAGGGCGGTTTGAATAAACCGCTCGGCCTTGCCATTGGTGCGGGAGGGAACAGGGGGGCGAGTGCGCTTGCGCTTGCGCTTCAGCCCCAGACGCCAGCACAGGCAGTGAAAGGCGGCGGATCGGCACCAGGCGCCGTTGTCGGTCAGTGCACAGGTAAAACGGATCCCCAGCCTTCGGCAATAGCGCACGGCCACTAGTCACGCGTAACACACGCTCCAGCCAGTTTCATCGGGGTAGCGGGTGGCAAAGGCTACTTGCGAGGGGTCGTCGATCACGATGTGGATATCGCTCCCACCCTGCGCTACGCATAGCCTGTTGGCGATCACCGGTGACTCGATGGCCCGGGCACGCGATGCGGCCGAGCTTCTTGATGTCCAGGTGCAGGAGATCTCCCGCGCGTCACGCTCATAGCGGTTGAAGGGGCTGGCGAGCTCAAGGGCGGCTAAACAGTTCAGTCCTGCCCGCCTGAGCAGGCGGACCACGGTGCCTATGCCCGATCGCCAACGTCTTGGCGATGTGCCGGTAGGTCTGGCGCAGTCGGCGCCGCTCGATGAGCTGCTCGCGGAGCTCGTCAGAGACCGCATGCGGGCAGCGCCGTGGGCGCGAAGAGCGGTTCTGCAGTCCGACTTCACCTTCTTCCCGGTAGCGACGCAGCCACTTATAGGTCGTCCGCACACTGATGCCCTTGGCCTGGGCGACCTCCTCAGGCCGAAGACCTTCACCAACGACTCGTCGGACCAGCAGGGCTCGACCATGCGGTGTGAGACGGGCATTCTTGTGAGTGATCATCCGGGCCTTCTGGAGGTTGGTTTGGTTCGCTCCCCCAATTGTCCGGGTGGATTCCGGATGAACAGCCTACCGAGAGAACACATCTAGAGCATCGGGGCCCAGCGTCACGCCAGCGGCAGATTCCCGATATGGTCGCCTCGATCCCCTTCTGCGATCACAGCCAAATGGCTGGCAAGCCGAGAACGACAGCGGACAGGTCTATGCCGACTTACGCAAACATTCTTCTCAGGCAAGACGATAATGGCGCCTTCACTACGGCTCGGCGAGCTCGATTGGGCTTTACCGATGGCCGCAACGAGGCCTGGCTGCGCGATCTGCTCGGTGACAACCCTGACCTGCTGCCCATCGACGAAGTCGACCCGTCCTTCGCCCCGCTGGCGCCGCTGTGTACCGAGCTCTCGACCGAGGCAGGCCCGGTGGACGCCGTCTTTATCAGTCCTTCCGGCCGGCTGACGCTGGTGGAGTGCAAGCTGTGGCGCAACCCGGAGGCACGGCGCAAGGTAATCGCCCAGATCCTCGACTACGCAAGAGCCGTGTCTGGCTGGAGCTACGCTGACCTGCAACGCCGAGTCTCCTGTGCGACAGGCCGCAAGGGTAATGTGCCCTTCGAAATGGCCCGCGAGCTGCAACCTGACCTGGACGAGGCCACCTTCGTCGACGCCACCGCCCGCGCCCTACGCGAAGGGCGCTTTTTGCTGCTGATTGCAGGGGATGGCATCCGCGAGGGTATCGCCAGCATGGCCGAGTTGATCACCCGCAACGCCGCCCTGGGCTTCAGTTTTGGGCTGGTGGAAGTCGCACTGTACGAGTTCGGCGATCAGGGGCTGATCGTGCAACCCCGGGTCGTGGCCAAGACCGAGACCATCGAGCGCACCTTCGTGCATGTCCAGACCGGCGACAGCGGCGCGCTCCGTGACATCACCGACGAGGGCGAGACCGGGGACCCAGGCGAGTCCGTCTCAGTGACCGACGAGCGTGCCTGGTGGGAGCCGCTGGCCCGGATCGGTTTCGACGACCCGGAACAGGAGTCACCCAGCTACCGGGTACGCAACCACGTGCGCGTCCCACTCCCCTATTCAGGGATCTGGCTCACCGCTTTCCGCTCGATGTCCCAGGGGGTCTGCGGGGTCTTCCTCACCGGCCGGAAGGCCGAGCTTCCTCAAGTGCTCGACCGGCTCAACGAGCAGCGCGAACAGATTCTCGACGAACTACCTGGCGGCACCCATGAACGACTCCAGGGCGACCCTGACCGGCTTGGCTTCGCCAGCTACGCCCGGCTTGACGATTTCACCAACGACGACGAGTGCCGTGTCTGGCTGGCGCAGCGGCTCAACCACTTCGTCAACGCCTTCCGCCCGCGGCTGAAGGCGATGGCCAAGTGAGGTCGGTCTGCTAGCCGTTACAGGACATCGATGAACTCGCGCAGCCTGTCAGCCGTGACGATCAAGCCACAGGCTGCCAGGGTATCAAGATACTCCTCGGCGCTTCTCGGCGGCTTGCGCAGGCTAGTGCGGTGGCGATGGGCGGTCCTGAGCACCAGCCCCTCGTTCAGCTCGAACTGCTGCTCCAGGAAGGTATCGGGATGGACGGCCTCGACCCCGAAGCCGGCCAGAGTGTCGTCGGGGAAATCCTTCAGATTGAAGGTGACGATCAGCTGGGCTCCAGCGCAAATGGCCGCGGCCAGCACGTGACGGTCGTCAGGGTCGGGTAGCTCGAGCGCCGGGATCAGCGACTCGTGCCCGGTGACCAGAGCATCCGGCACCGCTTGATCCATGAGTTCAACGGTTCGCGGCAACGCTTGTGCCAGTTCGGGACGCTTCTTGAGCAGGTTACGCGTCCACTCGTCATGGATCTGCTCTGTCCAGCGTGCCGCGTAGTGCCCCGAGGTGGCCAGGCGCATCAACGGGTCCCGCAGGGGCGCGGGATAGAGCACGCAGGCATCGTAGACGACTACAAAACGCATCAGTAGCCCATATCCAGGTCCTGAGCCTGGTCGGCCAGCTCCTGCAGAGCGGCCTCGGAGCCCTCCTCCTGCTCGCGTTTGTACGCCAACAGGTCCTGCAGGCGAATCCGGCGATGGGTGCCCACCCGGGAAAAGGGAATCGCGCCTTCTTCCAACAGCTTGACCAGGTGGGGCCGCGAGACATTGAGCATGTTGGCGGCTTCCTGGGTCGTCACCTCGGCATGGGTGGGGAGGATGGTCACGGCATTACCCTGAGCCATCTCGGTCAGCAGGTCACGCAGCAGCACCAGCGCCTGACGTGGGAGCACCAGGTCCGCCCCATCCAGCTTGACATGCGCCCGGTCGCTCTCGGGCCGCTCGCGGAGCAGCTGGCTAAGCTCGGTGGCGCTGGCCTTGGCCAGGCGGGTGAGCTCGAGGTTGTCGGGTACTGTATCTTGGCGGGCGGTGTTCATCGCATAACCTCCACGCAGCCCGCTACCACTGGCTGCCATCTTATGTTCTATCGTTACTTGCCAGGCTATTCGAAATAAACAAAACTCGCAATATCCGAAACGATCGATTGACCTCCTGGCTGGTATGCTCAGGAAAGTGAGTTCACACAGGGAGCCATGGCATGGCAGGTCCGGAGTACACGGACGTCGAGAAGCCCTTCATCGACCCGTTGGCGGCCCAAGGTTGGGAGTACCTGTCACCGACGCCGAGTTCGATGACCACATCGACCACCAGGTGGGCGATCGCGCCAAGGCCTCGGAGATGGAGCACGCGGTGCGCTCCCATGTGCGCAAGCACCTGGATGAGGATCCGATAAAATACGGTCGCCTCAGCGAGTGCCGAGAGGAGTTGCTGCGCGACTTCGTGGTAGAGAAGCGCACCTGGATCTACCGCAAGCTGGCACAGAAGGCCGAGCAACGCCGCCGACGCCCAGAGCGTCCCGCTTAAGCTCGTCGCCGGGCGCTTTCATCTGCGCCAGAACGCCCTGTCCGATGCCCGCGAGCACTTTATTCGCTGGGGCTCTTGCGGTAAGGGTGAACGCGTCTACTTCCACTGGAAGACCATCCTGCTGCCACGCCATATCGCCGAGTACGTGGTCGTGCATGAGCTCGCCCACCTAAAAGAGCCCCGCCACACTCCGGCTTTCTGGCGCCACCTTGAGCGCGCCATGCCGGACTATGAACAGCGCAAGGCGGGGCTCGCTCGGCCTGCCATCGAGGTGGAAGGGGTGTAGGGCCGCCGAGACCACGACCTTCACGTCGCTCGCGCAACATCTTGGCTTCTGGAGCAGCACCAAGGCAGAGACGGCGTGAACGGCTCCCGTGCTGGTGACGTAGAGAGGTATCCATTACCTGGAGCTCGGAGCATTCGAAATCGAACTTCACGCTTGCGATTCGCGAGGGGCCCTCGGCGTCGAAGGTGAGCGATCATGCGCCGCGATCCGACATCTGGGGACCACGTCAGTCTCTCCATGCCCATATGTTCAAGGCTGGACGAGACAATACCGCAACACGCTTGCCGCGGTGGAGCGCGGCCTTCTGCGACCAAGCACAAGAAAGGGGGGGGGGGTAGACAGAAACGCAAACAGCCGCTCGTAAGCGACTGTTTTCAAAGATGGTGCCGGTGGTCGGACTCGAACCGACACACTGTTTCCAGCGGCGGATTTTGAATCCGCTGCGTCTACCAATTCCGCCACACCGGCAACGGGCGTGAATTATACGTGGGCCTCGCCGAAGGTCAATCGCTGTTTGCGTCGCGTTTCTCTCCAAGGTCTTGATAGTCGGCGCCGACTTGCTCTCGCTCAAGGAACGCGCGATGGCAGAAGCGGGCATGGCTTCCTGCGACAGACCCTGATGGCAGGCGCTCGCAACGAAGCTCCGCCGCCTTGCCCGGTGATCGAACCTGGCTTATCCAGGGACTCTGCCAGGGACTGTGCCAGGGACTGGCATACCAAGGCTGATGAGGGGCTGGCGGGCAGGCTAGCATCGGGAAATGGCACACGTTTCGACGACGTTTCCTGACGTCACGGTCAGGAAACGGTATCCTTGTGCGCCGTCACCGACGACAGCCCTCTCTACATCCGACGACTTGCGAGTCCCCATGCAGCGCGCTGACTTCCACTTCGAGCTCCCCGATGAGCTGATCGCCCGCTATCCGTCCGAGCAACGCAGCGACTGTCGCCTGCTGTGCGTCGATGGTCAGAGCGGCGAGCTTAGCCACCGGCGCTTCCCCGACTTGACCGAGCTGCTCGAGCCCGGCGACGTGCTGGTGTTCAACGACACCCGGGTGATTCCCGCTCGCCTGCACGGCCACAAGGCCAGCGGCGGCAAGGTCGAGATGCTGCTCGAGCGCCCGCTAGATGCCCATCGTGGCCTCGTTCATCTGCGCTCGAGCAAGTCACCGAAGGCCGGCACGGTGCTGCATTTCGAAGGCGGTATCGAGGCCGTGGTCGAAGGCCGTCACGACGCCCTGTTCGAGCTGCGTTTTCTCGGCGACACGCCGATGATCACGCTGCTGGAGCGCCATGGCCACATGCCGCTGCCGCCGTACATCGAGCGTCCCGACGAGGGCTCCGACCGCGAGCGCTACCAGACGGTCTATGCCCGCCGTGACGGCGCGGTGGCAGCCCCCACCGCGGGCCTGCACTTCGACCAGCCGCTGCTCGACGCCCTCGCGGCCAAGGGCGTCGAGTCTGCCTTCGTCACCCTGCACGTGGGCGCCGGTACCTTCCAGCCGGTGCGCGTCGACGACATTCGCGAGCACCATATGCACAGCGAGTGGATCGAGGTCGGTGAACAGGCCTGCGCCAAGGTGCGCCGCGCCCTGGCCCACGGCAAGCGCGTCGTGGCAGTGGGCACCACCAGCGTGCGCTGCCTGGAAACGGCGACCCGCGAAGGCGGCGGCGAGATTGCGCCGTTTTCCGGTGACACCGACATCTTCATCTATCCGGGCTACGAGTGGGGCTGCGTGACCCACCTGATCACCAACTTCCACCTGCCGGAATCGACCCTGCTGATGCTGGTGTCGTCCTTCGCCGGCTACGACAGCGTGATCGACGCCTATCGCGAAGCCGTCGAGCAGCGCTACGCGTTCTTCAGCTACGGCGACGCCATGCTGTTGAGCCGCCAGGACTGACCCGACAGGCCCAGGCTAGGCCCCAGGCGTTCACGAGACGCGGGGCCGACCATGCACCGCGCCGGCCCTGGCCCTGCACCGACACCATCAAGCACCCCGGGGCGGCCCCTGCAGATGCCCCCCAGATACCGGCCAGGTGCCGGAACCATGACGAGAACTCCCATGCGTGACGAATGCAACATGACCTTCGAGCGGCTCGCCAGCGACGGCCGCGCCCGCCGGGGGCGACTGACCTTCCCCCGCGGCAGCGTCGAGACCCCAGCCTTCATGCCCGTGGGCACCTACGGCACCGTCAAGGGCATGACCCCGGCCTCGGTCGAAGAAAGCGGTGCCGAGATCATCCTCGGCAACACCTTTCACCTGTGGCTGCGGCCCGGCACCGAAGTCATCGAAGCCCACGGTGACCTGCACGACTTCGCCCAGTGGGACAAGCCGATCCTGACCGACTCCGGCGGTTTTCAGGTGTTCTCGCTTGGCGAGATGCGCAAGATCACCGAACGAGGCGTGCACTTTCGCTCGCCGGTGGACGGCGCCAAGGTGTTCATGGGGCCGGAAGAGTCCATGGCCGTGCAGCGCTCACTGGGCTCGGACGTCGTGATGATCTTCGATGAATGCACGCCCTACCCCGCGACCGCGGATGAGGCCAAGCGCTCGATGGAGATGTCGCTACGCTGGGCGCAGCGCTCCCGCGACGCCCACGGCGACTCGCCCTCGGCATTGTTCGGCATCATCCAGGGCGGCATGTACCCGGACCTGCGCGAGGCCTCGCTCAAGGGCCTCGAAGCGATCGGCTTCGACGGCTACGCCATCGGCGGTCTATCCGTCGGTGAGCCGAAGGAAGAGATGATCAAGGTCCTCGACTACCTGCCCGAGTGGATGCCGGACGCCAAGCCGCGCTACCTGATGGGCGTCGGCAAGCCCGAGGACCTGGTCGAAGGCGTGCGTCGCGGCGTCGACATGTTCGACTGCGTGATGCCGACCCGCAACGCCAGAAACGGCCACCTGTTCACCGCGGACGGCACGGTCAAGATCCGCAACGCCCGGCACCGTCATGATACCGGGCCGCTGGAACAAGGCTGCGATTGCTACACCTGCCAAAACTTCTCCCGGGCCTATCTGCACCATCTGGATCGCTGTGGCGAGATGCTCGGTTCGATGCTCAATACCATCCACAACCTACGCCACTATCAGCGCCTCATGGCCGGTTTGCGCGGTGCTATCGAAGCGGGTACATTGGCTGACTTCGTGGAAGGGTTCTACGCACGCCGTGGCCTGCCGGTACCCCCCGCCCCGAATTGATCCGCGGCCGGCCTCAGGCCGGCCGTCCGACGCTTGTTCCCCCACGACTTCAGGAGACCGTCGTACATGTTGGACTTCTTCATTTCCCCTGCCCTGGCACAGGATGGCGCCGCTGCCGGCGGCGGCATCGCCCAGATCGTGATGCTGGTCGGCTTCGTGCTGATCTTCTACTTCCTGCTGTGGCGCCCCCAGGCCAAGCGTGCCAAGCAACACAAGCAGCTGATCGCCGGGCTGTCCAAGGGTGACGAGATCGTCATCGGCGGCGGCCTGATGGGCCGCATTTCCAAGGTCAGCGAAGACGGTGAGTTCCTGTCCATGGAGATCAGCGAAGGCACCGAGGTCAACGTGCAGAAGAACGCCGTGGCCGCCGTCCTGCCCAAGGGCACGCTCAAGTCCATCTGAGCCGGCATTGACCCCGCGCAAGTCATCTTGCGCGGGGTCGCCCCATGCTGACGCACGGGAGCCGGACGCTCGGCTGCTCCCTGCTTGGCATGGGTGCGCCGCACCGTCAGCTTTTATCGTCAGCAACCTGAGGGCAGAGCCCCGATGCTCAACCGCTATCCCCTATGGAAGTATCTGCTGATACTTATCGTTCTTCTCGTCGGCCTGGTCTACTCCCTTCCCAATCTGTTCCCCGAGGACCCCGCGGTCCAGATCAGCAGTGATCGTGGTGACCTGAGCTTCAACGAGACCCAGCAGACACGCCTTGAAGACACCCTCACGTCCGCCGATATCGGCGTGAAGGCCATCGAGCGAGACGCCAACAGCGTGCTCATCCGCCTCGATGACGCCGAAGACCAGATTCCCGCCCGTGACCTGATCAGCGAGTCTCTCGGTGAGGACTACGTGGTCGCCCTCAACCTGGCCGAGTCGACGCCCGACTGGCTCACCGCGTTGTCGGCATCGCCGATGACCCTCGGCCTCGACCTGCGTGGAGGCGTGCACTTCCTGCTCGAAGTCGACATGGACGCCGCGGTCTCCCAGCGCCTGGAAGTCAATGCCAGCGCCATGCGCGAAAACCTGCGCGACGAGCGGATCCGCTACCGCAACACCGAGATCGACGGTCGCACCATCTCGCTGGACTTCATGAATGCCGAAGACCGCGACGAAGCACGCACCCTGATCCAGCGCGAGTTCCCCGACTTCCAGTACCAGAACCTGGAACGCGATCGCGGCGCGGCCCTGTCGATGACGCTCACCGACGCCTCGGTCGACGAGATTCAGGACTACGCGATCAATCAGAACCTGACCACGCTGCGCAACCGGGTCAACGAGCTCGGCGTGGCCGAGCCACTGGTGCAGCGCCAGGGTCCCGATCGTATCGTGGTCGAGCTGCCCGGCGTTCAGGACACCGCGGCGGCCAAGCGTATCGTCGGCGCCACCGCCAACCTCGAGTTCCGCCTCGAAGCGCGTACCGACACGCCGAGCAACGAGACGGAGTCGGTGGGCTTTCGCAATGACCCGGCCCGCACGGCGGATCTGATGCGCGACGTGATCATCACCGGCGACAGCGTGTCCAGCGCCAGCCGTGGCTTCGACGAGAACGGCCGCGCCCAGGTCAATATCAACCTGGATGGCACCGGCGGCACCCTGATGAACCGGGCCACGCGCACCAATATCGGCCGCAACATGGCCGTGCTGTTCATCGAGCACAAGACCCGTGATCGCACGGTGATGGAGGACGGCAAGGAAGTCACCGTGCGTGACCCCTATACCGAACGCGGCATCATCAGCCTTGCGACCATCCAGAGCGCACTCGGCAACAGCTTCCGCATCACCGGGCTGGACTCCCCGACCGAGGCCGGCGAGCTCGCCCTGCTGCTGCGCTCTGGCTCATTGGCCGCGCCGATCTACTTCGCCCAGGAACGCACCATCGGCCCGAGCCTGGGGGCCGACAACATCGCCCGTGGCATGCTCTCGGTGCAGATCGGCCTGCTGCTGGTCGTGCTGTTCATGCTGATCCGCTACAAGGTCTTCGGCATCATCGCCAACGTGGCCCTGGCGCTGAACCTGACCCTGCTGGTGGCGGCCATGTCGATGCTCGGGGCGACGCTGACGCTGCCTGGCATCGCCGGTATCGTGCTGACGCTTGGCATGGCCGTCGATGCTAACGTGCTGATATTCGAGCGCATTCGCGAGGAGTTACGCACCGGACTGTCGGTTCAGCAGGCGATCCACGCCGGCTACGAGCGCGCCTTCACCTCGATCGTTGACGCCAACATCACGACCCTGCTGGTGGCCCTGATCCTGTTCTCCATCGGCACCGGGCCGGTGAAGGGCTTCGCCGTCACCCTGTCGCTGGGCATCCTGACCTCGATGTTCACCGCCCTGCTGGTGACTCGCGGCATCGTCAACGTGATCTACGGCGGCAAGCCGGTCAAGAAACTCTGGATCTGACCCCATGACTATACGAATCACCTACAGGGAGAGGGTATGAAACGCGTCACAAACCTGAACCTCGACTTCATGGGCCAGCGCAAGATCGCCTTCGGGCTGTCGGCGCTGATGATCCTGGTGTCGCTCGTCTCGCTGCTGGTTCAAGGGCTGTCGCTTGGACTCGACTTCACCGGGGGCACCCTGGTGGAAGTCCACTACGCGACCGCGCCTGCGCTGGACAGCGTTCGTGAGGCGCTCTCAGGTGCCGGATTCAGCGACATTTCGGTACAGACCTTTGGTGCGTCCAACGAGGTCCTGATTCGTCTGCAGCAGGCCTTCGATGCCAACGTCGGCGATCGCGTGGTCGAGCTGCTGGCCCAGGGCGGCGCCAGCGTCGACCTGGTCCGCGCCGAATTCGTCGGCGCCCAGGTCGGCGGCCAGCTTCGCGATCAGAGCGGTCTCGGCATGCTGGTCGCGCTTGGCGTCGTGATGCTCTACGTGGCCTTCCGCTTCCAGTACAAGTTCGCCATCGGCGCCCTGCTGGCATTGGTCCACGATGTCATCATCGTGATCGGCGCCTTCTCGCTGTTCCAGATGGAGTTCGATCTGACCGTGCTGGCCGCGGTGCTGGCGGTCATCGGTTACTCGCTCAACGACACCATCGTGGTCTACGACCGTATCCGTGAGAATATCCGCAAGTCACGCATCGATGACATGCCACAGATCTTCAACGAAGCGATCAACCAGACCCTGTCGCGGACCCTGGCGACCTCCGGCACCACCCTGCTGGTCCTGCTGGCGCTGGCCTGGCTCGGCGGCGACATGATCCACAACTTCTCGGTCGCTCTGCTGATCGGCATCGGCGTCGGTACCTTCTCGTCCATCTACGTGGCCGCGGCCCTGCTGCTGAGCTTGAAGCTCAGCCGCCAGGACTTGATCCCCGAGAAAAAGGAAGACGCCGAGGAAGAGCAACTGCCGTAACCCGCTCGGCTCCTCCGGCCACGCCAAGGCCCCAGGCAGAACGCTGCCTGGGGCCTTCGTCTTGCTGACGCCCAGGGCCTTGCTGCGAGGGCCCTTGCCACGAGGGCCTGGGCTTCATCGCGACGAGGATGCCGACCTCGCCTCCGCGCTCGCGCCTGACGCCGCCCCAGCGGCGCGCCACCACGAATCCCCCGCCATGACTTGTACACGGCACCGCCTGGCCCCATTATCTGGCGAGCGCCACACACCGGCGCCCTCCCCTGGTCACCTCATGAGGCTCCATGCTACTCCTGGCCGCGTTTGCCATTCTCTCCATCGGCGTATCGTTTCTGTGCTCCGTCCTCGAAGCCGCCCTGCTGTCGCTTACCCCGAGCTACATCGCCCAGCTCAAGGATAGCGACGAGCGCCTGCACCGGCGCCTGGCGGCGCTGAAAAACAACATCGACCGCCCCTTGGCGGCGATTCTGACGTTGAACACCATCGCCCACACCGGCGGCGCCACCGGCGTGGGCGCCCAGGTCGCCGTGGTCTTCGGCGAGGCCTGGCTAGGCATCGCCTCGGCGATCATGACGCTGATGATTCTGGTGCTCTCGGAGATCATCCCGAAGACCATCGGCGCCACCTACTGGCGCCAGCTTGCCCCGACGCTCGCCCCGGTGCTGGGCGTGCTGATCTGGCTGCTGACACCGTTCATCTGGCTGTCGGAGCAGATCACCCGGCGCATCGGCAGCGATGCCAACGACACCGACATGCGCGGCGAGATCAAGGCGCTGGCCCGTATCGGGCTGGACGAGAAGGCCCTCGACAAAGACGAGGCGCGCACCATCACCAACATCCTCAACCTGCATGAGATCCGCATCCATGACGTCATGACGCCACGCACCGTGTGCATCACCGTGCGTCCGTCCATGAGCGTTGCCGACTTCGACGCCGAACTTGCTCGCTCGCCGTTCACCCGCTTCCCGGTGATGGACGGCGGCGAGCAGGCCATCGGCTATGTGCACAAGGCCGATACCTACCAGGCCGAGGAAGACGCAACCATGAAGGAGGTCATGCACCCCGCCCCTTCGGTGGACTCCCAGGACAGCGTCGAGGGCGTGTTCACCATGATGCTGCGCGACCATCAACACCTGGCGGTGGTGTATGACGATCACGGCACCTGGGTCGGCCTGGTGACCATGGAGGATGTCATCGAGACCATCCTCGGCCAGGACATCGTCGACGAGACCGACGACGTCACCAATATGCGCAAGTACGCCAAGCAACGCTGGACCCAGCGATTACAGTCGTCACAGGACTAGCCGTTCGGCATCGTGCAACGCACCGTGCGCCATTTGCATGGCGCACGCACGGACCATATCGAGATAGAGTTACCGTTGATATTTATTCTCAACAAGGAAGTCTCTCGATGCCCAGAACACTGCTCTCGCTCTCTCTCGCCGGCCTGATGGCCGTAACCACCGGCACCTGGGCCGCCGATACCGCCGAGCGCCTCGCCGTTCTCGATTTCGGCGCCCTCGATATCATCGCCGAGCTCGACCAGCGCCAGCGCGTGGCAGGTCTCGCCAAGCAAGGCCTGCCGGAGCATCTCAGCGCCTTTGCCGATGAGGCCTACCGCGATCTGGGGTCTCTAATCGACGTGGACATGGCCCGCCTGGCCTCGATCGAGCCAGACACCATCGTGATCAGCGGTCGCCTGAGCGACTCCCGGGAAGCGCTCCAGGCGATCGCCCCGGTGGTACAGACCGGCGCCAAGTCGCCCGACGACTATTGGACCGGCCTGTCGACCGAGGTCACGAGCCTGGGGCAGCGCCTGGGGCTTGACGCCGAGGCCGATACCGCGCTGCGCAAGCTGCGCGAGGACCTCGACGCGAGCATCGCCGACCTGCCACCGGCGGCCGAGGTCCTCGTCGTGCTGCACAACGATGGCAATCTGGTCTACCAGGACCATGCTCTGGTCAATGGCCTGATGGGATTGGCATCCCCCACGCTGCCAGCAGATGTTGAACGCGTGACTCGCGGCGAGCGCACGTTCACGGCGCTGACCGTCAAGCAGATCGCCAGCATGTCACCGGATCTGGTCTGGATCATCGATCGCTCCGCGGCCATTGGCCAGGACGGCCTGGATCTCGACGCCTTCACCGCCAGCCTAGGCGCCGACAGCACCCTCAGGGTCGCCAAGGGCTCGCCGCGCCTGTGGTACCTTGCTGGCCTCGGCATCGAAAGCACGCGGCTCAAGGTCCAGGAAGTGACCCAGGCGCTTGAACCAGCCCTGAACCAGCCCTGAACCAGCCCTGAACCAGGGCTGACCGCGTGAAGAGCAGTGGCTGCCGAGCGTCAACCACCGAACGTCCGGCCAGTCGCCGCCGGGACGCGAAAGGCTTGCCCACCAACGACAATGCCCCCGCAGCCAGGCTGCGGGGGCATTGTCGTTGGTGGGCACAGAACAGACGGTTCAGTCTTCCTCGCGGCGCCCCGGGGTGTTCTGCATATGCGGCCCAAGCTGCTTGATCAGCGACTTGAACATCCGCGGGTTGGCCGCCATCAGGGCGCCTTCCACATCGACCGACGGCTGCCCCGCAGGGCTCCCCATCAGCGCACCGGCTTCCTTGAGCAGCAACGAGCCCACGGCCAGATCCTGCTCCTCGATGCCAAGTACGAACACCGCATCGGCACGGCCGGCGGCGAGACGGGCAATATCGAGAAGGCCGCTGGCGCTGGACTGAATCTGCTCGGCCTGGGGGCCAAGCTGCTGAACCAGGGTCAGGTAGGTCGGCAGGAAACGGGCGCGCAGGTAGGGTTCCGGCAGGCTCATCGACAGGCGGGCGCCGCCGAAGCTGGTGCCCTTGGTGACGCGCAGGCGCTTGCCATTGAGCTGGGCGCCGCGACCGCGACTGGCGAGGTACTCATCGTCACTGAACGGACAGATCACCACCGCATGCTCCGGACGGCCCTTGATCAGACACACCACGGACAGGGCAAACTCAGGGGATGCCACACTGAGGTTGGAGTAACCGTGGAAGGGTTCGATGCGCCACAGCACGTCGCTGCCATCGCCTTGACCGGCGCGGTGCGGCGTGTAGCGACCCACGACGCCGTGGTCGGGGTAACCGCGAGACAGCTGACGAGTAATCAGCGACTCGGCGTTGCGCGCGCTGTCTTCCAGCAGGCGATCGAGGTTGTGCTCTTCGTGGGCATTCTCGATTCGCTCGCGAATGCGCAGAAATTGTTCGCCGGCGCTGCGCGCGGCGCGCAGGGCGTATTGGACCATCGGATGCATGATCGGGCCTTGGGAGTCGGTGGTGTTAAAGAACGGAGTCGGTGTCAGAAAAGACTCGGCGCGAATACTAGCAGAAGTCCACCACCAACGCCACGCAGACCTTTCCCGGCGTGCTAGACTGGCGGTCTTGCCGACTCCGGCTCGCTGTTTTGTCCTCTCCGTTGCGCGCACCTTCTTCCCGCATTATCAGGTCTCCGTCATGCTCGAGCGAATTCGAATCGTCCTTATCGGCACCAGCCACCCCGGCAACATCGGTGGTGCCGCCCGCGCCATGCACAACATGGGGCTTTCGGACCTGGCGCTGGTCGCGCCGCGCTGCGAAAGCGTGACCGCAGACAGCGTCTCCCGCGCTTCGGGCGCCGACGCTTTGGTGCATGCCGCCAGGGTCGTCGGGACTCTCGAAGAGGCGGTATCGGACTGCACGCTCGTGGTGGGGGCCAGCGCTCGCTCGCGCACCCTGCCATGGCCGATGATCACCCCGCGAGAGCTCGGCGAACGCCTGCCAGAGGAGCTGATACACGACGAGGCTCGCATCGCACTGGTCTTCGGTCGCGAGGACAGCGGCCTGTCCAACGCCGAACTGCAGCGCTGCCATGCCCACGTCCACATCCCGACCAACCCGGAGTTCAGCTCGCTGAACCTGGCCGCCGCGGTCCAGGTGCTGGCCTACGAATGCCGCCTGAGCTGGCTGGCTCAATCCGAGGCCAGCCACAAGGACCAGGTGGCGGACACCGATACGGCCGACTCAGCCCCTAACATCACCTCGCCGCACGGCGAAGAGTCCCAGCCACTGGCGACCCATGAGGAGCTCGAGCACTACTTCGCGCACCTCGAACGTACCCTGATCACCATCGGCTTCCACGACCCGGCGATGCCGCGGCAACTGATGGCGAGGCTACGCCGGGTGACGCTGCGTTCACGCCCGGAGCGCATGGAAATCAATATCCTGCGCGGCATTCTCAGCGCCACCGAAAAGGCCGCTGGGCAACCCGCACTCGGTCAGCGCGACCCGGCCGAGGCCTCCCGCAACACCGACTAGCCATTGCTGTCGGCCGCCGCGCCAACGAGGCGCTGGCGATGTCGTCGGCCCAGCGCTTGAAGCCGGCCGCCCGAGCCCCCACTATGAACTCCTTAGCCGACTCAAGGACCGCCGCATGTTTCAACGTCTACGCGAAGACATCGACAGCGTATTCGCCCGTGATCCGGCGGCGCGTAACTTTCTCGAGGTCCTGACCAACTATCCAGGCCTTCACGCCTTGCTGGCCCACCGAGTCTCCCACGCGCTGTGGAACCACAATCTCAAGTGGCTGGCTCGCACCCTGTCCACGGTCGCCCGCTGGCTGACCGGCATCGAGATCCATCCCGGCGCCACCATCGGTCGCCGCTTCTTTATCGACCACGGCATGGGCGTGGTGATCGGCGAAACCACCGTGGTCGGCAACGATGTCACCCTCTACCAGGGCGTGACCCTGGGCGGCACCAGCTGGAACCAAGGCAAGCGGCACCCGACCCTGGAAGACGGTGTCATCGTCGGCGCCGGCGCCAAGATCCTCGGCCCCTTCACCGTCGGTGCCGGGGCCAAGGTCGGCTCCAACGCGGTGGTGACCAAGCAGATCCCGGCCGGCGCCACCGTGGTCGGCATCCCCGGCAAGATCGTTCAGCGTCCGGACCCGGACAGCGACCCGGCCCTGGACGTCGACCCCGAGCGTCGCGAAGCAATGTGTCAGAAGTTCGGCTTCGACGCCTACGGCATCAGCCAGGACATGCCCGACCCGGTCGCCAAGTCGATCCAGGCGATGCTCGACCACATGCATGCGGTAGACGAGCGCATGGCCGGCATGTGCAAGACGCTGCGCAAGCTCGACGCCAACTACCGAGACGGACGCTTCTCGGACATCCGCGACGAAGACTTCGAAGGCGTGCTGGAAGATCTCGAGCGCGACTGCGGCCCGGTGCTCGACAACGCGCCAACCCCGCACGACACCAGGGCCGGCGCCGCCGAGCCACCCCAGGCCAGCGCAGCGCCGACGTCCGAAACCCGCGCCAACACGGCTCCCGACACCCGCGCAAGCACGGCTCCCGAGGCCGCAAACCAGACCCGCAGCGACCAGGCAGGCGGCAGCGGCCCGACCCAGGCCCGCCGAAGCACGGCCGGGGCTCGGCCCAAGACGCGCAGCCAGGCCTCGTCACCGACGGAGTCAGCAACCAAGTCACCGACTGAGCCATCGAACAAGTCATCGGCTAAGCCATCGACCAAGCCATCGGCTAAGCCATCGAGCAAGCGACCAACTGAGACATCGGCTAAGCCATCGACCAAGCCATCGACCAAGCCATCAACTGAGACATCGGCTAAGCCATCGAGCACGCGATCAACTGAGCCATCGACCAAGCGATCAACTGAGCCATCGGCTAAGCCATCGAGCAAGCGACCAACTGAGACATCGGCGAAGCCATCAACTGAGACATCGGCTACGTCATCAACTGAGACATCGACGACCGACCTGTCCCCAGAGCAGCACCACCGGGAGAATGGTTGACCGCCACACTCGGTCTTTCCCATAATAGGCGTCTGACGCTCCGGGCCAGCGGGCCTCCGCGGTCTCTATTCACCCCACATTTGCCGACCCGGGTCGGCGTAGAGGTGTCGCTACATGCACCTGACCACCAAGGGACGCTACGCCGTCACCGCCATGCTCGACATGGCCGTGAATGCCGATGAGGGCCCGATCTGCCTGGCCGATATCGCGCGTCGTCAACAGATTTCGCTATCCTATCTGGAGCAGCTGTTTTCGCGCCTGCGACGTGCCGGGCTGGTAGAAAGCGTGCGCGGCCCCGGCGGCGGTTACCTGCTCGCGAAGTCGGCCGACGATATCTCGGTGGCCCGAATCATCGAGGCGGTCAACGAATCGGTGGACACCACCCGCTGCGGCGGCTTGTCCGACTGCCAGCAGGGCGATACCTGCCTGACACACCATCTCTGGCTGGACCTGTCGGAGCACATTCAGGACTTCCTCGGTAGCGTGACCCTGGGCGACCTTGGCAGACGCCAGGAGGTGGCCGACATCGCCGGACGTCAACGCCGCCGCCAGCACAACGACGCCATCCTGGCCTCGGCGCCATAAGCTAGGCTGTCCTCCCCGGCCCAGCGCCCGACCGACAAAAGCGAGCCCATGAGTTCACCCGTCTATCTCGACTACGCCGCCACCACCCCCGTCGACCCCAGGGTCGCCGAGGTGATGAGCCGCCACCTGACCCTCGATGGCACCTTCGCCAACCCGGCGTCCCGCAGCCACATGCCCGGCTGGCTAGCCGAGCAGGCAGTGGAGAACGCGCGCCGCCAGGTCGCCGACCTGATCAATGCCGACCCCCGTGAGATCGTCTGGACCAGCGGCGCTACCGAGGCGGACAACCTGGCTCTCATTGGCTACCTGCGCGCCAACCGTGAGCGTGGCCGCCACCTGGTGACATCGACCATCGAACACAAGGCGGTCATCGACACGGCCAAGGCGCTGGAAAGCGAAGGCTTCGACGTCACCTGGCTTGCGCCAGACGCCGGCGGCCGCACCAGCCCCGAGCGCCTCGCGGCGGCCATGCGGCCCGACACCCAGCTGGTGTCCCTGATGGCGGTCAACAACGAGCTTGGCAGCATCAACGACATTAGCGCCCTGGCCGAGGTGGCCCACGCCCATGGCGCCGTGATGCACGTCGACGCCGCCCAGGCGGTGGGGCGCATTCCACTGGACGTGCGCGACCAGGATATCGACCTGATGTCACTGTCGGGGCACAAGGTGTACGGCCCCAAGGGCATCGGCGCGCTGTTCGTCAAGCGCAGTCCGGAATTGCGCCTTCAAGCGCTGATTCACGGCGGCGGTCACGAGCGCGGCATGCGCTCCGGCACCCTGGCCACCCACCAGATCGCCGGCATGGGCGAGGCCTTCGCCCTGGCCGCGCAAGAAGGTGCCGCCGACCAGACGCGCATTGGCGTCCTGCGCGACCGGCTGCTGGCCGGCCTCGCCGACATCCCCGGCGTGCACCACAATACCGATACTGCCACGGCCGTGCCCAACATCCTCAACCTGGGGTTTGACGGCGTCGACGGCGAGTCGCTACTGATGGCGCTGCGCGACATCGCGCTGTCCACCGGATCGGCCTGCAATTCGGCCAGCGTCGAGCCATCTTATGTCCTCAAGGGCATCGGCGTGCCGCGGCGCCTGGCACTGGCCTCGCTGCGCCTGAGCCTGGGTCGCTTCACCAGCGACGAGGACATCGAACGCGCCGTTTCGGCCCTGCGCCACGCTCTTATGGGGCTGCGTGAGCGCGCCGCGCCCTGAGATTTTTTCGCCATCGTTGCGCCCGCCCGATAGCGGGCCGACTTCCAGGAGATACCCATGGCACACCTGACGATTACCGCTTCTGCCGCCGACCAGATCCGTCGCGTCCTCGACGAGCGCGGCCACGGCCTGGGCCTGCGCGTCTCGGTGAAGCCGAGCGGCTGCTCCGGCTATAGCTATGTTCTCGATTTCGCCGACGAGGCGGAAAGCGAAGACACCGCCTTTGCAGAGCACGGCGCCCAGGTCTTCGTCGCCCCCGACGCCCTCGAGATGCTCGATGGCAGCGAGGTCGACTACGTCAACGAAGGCCTCAACCGCTTCTTTCGCTTCAACAATCCCAACGTCAAGGACGAGTGCGGCTGCGGCGAGAGCTTCAGCGTCTAGGCCGGCACACGGCCGAACGCTGCGACCACGACGGCCCGCCGTCGTGGTCGCCGAACATACGACGATTGTTCAACGTCCCCCGAGGGCGCTATACTCTGGCCCCCAATCGGCGTGTACGCCGATCGCACCGTATCCTGCGTCGCGCCGCTCCGGTCATCCGGCGCGGCGCGTCGCCATATCCTTGCACCACCCATCCTACTCTCAACGGAGACACGCCCATGGCTACCGAGCGCACCCTGTCCATCATCAAGCCCGACGCCGTCGCCAAGAACGTTATCGGTGAAATCATCACTCGCTTCGAGAAAGCCGAGCTCAAGGTCGTCGCCGCCAAGATGGTCCAGCTCAGCCAGGAACAGGCCGAAGGCTTCTACGCCGAGCACAAGGAACGCCCCTTCTTCGGTGACCTGGTCGGCTTCATGACCTCCGGTCCGGTCGTGGTCCAGGTGCTCGAAGGCGACAACGCCATCCTCAAGAACCGTGAGCTGATGGGTGCCACCAACCCGAAGGAAGCCGATGCCGGTACCATCCGCGCCGATTTTGCTTCTTCCATCGACGCCAACGCCGTGCACGGCTCTGACTCCGCCGCTTCCGCCGAGCGCGAAGTCGCGTATTTCTTCGGCGCCGATGAGCTCTGCGCACGCTGAGCCGCGCCGACCGCCCCGGGCGTGACCCGACACCGCCGCGCCGCCAGGCGCCTACGCGCGGTATCCTCACCCCGGGACAGGGGGCGACACGACGTCGCCCCCAGCCTGCCCGTCCCGCCTCCACCGACTCGCTGAATCGCCCATGACCGCCACCACTGCCCCCCAACGCACCAACCTGCTCGGCATGACGCGCCAGGAGATGGAAGCCTTCTTTCTGTCCATCGGCGAGAAGAAGTTCCGTGCCGCCCAGGTGATGAAGTGGATTCATCACGAGGGCTGCGACGATTTCGCGGCCATGACCAACCTGTCGAAGGCGTTACGACAACGGCTTGGCGAAACCGCCGAAGTGCGCGGGCCCAGCGTGGTCTACGAAGGCACGTCGAGCGACGGAACCCGCAAGTGGGTGATCGAGGTCGAGAACGGCAGCTACGTCGAGATGGTGCTGATCCCCGCCGACAACGGCAAGCGCCGCACCCTGTGCGTCTCCTCCCAGGTCGGCTGCTCGCTGGACTGCAGCTTCTGTTCCACCGGGAAGCAGGGCTTTCAGCGCAACCTGACCAGCGCCGAGATCATCGGCCAGGTGTGGGTCGCCTCGCGCAGTGCCGGTGCCCGCCGCGACTCCTCCCAGCGCCCCGTTACCAACGTGGTGATGATGGGCATGGGCGAGCCGCTGATGAACTACGACAACGTCGTGCCGGCGATGAAGCTGATGCTCGACGACAATGGTTATGGCCTGTCCAAGCGTCGCGTGACCCTGTCGACCTCCGGCGTCGTGCCGATGCTCGACCGCCTCGGCGATGAGCTCGACGTGAGCCTGGCGATCTCGCTGCACGCGGCCAACGACACCCTGCGCAGCGAACTGGTGCCGCTCAACCGCAAGTACAACATCCAGACCCTGCTCGACGCCTGCCGCCGCTACCTGGACAAGAGCGACAGCGCGCGCATGGTCACCATCGAGTACACGGTGATCAAGGACGTCAACGATCAGCAGCAGCACGCCATCGAGCTCGCCGAAGTGCTCAAGGACCTGCCGTGCAAGATCAACCTGATTCCGTTCAACCCCTTTCCACATTCCGGCTATGAGACGCCCTCACGCAACCAGGTGATGCGCTTTCAACGCTGGCTCGACGAACTGGGCCACACCGCCCCGATCCGCTCGACCCGAGGCGACGATATCGACGCGGCCTGCGGTCAGCTGGTGGGTCGCGTCAAGGACAGGACCCGCCGCCACGAGCGGTATATCCAATCGATCCAGCTCGACGCCGACTGATCACCGGCCCGGCTTGACTTCACTGGGTCGTGGCGCTTTGATGGTCGGGCTTTTTTTGCCGTCGACGCTGGCCCACGGGCCGCCGATGCGCACCGCGTGCTGTTCGAACAGAGGATGTCATGACGCGCCGATTGCACCGGCCGATACCTCGGCCACTGGGATGGATGGTCGCCGCCTGCCTGGCCCTGGGGGGCACCGGCTGCGCGACGCAGGCCTCTCCCGCAAGCGATCCGCAGACGGCGCCTGCCACGGCCTTTACCCAACTCGGCGAGGCCTACCTGGAGCAGGGCAACCTGCCCCGCGCCATGACCGCACTCGATCGTGCCCTGAGCCTCGATCCCGATGCCCCCGAGGCACTTCAGGCCATGGCCATGGTCTATCAGGGCCAGGGAGACAGGGAGCTCGCCGATCGTCATTTTCAGATGGCGCTCGAAGAAGCCCCGGGCTTCACCCGAGCACGCAACAATTACGCCGCCTTCCTGTATGATCAGGGGCGAATAGCGGAGGCCTGCCAGCAGTTGGAACAGGCAACCCAGGATACGCACTACGCCCACCGCGCCCAGCTTTACGCCAATCTGGGCCGGTGCCGGTGGGAACTCGGCCAGGAAGACGCCGCCAGCGATGCCCTCAAGCGCGCTCAGGCCATCGATTCACGTCATCCGCTGAGCTACCTCACCTTGGCCGAACTGGAATACGCACAGGGCAACCTCATGCGCGCCCGGTCACAATTGGACACCTACCTCCGTCTGGCGGGGCCATCGGCCACGACCGAACGACTGGCCGACGCCATTGCAGCGGCCGCCACCGCGCCTAGGTCACCAGGGCTCGGGCGTGAGGTACCATCGGCGCAGCAGACGCCACCCAGCGCGCTTTGATCACCGATTATTAATGAAGGATGCTCAGCCATGAGCGACACCCAAAACAGCGATTTCGATGCCCTCTCGCCCCAGGCCTCTCCCGGTGACGCGCTCAAGCGCGAGCGAGAGAGCCAGGGTCTGTCTCGGGAAGAAGTCGGAGCGGCACTGAACCTGCGCGCCGCCGTCATCGAAGGCCTTGAGAACGATAGCTACGAACAGGTACCGGTGGTGACCTACCGGCGCGGCTACCTGCGCAGCTACGCCCAGCTGCTCGGCATGGACCCGAAGCAGGTCATCGAACTCTACGAAGCCCAGATGGGACACGAGGAAGTCGAGCGCAAGGTCACACCGGTCTACATCAACAAGCCGCCCTCGCGCATCGGCGCCTGGCTGTTCCGCCTGATGACCCTGGTGGTCATCGCCGGCCTGATCGGCTTGACCCTGATGTGGTGGCAAAGCCGCGGGGGCAGCCAACCCCCCGAGGTCAGCGACAATGGCCCGGTATCGGTCGATAATATCGACGGCTCCAGCGCCGTGGCCGAGAACGCCGGCGATGCCGACAACCTGCCGCCGGTCCCGGAAACAGGCAGCGACATGGGCCTGGTCGACGGCGAAGGCAGCCAGGGAGCCAGTGCCATGAGCGGCGGCGAAGACGCTGCCAGCGAAGGCGATGATCGCCCGGTCACGGTGGCCGCGGCGGATGCCGCAGCGCGTCAGGCCGAAGCCGAGGCGGCAGAGCAGCCGACACCCGACGCCACCGAGACCGAAGCCGAAGCGAGTGCCGACGACGACGCGGCGGCGCAAGCCGAGGCCACCGCCGCCGCCAACAGCGACGCCCGAGTACTCAAGCTGACCTTCAATGAGCAGTCCTGGACCCAGATCTTCGACAGCACCAATACCCGCGTCTTCGTCGGCCTGCAGCAGGCCGGCACCGAGGCCACCGTGGAGGGCGAACCGCCCTTCCAGATGACCGTCGGCAACGCCACCGGCGTCGAGCTCACCTGGCGCGGCGAGAGCGTCGATCTTCGCTCGCGTGCCGGTGCCAACAACGTCGCCCGTTTTACCCTGGGAGAGTGAACCCCACGCCATGCATTCGCACTCACCGATCCAACGTCGCAAGTCCCGCCAGATCCACGTCGGCTCCGTGCCGGTAGGGGGCGGCGCCCCCATCTCGGTGCAGAGCATGACCAACACCGACACCCTGGACGTGGAAGCGACCCTGGGCCAGATCCGCGCCCTCGAGAACGCCGGCGCCGACATCGTGCGCGTCTCGGTGCCGACCATGGACGCCGCCGAGGCCTTCGGCAAGATCAAGCGTGGCACCCAGGTGCCGCTGGTGGCGGACATTCATTTCGACTACCGCATCGCCCTGCGCGTTGCCGAACTCGGGGTCGATTGCCTGCGCATCAATCCGGGCAATATCGGCCGAGAGGACCGGGTCAGGGCCGTGGTCTCGGCCGCGCGTGACAACGGCATCCCGATTCGCATCGGCGTGAATGCCGGGTCGCTTGAGAAAGACCTGCAGAAGAAATATGGCGAGCCCACTCCGGCCGCCCTGGTCGAGTCGGCGATGCGCCATATCGACCATCTGGAACGCCTCGACTTCCCCGAGTTCAAGGTCAGCGTCAAGGCCTCCGACGTGTTCATGGCCGTGGCCGCCTATCGTGACCTGGCGACCCGCATCGAACAGCCGCTGCACCTGGGCATCACCGAAGCCGGCGGCCTGCGCTCCGGTACCGTGAAGTCGTCCATCGGGCTCGGCCTGCTGCTGATGGACGGCATCGGCGACACCATCCGGGTGTCCCTGGCCGCCGATCCGGTCGAGGAGATCAAGGTCGGCTTCGACATGCTCAAGAGTCTCAGGCTGCGGGCCAAGGGCATCAACTTCATCGCCTGCCCGAGCTGCTCGCGTCAGAACTTCGACGTCATCAGCACCATGAATGCCCTGGAGGAACGCCTCGAGGACGTCATGACGCCGCTGGACGTCGCCGTGATCGGCTGTGTGGTCAACGGCCCTGGCGAGGCCAAGGAGGCCGACCTTGGCCTGACCGGCGGCACCCCCGCCAACCTCGTCTATATCGATGGCAAGCCGGCCAGCAAGCTGCGCAACGACCATCTGGTCGATGACCTTGAGGCGTTGATCCGCGACAAGGTGCGCGAAAAGGAAAAGGCCGAACAGGACATGATCGTTCGCCAAGTGTAACGCCAGGCGGCGCGGCCTCAGCCAACGGCCCCGGCGGACAGACATCCGGCGATACCGGTCCGGCAAGAATTCAGGAGCACAGTTTGAGCAAGAAGATCCAAGCCATTCGTGGCATGAACGACCTGTTGCCGGAGCAGTCGCCGGTGTGGCAGTACGTCGAGTCCCAGGTGCAGGCGCTGATGAAGCGCTACGGCTACGACGAGATTCGCACGCCCATCGTCGAGCAGACCGCGCTGTTTTCGCGCTCCATCGGCGAAGTCACCGATATCGTCGAGAAGGAGATGTACTCCTTCGATGACCGCAACGGCGACAGCCTGAGCCTGCGCCCGGAAGGCACCGCCAGCACGGTGCGTGCGGCCATGGAACACGGCCTGCTGTACAACCAGACCCAGCGGCTGTGGTACAAGGGCCCGATGTTCCGCCACGAACGCCCGCAGAAGGGTCGCTATCGCCAGTTCCATCAGGTCGGTGTCGAGGCCTACGGCCTCGACGGGCCGGATATCGATGCCGAGGTCATCCTGCTCTCGGCGCGCCTGTGGAAGCAGCTTGGGCTGTTCGAACACGTCACCCTCGAGCTCAATTCGCTCGGCTCCAACGCGGCGCGTGCGGCATACCGCGACACCCTGGTGGCGTACTTCGAGCGCCACCGCGAGGTGCTGGATGACGACTCGCTGCGCCGTCTGGGCAGCAATCCGCTGCGCATCCTGGATTCGAAGAACCCGGCCATGGCCGACATGCTGGCCGACGCCCCGCAGCTGATGGATCACCTTGACGCCGAGTCCCGCGAGCACTTCGATGCCCTCACCGCGCGCCTCACCGCCGCCGGTATCGACTACGTGATCAACCCTCGCCTGGTGCGTGGGCTCGACTATTACTGCCGTACCGTCTTCGAGTGGACCACCGACGCCCTCGGTAGCCAGGGCACGGTCTGCGCCGGCGGGCGCTACGATGGCCTGGTCGAGCAGCTCGGCGGCAAGCCGACCCCGGCGGTCGGCTTCGCCATGGGCATCGAGCGCCTGATCCTGCTGCTCGAGACCCTGAACATCGTTCCCGCCGCCGCCCGCCGGCCGCTCGACGTCTACGTGCTGGGCATGGACGCGACCACCGATGGCATCGCCATGGCCCTGGCCGAGCGCCTGCGTGACGAGGCAGCCGACCTCGGCGTCCAGCTGCACTGCGGCGGCGGCAGTTTCAAGAGCCGCATCAAGAAGGCCGACCGCAGCGGCGCCCGCATCGCCCTGCTGCTGGGCGAGAGCGAACAGCAGAACGCCCAGGTCACCGTCAAGTTCCTGCGCGACGAACGCGAACAACTCGTCGTCGATCAGCAGGACCTGGCCGCGACACTGAGTTCGCTGCTGTCCGCCGCGACGGCCTGACCACATACGCACCGATATTTCCACAAGGAGACCGCCCGTGGCGGAGCTGAGAACCGAAGAAGAACAGTTGGAGGCGATCAAGCGCTGGTGGAAGGAAAACGGCACCTCGCTGATCGTCGGCGCGGTACTGGCCGGCGCCGGGGTGTTCGGTTGGAACGCCTGGCAGGACTATCAGGCAAACCAGTCGGCAGCGGCCTCCGCGAGCTACCAGGAACTGCTCGACCTGAGCAGCCGAGAGCAACTGGATGATGGCGCGCGCGCCCGTGCGACGACCCTGGTCGATGACCTGGCCGAGAACCACGACGGCAGCCTCTACGCCGACCTGGCGCAATTGCTGGATGCCGGCCTGCAGGTCAAGGCCGGCGAGCTTGGCGCCGCCAGGGAAGCGCTCGAGACGGTGATCGAAGGCAGCGACGATGGCTACCTGGTGGGCCTGGCCCGGCTGCGCCTGGCCCGGCTGCAGAGCGCCGAGGGCAACCACGATACCGCCTTGGCGACCCTCGACGGCGACCTTCCGGAGGCCCTGGCCGCCCAGCGTGCCAACGTGCGCGGTGACGTCCTGATCGCCTCCGGCCAGTCCGACGCCGCCCGTGATGCCTGGCAGCAAGCCCGCTCCCTGGCAGAGGAGCTCCAGCAGCCGCTCTACGGCGTGGAACTCAAGCTCGATGATCTAGGCGCCCAGGAGGCCACCCTATGAAGAAGACCCTAACCGGGCTTGCCGCCAGCGTCGCCCTGACCAGCTTGCTGGCCGGCTGTGCCGGCGACGTCCAGCCGCAGTATCCGCCCAAGGAACTCAACGACATCAGCGCGTCGACCAAGGTCGACTCACGCTGGAGCGAAGGCGTCGGCGATGGCCTCGGTGAAGCCACGTATCCCATCGAACCGGCCCTGCTCGGCTCGACGCTGTTCGCCGCCGACCAGGAAGGCCTGGTCGAAGCGTTCAATACCGCCAATGGCGACACACGCTGGGAAGTCGAGCTCGACAACCCGGTGTCCAGCGGCCTGACCGCGGTGGATGACGACGTTTACCTGGCCACGCGCAACGGCCAAGTGGTCGCGCTGGACCAGAGCAACGGCCGCGTCAAATGGCAAACCCGAGTGCCGAGCGAAGTGCTCGCCGCGCCCCAGCCAACGACGCAGCTGCTGATCGTGCAGGCCGTGGACGGCACCGTTACTGCCCTCGACCGTCTGTCCGGCGACCGCCAGTGGGTATTCAGCGCCAATATGCCGGCGCTGTCGCTGCGCAGCACCGGCACCCCGGTCGTGGTGGATCAGGTCACCTTCGCCGGCTTCGCCAACGGTCGCCTGTCGATCATCGACAATCGTTCCGGCCAGCAGGTGTCCGAGCGTACCATCGCCGTGGCCACCGGCATGAATGACATCGACCGCCTGGTCGACCTGGCCGGTCAGCCGGTGCTGACCCCCGACGGCCGCCTGTTCGTGACCAGCTACAATGGCCGCCTGGTGGCGCTCGACGCCCAAAGCGGCGAGACCCTGTGGGCCAACGAGGTGTCGAGCTACCTGACACCGGTGCTGGTCGGCGACACCCTTTACGTGGTCGACGAATCCAGCACCCTGATCGCCTTCGATGCCAACACCGGCAACGAGCTATGGCGTCTTGACGACCTCTATGGTCGTTCCCTGACCGCCCCGGCCTTCGCCGACGGTCGCATCGTGGTCGGCGACGCCGAAGGCTACGTGCACTTCATCGACGCCACTAGCGGCCGCCTGGTGGGACGCACCCACATCGACGGCTCCGGTATCAGCGTTCGCCCCCTCACCGATGGCAAGCGCGTCTACGCCCTGGCCAACGACGGAAGCCTGGAGGCTTTGGACCTCACCCCATGACCCCCGTGATCGCCCTGGTCGGCCGCCCCAATGTGGGCAAGTCGACCCTGTTTAACCGCCTGACCCGCTCGCGCGATGCGCTGGTGGCCGACTTCCCGGGCCTGACCCGGGACCGCAAGTACGGCAACGGAATGATCGGCGGCAAGACCTACACCGTCATCGACACCGGTGGCATCAGTGGTGACGAGGAAGGCATCGACGCGGCGATGGCCGAGCAGTCGCTGCAGGCCATCGACGAAGCCGACATCGTGCTGTTCATGGTCGACGCTCGCGCCGGTCTCAACGTCGCCGACGAAGCCATCGCCAACCACCTGCGGGTCAACCAGAAGAAGACCTGGCTGGTGGTGAACAAGACCGACGGACTGGAAGAGCACTCGGCCATGGCCGACTTCTGGCAACTCGGTCTCGGGGACCCACGCCCGATCGCCGCAGCCCACGGCCGCAATGTCACCACCCTGGTCGACGAAGTGCTCGCGCCCTTCCCCGAGCGCGACGCGAGTATCCCCGCCGACACCGGCACCAAGGGCATCCGCATCGGCGTCATCGGGCGCCCCAATGTCGGCAAGTCGACGCTGGTCAACCGCCTGCTCGGCGAGGAACGCGTGGTGGTCTTCGATGAAGCCGGCACCACCCGTGATGCCATCGAGATCCCCTTCGAGCGCCGCGGCAAGCCCTACGTGCTGGTCGACACCGCCGGCGTCAGGCGGCGCAAGAACGTCAGCGAGATGTACGAGAAGTTCTCGATCATCAAGACCCTGGAGGCGATCAAGGAGTGTCACGTCGCGGTCATGGTGCTCGATGGTCGCAGCGGCCTGGTCGAACAAGACCTGCACCTGCTCGACTACGTGCTGACCTCGGGCCGTGCCCTGGTGCTCGCGGTCAACAAGTGGGATGGCCTCGAGAACGAAGCCAAGGACAAGATGCGCGCCGACATCAAGCGCCGTCTGGGCTTCGCCGACTACGCCGATCTGCACTTCATCTCGGCGCTGCACGGCACCGCGGTGGGCGATCTGTACCCGTCCATCGAGCGCGCCTTCGCCTCGGCCAACAGTCACTGGTCCACCAACCGTCTGACGACGCTGCTGCAGGACGCGGTGGAGCAGCACCAGCCGCCGCTGGTCCACGGTCGCCGGATCAAGCTGCGCATGGCCCACCAGGGCGGTTCCAACCCGCCGATCATCGTGGTCCATGGCAACCAGACCGGCTCTCTCCCGGAAGCCTACAAGCGCTACCTGACCAATACCTTCCGCAAGGTGCTCAAGGTCCGCGGGACGCCGATGCGCTTCGAGTTTCGCTCGGGCGCGAACCCGTTTGATGGCGATGCCGACGCCTCGGATCGCGAGAAGGCCAAGAAGCGCGAACTCGGGCGGACCAAGGACGCGCGCCGTAACCGGCGCTGACCCCACCGCTGTGCGGTGAGTCCGCCATCCAGCAACGCAAACGCCCAGCCAATGGCTGGGCGTTTGCGTTGCACCACACCGACGGAGGAACCCCTTCGCGCTGCCCCGGCCGCTAGCCAGTGGGCACCCGGCGGCAGTCGCCGGCAAGCGTCACCGCGCAGGGGGCTTGCGTGTCGGAATCGAGTCTCAAGCGTCGGGCGGCGGACCCTCGGCCAGGCGTCGAGTGCCGACCCAGTCGCTGGCGAACTGCCAAGCGCAGCGGCCACTGCGACCGCCTCTTAAGGTCGCGAAGCGAGCAGCGGCGATGGGGGCTTGCTCGGTCCAGTCCGCGGCATCGCCAAGGCGCTCGACCCAGTGGCGGCAGGTCGCGAGGTAGGTCTGCTGGTTGAACGGATGGAAGGCGAGCCACAAGCCGAAGCGGTCCGACAGCGAGATCTTCTCTTCCACCGCGTCGCCATGGTGCAGCTCCTCACCATCGCCGGTCAGGCGTGTGTCGAGGTTGTCGCTCATATGCTCAGGGAGCAGATGACGGCGATTGGAGGTAGCGTAGAGCAGCACGTTTTCCGGTGGGCCGGTCAGGGTGCCATCGAGCACGCTCTTGAGCGCTTTGTAGGCGTCGTCGGAGCCCTCGAACGACAGGTCATCGCAGTAGACAACGAAGCGCGCCTTCTCGTGGCGCAACTGTTCCACCAGCACCGGCAGGCCGACGAGGTCATGACGGTCCACCTGAATCAGCCGCAGCCCTTCAGCGGCCAGGGTATTGAGCAGCGCTCGCACCATCGATGACTTGCCGCTGCCACGCGAGCCCCACAGCAGCACGTGGTTCGCCGGCAATCCGCGCAGGAAGGCACGGGTGTTGGCCAGCAGCGCCTCTTTCTGGCGCTCGACCCCGACCAGATCGGCCAGGCTCAAGGCATCGCGTGGCGGCACCGGTACCAGATGTCCACCAAGGGCGTGACGTTGCCACAGCGCCGCCACATCGCGCTCCCAGTCGACGCTCGCAGGCGCCTGCGGCAGCCAGGGCTCGACCCTGTCCAGCAGCGTCATCAGGCGCTCGGCCAGTGCGGTGTCCATGCACGTTTCTCCTTGTGGTTCCCGAGTCAGGCCCGGGTAGGTGACAGAATCTTTACGGTTGACCCTGAAGGCAGTCCGGGTATCTTGTGGCGAGTTACCCTATCCGTCCAGTGGCCTGGCCGCTGACACACCGAGGAGTCCTTCATGCCGTGGATGAAGAAAGTGGGCGCCTGCGCCCTCATGCTGGCCGTGGCTGGCTGCAGCACCTCGCCGACCGGCCGCTCCCAGCTGACCCTGATGTCGGAAAGCGACCTCAGCCAGATGGGCGCCCAGGCCTTCGCCCAGTATCAGCAGGAGCTGCCTACCGTCGGCGGTAGCCAACTCAACTACGTGCAGTGCGTGACCACGGCCGTGGTCAACGTCCTGCCGCCGGAGCAGCGCCAACAGAACTGGCAGGTCAAGGTCTTCGAATCAGAAGACGCCAACGCCTTCGCCTTGCCCGGAGGCTACGTCGGCGTGAACACTGGGCTTCTGGACGTCGCCACCAACCAGGACCAGCTGGCCACCGTTATCGGCCACGAGATCGGCCACGTCCTGGCCCACCACGCCAACGAGCGTGCCTCCACCGAAAGTGCGACTCAGCTAGGCAT
Organism: Halomonas sp. V046; assembly: GCF_052645355.1. Classification (NCBI taxonomy): domain Bacteria; kingdom Pseudomonadati; phylum Pseudomonadota; class Gammaproteobacteria; order Oceanospirillales; family Halomonadaceae; genus Halomonas; species Halomonas sp. V046. The sequence continues at coordinate 509,877 of NZ_JBQXYF010000001.1, forward strand.
GTCTGTCGTCGGCGCCGCACTCGGCAGTCAAGGCATCGCCGGCAGCGACCAGATGATGGCCGCCATGGGCATGGGCGCCCAGTACGGCATCCTGCTGCCGTTCTCGCGCAGCCACGAGAGCGAAGCCGACACCATCGGTCTGAACCTGATGGCCGAGGCCGGCTTCGACCCCCAGGCCAGCATCGCCCTGTGGCAAAACATGAGCAACGCCGGCGGCGGCCAGCCCCCCGAGTGGATGTCCACCCACCCGAGCCACGGTAGCCGCATCGCCGGACTCGAGGCCGACATGGCCAACGCCAACTCGCTGTACCAGCAGGCCCAGTCTGCCGGTCGTTCGCCCAACTGCAAGGCTCCCTGATGACAGCGACACGCGTTGGTTTGCTGCTGCTGGTGGTGCCGATTCTGGTGTTGCTGGGGCTCTATTTCGTCGAACTCGGCGACATTCGCCAATGTCAGCTCGTCGATCAGGGCCACTGGGACTACCTGGTCGGGGCATGTCGCGACACGCCCCAGCCCTTCGTGCCCTGGATCATTCGGCACCCCTGGGTGGTCAATGGCGGCCTGCTGGTGTCCATCGTCGGCCTTGGCCTGTGCATGCTGGGCCTGTACCGGCGCCGGCGCTGAGCGCCAGGCGCCCCCCGCGCCGCCACGCGCTCATCCACCTTTCCCCCACGCAACGGCGCCTTCAGGGCGCCGCTTTTGCCTTCAGAACGCCGCTTTCACCTTCAGGGCGCCGCTTTCACCTTCAGGGCGCCGCTTTCACCTTCAGAGCGCCGCCTTGCATGGCGTCTCACACTCAGCCGAGCCTGCGTTCGGCCTGCGTGAACGCTGTCATCGGGGCTCGTGGCAGCCACTAGCCCTGCAGCTGTGAACGCAGGTCGGCGAGTACGCGGTCGGTCGCCGGCGTCACGCCACGCCACTGGGCGAAGGACGCCGCGGCCTGTTCCACCAGCATGCCCAAACCATCGATGACCCGGGCTCCGCGCGGCGCCGCCCAGGCCAGGAACACCGTAGGTTCGGCGCCATACATCATGTCGTAGGCGCAGGCCTGTGGCGCGAACAGCGCCTCCGGCAGTGGCGGCAGGTCACCGGCCAGGCTCGCGCTGGTGCCATTGATCACGACGTCATAAGGCCCCGCGAGGGCATCGAAACCGCCGCCGTCGATCGCCCCCAGGTCGGCGAAATCCCGCGCCAGGGCCACAGCCTTGGCCGCGGTACGGTTGACCACGCTAAGCCGGGAGGGGCCCTCGGCCAGCAACGGCGCGAGCACACCGCGCACCGCACCACCGGCGCCCAGCACCAGAACCCGTGCGCCAGCGAGGGCAACGCCATGGCGCTTCATATCCGCGACCAGACCGACACCGTCGGTGGTGTCACCGAAGACCCTGCCGTCGCGGCCCAGGATCAGGGTATTCACCGCGCCGGCGCGCTCGGCGCCTGGGCTCAGACGGTCACACAGGCGAAAGGCATCTTCCTTGAACGGCACGGTGACGTTGGCACCGCGTCCGCCCGAGGCAACGAAATCGCGCCAGGCGCCGATGAAATCGTCTCGTGGCGCCTCGATCGCCCGATACTCGATGTCTTCCCCGGTCTGACGGGCGAAGGCCGAGTGGATGGCAGGAGACTTCGAGTGCCCGACAGGGTGGCCGAAGACGCAGTAGCGATCGGTCATGGCGTTTCCTTTGAATGATGGCTAGAAGAGGCGGCCTGGCCTGGCGACGATGACGTCTCGTCGAGCCACTCCCGTGGACGCAGAAAATCGCCAAGCGTGGCCTCGGCGCTGCCAGGCTCGGGGGCGTAGTCATATTCCCAGCGTGCCAGCGGCGGCATCGACATCAGAATCGACTCGGTGCGTCCGCCGCTCTGCAGCCCGAACAGGGTGCCGCGGTCCCAGACCAGGTTGAACTCGACGTAGCGACCACGCCGATAGAGCTGGAAGTTGCGCTCGCGCTCGCCCCAGGGCTCATCCCGTCGACGCTCGACGATGGGCAGGTAGGCATCACAGAAGCTGTCACCGATCGCGCGCTGAAAGGCGAAGCAGGCGTCGAAGCCCCCTTCGTTCAGGTCATCGAAAAATAGTCCCCCGATGCCCCGGGTCTCGCCTCGGTGCTTGAGAAAGAAGTAGTCATCGCACCAGGCCTTGTAGCGCGGATAGACCGCCTCGCCGAAGGGGGCGCAGGCTGCCCGGGCCACCTCGTGCCAGTGAATGGCATCGTCGAGGCGCGGATAGAAAGGCGTCAGATCGTAGCCCCCCCCAAACCACCACACCGGCTCCTCGCCCTCGGCCTCGGCAATAAAGAACCGCACATTGCCATGACTGGTCGGCACGTGTGGATTCTCCGGATGCAGCACCCAGGAGACCCCGACGGCATGGAAGCCGCGACCGGCTAGCTCGGGCCGGGCGGCGCTGGCCGACGGCGGCAGCCGGGTACCGTGAACATGCGAGAAGTTGACACCGCCCTTCTCGAACAGGGCGCCGTTCTCGATCACTCTGGAGCGTCCGCCTCCGCCGTCTTCCCGGGTCCAGGAATCCTCGCGAAAGCTGGCTCGACCATCGGCGTGCGCCAGGGCCTCGCACAGGCGGTCTTGAAGCGCGAGCAGATAGGCTTTTACCTCATCGAGCGTGGGCTGGGACACGCGGCCTCCTGGCTAGTCAGTTGCATGGGCAATAGAGTATCGGCCGAACGGCAGGTCCGGCCAGGGCTCGCAGCATGAACTCGGTGCATGAGCGCGATACCGGCATCGGGTGACGCCTCAGCCGCGTAGCACATGTCCCGAGATCAGGTCTCGGATCACGCTGGGACGTGGGTTACCGCCCAGCTCTCCGGGCACGATGGCATCGAGCTCGGCAGCAAACACCCGACGGATCTCGTCTTCGCTCATGGCGGGGGCTTCCCCGGCACGATTGGCCGACGTCGACACCAGCGGACCGCCGAAGGCACGACACAGGGCCTGAACGCCGGGGTGGTCGCTGACCCGCAGCGCGACCTTGGCGTGGCAACCGCGCACCAGGGACGACGAGCGACCATTGTCCGGCACCAGCCAGGTATGTGGGCCGGGCCAGCTGGCCACCAGCGGTGCGTGCCATTGCGCCGCCAGGCCCTCGAGCCAGGGGCCGAACTGGGCGATATCCGCGGCCACGAGGATCACCCCCTTGGCCGGATCTCGCTGCTTCAGGCGCAACAGGCGGGTCAGTGCGGCCTCGTTATCGGGATCGCAGCCCAGCCCCCAGACGGCCTCGGTGGGATAGGCTATGACGCCACCACGGGCGAGGGCGGCAACGGCCGTTGAGATGGCCGCGAACGGCTCGGTATGTTCGGTCATGGCAAGGTCGGAGCAAACGCTGAAAGTGGCCCGTATGCTAGCACGCCGGGCGGGGCGACGCCCGGGGCGAAAACCCTCTCGCCACGGCGCTGGCGCGCTCTTGCCCTGATGCCTTGCCCTGATGTCTTGCCCGGATGTCCTGCCCGGATGTCCTGCCCGGATGTCTTGCCCGGATGTCCTGCCCGGGTGTCTTGCCCGGATATCTTGCCTGGGTGTCTTGCCTGTATGTACTGCTGGCCCCTTGTGCCCGCGCACCGCTGAGCGCGAGCGCAAGCAAGGCGCGCGTCATGGCGTCAGTCGACGTCGCGTGACCGCGTCTGCGCCTCGGCCGGGGGCAGGCGAACCCAGCCCCCCGCCACCAGGGCCGCACGCCCGCTGATCTCGAGCAGCGTCAGCTCGCGCTGACAACTCGCCACGTCGCAACCGGCCAGGCCCACCAATGCATCGACGGGCGCCGGCGCATCGCTTAACCAGCGCAACAACAGCGAGTCGCCCTGGGTCAGGTCGTCCTGGAAACGCTCGACGTCGGCCTGGTCCGAGGCCTCGGGCCTGCACCCTGCCCCTTGGCGTGGCCCCCAGGTCGACAGTTCCGCCAACACGTCATCGACGTTGCGGACCAGCGCCGCCCCCTCGCGGATCAGGCGCAGACACCCCTGAGCCTGGGGCGAGTGAATCGACCCGGGCACCGCCATGACTTCGCGGCCCTGCTCGGCGGCCAGCCGCGCGCTGATCAGCGACCCACTCAGCTCCGCCGCCTCGACCACCAGCACCCCGCAGGACATGCCCGTGACGATACGGTTTCGGCGCGGAAAATCTCCCGGCCGGGCACGATCGCCCGGCGCTCGTTCGCCGAGCAACAAGCCGCCCTCCTCGAGCAGGCGCCGATAGAGCCCCCGGTGGCGTTGCGGGTAGGCAAGATCCACTCCCCCTGCCAATACCGCGATGCTGACGCCTCCCGCGTCGAGCGCGCCGGTCTGGGCCGCCCCATCGACGCCCAGCGCCATGCCACTGACGACACACCAGCCACTGCGGGCCATGTCCGCCCCGAAGCGCCGCGCATTGGCGAGTCCTTCTCGGGTCGGACGCCGGGATCCGACCAAGGCCACGCGGGGCGGCGTCAGCGCCGCCAGCTCGCCGCGTCCGCGCAGCAGTGGCGGTGGATCGGCAATCTGATCCAGCAGCGCCGGCCAGCGTGGATGATCGGGGTGCAGCAGGTGGCAATCCGGCGCTTCTCGTTGCCAGTCCAGCGCGCGCTGAATGGTCGCCGTCAGCGGACTGCGCACGGGGTGATCTAGCCACAGCCGCAGCACCGCGGCGGCCCCGGCGGGCAGCCGCGCCAGCCACCCGTCAGGCCAGACCGGGCGCGCCCGGTGCAGCGCGGCCAGGCGCACCGGCCCGACCCCTGGCAAGGACGCCAGCGCCAGCCAACGACAGGTCAGTTCCTGGGCATTGCCGCCGCGGGGGGCGAACTCACCGCTTCCCTCGCCAGCCTCGCCAGGTAAAGTGAAGAGCGTCATCCGTGACACCTCCGGCCGAACATGCCGACAGTATAGGCAGGCACTCGCGGAGCACCGCGACGTTGCTGCGCCTCGCCGGGCATCCAGCCCGGCGAGGCGTCTTGGCCTAGCGGGCGGGGACTCGGGTATCGCTGGCCTCGTTGCCGGCAGCCGGGGCATCGACGCTCATGCCGTCGCCCCGTCACGCCAAGGCTTCGCACGGCCGACGGCTGCCCGCCTAGAGCACCCTCGCCGCCGCCGCGCCATCGTGCTATCGCGCCTGACGATAGGCTGACCCTATCGAGGAGATGGCTCCGCCCGGGTAGGCCTCACGGCATGGACGTCATACAATAGTCCCCAAATAGTGCAGCATTGCCTCCCAACCATAGCAACGGTGGTATCCACGCCATGGCAACACTCCCCATTCTCGAATTTCCCGACGAGCGCCTGCGCACCAAGGCGGTAGCGGTGGAGAGCGTCGATGACGAGGTCCGCCAGCTGGTCGCCGACATGCTCGAGACCATGTACACCGCGCCCGGCATCGGTCTGGCCGCGACCCAGGTCGACGTGCATCGACGCGTGATCGTGATTGACGTCAGCGAGGATCAGTCCACGCCGCTGGTCCTGATCAACCCTGAAGTCACCCCGATCGGCGAAGAGCGTGAGCCCATGCAGGAAGGCTGCCTGTCGATTCCCGAGTACTTCGCCGATGTGCCCCGGGCGCTGCGAGTCAACCTGAAGGCGCTGGACCGCGACGGAACGCCCTATGAGATCGAAGCCGACGGTCTGCTGGCCCACTGCATTCAGCATGAGCTCGATCACCTGGAAGGCGTCCTGTTCGTCGACTACCTGTCGCCGTTGAAGCGCGATCGGGTGCTGAAGAAGATGAACAAGCGCCACCGTCAGATGCAGGACGCCTGACGTCAGTCTCGCCCCGCCTGCAACGGGCGACACTGCCCCCCTCACCCATCGCCACGTGACCGGCTACGCAATCGACGTAGCCGGCCTTCGTCGTTTGGGCCAAGCTCCGTTATGATATGTGCGCATTCATCGGCAAGGCCCTGACCATGACCCAAGCGCTGCGCGTGATCTTCGCCGGCACGCCTGACTTCGCCGCCGACAGCCTGTCGGCGCTGCTGGCTAGCCATCACCAGGTGATAGCCGTCTATACCCAGCCCGATCGCCCCGCCGGCCGTGGGCGCAAGCTGACGCCGAGTCCGGTGAAGGCGCTGGCCCTCGAGCACGACCTGCCGGTCTATCAGCCCCAGTCGCTCAAGGATGAGGCCGAGCAGCAGGCACTGGCGGCCCTCGATGCCGATATCATGGTGGTGGTGGCCTATGGGCTCATCCTGCCCCTACCCGTGTTGACCGCCCCTCGCCGAGGCTGCCTCAATATCCACGCGTCGCTCCTGCCGCGCTGGCGCGGCGCGGCGCCGATCCAACGGGCCATCGAAGCCGGCGACGGCGAAAGCGGTGTCACCATCATGCAGATGGACGAGGGGCTCGATACCGGCGACATGCTGCTGACCGAGTCGACGCCGATAACACGCACCACCACCGGCGGCGAGCTGCACGACCGCCTGTCCGAGATGGGCGCGGCGGCCATCGTCGAGGCGCTGGATGCCCTGACCAACGGCGGGCTGACGGCGATACCACAGCCGGCCGAAGGCGTCACCTATGCCGCCAAGCTCTCCAAGGCCGAGGCCGAGCTCGACTTTCGCCAGCCGGCCGCGGCCCTGTCGGCCCGGGTCCACGCCTTCAACCCCTGGCCCGTCACCTGGTGTACGCTGGGCGATGAGCGCCTGCGCGTCCTGCTGGCCACCCCCATGGCCCAAGGCGAACCCGCGGCCCCTGGCAGCCTGATTGCCGCCGACGACTCACTGCTGATAGCCTGCGGCCCAGACGGCCGCGAGCGCCTGGCTATTACCCAGGCCCAGCTACCCGGCGGCAAGGCACTGGCGGTCACCGACCTGCTGCGCTCCCGCGCCGACCGCTTCGTCGTCGGCACCCGACTCGGACAAGCTCCGGAGACCCGCTCATGACGGACCACACCTCGTCGCGACAGCGCAAGAACCGTCCCGGCCAGTCCAGGCCCCAGGCCAATGCGCGGCGCGACATGGGCGACTGTGTCCGCGCCGCAGCGGCCCGAGCACTGGTGCCGGTCATCACCGGCAAGGGATCACTGGCCGCCCTCGACGACCATCAGGTGGTGGCCCGAGATCGCGCCCTGTTCAAGGCCATGTGCTATGGCGTCTGCCGCACCCTACCGCGGCTCGAAGCGCTGACCACGAAGCTGCTGGAAAAGCCGTTCAAGGCCCGCGACGCCGACGTTCAGGCGTTGCTGCTGGTGGGTGCCTTTCAGCTCCTGTATCTGCGCATCCCCGCGCATGCCGCGGTGGGCGAAACCGCCGGCGCCGCCCGACTGCTGGGCAAGGCCTGGGCAACACGCGTGCTCAACGGCTGCCTGCGCCGCCTGCAGCGTGAGTCAGAGTCCCTCGAGGCCGAGGTCGACAAGGATCCGGCGGTGGCCCTGCTCCACCCCGGCTGGTGGCTCAAGGCCCTGCGCAAGGCCTGGCCCGACGATTGGCGGACGATCGCCGAGGCCAACAATCAACCGGGGCCGATGACCCTGCGCGTCAATCGCCGCCACAACGATCGTGAGAGCTATCTTGACCTGCTCGACGGCGCCGGCATCTCGGCACGCCTGTGCAGCCACGCCCCCGACGCCCTGACCCTTGACCATGCCCAGGACGTCGACAGCCTGCCGGGCTTTAGCCAGGGCCACGTCAGCGTTCAGGACGAGTCCGCCCAGTTGGCCGCGGTGCTGCTCGGCCCGGTGATTGCACCCCGCCCCGGAGCCCGGGTGCTCGATGCCTGCTGCGCCCCCGGGGGCAAAACCGCCCACCTGCTCGAGCTGTTCGACATCGACATGCACGCCATCGACTCCGACGCCGCCCGCCTCGCTCGGGTCGAAGACACCCTGACACGACTCGGCCTCTCGGCCACCCTGGCCCAGGGCGATGCCACCGAGCGCGACTGGTGGGACGGCACGCCCTTCGATGCCATCCTGCTCGACGCCCCCTGTTCCGGCAGCGGGGTGATCCGCCGCCATCCGGATATCAAGCGCCTGCGCCGGGCGAGCGATATCCCTCGGCTCGCCGAGTTGCAAGCGCGGCTGCTCGACAACCTGTGGTCACTGCTCAAGCCCGGTGGCACGCTGCTCTATGCCACCTGTTCGGTGCTACCCCAGGAAAACAGCGAGCAGATCGACGCCTTCCTGGCGCGGACCCCGGACGCCGCGGCGCAGATGCCCAGCGGCATCGGCTGGGGACGCGAAGCCGGGGTCGGGCGCCAGCTCCTCCCGGTGGAGGACAGCCACGATGGTTTCTTCTATGCCAGACTGAGCAAAGCGAAGGGGTAAGCTCCTCTTTGGCCGCAGGCACCCTGGAAGGCGTCGAGGAACGCCTCCACGACGTGCAAGCCGCCGCCCTGAGACGGCGTCACTTTCCATCACGGAGACACCATGAACCAACACGTCTACAAGCAGATCGAGCTGACCGGATCGTCCGACACCAGCATCGAAGATGCCGTCCAGCGAGCGGTGTCCAAGGCCTCCGAGAGTGTCCAGGGCATGCGCTGGTTCGAGGTCACCGAGACCCGGGGCCATATCGAAGACGGCCGCGTCGCCCACTGGCAAGTGACGATCAAGGTCGGCTTCACCCTGAACTGAACCACCGTCACGACAGAATGAGCACAGGGCGGGAGGTCTCCCGCCCTGTCGTCATGTGAAGGGCTAGGGTATGCTGGCTCGAATGTTGCGGCGCATCATGCGCCTTTGACACCTCTTCGGACACGACAACGATGAAGATCATCATTCTCGGTGCCGGCCAGGTCGGCGGAACGCTGGCAGAACACCTGGCCCGCGAGGAGAACGACATCACGGTGGTGGACACCGACGGTGAGCGTCTCCGGGAACTGCATACCCGCCTCGACATTCGCACCGTGTCGGGTGCCGCTTCCTACCCGATGGTGCTGCGCCAGGCCGGCTGTGAAGACGCCGACATGTTGATCGCGGTGACCAATTCAGACGAAGTCAACATGATCGCCTGTCAGGTCGCCCATACCCTGTTTCGTACCCCGACCAAGATCGCCCGGGTACGTGCCACCGCCTATCTGGCGCGCAAGGGTCTGTTCGCCCACGAGGCGGTCCCCATCGACGTGCTGATCAGCCCCGAGCAGGTGGTAACCGACCACATCCGCCGCCTGATCGAGCACCCCGGTGCCCTGCAGGTCCTCGAGTTTGCCAGCGGCCTGGTTCAGTTAGTCGCGGTCAAGGCCTTCTACGGCGGCCCCCTGGTCGGCCAGGAACTCGGTTTCCTGCGCCGCCATATGCCCAGCGTCGATACCCGGGTAGCGGCCATCTACCGCCGCAACCGTCCGATCATCCCGCGTGGCGACACCGTCATCGAAGCCGACGACGAAGTCTTCTTCATTGCCGCCCGGCGCGACATTCGCGCGGTAATGAGCGAGTTGCGCCGCCTCGACCGAGACTTCCGCCGCGTCGTCATCGCCGGCGGCGGCAACATCGGCGAGCGCCTGGCCGAACACCTCGAGCACAGCCACCAGGTCAAGATGATCGAACATAACCTGGAGCGTTGCACCCAGCTCTCCGAGCGCCTCGACCGTACCGTGGTGCTCCACGGCAGTGCCACCAGCAAGCGCCTGCTGGAAGAGGAGAACATCGAGGACTGCGATATCTTCTGCGCCCTGACCAACGACGACGAGGTCAATATCATGTCGTCGATGCTGGCCAAGCGCATGGGCGCCAAGAAGGTGCTCACCCTGATCAATAACGCGGCCTACGTGGACCTGGTCCAGGGCGGCGAGATCGATATCGCCATCTCGCCCCAGCAAGCCACCATCGGTAGCCTGCTGACCCACGTCCGCCGCGGCGATATCGTCAACGTCCACTCGCTGCGCCGCGGCGCCGCCGAGGCCATCGAGGCCATCGCCCACGGCGACAGCCAGTCGTCCCGCGTCGTCGGCCGGGCCATCGGCGAGATCGACCTGCCCAGTGGGACCACCATCGGTGCCATCGTGCGCGGCAAGGAAGTGCTGATCGCCCACGACGATGTGGTGGTGGAGAGCGGCGACCACGTCATCCTGTTCGTCGTCGACAAGCGCCGGATCCGCGACGTCGAGCGCCTGTTCCAGGTCGGGCTGACGTTCTTCTGATGACGATTCGTGCCCTGACATCCTCACGCACCACGGGGAGCGCCATCGCATGAGCTTGCGCATGATCCTGCGCATCCTCGGCCTGCTGCTGATGATGTTCAGCCTGACCATGGTGCCACCGATCGCCATCTCGCTGCTGTTCGGCGATGGCATGTGGGACGCCTTCCTGATCGCCATCGCCATCACCGTGGCGACCGGGGCAGCCATGTACCTGCCCAACCGTCGCGCCCGGCGCGAACTGCGCACCCGCGACGGCTTTCTGATCGCCGCGCTGTTCTGGGGCGTGCTGGGCCTGTTCGGTTCACTGCCGCTGATGCTCACCGGCAGTGCGGCACTGTCGTTCACCGATGCGGTGTTCGAGTCCTTTTCCGGCCTCACGACCACCGGTGCCACAGTGATCACCGGCATCGACTTCCTGCCCGAGGCGATTCTCTACTATCGCCAGCAGCTGCAGTGGCTGGGCGGCATGGGGATCGTGGTACTGGCGGTGGCCATCCTGCCGACACTCGGCGTCGGCGGCATGGCGCTGTACCGCACCGAGATCCCCGGACCGCTCAAGGACTCCAAGCTGACGCCACGCATCACCGAGACGGCCAAGGCGCTGTGGTACATCTACGCCACCCTGACGCTGGCCTGCATGCTCGCCTACATGGCCGCCGGGATGGACTGGTTCGACGCCCTCGGCCACAGTTTCTCGACCGTCGCCATCGGTGGCTTCTCGACCCATGACGCCAGTATCGGCTACTTCGACAGCGCCGCCATCGAAGCGATCTGCGTCGCCTTCATGCTGATCTCGGCGATGAGCTTCAGCCTGCACTTCATGGCCTGGCGCGAGCGGCGCCTGAGTCACTACCTCGAAGACCCCGAAGCCCGCTTTCTGCTGCTGTACCTGGCGGGACTGTGCGCCATCGCGGTGATCACGCTGTGGTTGACCGGCACCGAGGAAACCACCATCGGCCTGCGACACGGCATCTTCGAGGTGGTGTCGGTGGCCACCACCGCCGGCTTCTCGGTGGCGGACTTCTCCGCGTGGCCCGGCGCCCTGCCGCTGCTGCTGTTCATCGCCGCCTTCGTCGGCGCCAGTTCGGGCTCCACCGGCGGCGGCATGAAGGTCATCCGTATCATCCTGATCATCAAGCAGGGCATGCGCGAGATCATGCGTCTGATTCATCCCAACGCGGTGATCGCGGTCAAGATCGGCAAGGTCAGCGTGCCCGACGGCATCGCCCAGGCGGTGTGGGGATTCTTCTCGGCCTACGTGCTGCTGTTCTTCCTGATGCTGGTCGGGGTCATGGCCACCGGCGTCGATCAGGTCACCGCCTGGTCGACGGTGGGCTCGGCGCTCAACAACCTGGGGCCGGCGCTCGGCGAGGCCAGCCTGCACTATGGCGACATGCCCTCCACCGCCAAGTGGATCCTGGTGCTGGCCATGCTGATGGGCCGCCTGGAGATCTTCACCGTCCTGGTGCTGTTCACCCCCGCCTTCTGGCGCAAGTAACCGGCGCTGACCCGCAGCACCCCGCGTTTGGCCCAGGCCCAACGTTCGTGGATAATCGTCCCTTCACTCTTTTCAGGCCCACAGGTCCATGACCGAGACCCAGACAGCAACCGCAACGCCGGCAGACACAGCGACCGAGGGGGCGGGTGGTGCAGCCCCGGCAGACAGCACCAGCGCACCGACCGGTGGTCCGCGCCGTGACGTTCGCGTGGGCGATACCGTCTTCACCTTGCTGGGCACCGCCCACGTCAGCGCCGAAAGCGCCGACGAGGTGCGCGACCTGATCGACTCCGGCGAGTTCGACGCCGTGGCCATCGAGCTGTGCGACGCTCGCCATCACAACATGGCCAACCCCGACGCCCTCGGCGACCAGGACCTGTTTCAGATCTTTCGTCAGGGCAAGGCCGGCATGGTCGCCGCCAACCTGGCTCTCGGCGCCTTTCAACAGCGTATCGCCGAGCAGTCTGGAATCGAGCCGGGTGCCGAAATGCGCGCCGCCCTGGAGGCCAGCCAGAAGCGCGAATTGCCGCTGCTGCTGATCGATCGTGACGTCGGCCTGACGCTCAAGCGTATCTATCAGAACGTCCCCTGGTGGCAACGCTTTTCGCTGCTCTCGGGACTGCTGGGCAGCGTGCTATCACGTCAGGAGGTCTCTGCTGCCGAGGTCGAGCGGCTCAAGCAGGGCGACGTGCTGGAATCGACCTTCAGTGAGTTCGCCGCCGAGTCGGAAACCCTCTACACCCCGCTGATCAGCGAACGTGACCGCTACATGGTCATGCGACTGGCCCAACGCTGTCCGCCGGGCAAGTTTTCGCGGGTGCTGGTGGTGATCGGTGCCGGGCACCTCAAGGGCATGGCCGAGCATCTCGAGGGCCCGCCGGCCGAGTCTCCCGAGACCGAGATCGCCGCCCTCGAGGCAACCAAGCCTCGCTCCGGGGTGTGGAAAATGGTGCCATGGCTGATCACCGCGCTGGTCATCACCGGCTTCGTGATCGGCTTCTCGCGCAACACCGAGCTCGGCTGGCAGCTGGTGGCCGAGTGGTTCGTGATCAACGGGGTACTCGCCGGTATCGGCACGCTGGTCGCCTTGGCTCACCCGGTGACGGTGATTGCCACCATCGTCGCCGCGCCCCTGACCTCGCTCAACCCGACCATCGGCGCAGGGTTTGTCGCCGCCGGGGTCGAGTTGGCCATGCGCAAGCCCAAGGTGCGTGACTTCGCCACCCTGCGCCATGACGTTACCCAGCTAAAAGGCTGGTGGCGCAACCGCGTCTCACGCACCCTGCTGGTGTTTCTCGGCGCGACACTCGGTTCCGCCGCCGGCACCTGGATCGCCGGCTTTCGCATCGCCGGCAGCCTGTTCGGCTGACCCTCGACACCTTCCCACGACCTCCCACGCCGGGCCCGTTCACTCGGGCCCGGTGAGGCACGCCTTTCACCGTCGGCGCCAGCGCCTGGTGCCACGGACCGCGCCCTCCCCGCCGGACCGATCCGATAGTTCCGTCACTCTCCCAAGGCTGAGGCGAGTTCGCCGCTCGGCCGTGTGGCGCGTCCGATTGGTGGACGCGATGAACGAGACCGGGACCACTCCCCACTAATTTTTCTTAGACTATGCTGAATGGACGGGCGGCGCCGCAGCGTGCCGTCGGCTGAAGGGAGTCGGCCCCCATGGCACCACGCAGCATTGCAGAGCTACGCCGTATGGCCCAGAAGCGGCTACCGCGCCTGGTGTTCGACTATTTCGAGGGCGGCGCCTGGCGCCAGCACACCTTGCGTGCCAATCGAGAGGCCCTCGCCGGCTGGTATCTGCGGCCCCGGCAGTTGGTCGATGTCAGTCATCGGCGGCTCGACACCCGACTGATCGGGCAGGATGTCGCCCTACCGCTGGTCCTGTCGCCGGTGGCACTCGGCGGCATGCTGTGGGCAGACGGCGAGCGCCACTGCGCCCGGGCCGCGGCTCGCGCTGGCGTTCCCTATGTCCACGCCACCCTGTCCATCGACTGTATCGAGAACGTCGCCGCGGCGACGACGCCCCCCCCGTGGTTCCAGCTCTACCTGCTGCGGGATCGCAATTTGAGTGAGCGCCTGATGACGCGGGCCTGGCGCGCTGGCTGTCGCGTGTTGATGGTCACCGTCGACATGCCCCTGTTGGCCGACCATCTGCACAGCGCGCGCCGGGGGCTGAGGCTCCCCCCGCCAGCGGTCGCGGCGCTGGCATGGGACCTGTCACGCCACCCGGCCTGGCTGTATCGGCACCTGCAACGCGGCAGCCTGGGCCTTGGGAACCTCGAAGGGGCCCTGACCGGTATCAACGGGCTCGCCGGACTCAACGCCTGGCTCGACGCCAACCTCGACCCGAGTCTGACCTGGGCGGATCTTGCGTGGGTGCGCAAGCGCTGGGACGGCGCCCTGGTGGTCAAGGGCATTCTCGAGCCCGACGATGCGCGGCTCGCGGCGGAAGTCGGCGCCGAGGCCGTGGTCGTCTCCAATCACGGCGGGCGTCAGCTGGATGGCGCCCAGGCCTCGATCGCGGCCCTGCCCGGCGTCGTCGATGCCGTCGGGCAGCGCATGGAGGTCCACGTCGATGGCGGCTTTCGCAGCGGCCAGGATATTCTTGTGGCCCTGGCCTTGGGCGCCCGAGCGGTCCACATCGGGCGGCCCTATCTTTACGGCCTCGGCGCCCGAGGCCAGCCCGGGGTAGAGCACAGCATGGCGATACTGCATCGCGAATTGGACCTGACGCTGGCGCTGTGCGGTCGCCGCAGCCTTGAGGAGGTGGACGAGACACTGCTGGCCAGGCGCGGGCATCGCTAAGCACCCCAGGTTCCGGCGCGATCACTGCCGGTGATGGACCACATCGTCAGGCCTGGACGGATACGGCGATAGGCGGTGTCAGCCTGACGCCGCCACGCACTCGCCCTGCTCGGGCAAGCGCCAGTCCCCCAGCGCGTCCAGCGCCTGGATCTCACTGCCCCAACGCGCCACCAGCGCCTGGCGGTAGACATCCTGCCCACGCGCCCCCGATCGGCCTGCGCCACCGACGGGCAACAGCGGCACGCGGACACTGCTCAGCTGGCGCGACGTGTCCGGCACCATCTCCGGAACATCGATCCACAGGCCGAGATAGCCCTCGCGCTCGACCCGCCAACACTGGGAACGCAGCATGCTGGCGGGCATGGCCAGGTAGAAGGCCGTACGCGAACGCCCGGTGATCGCGAAGCGTCCTTGTGCATCGCTGACAGCGGCGGCGGCTGGCTCGGCGGCGGCAACGATACGCGCCCCCGACAAGGACATGCCAGATTCAGCATCGATAATCTGCCCCTGCAGCGGCTGCAGCGACCAGCGCTCTGTCACCATCGGCACACAGCCGCTCAATGCCACAGTCGTGGCCAACACCAGGGCAAGTGCCACTGTCCTCACGTCTGCCGTCATGCCGGGGCTTCCCTGTCGCGCGCCTATGGCGAGCCAAGACTGCGACTCTACGCCATACGCCGGCGCTCGGCCGGTCTACCTGTCGGCGCACCGTCAACGCACCTCGCCACGGCGCCCCGGCCGCTCGCCGTCACTCCCGCAAACGCGGCCAGCATCGAGCACCTGCGCTTCGGTCATGCCACTCACGATGTCCTGAATCAGGCGACATCGATAGTAGAACTCCCAATCGGCAATACTCTGCGAATGGGCACATTTCACCAGCGCATTATCGTAGGCCGACAGCTCCCATGCTCCCAAAAGCTCCCGGCGCCGGCGGAGCGACGACGCCTCGGGTCCTTCGAAGCGGCCCGCCAGCACGGCCGCGAAGTCATCACGCGTGAGCGTGAGCAGCGGCACAAAGGCGTCGAGTACCCGCTGCACGGCACGCTTGGCTTGGCGCGCCTGGCAGAGCGCCCCGACATCCCGACGCTGGCATTCCAACGCCACATCCTCGAGTGCCCCCAGCAACGCCGCACAGGGTCCATTGTCGTCAACAAGGCTGTGCCCGTGGTCACCGCCATGAATGGCGTCGAGATTCGTAATGAAGGACTCAGCGGCACAATTGACCAGCACTTGCACGATGCCCACGCGAAAGTAGGTGAAAAACTTGTCCGGGCTCGACAACGGCTCGCGCCGGCAGCGATCTAAAGGCCAGTCCACCATGCCACCAAAGCTCCAGCGCCGACGCACACCATGACGGCAAAACACCCGCGCATTGATCACCGCTTCGGTCTCGGCGTCCCCCGAGGCATGATGCCGAGCGGCGTAAGCACCCTTGAGGGCAGCCGCCAGCGACGGGATGTCGAGAATGCCGCGAGCCACGGCCTCCTCCAGGTCGGCAATGCCACGAGCAATCGCCTCGGCGGCCTCGACCAGATACACCGCGGGATGGTGGCGCTCCGGCACCAGGGCCAACGCCGCCTGCGCGTCATCGACATAGGACAGTTCGGAAAGATAGTAAGCACTGGGGCCGAGCCGACGCTCGTCCGTCCCTGCCCCCGCCACAGGCGCTGCCGACATCAACGCGGCGGTCTGGGTATACGTCAGGTTGAGGTGCAGCAGTTTGGTCAGCACGCGCAGCGTCTGCGCCCCCGAGTCGAAGCGACAAAGATCCGCCGTCAGACGCCTCGGCAACGCCTCGTGGGAGGCCGTGCCATGGCGCCAGGGAGCCAAGCGCGGCAGCTGCGCCGCAAACCAGTCCCTGAGCACCTCTTCTGCGGCTTGACCGAAGGGAGGCCGGCCGACATTCTTCGCCAGGCAAGCAATCTCGACCACCGACTCGAGTGCCCTGGCAAGCCCCCCAAGATGGTGGCTGGCGGCGCTGTCTGGCAGCTTGGCGTAGAGCGTGCGCACGATAAAGCGTCCGGCCTGCTTGGCCTCCAGGGCCCGCGACAAGCCACGATGCCCTGTCCGGCCAGACGCCAGACAAGCGCCACCTTCCCCATGCTGCAAGCGTCGGATGGCGTCGCAGTTGACCACCCTTGCGCGGTCTCGTTCGAGTTGACGCTCGAGCTCTTCGCCATAGCGCGGTGAATCGATGGCATTTCCGCCATCACCGGGATACGGCCGTGTCCTGGTAAAGCGAGTGCGAAAATCCATACCTTTCTCCTTCCCGACTGGCCTGGTGCGTGCGGTCAAACCGGACGTCTCTGGGCTACAAACTGTGCGTGTCAGGAAAGGGTGCCGGACTTAGTATGCTGAAACGTTGGGCAAACGGCTCGGTTTGCTATCGGTCATCTCGGTTTAGTCCGCACAAATTTGGCGGAACAACTCGTCGACATACCGTCATTACTACGCCAAAACGCCAGCTATCAGCGAGCCTCTCCCATCGCATCGGCCGTACTGGCACGCGCTTTCAAGCGCTCCATGGCGGGGGTCGGCGACACGAGTCGGGCGTCGCGTCGGCTCGCCGCATAGCTGTCATTGAAGACATCGAAGTAGTCGTTCAGGATCCCCGCCGCGTCGGCCTCCCCGGCCTGCGTCAGCAGCTCCGCGGCCACCTCCGCCGTACACAGGTGCGCGGCAGACGCCGGCTTGCGCAAACGATAGCGGGTCAAGCGATCCGTGCGCAGCGGCAACACGGGCAACGCATCGAGATAGGGGCTCTTGCGGAAGATGCGTCGCGCCTGGCGCCAGGTGCCATCGAGCAGGATCAACACGGGAATGCGAGACTCCCGCGCACCTCTGACTGCCGCGATCGTAGTGACCCGGTCGGCGTAGTCCGGCTGGTCGTCGGGAAACACCACGAAGGGGGCATAGCGCTCATCCGCCAGCAACGCCAGCAATTCCGTATCCGGCGCCGTACGGTACCAGGTAAAAACCCGGGTCGTCGGTAGCACGTCACGGATCAAGCGCCCGGTGTTGGTCGGTTTATGATGCTCCAGCGGGTGCGTCACCAGCCACACCTGAACCCGACTGCTGGCCTTGACCCTGAACGGGCACAGGCAATTGAGCTCGGGCAGCTGGCAGCCATCGCAGCGCACCACGAAACTGCCTCGGGCCTTGAACTCGCGACGCGGGGGACGCGCGTGTCCGGTGGCCGGATCACGCGCGGTGCCGCCCGCGTCGTCACCGACAGCGGCGAGAGAGCGGGGGCGATGTCGGTCGTGCGGTAAGTCATCGGTCATCGGTGGCGGTCCTGCTAGGCCTGCGGCGAGGGCGCGTAGTCTAGCACGATGGCCGACCAGTGCCGGCGGCGACTGCCCTGGCCGGTGCCCCCCGGCATCGAGCGGCCGTGTGGCGAGGACTGTGGCTGGTGCGACGGCTCGTGCGGCGGCTAGTGCTGCGGCACGAAAAGTCGTCCTTCCCGTTGCCATTGGCGAGTCAGCGCCGGCACGCCCTGTCCGGCCGGCAGTGCCAGGCGGGCAACGCCTGGCGGCACGACAAGACTTTCATCCGGATCGACCAGCATGCAGGCGGCGGCCAGCGGCAGCTCGTCGATCAGCGACGCCGCTGGCATCACGGCCAGTGAGGTGCCCACCACCAGGAGCAGGTCGGCACGCGCGACGATGTCGCAGGCCTCGGCGAACGCCGGCACCTCCTCGCCGAACCACACCACATCGGGGCGAAGCTGACTGCCCTGATCACAGACATCGCCGATGACGATATTGCGCTTGCCCAGCGGATAACGCATGCGCGCATCCACCGACGACCGCGAGACCATGATCTCGCCGTGCAGATGCAGCACCCGCCGCGAGCCAGCGCGCTCGTGGAAGTCGTCGATATTCTGGGTGATGACGCTGACCTCGAAGCCCCGCGCCTCGAGGTTGGCCAGCGCCCGGTGGGCGGCATTGGGGCGTGCCGCGCGGATCTGGTCCCGGCGCGCATCGTAGAAACGCAGCACACGCTCGGGGTCTCTTGCCCAACCCTCGGGCGTCGCCACCTCTTCGATGGGATGGTTGGCCCATAGGCCGTCGCTGGCGCGAAAGGTCTGAATACCGCTCTCCGCGCTGATCCCGGCGCCGGACAGCACCACCAGATGAGGCGCTGGTTGTGTCATCTCTGATTCCCTGGACTCTCTGGCAGGCGCTCGGCCGGCGTCCCGAACACGACGCTGGCTCGGTCGGCGTCCCGAACACGACGCTGGCTCGCTCGGCGTCCCGAACACGACGCTGGCTAGTAGGTCAGCCCGCCCGGATCGGACGCAAAGCGCTGCTTGTTGCGATAAGGATAGACGTCGATCACCTGGCCTTCGTTGATGGCCTGCTGCAACCCTTTCCAGTAGTCCGCATCGAACAGGTCCGGGTGCAGCTCGTAGAACAGCTTACGCCGACGCACGTCGGCAAACAGGAATGGCCCGAATTCCTCAGGAAAAATATCATTCGGCCCGACCGAGTACCAGGGTTCCTCGGCGAGCTCCTGTTCAGGGTACATCGGCTCTGGAATGTGCCGGAAGTTGCACTCGGTCAGGTAGCTCACTTCGTCATAGTCATAGAAGATCACGCGCCCGTGACGGGTCACGCCGAAATTCTTCAACAGCATGTCGCCGGGGAAGATATTGGCCGCTGCCATTTGCTTGATGGCGTTGCCGTAATCCTTCAGCACCGACACCGACTCGGCGTCGCTGCACTGCTCCAGGTACAGGTTCAATGGCGTCATCATGCGCTCGGTATAGCAATGCTCGATGATCACCTTGTCCTCTTTCAGGTACACCGTGGACGGACACACCCGCAGCAACTCTTCCAGGCAGTCGGGATCGAAGTGATCTCGGCGCGCCACCAGAAACGAGAATTCCTGGGTATCGGCCATGCGCCCGACCCGGTCATGGCGCTTGACCAGGCCGTACTTCTCGCGAACGTTGTCGCGGCTCATCTCCTTGGTGGGATCGAAACGATCCTTGATGATCTTGAAGACGGTACGATGGGACGGCAGCACAAACACCGCCATCACCATGCCACGCACCCCGGGCGCGATGATGAACTTGTCCTCGCGCCTGGCGATCTGATGGTTCAGGGCACGGAAGAACTCGGTCTTGCCGTGCTTGAAGAACCCAATGGCCGCATACAGTTCACTCAACGGCTTGTCTGGCATCAACATCTGCAGGTAGCGAACGAACTCCCCCGGCACCGTGGCGTCGACCTGGAAGTAGACCCGGGTAAACGAGAAGATGATCGATACCTCGTCGGGCTCGATCAGTACCGTGTCCAGGTGCAGCCCCTTGCCTTCTTGGTGCAGGATCGGCAGCACCAGCGGCACCTGTTCGGCACCCGAGTGAATGCGCCCGACCAGGTAGGCGCCCTTGTTACGATAGAACACGCTCTTGAGCAGTTCGATCTCGGCATCGGGCGCCTCCGCCAGCGCCGTGGGCAAGTGGTCGACAAGGAAGTCGGAGGCCAACTCGCCACAGTGGGAGGCATCGATGAACGCCAGTCCCAGATCGGCACCGTCGAGCGCCTCGACGATGGCCCGGGACCAGTCTCCGTTCACCTTCACATGGCGACACAGTTCGATGCCGGAATGATGGGGAGCTCCCTCTCGGGAGCTGTAGACGAACATCCAGTCATTGCGAATATGGCGATGATGGAAGATCGAACAGAACATCGAGTTGAAGTAAGTCTCGGCGAGCTCATAGTCGAGACGCTGGCTGATCAGTTCAGAATAGTGCCCCCTGGCTTCGAGCCAGCACTCGCAGTGAGTCAAGGTGTCGTGCTCGAAGGTACGCCGCAGGCGTCCCAGGGTCTCATCGACCTTCTCCTGATAAAGATTGATCCGCTCGGCGCTGGCCTGTTGAGCCTCACGCCAGGCGGCATCGCGAAAGCGTCGATTGGCGTCGTGGGTAATCTGCTTGAAGCGGGAACGGTACTCGTCGAAGCCATGCAGGATGGTCGCGGCGAGGCGGTAGGCGGCGGACAGTTTCATCAAGGGAGGCTCCCGTCGGACATCGCTTCAGGGTGAATAACCCCGCCGATTTCGGCGAGACGACCAATGTCGACTGTCATGTTGCCCCGCAACAAGTACCGACCACCACCCATAACCGCGAAAGCTCCGACATAGATAGCCAGCGCAGCACACTGTCGACGCCTTCGGCGGGAGGCACGGTACGCCAGTAGCCCGCAACGGTCGCGCCTGTGATGCGCTCACTTGCGCCAGAACATCGGCGTCAGCAAGACCAGCACGGTGAGGATTTCCAGGCGTCCCATCAGCATGCCGATGCACAGCAGCCACTTGGCAGCATCGGGCAGGCTCGAAAAGTTGCCCGCCGGGCCGATGATATCGCCAAGCCCCGGTCCGACGTTGGTCACCGCGGTCGCCGCCCCGGTCAACGCCGTCACCAGGTCGAGCCCAAGCAGCGACAGCGCCAGGGCAAGACCGGCAATGGTCAGGAAAAAGAAGAACGAGAATGCGACCACGGCGCGATGGATCTCGTCGGTCAGGGGCAGGCCGTTATAGCGCGAGACGAAGACCCCGTGGGTATGGATCAGAAACCTCAGCTGGCTGGTCAACATCTTCAGCGCCACCTGGAAGCGGAAGATCTTCATCCCGCCGCTGGTCGAGCCGCTACACCCCCCGACGAAGGTCAGGTAGAAGAAGGCCATCACCGCCAGCGGCCCCCACTGGGTATAGTCATCGCTGGCATAGCCGGTGGTGGTCACCACCGAGACCACATTGAAAGCGGTGTGGGTCAGCGCCAAGAAGGGGGCGTCACCCCGCTGAACGCGATACAGGGTCAAGACGGCGACCACGACCAGCAGCAGGATCACCAGCCCGCGCACCTGCTCATCTCGCCACAGCGCCAACCGCGAGCCACGCAGGGTGCGAATATAGAGCACGAAGGGCAAGGCCCCCCAGAGCATGAAGAAGGTCCCCATCCACAACAGCCTGGGCTGGTCGGCGTAGGCACCGAACGAGGCGTCGGAATTGGCGAAACCACCGGTGGAGACCGACGACATGGCATGAACCACGGCATCCAGCGGCAACATGCCGCCGCCCCAGTAGGCCAGGGTCGCGGCCAGGGTCCCCGCCAGGTAGATCAGCAGCGTGGCCTTGGCGATGCCCCCGGTTCGCGGCATCACCTTGTCGGACCAATCCGACGACTCGGTCTGGAACAGGCGCATGCCACCGACTTTCAAGAACGGCAGGATGGCGATGCCCATGACGATGATGCCGATGCCCCCGAGCCATTGCATCAGGCCGCGCCACAGCTTGAGCCCGTCGGACAGGTTCTCGATGCCCGTCAGAATCGTCGAACCGGTGGTCGTGATCGCCGACACCGACTCGAACACCGCATTGGTCAGGCTAAGCTGGGGCGCCCCCAGCACCAGCGGCAGGCTCGCGAAACCGCTGATCGTCACCCAGGACAGGGTCGTCAGCACGAACATCTGCTGGGTCTTGAGCTCCACCGGGATGCGCCAGGTCAGCCACAGGCTGGTCACCACCGCGCCCACCACCAGCAGCAGCGAGGCGGCGAAGGCATGGGCATCCGGGTCCCCCTCCCACAGCAACACGCCCCAAGGCAGCAGCATGAACAGCGCCAGCACCAACCACAACACCGCGAGAACCTTGAGTACCGGCGCCCACTCCCGCGCCAGGCGACCGGTTTGCGTCCACCACGCCATTCCCTGTTCCTCATGAACGTCTTCGGCGCCCCATCATAGACCAAAGGCGCAAGAAAGAGAGCCTCTGTGCGGATGGATGACATCGCCGGCCTGTACGGCGACAATGGGCGCCCTTCTCGCGTCCGGTTATTCGCATGTCTCTGCCCTTGCCGATCCTTTACCACGACGACCACCTGATCGCCGTGCACAAGCCGGCCGGCCTGCTGGTCCACCGCAGTCCGCTGGCACGGGGCGAAAGCGAGTTCCTGCTCCAGCGCCTGCGCGACCAGATCGGCCAGCGGGTCTATCCGGTACACCGCCTTGACCGACCGACCTCAGGGGTCATCGTCTTCGCCCTGTCCTCGGGCATCGCCCAGCGACTCAACGTCGCCTTCACCGAGCGCCGGGTCGACAAGCGCTATCTCGCAGTGGTCAGAGGCGTAGGCCCCGACAGCGACCGTCTCGATTCACCGCTGCGCGAGGAAGACGGCAGCCGACCCAAGGCCGAGATGCCGGCCATGGAGGCGACCACCCTGGTGCAGCGCCTGGACAGCGTCGAACTGCCCGTCAGCGTCGACCGCTACCCTCAGGCACGCTATTCACTGATGGCGGTGCAGCCGCTCACCGGCCGTCGCCACCAGATTCGCCGCCATCTCTCGGGACGAGGCTACCCGATCATCGGCGACGCCAAGCACGGCAAGGGCAACCACAACCGCTTCTTTCGCGAGCAGCTCGACTGCCCACGCCTGCTTCTGGCCGCGGTGGGCCTGGCCTTCGATCACCCACTCAGCGACGAGCGCCTGACGCTGACCTGCCCACTGGACGCCACCATGACCGAGCTTTTCGCGCGTTTCGGCTGGAACGCTCACCTGCCCCGCGCCGGGTCGATTTTTCGCGAGACATCTACGCCATGAACGACAATCTCCCCCACCATGTCGCGCACGACGACTACGACCTGCGCTTCGGCGGTATCCGCCGCCTCTACGGCGCCACGGCGGCCCGTCGCCTCGCCCAGTCTCACGTGGTGGTGGTTGGCGTCGGCGGCGTCGGCAGCTGGGCGGTGGAGGCGCTGGCCCGCTCCGGCGTCGGTAAGCTGACCCTGATCGACCTGGACGATGTCTGCGTGTCCAACATCAACCGTCAGCTGCATGCCCTGGATGGCACCATCGGTCGTCCCAAGGTCGAGGTCCTGGCCGAGCGCTGCCGCGCCATTCAGCCCGCCATCGAGGTCATCGCCGACGTCGCCTTCGCCACCCCGACCAACTTGGCCGAGCGCATTCCCGATGACGCCGATCACCTGATCGACGCCATCGACAGCGTGATCGCCAAGGCCGCGCTGATCGCCTGGTGCAAGCGGCGCAAATTGCCGATCACCGTCACCGGCGCCGCCGGCGGCCAGACCGACCCGACGCGCATCCGCGTGGCCGACCTGACCCGCACCGAGCACGATCCACTGCTGGCCAAGGTGCGCTCGCGGCTGCGCCGCGATCACGGCTTTTCGCGCAATCCCAAGCGCCGCTTCAGCGTCGAGTGCGTCTATTCCGACGAGCAGCTTGTCTACCCCGGCGCCGACGGCGAGGTCTGCCACACCAAACCCGGCGCCGGTGAATCGACGCGCCTCGACTGCGAGGGGGGGTTCGGTGCCGCGACCTTCGTCACCGGCACCTTCGGCTTCGTGGCCGCCTCACGGACCTTGGCCAGACTGACCCGAGCACCGCTAAAGTCCAGCTGACGACCCGCCACGAGGCCGCTCGAGCAGCGCCCGACGGCCGACCCTTTCATGCCTCATTTCCCGACGCTCGACGCTTTGCCACGGGCGTCATGTCAGCCCCCAGGAGTCTTTATCGATGCCCCTCTCTTCCAGCGCAGCCCTGCCGGCTCCCGGTATCTACCGCCACTACAAAGGACCCTTATATGAGGTCATCGGCGTCGCTCGCCATAGCGAAAGCGACGAGCCGCTGGTGGCTTACCGGGCGCTCTACGGCGACTATGGACTGTGGGTCCGACCGCTTGACATGTTCATGGAAACCGTCACGCTACAAGGCGAACCCGTGCCTCGGTTTGCCCTGGAAAAGGCCTTCCACGTCGGCGACCCGGCGAGCTGACGGCAACGTCTCGGGTGCCTCGAGCGAGACGCCTTGGTGCCCGAAGTGATCGGAAGTAATCAATGAAACGACAAAAGGGAGGCCGGTGGCCTCCCTTTTAGTGATCGCGCCCGAGGACACGCGTCGATTTATCGCGCCCGGCGCGGGTGCTGCATTTGCCTTGCGGGCGAATGCTACTCTTCGCCGCCGGCTTCCTGCATCTGCTTGTGCAGGTAATTCTGCATGCCAACCTTGTCGATCAGGCCGAGCTCGGTTTCGATGATGTCGATATGCTCTTCTTCATCGTCGAGAATCTGGCGAAACAGGTCACGGCTGACGTAATCCTTGATCTGCTCGCAATAGGTGATGGCTTCGATCAGATCGTCGCGGCCCTTGTGCTCGGCGGCCAGGTCGCTCTCGAGCATTTCCTTGGTGTCTTCGCCGATGTGCAACTTGCCGAGGTCTTGAAGGTTAGGCAGACCTTCGAGGAACAGAATGCGCTCGATCAGGGTGTCGGCGTGCTTCATCTCCTCGATGGACTCGTCATACTCCCACTTGGCCAGGCGCGCCAGCCCCCAGTCCTTGTACATCTTGGCATGGAGGAAGTACTGGTTGATCGCCACCAGTTCGTTGCCAAGCACGATGTTCAGGTGTTCGATAACCTTGGGATCGCCTTTCATGCTGCCACCTCATTGCCTGTCTGCGTTCCAGGTCAGCCGCGGACAAGGCTCGAACCTGCGCATCATGGTGAATTGTAGCGCGCGCCGGAAGCGGCACGCGTATCAAAACACGCTGGCACGACTAAACGGGCCATACCAGCGCCTTGTCGGAACCAGTATAGCCTTTGCATGAAAAACATCAACCAAATCAAAAACTTGATAAAAGCAAACAAAATGATAGTGATTGCTATCTTTTGCTGACAATCTCGCTCAATGGGTCATCTCATCGCGAGGCAGGGCGCCGCTCGCAAGGGGCGCCGTTCATACAGCGTAGGCAAGGGATTCAACGTCGGCGACCATGGCTTCACGCACCGCATCGCGCATGATCTGCTTTCCCACGCAGGCACACTTGCCGCACTGGGTCGCGCACCCGGTCTCGTTCTGAATCTGACGCCAGCTCCTCGCCCCGTCATCGACGCTCTGCCGAATCTGGCGATCACTGACTCCCTTGCATAGGCATACGTACATCAACATCACCTCGCTGTATCACGATAGTTAATGTAAATGATTCCCATAGCGAGATGCAAGTCCTATGACAACAATTCGTATTCGCGCCAGACAATGGACTGAATTCCGGCTACTTTTTTCCGTCTGGAAGCGGAGTGTCACGCTCCCTGCGGTGTGCGCCGCGCTCATCGCTGTGCCCCGGACACCTAGGCCGGGAAGAGAGGGAAACGGGGAACCGACGGGCCGTACGGAACGCCGAGAGCTGAGCACCAGGGCTGGGGCTGAGGCTGGGGCTGGGGCTGGGGCTGGGGCTGGGGCTGGGGCTGGGGCTGAGGCTGGGGCTGGGGCTGAGGCTGAGGCTGGGACCCGAGAAGCGCCAAGGGCGAGACAATGGCCGACGCGGACTCACCACCTCGGTCATTCGCTGAACACGGCTAGCGATGCCGCGCCCCCGCCGAGGCGCTAGCGAGCTCGCTTGTCGCGCTTGGGCAGGACCACGACCTGGGTGTTGGAGGCGATATCGCTCCAGCTGCGTTTTTGCCCATCGAACAGCACCCACAGGTGGCCGAGGCCCAAGGGGACGAAGCCGATCGCCCCGACGGCGAAGCGGATCATGGTCTGTGTGAGGCTGATCGGCCCGCCTTCCTGGGTCTGCACCCTCAGGCGCCAAGACTGCATGCCGAGCGTCATCCCGCCGCGCCGCCAGAAGTAGGCGAAGAAACCGAAGGCGGCGGCCACCAGCAGCAAGCGCAGGCTGAAGACCTGCGCGGCGCCCTGCCCGACCTGTTCCGGGGCCATGCCCAGCACCTGACGCACGACGACCACGTGCAGCGTGGTAATGACGATCCAGATCGCCAACAGCAGCAGGCTATCGTAGATCATCGCCCCCAGGCGCCGACCGAAACCGGCCGGCCAGACGTCATCGAGTTGGGTGAAGCGTCGAGTCATGCCAGCCTTCCTCTCAGCACGAAAAACACAGAAGTGACCGAACCGGCGGCATCAGCCGCTACGCCGCAGCAGGTAGAGCCCGAGGCCGGCACAGATTAGCGTCGGGGCCAACACCGCCCAGGCAGGCGAAAAGCCGAACACCGTCGAGGCCGGGGCCAAGAGGTCCTGAGTGTACTTGAACACCAGGCCGGTGATGACGCCGTAAAACACCCGTGTCCCCGCGGCCACTGTGCGCAGCGGTCCAAACACGAAAGACGCCGCCACCAGCACCAACGACGCCATGGTCAGCGGCATCAACAGTTTCTGCCAGAAGTACAACAGCGGTTGGGTCGCCTCGAGCCCCTGGGCCTCGAGATAGGTCGCGTAGGCCCACAGCTCGGAGGGAGCCTGGGTCTCCACCTCACGCAGCAGCCTGGAGAGCTGCTCCGGCGACAACGTCGTTTGCCACTCGAGCGTCGGGTGATGCTCAACGTGGGTGGCATTGGCCTCGAAGCGAGTCACTTCGACCTGCTCAAGCTGCCAGTGATCCCCCTGCCATACCGCCCGCCGGGCGCTGGTCGCGGACTTAAGGTCATGACCTTCGAACTGATAACGG
Organism: Halomonas sp. V046; assembly: GCF_052645355.1. Lineage (NCBI taxonomy): Bacteria > Pseudomonadati > Pseudomonadota > Gammaproteobacteria > Oceanospirillales > Halomonadaceae > Halomonas > Halomonas sp. V046. The sequence continues at coordinate 536,728 of NZ_JBQXYF010000001.1, forward strand.
GTCAGGTCGAGCACGGTATCATCGGCGCGAATGGCGCCGAAGCGATAGAAATCGTCGCCTTCGCGCTGCCAGCCACCACGCTCGGTGACCACCGCCCCATCGCCCTGCATCTTTTGTACCTTCCAGGCCTGGGCGAACTGCTCGGTCTGCGGACTGACGTATTCCGCCACCACCAGCACCACCGCGACCACCAGGATAATGGGCTTCATTACCCCCCACAGGATGCGCGTCAATGAACGACCAGCGGCACGCATTACCGTCAGCTCATTGCTTGAGGCCATGCCACCAAGGCCTATCAGTGCGCCGATCAGCACCCCCACCGGGGCGTACTGATAGAAACGCCACGGTAAGCGCATGCACAGGAACAGGAACACATCGAGGGCACCATAGCCGCCCTCGATGTCATTAAGATCATCGATGTAGGTAATGATCAGGTCGAGCCCCAGTAACACCACTTGAACCACTAAAATGGCGCCGAGGACGTTGCGGGCGATGTAGCCGTCGAGGCGATCGAGAATCATCCGCTCATTCCCTTGCGTTGGGCGTGATAGGTCAGCAGCAGACCGAACACCAGAAAGGCGAGGTGGATCGGCCACATGCCGATGACCACCGGCAAGCTGCCACTGCCGATCGCATCCATGGCCGCGAGCAGCAGACTGAGATAGGCGACGTACAGGAAGATCGCCGGCAACAGTTTGGCAAAGCGCCCCTGGCGCGGATTGACCTGGGACAGCGGCATGGCCAATAGCGTCAGCACGAACACCATCACCGGAGCGCCGAGCCGCCACTGCAGCTGCGCCATGGCCTCGGAATTGTCGCTATCGAACAAGACAGGCGTGGTGGCGAACTCGGCGGCGTCGGTCTCGACGGCCTCCGCCGCTCGGGCCAGTCGAACGGCGTAGGTGTCGAACTCGAGACGCTCGGCCTCGGCACGCCCGGCATCGACGCTGTAGCGTTCGCCATGGTCGAGCACCAGATAACGACTGCCGGTGTCGGGGTCGGTGGTCTGATAGCCCTGGGTGGCACGGGTCACGACGCTTTCCGGAGTGCCATCGCTGCGGCTCTGTCGCTCGCTGATAAAGACTTCCTGCATCCGTTCGCCGTCGTCCGAGACGTCACTGGCGTAGGCGATGCGGCCGCTGCCGAACTCCTGGAAGCGCCCCGGTGCCAGCGCCGAAAAGTCGAGCTTGCTGCGCTGCTGCTCGAGCATCAGTTCGTTGTGCAATGCCCCCGCCGGTGTCAGCCACAGGCTGCACATGCCGACCAGCACGGCGACTATCGCCGCCGGCACAAGACTGACCGTCAACAACCGATTGGGACTGGTGCCACAGGCCACCAGCACGGTGATCTCGCTGTTCAGATAGAGCTGCCCGTACGCCAGCAGTATGCCGAGAAAGAACGCCAGGGGCAGAATCAGCTCGAGGAAGCCCGGCAGGTGGTAGAGCATCAGGCTGCCGAGAATGCTCGCCGGAATCTCCCCATTCGCCGCGCTGGAAAAGTAGCGGATGAAACGGCTGCCCATGATGACCAGCAGCAACACCCCCGCCACCGCGGACATGGTCAGCAGAATTTCTCGGCTCAGATAACGAAATATGATCAACGCGCTCTCCCGGCCCGGGCCCCTTGGCCCGTCGTCTTCCGTGTCCAGTACCCAGCAGCACAAGCGCAATCGGCGTTGGCTCTACGGGGTCGTGCGACGCTACGCCGCCGTTCCCGGCGACACCGCCAACATCGACTCGCGTGCGCCGGCGGTAGTGCTCAGGCTAGTCGCCGCCGCCGCGACACCGCGAACCGGCGGCCCGCCGGATTATCGCCCATTGGGCGCAGGGTTCATGCATTGGCGCCGGCCCTTGGGTACACTGGTTGGTCTCGGCATGGTGCCGGCATTATCCAGAATCCCCTCACGCTTGTCTTGTGGAGTCAGCATGGAATTCCCTGTTAAGACGGCCAATCCGGTCAAGACCGAGACCCCCTGCCTGGTGATCCCGGTATTCAAGGACGGCGACCTGCTGCCCGCCGCCGCCAAGATCGACGATGCCAGCGAATGTCTCATTCAACAGCTGATCGAGCGCGGCGACTTCAACGCCAAGCTCGGCAACGTCCAGATGATCCCGTTCGCGCCGGGCCTACCCGCCGACCGCCTGCTGCTGGTCGGTCTTGGCGAGCGCGCCAAGTGCCAGGAAGGCGCGTTCTGCAAGGCCGTGGACGCGGCTTTCGCGCACCTGGCACAAATGTCCATCGACGCTGCCGCGGTGACGCTCACCGACGTTCCCGTGCCCGACCGTGACGCCGGCTGGAAGGCCCACAAGATCGCCGAGAGCGCGCTTCGCGCCAGCTACCGCTTCACCCAGTTCAAGAGCGAGCCGGCACCGGCGCCGAGCCTGGCTGAAGTCACCCTGCTGATCAGCGAGGGCGATGACACCGACGCCGCGACGCTTGGCGCACGCCACGGCCGAGCCGTGGGCGACGGCATCAATCTGGCCCGCACCCTGGGCAACCTGCCCGGCAACGTCTGCACGCCGCGCTACCTGGCCGCCGAGGCCGAGCGCCTGGCGAGTGAGTCGGCTGGCGCCCTGACCACCGAGATTCTCGACGAAGAGGCCCTGGAGGCTCTCGGCGCCCATTCTCTGCTGTCTGTCGGGCGCGGCAGCGAAGAGCCATCGCGGCTGATCGTGATGCGCTACAACGGCGCCGACGACGCCAACGAATCACCCCATGTACTAGTCGGCAAGGGCATCACCTTCGACACCGGCGGTATCTCGCTGAAGCCCGGCGCCGGCATGGACGAAATGAAGTTCGACATGTGCGGTGCGGCCAGCGTGTTCGGCACCGTGGCCTCGGTTCTCGCCATCAAGCCGAAGATTAACCTGGTGGCCATCGTCGCCAGCGCCGAAAACATGCCCGACGGCCGCGCCACCAAGCCCGGTGATATCATCCAGACCCTGAAGGGCCTATCGGTGGAGGTGCTCAATACCGACGCCGAGGGTCGCCTGGTGCTGTGCGACGCCCTGACCTACGCCGAGCGTTTCACCCCGGCCAGCGTGGTCGATATCGCCACCCTGACCGGTGCCGCCATCATCGCCCTTGGCCACCACGCCACCGGCCTGCTGTCCAACGACGACGACCTGGCGCTGGACCTGCTCGACGCCGGCGAGACCGCCTGGGACCGGGCCTGGCACCTGCCGCTATGGGACGAGTACCAGGAGCAGCTGGACTCCAACTTCGCCGACCTGGCGAATATCGGCGGCCGCCCGGCAGGCACCATCACCGCGGGTTGCTTTTTGTCACGCTTCGCCACGCAATACCCCTGGGCGCACCTGGATGTCGCCGGCACCGCCTGGAACAGCGGCAGCCAGAAAGGCGCGACGGGCCGCCCGGTGGGTCTGCTGACTCGGTACCTGCTGGATCGCGAGGACGAACTGCGCGACACCACCATCGAAGGCGAGTAACGCCACAGGTAAGGCCAGCGAAGCGGCGCCAGACTAACGCTGTACGCCATATAAGGCGTTGTCTGGCGCTCGCCCGCAGCGTTTTTTGGCACCACCGCAGGCGTCCGAGACGCCGCTAACCGCCGATACCGCGTCACTTCCGGCTGGGTTTGCGCATAGGCAATCGCGTCTTCCCCAGCCACGCCGCGCTGTGTCATTCTGCATGTATACGGCGGCGCCATGGCGCCGCCTCGACCTTCCGCCGACTCGTCCTGCGACAACATCGGCCCCCTGACCGTCGATATCGCGGCTGGTGATCCCCGCGACATCACCTGATTTCTGGAGAACGTTCCGTGTCCACCCAAGGCTTCTCGCTCGAGCCCAGTGCCACCCCCACCGCCGACAGCGTTCGCGAAACCATCCTTGAGAACCCCGGGTTCGGCAAGTACTTCACCGACCACATGGCCCACGTCCGCTGGACCGAAGACGCTGGCTGGCATGGTCATCAGGTACGCCAGTACGGCCCCTTGAGCCTGGACCCGGCGGCCTCGGTGCTGCACTACGCCCAGGAAATCTTCGAGGGCATGAAGGCCTATCGTCACGCCGACGGCAGCGTCTGGACCTTCCGCCCGGAGAAGAACGCCGCTCGCTTTCGCGCCTCGGCCCGCCGCCTGGCCCTGCCGGAGCTGTCCGACGAGGACTTCCTCGGTGCGGTCAAGGCGCTGGTCTCCCAGGACGTCGACTGGGTGCCGACACCGGCCAGCGCCGCCGAGGAATCGAGCCTCTACCTGCGCCCGTTCATGATCGCCAGCGAAGCCTTTCTCGGCGTGCGCCCGGCCAAGGAAGTCGACTACTACGTCATCGCCTGTCCGGTCGCCGCCTACTTCAAGGGCGGCGTGAAGCCGGTGTCGATCTGGCTGTCGTCGAACTACAACCGCGCCGCTCCTGGTGGTACCGGGTTCGCCAAGTGCGGCGGCAACTACGCGGCCTCCCTGCTGGCCCAGAAGGAAGCCTCCGACCACGGCTGCGATCAGGTCGCATTCCTCGATGCCGTCGAGAACACCTGGGTCGAGGAACTCGGCGGCATGAACCTGTTCTTCGTCACCCGGGATAACCGACTGATCACCCCGCGCCTGACCGGTACCATCCTCGAGGGTGTCACCCGTGACTCGATGCTGGAACTCGCCAAGGAAGAGGGCCTGACCCCGGAAGAGCGCCCGATCAGCATCGATGAGTGGCGTGATGGCGTGGCTTCCGGCGAGATCACCGAGGTCTTCGCCTGCGGCACCGCCGCCGTGGTCACCCCAATCGGCCGCCTGGTCAGCGACGACGGCGTGATCGAGCATCCGGGCGACAACGCCATCGCGTCCAAACTGCGCAAGCGCCTGCTGGATATCCAGTACGGCCGTGTGGAAGACACCCACGGCTGGCTGACCCGCCTGGTCTGACCGATCCGATCAGGCCAGTTGCAGCCGGCCCTGTCACAGCCGGGCATCGCGACGACTCGCCGCAACGCGATGATGCTTCTCAATAGGCCGCCCTCGGGCGGCTTATTGTGTAAGACTGCGACGGGGTCACTGTCTCCACTCTCGACCGGCCGCCCCTCGCGCCGCCCGCCCCAGCCGCTCCGCTACCACTGAATTCACCCCCATGTGCCCATGACCAAGATCGATTTCTACATTCTCCCGGACACCACCCTCGAAGCGCGCCTCGCCTTCGCCTGTCGGTTGACCGAAACCATCGCCCGCAAGGGCTACCGGCTGTACCTGTACGCCGAGGACGAAGCCATGGCCCGCGAGCTCGACGAGCGGCTGTGGGACTTTCGCCCCGACGCCTACGTACCCCACGCCCTGGAAGGCAGCGATGAGGCGATGAACGTGCCGGTGACCATCGGCTGGCAGGGCCCGCCGCAGAGCCTCGACCCGCCGCCCCAGGCGATGCTCAACCTGAGCCCCGAGATCCCCGAGTGGTTCTCGCGCTTCGAGCGCGTCGCCGAGATCATCAATCAGCACCAGGACGTGCTGACCCGAAAGCGCGAGTGCTGGACGACCTACAAGCAGCGCGGCTACCCGGTCACCCCGCATAACCTCAAGGCCCAGGGCTGAGCGCCGACCGGCCCCGTGAGTGGCGGCTATATCTGAAGGATATGATCGGTTTCTCCCAAAAGGTTCTCACGTACACGGAAGGCATCAATCAGGACGACTTTGTCTCACACGATCACCGGCATCACCCCAACAGCCGGCCATGACGCCACACCTCTCTGCGGGGTATAATCACCGCCATTTTTCGCTGGCCTGCCGGAAGCCCTGCCGATCGCTTCTAGACAACCGATCGCTTCTAGACAACAGATCGCTTCTAGACAGGCAGGCCGTCACCTGCAGGGCGGAGACGACAACACAGCGCCGCGCCACGAACTCCGTGCCTGACAGCACTGCCAGATATGCACTGCTTTCAGGCCTCGCTACAAAGAGTACCCCATGGACAAGACTTACCAACCCGATCAGATCGAAGCCCGCTGGTACGAGCGCTGGGAGAGCGACAACCGCTTCGCCCCCAGCGGTGAAGGCGAACCCTTCGCGATCATGATCCCGCCGCCCAATGTCACCGGCAGCCTGCACATGGGGCACGCCTTCCAGGACACCATCATGGATACCCTGACCCGCTGGCAGCGGATGCAGGGGCGCAATACCCTGTGGCAGGTCGGCACCGACCATGCCGGTATCGCCACCCAGATGCTGGTGGAGCGCAAGGTCGCCGCCGAAGAAGGCAAGAGCCGCTACGACCTGGGCCGCGATGCCTTCATCGACAAGGTATGGGAGTGGAAGCACGAGTCCGGCGGGCATATCACCCGCCAGCTGCGGCGCATGGGCGCCAGCGTCGACTGGAGCCGCGAGCGCTTCACCATGGACGATGGCTTCTACAAGGCGGTGCAGGAAGTCTTCGTCCGTCTGCATGAAGAAAAACTGATTTATCGCGGCAAGCGCCTGGTCAACTGGGACCCGACGCTGAACACCGCGATTTCGGATCTCGAGGTCGAGAACCGCGATCAGCAGGGCCAGTTCTGGCACTTCCGCTACCCGTTGGCCGATGGCGTGACCACCGCAGCCGGCCTCGATCATCTGGTGGTGGCGACCACGCGCCCCGAGACCCTGCTCGGCGACAGCGCCGTGGCGGTGAATCCGAACGACGAACGCTACGCCTCGCTGGTCGGCAAGTTCGTCGAACTGCCGTTGGTCGGGCGGCGCATCCCCATCGTCGCCGATGAGCACGCCGACATGGAGAAAGGCTCGGGTTGCGTGAAGATCACCCCGGCCCACGACTTCAACGACTACGAGGTCGGCAAGCGCGCCAGCCTTCCGCTGATCAACGTCTTCACCAAGACCGCGCATATTCTCGACGCCGCCGAGGCCTTCGACCTGCAAGGCCGTCCGCTGCCCGAGGTCGATACTGCCCTGCCGGCGGCCTACGCCGGGATGGACCGCTTCACCGCGCGCAAGGCCATCGTCGCCGACATGGAACAACGGGGCCTGCTCGAGAAGACCGAAGCGGTCAACAACACCCTGCCCTATGGCGATCGCTCCGGCGACGTCATCGAGCCGCTGCTGACCGATCAATGGTTCGTCGCGGTAGAGAGCCTGGCCAAGCCCGCCATCGAAGCGGTGGAAAACGGCGACATCGAGTTCGTGCCGAAGAACTACGAGAACATGTACTTCTCGTGGATGCGCGACCTGCAGGACTGGTGCATCTCGCGCCAACTGTGGTGGGGCCACCGCATCCCGGCCTGGTACGACGAGCAGGGCAACGTCTATGTCGCCCGCAGCGAAGACGAAGCGCGCCACAAGCACGGCCTGGGCGCCGACGTCGTCCTGACCCAGGACGAGGACGTCCTCGACACCTGGTTCAGCTCGGGTCTGTGGACCTTCGGCACCCTCGGCTGGCCGGAGCAGACCGACGCGCTCAAGACCTTCCACCCGACCAGCGTGCTGGTCACCGGCTTCGATATCATCTTCTTCTGGGTCGCGCGCATGATCATGCTGACCCTGAAGTTCACCGGCGAAGTCCCGTTCAAGCAGGTCTATGTCCACGGCCTGGTGCGCGATGGCCAGGGCCAGAAGATGTCCAAGTCCAAGGGCAACGTGCTTGATCCCATCGACCTGATCGACGGCATCGAGCTCGACACCCTGCTCGACAAGCGCACCGGCAACATGATGCAGCCGCAGAAGGCCAAGGCCATCGCCAAGGCCACCAAGGCCGAGTTCCCGGAGGGCATTGAGGCCCACGGCACCGACGCCCTGCGCTACACCTTCCTGTCCCAGGCCACCACCGGCCGCGACATCAAGTTCGACATGGGCCGCCTCGACGGCTACCGCAACTTCTGCAACAAGCTGTGGAATGCCTCGCGCTACGTGCTGATGAACGCCGAAGGCGAGGACTGCGGCCTGGAGGCCAGCCAGCCGGTGGAGCTGTCGCTGGCCGATCGCTGGATCGCCTCGCGCCTGTCCCAGACCTGCGCCCAGGTCACCAAGGCAATGCAGGAATACCGTTTCGACCACGCCTCCCAGGCGCTCTACGACTTCGTCTGGAACGAGTACTGCGACTGGTACCTGGAGCTATCCAAGCCGGTGCTGTGGGACGACAACGCAAGCGATGGCGCCAAGCGCGGCACCCGTCGCACCCTGGTCCAGGTGCTGGAAACGATTCTGCGCCTGGCCCATCCGATGATGCCGTACATCAGCGAAGAGATCTGGCAGCGCGTGGCGCCGCTGGCCGGCACCTTCCACGGCGACGCCGACTCGATCATGGCCCAGGCCTGGCCGTGTGCCGATGCCGCCAGCATCGACGAAACCGCGATCCGCGACATCGAGTGGCTCAAGGGCGTGATCGTTGCGGTGCGCAACATTCGCGCCGAGATGAACATCGCCCCGGGCAAACCGCTTGAGACCTTCCTGACCAAGGGCAACGACGCCGACCGGGAGCGCCTGGAAGCCAACCGACTGTTCCTGTCCAAGCTGGCCAAGCTCGAGTCGATCACCTGGCTCGACGACCCCAGCGCTGCACCGCTTTCCGCCACGCAACTGGTTGGCGACATGGAAGTGCTGGTGCCGATGGCCGGACTGATCGACAAGGACGCCGAACTCGCCCGCCTGACCAAGGAAATCGACAAGCATGACAAGCTGGTCATGGGCGTAGAGAAGAAGCTTGGCAACGAAGGCTTCGTCGCCAAGGCCCCGGCCGCGGTCATCGACAAGGAACGCGGCAAGCTCGCCGAGTACCAAGCCACGCGCAAGGTGCTACTCGAGCAGCGCGAGAAGATCGAGGCGCTCTGAGGCGCGGGCGGAACGTCCCACCGGGCGGTCACGCCCCTCGGCCTGAACGCGAAACGGCGCGCCCACCACGGTGGGCGCGCCGTTTTTTTTGGGGCCATGACCTTCTTACGGCGCTTCCTGCTGGCCGTCCAGATGCGCCACGATGGCGTCGAAGAACACCATGGGGTCGACCACGTGCTTGCCCAGGGGTTTGGGCTCGGCGGCGTTCTGGGCGATGACCACATTGTGGGCCGGGTTGATGTAGACGTACTGGCCTTGAATACCCACCGCGGAAAACGCCTGGTCTTCGCGGGACTCAGGCGTCCAGCCGGTCCACCACATGTAGCCGTACTCCAGGTCGTCGCCGCCTTTCAACGTCTTGGGCGTAGACGCCTCTTCCACCCACCCCTCCGGCAACAGGCTCTCGCCATCGATGACGCCGTCGTCGAGGATGAACTGACCAAAACGCGCGTAGTCGCGAAGCGTCGCGCCGATACCGCTGCCACCGATTTCCACGCCGTCCGGCGACTCGAGCCACCAGGTCGCGTCACTTTCCATCCCATAGGGCTGCCACAACTTCTCCGACAGATACTCGGCCAGGGGCCGATCGATGGCGCCGTGGATGAACTCGGCAAGAATCTGCGTCTCCCCGGTGCTGTAGTTGTTGACCGTGCCAGGCTCAGCGGCGCGCGGCAGCCCTGCCATCACGTCCATGGCGCCGCCCGGGGTTTGAGCGATCTGGGCACGCAGTAGATCGCGGCGGTCCGAATCGACATCGGTGTAGGTTTCGTTCCAGGCCACCCCGGATGACATCATCAGGATGTCGCGCAGGCTGACACCGTCATAGGCGCTGCCCTTGAGCGCCGGCACGTAGTCCACCACCTGAGCATCGAGCCCCTCGATCAAGCCGTCCTTGATCGCCATACCCGCCAGCGTCGAGGAGATGGACTTGGCCACCGACATCGACATCCAACGCGTGTTCTCGTCGTTGCCACGCTGATACGTCTCGTAAACGACCTCGCCATCTTGCATCACCAACAGACCGGCAACGCTGTTCAACGCCAGGTAGTCGAAAAGATCATAGGTCTTGCCGTCGACCTCGACGGAGATACCATCCAGCGATGCCCCAGGGGCGGCCGGCAAGGGGCGAGGCGTGCCTCCTGCCGCAATGGTCCGCGAAGGGAACAGCCGGTCGATATTACGAAACGTATTGACGGCCAAGTCCGGCGTCAGATGGCCGCTGTAGACGTCTTCCACGTCGCCAATGGGCTCCTCGGCATGACGATATTCGGCGCCGATCGCGGTGCCAGACAGCATCAGGCAGATCGGCAGAGCACCCAAGGCGCACCAGCATTTGTGCCGCTCCGCTGCGGTATTCTTCTGGTCATCGCGGCAACGATGAGCGGTGGCCGTAGGCTCTGTGCGGGTGGCGTTCGGCATCGAGACTCTCCTTGCTTGTTGTACTTGGCACATCGCAATTGTCCGAGCACAAGCGCGGAATGCGATGAAGCGGGCAGCGCTCAAATGTAAAGAATACTTACCACCCACCACAAGCTAGCTCAGGCACCTTCGCATCACAAGCCAAGGCTCGATTGCGACAACAGTCTGGCGCAACAACGCTTTCCATGACGCAAACGCCGGTCCTAGTTGGCCAAACGGAAACCGCCGAGCACCAGGGAGTTGGGGCCGAAGAACACCAACCGATCGTGATCGATCAAGTAGCGATAGGCGTTGTCGAGAAGATCGTGCACCTGCTGGGCATCCTGGCCCTTGGCACAGGCCATGCGCGTAGCGCCCAGATTATCGATATCGATGCGCTGGTTTTCGCCGAAACTCACTTGGCCGGTCAGCTGATTGCAGCCATCGCTGCCGGAGAGCTTGCCGCTGGAGTCCACCGTGAAGTAGGGCGTGGATGGCATCGAGATACGATCGCTGGTACCGATCAACAGCAGGTTCCAGCGCTTGCCGACCACCGGGCTGGAGACGCTTGCGCTTGCGCCGTCGCTTGACCCCGACACGCTGGGCGCAGGCTGGCTCGAACAGGCCGATAGGACGAGTGCCAGCATCGAAACCGTGCCGAGACGACGAAGACGTAACAAAGCCATGCTACCTTCCTTGCAACTGGGTAAAAAAAAGTGATGTGAGTGGCGCAGGTTAGGCATACCGGCCCAACTGAAATACGCTTCTCTGCCGACGCCAGCTTGCCGCAGCTCAAAGCGGCGCACAATCGGCGGCGAGAAGAAACCTCGCCACCCCACGGCGAATGGTGGTCGTCGGCTCCCTCATGGCACCACGGATCCGTCGCATCGCCCGTCACATCGCCCGTCGCATCGCCCCGTCACATCGACTCATGGAAAAGGACCTCGCCATGCTCAAGGCACTAGACAACGAACACCTCGGAAAACTCATCCTGCGCCTGGCGCTGGGTATCCTGATCCTGCTCCACGGCATCAGCAAGCTGGTCAACCCCGGCAGCCTGAGCTGGATCAGCGACACCCTGGCCTCTCATGGTCTGCCGACGGTGCTGGCCTATGGGGTATTGCTGGGCGAGGTCATCGCGCCGGTGATGGCCATCCTTGGCTGGAACACCCGGGTCGCCGGCCTGTTGATCGCCGGCAACATGGTCGTCGCCATCTTCCTCGCCCACATGGGCCAGCTATTTACCCTCACCGACAGCGGTGGCTGGGCGCTCGAGTTGCAGGGCATGTACCTGTTCGGCGCCCTGGCGCTGATGTTTCTCGGCAGCGGGCGCATGGCGATCAAGCCCGACTAGGGTGGTGCCGGGCCAGATGAGCATCACCCGCTGGGCAGAGCCAGCGACCCGAGCTGAGCCGTCCCCTGTGTGTCAACCTAAGCCTGAGCGGACCTGACTTGAACGGGCCAGGCCAGGCCTGGCCGCAGTGTCACAAGACCTCGGCCACCGTCCACGACGCCCAGCCTCGACACCCAGTCTCCACACCCAGCCTCGACGCCGGCCTGCATGGCCGGCGTTGTGCTGTCGAACGCCCGGCTTTACGGGCCAACAGGCCCAGGCCCGTCGTCGAAGCACGCCCCGTCTGAACGATCCCCGAGGCACTCTTCCACCGTCACAACCGGTACTTCGCATGAAAGATTAGACCAAAGTCGTAAGATGTCTTGATGGGGATCATCGAGCAATTCGGCACAATATGCGTCAATGATAACCCTCACCCCATGATCTTCCCGGCCCCCTCCGCGGGACGATCCATCGGCTACGGAGCCCCCATGCTTGCCTTCAAACCACTGCCGGCGCTGGCCTCCATCGCCCTCGGCCTGGGGATCTGGTTCGCCATCCCCGTCCCCGAGGGGGTCTCCCCCGAGGCCTGGCACCTGCTGGCGATCTTCGTCGGCACCATTACCGCCATCATCGGCAAGACCATGCGCATCGGGGCTCTGGCGATCATCGCCATCACCCTGGTGGCCTTGACCGGCGTTACCAACCCTGACAACAGCAAGGCGGCGGTCAGCGATGCGCTGTCGGGCTTTTCCAATCCGCTGATCTGGCTGATTGGCCTGGCGATCATGATCTCCCGTGGGCTGTCCAAGACGGGGCTTGGCAACCGCATCGGCTACGCCTTCATCGCTGCCTTCGGCAAACGCACCCTCGGCATCGGCTACGCGCTGTCCCTGGCCGAGTTGACCATCGCGCCGATCACCCCCAGCAATACCGCCCGGGGTGGCGGCATCATGCATCCGATCATGCGCTCCATCGCCGACAGCTTCGGCTCCTCGCCAGACGCTGGCACCAGCAAGAAGATCGGCGAGTACCTGGCCCTGGTGAACTACCATGCCAACCCGATCACCTCGGCAATGTTCATCACCGCCACGGCGCCGAATCCCTTGATCGTCGACCTGATCGCCAAGGCCACCGACAGTGCCATCAGCATCACCTGGACCCAATGGGCGCTGGCGGCGCTACTGCCGGGCCTGGTCGCCATCGCCCTGATGCCGGTGGTGCTCTACTTGCTGTATCCGCCCGAACTCAAGCGCACCCCCGACGCCACCCACTTCGCCCGGGACCAGCTAAGCGCCATGGGGCCGCTGTCGGGCAACGAAAAGATCATGATCGGTGTGTTCGGCCTGCTGTTGCTGCTGTGGGCCGGGGTTCCGGCGATGCTGTTCGGTGCCGCCTTCGCGGTCAACTCCACCGCCGTCGCCCTGCTGGGTCTGTCGATTTTGCTCATCACCAATGTGCTGACCTGGGATGACATCCTCGGTGAGAAGTCCGCCTGGGACACCATCGTCTGGTTCGCCGCCCTGGTGATGATGGCAAGCTATCTCGGCAAGCTCGGCCTGATCGGCTGGTTCTCCGACGTCATCGAGACCGGCATTGGCTCCTTCCACATCGGTTGGTTCGGCATGGCACTGGCGCTCACCGGGGTGTACTTCTATGCCCATTACTTTTTCGCCAGCACCACCGCCCATATCACCGCCATGTACGCCGCCTTTCTCGCCGCCGGCATGGCGCTCGGCATTCCTACGCTGTACATCGCCCTGCTGCTGGCCGGTGCCTCGTCGCTGATGATGTCGCTCACCCACTACGCCACCGGCACCGCCCCGATCATCTTCGGCTCCGGCTACGTCGAGCTCGGCACCTGGTGGAAGGCCGGCCTGCTGATGAGCCTCGTCAACCTGACCGTCTGGGTCGTCGTCGGCAGCCTGTGGTGGAAGGTACTCGGCTTCTGGTGAGGCCATAGGCCCCCGCCGTGCCCGCGCCGCCGAATACTCCTCGGCGGCGCTTGCTATTCAGGCACCGGAACGCGGCGACGATACTGCGAGCCACGCCGGCGTACGACAGGCCCGCCATCGAGCAGCCCAAGGGGCGGACTTGTGGCCCCGCGATCGGCGGCGCAGAATCGTGGCGATGACAGGAAGTCACCTCGACTCGCCAGCCTGAAAGGACATGCTATGGACCTGATTACCCCCGCCCTGCTGTGGCTGCTGCTCGGCCTCGGCGCCCTGGTCGCCGAACTGCTCACCGGTTCCTACGTGCTGCTCGCCATCGCGGCGGCCGCCGCGCTCACCGCCCTGTCTGCCTGGATCGGCCTTCTCCTCACCGGCCAGCTCATCGTGGCGGCGGTGTCCTGTGGGATTCTCGTCCCCGTGGCGATCTGGCGCCTGCGCGGGCGCAACAGACAGCGCTCCTTCGGCGTCGCCGGCGCCGGCGGTGGTGCCGGTCAGCGCTTCGTGCTGGTCGCCCGCGACTTCGACAATGCCCCCAGCATCAAGCTCGACGGCGACCTCTATCGCGCCCGGCTCGACAGCGAAAGCGATGCCGACCTAGCGCTGAGGCCCGGCGACGAAGTCACCCTGGTGCGCTTCGAGGGCACCCAGGCCATCGTGCGCCCGGCCGGTGAAGGTTCCTGAGCCCCGGCACAAGCGGCGTCCTTCCCACCTCCCTCCTCCCTCCTCACGAGGCCTGAGGCCTGAGGCCCGAGGCCCGAGGCCCAAGGCCCGAGGCCCGAGGCCCGAGGCGATCATCCATCACAAAGGGCGTGCCCAGGGCAGCGATGGCCTGAGCGGCGCCCGACTGTTTGGCGGCCCAAGGCTCGGTTTTCCCGTGGCAGGCCCGAGGTGGACCCTGGCGATTCACGACGATGGCGCAGAGGCACCGCTCGGCTTATGCTGACCCCGGGTCGGCAGGACGCCGCCCCGTCGCCCCCGCGGGCGACGTTCGCATTGCACCGACATTGCACCAAACGCATCGTAGAAGGAGTCTCGTATGCTGCCTTACCTGAGCCCAGGCCTCGTCATCGCGCTGGTCGTGGTGGTTCTCGCGCTCATCGTGGTCTTCAAGGGCCTGGTGATCGTCCAGGAATCCGAGGTCATCGTCATTGAGCGCCTCGGCGCCTATCACCGTACCCTGCAAAGGGGCGTCAACTTCATCATCCCGTTTTTCGACAAGCCACGTCCGATCAAGATGGTGCGCTACCAGCGCAGCGGCCAGGACCTGATCGCGCTGATGAGCCAGGAAACCCGCATCGACCTGCGCGAGTCGGTGATGGACTTTCCGTCCCAACCGGTCGTGACCACCGATAACGTCACCGTACGCATCGACGGCGCCATCTACTTTCAGATCATCGATCCGGCCAATGCGGTCTACAAGATCGAGAACATGAGTCAGGCGGTCGAAGTACTGGCCAAGACCACACTGCGCTCGGTGGTCGGCCAGATGGAGCTCGACAAGATTTTCGAGTCCCGGGCCGAGGTCAACGCCAAGATCAAGGAACAGATGGAAGAGCCGGCTTCCAAGTGGGGCGTGGCGATCAATCGCATCGAGGTGCAGGACATCGAGATGCCCGAAGAGGTGAAAGAGGCGATGCATCTGCAGATGTCCGCCGAGCGTCGCCGTCGCGCCACCGTGACCGAGGCCGAGGGCGACAAGGCGGCGGCCATCGCCAAGGCCCAGGGCCAGAAGGAATCGGCGATCCTCAATGCCCAGGGTGACAAGGAAGCCGCCATCTTGCGGGCACAAGGCGAAAGCCGCTCCATCGAACTGGTGCTCAACGCCATGGGCGAAGGCGAGAAGAACACCAAGGACGTCATCGGCTACCTGTTGGGCCAGTCCTACATCTCGATGCTGCCGCAGATGGCCAAAGACGGGGAGCGCGTCTTCGTGCCTTACGAAAGCTCCGCCCTGCTCGGTGCCATGGGGGCATTTCGCGATCTGAACGCCGATGACGGCGTACTGAGCGACGTCGCCCGCCGCGCGGCGGCCTCCGGTGGCATCACCGGCGCCGCAACCGCCCAGGGCTAATCGTCGCTGGGGACTTTATGCTCCCCCACCAGCATGACAGCGCCGCCGAGGTTTCCCTCGGCGGCGCTGTCATGCTGGAGCTGGCATGTCGGAGCTGTCATGTCGGAACAGCAAGCCATCGTCACTCGCGCAGCAACCCCGTTTCCACTGCGTTGCCCGGAGTACCTCAAGGGTTGTTCGAAGGACTATTCGCAGGGCGGTGTTCAAAGGGCTGCGACAAAAGGGCTGCGACAAACGCCGTTCCAGGAGCTATTCCACGTCCAAGAACTATGCCAAGAACTGTTCCAAGAACTATGCCAAGAACTGTTCCAAGAACTGTTCTAGGAACTACCAGCTACCCGTATTTTCCATCGACGCCCAGGGTTCGGCCGGGGCCAGCGCATCGCCCTTCTGCAGCAATTCCACCGAGATGCCATCGGGGCTTCGGACGAAGGCCATGTGGCCATCCCGGGGCGGACGATTGATGGTCACGCCGCCATCTTGAAGCTTCTGGCACAGGGCATAGATATCATCGACCCGGTACGCCAGGTGGCCGAAGTTACGCCCGCCCTGATACTCCTCCGGGTCCCAGTTGTGGGTCAATTCAAGCTCCGGCGCCTGGGTCTCGCCGGAACGCGCCTCGTCCTCTGGCGCGGCCAGGAAGACCAGGGTAAAGCGGCCCTTGTCGTTCTCCTTGCGCCGAACCTCCTTCAGCCCCAGCAGCTCACAGTAGAACTGTAGCGAGGCTTCCAGGTCGCTGACGCGCACCATGGTGTGCAGGTATTGCATCGGAGTCTCCTTCTCGGTCAGGGGTGGCCCGCGGGACCTGGCCGCGGGCTCGGGTAACGTTGCACCGGTGCGAACAGGCACCCATGCCGAGGCCCTGGCGCGGCTCGTCTCACGGGTAGCGCGCAAAGACCTCGGCGCGCTCGGCCCCGTCGGCCCAGCTCAACACCGCGTACTCGTCGACCCGGCCGGTTTCCATGCCGGGCGAGCCCTGGGGCATGCCCGGTACGGCCAGGCCTTCGATATCCGGGTTTTGTTCCATGAGACGCGCCACCTGCTCTGCCGGCACATGGCCCTCGATCAGATAGCGCCGTCCAGCATCGGTTTCAAGCGTTGCCGTATGGCAGGAGCCTAGCGACGCGGGAACGCCCAGTTCGCGCTTCACGGCGCCGATATCGGCAGTCTCGTGAATACGAACCTCGAACCCGGCGTCGCGCATGTGCTCGGCCCAAGCGCTGCAGCACCCGCAGTTGGGGTCCTTGTGCATATCAAGAGAAGCGGCCAGGGCCAAGGGGCTTAACAAAGCACCGGTGACGACCACAAACGCGCGTGAGAAGTGGGACATGACGTATGATCTCCGAACGTGATTTCACCGCTATCGGCGGATGGCGGGACACCGACTGCCGCATGCTGTCACATACGGTACGCATAGGTCAGTGGTGACGATGAGCATGGAAAGGACACTATCCGATTCGCGCCGCTTATGCACAAGGATACGATCATCTATGAGCGACTACTGTGACCTTGCCCCGGGGCATCCGTTACACGGCCCCTATCACGATCAGGAGTACGGCTTCCCGATCGTCGATGAAAGCGACCTGTTCGAGCGCCTGGTGCTGGAAATCAACCAGGCGGGGCTGTCGTGGCTGACCGTGCTGAAAAAACGCGAGGCGTTTCGTGCCGCCTTCGACAACTTCGACGTCGATCGCGTCGCCGCTTACGGCGATGCCGAGCGCGATCGGCTATTGCAGGACGCCGGCATCATCCGCAATCGCCTGAAAGTCGAGGCCGTCATCCACAATGCCCGCGTCATCCAGGGCATGCGAGCGTCCGACGACGGCTTTCAGGCCTGGTTGGACGCCCATCACCCACTGGCGCACGCCGACTGGGTGAAGCTGTTCAAGCGTCACTTCCGCTTTACCGGGCCAGAGATCGTCAAGGAATTCCTGATGAGTTCTGGCTACCTGCCCGGCGCCCACCGTGACGACTGCCCGGTGCAGGCCCGCGTACTGAGGGCTTCGCCGGCCTGGGCCGAGGCAACAGCGGCCAGGGACAGGCGCTAGCCTGTCAGCGCCTCGGCCGCTTGATACCCGAACCTCCGGCACCTAGTCTTGCCCCATCACGCGTCGCCGTCGCGACCTCACCACGAGGGACCGCATGGACTCGATTACCCAGGCTGCCCTCGGTGCGGCCCTCGGCGGAGCCGTCATGGGCCGCCGCCTCGGACGCAAATCGCTCGCCATCGGCGCCGTGCTCGGCAGCCTGCCAGACATGGACGTCATCATCGACTACGGCGACGCCGTGGCCAACGTGACCTATCACCGCGGTTTCAGTCATTCGCTGTTTGTGCTGACCGGGCTCGCCACCCTGCTGGCCGGCCTGGCAGTCGCGCTCGCCCGTCGTCTTGACCGGCTTGAAGATGTCGGCCTGCTACGCTGGTGGGCGCTGTTCTGGCTGTGCCTGGCGACCCACCCGCTGCTAGATTCGATCACCACCTACGGCACCCAGTTGTGGTGGCCCTTGACGGTGACTCGGCCGAGCGCCACGCCGCTGGTATTCATCATCGACCCGCTCTATACCCTGCCGCTGCTGATTGCCCTTGGCGTGGCCTTGTGGCGCGGGCGGCGACAACCGGCCCGGCTACAACGCGCCGTCAGCTGGGGACTGGTCATCTCGAGTGCGTACCTGCTCACCGCACTCGGGGCCAAGAGCTGGGTGGCGTCTCGGGTGGAGCCGGTACTGGCCGATGCCGGCCTCACCGAGTCACCGAGACTGATCCAACCGGTCCCCTTCACCACGTTGCTGTGGCGAGTCACGGTGATCGACGGCGACCGCCAGCTGGAGACGCTGGTCGGCGTGTTCGACGGCGATACCTCACCACGGTTCGAGACCTTTCGCCGCCTCCCGGCGGATGCCAAGCGTCCACAACAGCAACGTGATCCCGACGGCGCGCCGGCCGACGACCTCGAAGGCGTTGCCCTTGCCACCGCGATGGGCCGCCGCCTCGACTGGTTCGCCGGCCCCTTCCTGCGCTACGAGGCCGTGAGTGACGGCGGCGTCACTCAGCTACAGACCACCGATCTGCGCCTTGGCTTTCCGGGTTTCCATCCGTTCCGTTTCGCCCTGGCCGAACTCGGCCCGTCTGGCTGGCAGCCCCTGACACCGACCCTCCAGCTCGACGATGCCCCCCGGGAACGGCCACTTGCTCAGCTTTGGCAGCGCATCTTCACGCCGCAGCCTCCGCTCTGCCTGAGCTCCCTGGTGGAGCCGCGCTTGCGCCTGACAGCTCCCCCTGCCTGCCGAACACCCTAAGTGCAGGCCATCACGACACAGGCGACCGGCGGGCACCTTCGTCGTGAGAGCCGCGCGGTCGGGGTGCATGCTATCGCCAGACGCTATTTGTAAGAGATATGCGATATCCCTCTTTCGCTGACCCGAGTACCCTTCCTCTCTGCAGACTCGTGCATTAACGCCTGGCCACCTCGGCGAACCGACTCGCAGCCTGTGCTTGATCATCGGCACCCGCTCTGCGGCGCGGTGGCCGCGATACGGCGCACGTCACCGCGTGTTGCCGATTGCTGGGTCGCGCGCGCAAGGTCGTGCTCAAGAGCGGGCGACGGCCATTCAACCGCCGGCCAAGCATCGAGCACCATCACGCGCTTGGCCGCCTATCGGCTCAGGCGCGTACCAGGGATGAAAGAACACCGACAGCGCCGCTAGCTACTGCGCAAAGAGCGCCGCTAGCCAAGACGCAAAAGGCGCCGCTAGCTACTGCGCAAAGAGCGCCGCTAGCCAAGACGCAAAAGGCGCCGCTAGCTACTGCGCAAAGAGCGCCGCTAGCCGATACGCAAAAGGCGCCGCTAGCCAATACGCAGAGAAAGGACGCTTGCGATGGCAGAATCAGACTGGCTCACGCCCCTTCTAGCCTCTTTCGAGGTGCCGCTCACCCAGAACGAGCGCCTGATCAAGTTAAGCCTGGAGGCCAAGGGCGCCGACCTCATTCCCCACCGCCTGGTCGGCGAAGAGCGTATTTCCCGGCCCTTCGCCTACACCCTCGACTGCATCGCCCAACGCGGCGATATCGAGCTCAAGAGCCTGATGGCCCAGCCCGCCGAGCTCTCGATTCGCCAGGCCAGCGGCCAGTATCGACGGCTGTCCGGGCTGGTCGAATCGGCCGCGCTTCTCGGCGAAGATGGCGGAGTTCACTATTATCAATTGGTGCTCGTGCCCTGGATCGCGATGCTCAAACTCGGCCGCGACAGCCGCATCTTCCAGGACAAGAGCGCCGTCGAGGTGCTCGAGGCGGTGTTCGCGCAACAGGCCACCGTTCTGGGCCAGTGCCAGTGGCGTTTCGATCTTCGCCGCGACTACCCGGTGCGCAGTTACTGTGTGCAGTACCGCGAAAGCGACTATCACTTTGTCAGCCGACTCTGCGAGCAAGAAGGCATCTGGTGGTACACCGAGCATGCCGGTAGCCACCGGAGCGACGGCGAGAGTCGCAACGAGGCGGGCGAAGAGAACGGCAATGATCGCGGTGAAGACTTCAGCGGCCACCGCATCGTCTTCACCGACGACCCGCAGACCTGCCTGCCGGTCACGCCCCAGACTATTCGCTTTCACCGTCAGGATGCCACCGAGCATGAAGACGCCATCACCCAGTGGGGCGGTTGGCGCGAGCAGCAGCCGACCCGGGTCAGCATCGGCACCTTCGACTACAAGCAACCCCGGCTCGAGAAGCACAGCCTGCAGGACAGCATCCGCGACCAGGGCAACCTGCCGGAGCAGGACGTCTACGATACCCCCGGCGAGTACTACTTCGACGATCACTTTCGCGGCGAGCGCCTGACGGTCAACCGCCTGGAGGCGCTGGAATCCAAGGCCAAGCGCTTTCATGGCGCCGGTGGCGCCCGCCAGCTCGAGGTGGGGCGCTGGTTCGAGCTCAGCCAGCATGCGCGTCACGACAGTGGCGGCAGCGGCGAGCGCGAATTTCTTGTTCTCGCGCAGACCATTCACGCCGAGAACGCCCTGCCGGTCTCGGCTCATCTCAATACCCTGCCGGGCAGCCTGCAGGCACCGCTCGATAGCGCCCGCCGTGCCCATGGGTTAGAAGACGATAGTCTCCACAGCGACGACTACCAGCGCGCCGGCACCGGCCACTATTTGGTCGACTTCGAGACCCAGCGCCTAAGCCAGCCCTACCGCAGCCCCCTGGATCACCCGCGCCCGGTGGTGGGCGGGCCCCAGACCGCCATCGTCGTCGGCCCGGAGGGTGAAGAGATCCACACCGATCACCTCAACCGGGTCAAGGTGCAGTTTCACTGGGATCGTCTGGGGAACCGTGATGCCCAGTCGAGCTGCTGGCTGCGCGTCAGCGAGCCCAATGCCGGTGCCAGCTGGGGGGGCGTGTTCGTGCCACGGATCGGCCAGGAGGTGTTAATCACCTACCTGGAAGGCGACCCCGATCGCCCTCTGATCACCGGACGCGTCTACAACGGCGATCACCGTCCCCAGTGGCACTCCAACGGCCTGCTGTCGGGCATCAAGACCAAGACCTATCGCGGCGGCAAGTACAACGAACTGGTGTTCGATGATGCCACCGACCAGGAGCGGGTGCGGCTCAATTCCGAGCACGCCAAGAGCCAGCTGAACCTTGGCTACCTGATTCACCAGAACGGCAACACCCGGGGCGCCTTTCGCGGCACCGGCTTCGAGCTACGCTCGGATGCCTATGGCGCCATTCGCGCCAACGACGGCCTGCTGCTGACCAGCTGGGGCCAGATCGGCGCCGGCGGCGAACAGCTCGACCTGACCCCGGCCTATCAACAACTGCAAAGCGCCTGGCAACTGGCGGATTCACTCAGCGACAGTGCCATTGAGCACGACGCCGAAGCGCTGGCGGCCAGCAATGATTTGCACAAGGCCGGCGAAGATGCCAAGGGCCGCTACACCGGCGTGGGCGGCGCCACAGGGACGGGCGAGCAGGATCAGTCCACCGCTAAAGGAGCCAGCCAAGCCGGCCGCGGCGAGGCCGCCAGGCTCACTGCCCCCTGGCTGCACTTAGCCTCCCCCGCCGGCATCGCCCTGAGCACGCCGGAATCGACCCACCTGGCCCAGGGCAGGTCCCTGAGCATCACCAGCGGTGAGGACATCAACCTGGCGAGCGGAAAGAGCCTGGTCGGCACCTTTGCCGAAAAACTGTCTCTCTTCGTCCAGCGCGCCGGCATCAAGCTGTTTGCCGCCCAAGGCAAGGTCGAGATCCAGGCCCAGAGCGACGAGATGGCGCTGACCGCCGAGAAAGACGTCACGATTACCTCGACCGAACGCAAGATCGACGTCGCCGCGGCCGAGGAGATCCTGCTGGTCTGCGCCGGCGCCTATATCCGCCTAAAAGGCGGCAATATCGAACTCCACGCCCCGGGCAAGATCGACGTCAAGGGCGCGCTGCATAACTTTGGTGGCCCGGCCAGCATCAGCCGGACATTGCCGAACTTGCCCGTGACCGAGCCGAGCAATCTAGAGCTTCTGCATACCTACGGCAATGACGAACCCGTTGTTGGTGCTGCCTATCGGGCCACCTTCGGTGACGGTTCCATTCGTACCGGCGTGCTGGACCCCCAGGGCCGAGCATCGCTTTCGGGAGTGCCCGTCGGGAGTGCCCAGGTCGAGTACTTTTCCGACCCGCGGGATATCGGCCTGATTCCGCAGGAATGGCAACACTCTCCGCGCCGAGCCCCCGATATTTCGGCGCTGGCTCAGCGTCACAAGACCAACGACAAGACCTAGACGAACCATGGGTGACAGGGATAGCACCATGACCAGCGAGTCCGACACTTACCAGGCGCCGGCGGAACTGCGAGAGCGCGCCATCGCCATGCGCGTTGTCACCACCGAGCCGTACGCCACCCCCGAGCCTCCGCACGTCGAGATCGATACCGAGCCCGACGACAGCACCATGCTGGATATCGTGATTCAGGCCGCCTACATGGTTCCCGTGGTGGGCAACGTCATGTCCATCGGCGACGTCGCTCGGGACATCATCACGCTGTGCGATGATGACAACGGCGGCCAGCCTAACCATGTCAATCCGTGGCTGTGGGCCATCCTGGTCATCGATGCCATCGGCATCATCCCCGCCGCGGGCAACGCGTCTCGCCCCGTTCGCGTCGCGTCACGAGAAGCGATTCTGGCCTTTATCCGCGGCAATGGCATCGAACTCGTGGCGCAACTGCTGTGGGCCAGGGCCTCAGGCGATGCCATCGAGTTCGTCGCCAACCTCCAAGACTGGATCGTCGAACAGAAGCCGGCATTACGCCGCTATGCGACCCGCACGATATCCGCCATCCAGTCGCTGGTGGCCAATCCGGTGACCGGCGCAGAGCAATTGAAGTTGATCGAAAGGAATCCGGCCTGGTGGGATGTGCCCGAGAACGGCAAACGCATTGTCTTGAAGGCCTTCGATGCTCTGATAGAGGCATTTGGCGAAGATAAGCGTCAGCACCTGCTCAGGGCACTCGGCCAAGTGGGGGCAGCGGCCGACCGAATGATCGTTGTGGCCGTCGACAACCTGCTGCCGGTCCTGATCGCCCTGGCGGAATCGCTACGCGCCAAGCGCCGACGGCAACGCAACATCGAGCATCAAGCGCAAGCCAGTACCGGGGGTGAAAACCACCACTCGCGTGATGCGCAGTCACAGGTGTCGACGCACGAAGGCCGCACTCCCAGCTCGACTCCGGCCGGCTGCGCCTGCTCCCGCTCTGCGCCGCGATCGGTCTCCGCCAACCCCATCGACTACGTCATGGGCGATGAGAACCTGTGGCACACCGACTTTCGCGTGCCGGGCCTGATCGACGTCGAATGGACACGCTACTACCGCTCGAGCATCGATGAGCTCGATGACAGCGAACTCGGCGCCCGCTGGAGCTCGCCCTATCATCTGCGCTTCGAGCAGCACGGCGGCCAACTGACCTATATCGACGGCCTCAATCGCGCCCTGCCCATCGAGCCCTTGGCCCCCGGCGAGCAGCGCTTTTTGCCGCGCGAGCGCATGACCCTGGCCCACCCCGATGGCGATACCTATGAGCTGACCTACCTGGACGGCAGCCGCGAGCGCTATCGGCGCATGGCGGGCGTCGATGCCGGGAGTGATGTCAGGAGCGATACCAGGAGCGATGCAAGCGCCGATTCGAGCGCCGACCGGGTTCACTTCCGCCTGGTCGAGCGGCGCGAGCGCGACGGCCGCGCCCTGACCCTGAGCTACCGCCAGGGCCGGCTGGCCGCGATCAGCGACGGTGCCGAACTCGAGCTGAGCTTTGTCTACGGCCAAGCCGGCCTGCTGGAGCGCGTGCTGCGCCACTACCCGGCAAGCGATCACGAGCCCGAGGTGCTCGCCCTCTATGCCCACGACGCCAAGCGTAATCTCGTCTCCCACCGCAATGCGCGCGATCATCAGCGCGAGTATCGCTATTCCCATCACCTGCTGACCCACTACACCGACCTCAATGGCATCGGCGTCGAGCTGACCTGGGACTGGCCGGGCAAGGCCGACGGCGCCCTGCCCTCCGCCCACGAAGCGCGCTGCGTGCGCAACCGTCTGGACGACGGCAGCGAAGACACCCGCTTCGAGTACCACCGTGAGCTGTGGTACACCCGCGTCACCGACGCTGGCGGCGTGGTCACGATCTATCGCTACAACTACCACAACGAGATCGAGTCGATCACCCACCCCTACCATCCGGCACTTGGCAGCGAGCACTGGCGCTGGGATGCCCACGGCCGGCTCACCCAGCACC